>JBNASD010000005.1:0-40243 GCA_049720225.1 Microgenomates group bacterium | reverse complement strand
ACTGGATAATTAAATTCAAATTCTACCCAACGATTAGTTTTGGTTCCTAAAACAGTAGTTGTTCTTTCCTGAGGATTGTAATTTTTAGTGGTAGCGGTTTTTTCTGTAAATTTAACGGTTAAGACATTATCACCATAATGATTAACTTGAACGGCAATTTTAACTATCGTTCCGCTATAACCTTGAGGAATTTTGATAAGTTGATTTCCTCCAAAATACCAGCTATCTTGGTAATAAGTTTGGACTTCTCTTTCTACCGTACCGTTAGTAAATTCTAGGGTAAGATAAGAAGGAATGGGGGAAGGAGTAGGTGTGGGAGCGCTAGTAGGGAAATTATTAAGAATATCCTCACAATCTAACTCTTGACAACCGTTTTTAAAAGGACGAATTTCAAAAAAAACTTTAGTTCCCGGAGCAAATCCCTGATTATTGTTGTTGGCAACATAAAAAAATGTCATATTGTCTACCGAAGTTAAATATTGAGGAGAACAAACATCTTGAGTAGTAGAACAGAGGAAAATTTTAAAACCATCAGCATAATCAGCGTAATTCCAACTAATATACTTATTAAACTTTCCATCACTTCTTAAGCTGTCTTCATAAGAGATTTTATTAAGAGGAAGACACTGAGGACAAGTTGTTCCTGGTGAAGTAGTTGGCGTAGCTGTTGGTGTAGGTGTATTAGTTGGAGTAGGCGTGGGAGTGGGAGTATTAGTAGGTGTAGGTGTGGGAGTATTAGTAGGTGTGACTGTTGGAGAGACAATTTTTACTTTTATTATTTTATTTTCTATTTTTCCTCTTCTGGCAGTGCAGAAAGAGTTAACCGAATTAGCGCTCGGGTCACCGCTGCATGCAACTACATCATCACTTACGACGGGAAAAAGATAATATTCCCCTTCTTCCTTACTAGTTAAGATATTAAGGTTTAAACTTCCATTTATTTCTTTTACCAAAGAAGGAGAAATCCAAGTAGCTACTAATGAGCTAGAGTCAATAACACAATTGGGATTATTTGCGGTTTTAATTCTTAAAGAAATTTTTCTAATTTTTCTTTCAGATGATGATACAGAAACATTTAAATTAACTTGTTGATTTTGATTTTTGGTTAAAGTTAAGGTGGGAATATTGTTTGGATCTAAAGTAAAATTTTGGTTAGAAGTGAAATTAATGTTTAAAGAAGTACAATTAATGGCTTTGCTAATAAAAATTGGAGAATAATTTGCGGTTAAGGAAGAATTGTTAATAAATGATTTTCTCCACTGGTTATTTTCGATATTATTAAGAAGATAACTTTCATTGTTTCCTAATCCTAAGTATGATTGGGGATTATTAATAGTCACAGGTTGACCATCTCTTGTCCAAAAGACAACAGTTCCTGGATTTTGATTGTCATTATCATAATAAAATCTAATTATTTCTAAGTTTTCCGAAGGATTTCTGTTAAAATTATTCCACTGGATATTAGTAGCTCCATAAATTTTTTCTGCCAAAATTTCTAAACCTTTAAAAGAAAGCCTTTCGTTGCCGTTGTAATCTAAAATTGCTACATGACTCCAATAATTGCACCATGAGCCCCCATATAAATCTTCAACTAACGCTGAATTATAACTAATTTTTTTGATTCCGCCTCCAAGGGCAATAAGAAGTCTTTTAATTAATTCTTCGGCTTGAGTTTTTTGAGGAACAAGTTGGGTAATAGGAGTTCCGCATACATCTTTTATAACTGGAGTAGCAGTAGGGGTAGGAGTTACTGATGGTGAAGAACATCGGGAGTCAGGAACTTGTTCTAATACTATTTCACTGTTTTCTGAGATTAAAAATTCTTTATTGTTGATAACATTAGCTCCAAAAACATTTATAGCGAGGTTTTTATACCAATTTAAATAATCCACTATTCGATGATGACTCAATAATTCCGGATAAGTTAAACACTGATGATGCCAATGTAAATCAAAAGCTTCAAATGGAGTGTTTTTTGATTTTAATTCGTTAAAAAACTTACTAAAAAAGCTTTCCATTGTTCTTCGTTGACCATTAGATGAGGGATTCCAAAAATCAAAAGGAATTGAAGGAGGGCCACCAAGAACAATTTTACAATCAGGACAATATTGCTTAACAATTGTTGCTGTGTTGTGGGTGGCAATAGAAATAAGATATTGTCCGTCACTAGCTACTTGATTTAATCTCCCTACACCAGGTTCATTAAAAGGATTCCAATATTTTATTGAATTAGTAGGTAAATTATTTTCTCTCAGTTTTATAAAAGCAGTTTCTATTAAAGCGGTGAAATATTTTAAATCATTTTCTGTAATTGGAGTGGTTGAGGTATTACTTTCACACGGCTCAGGAAAATCAATTGAAACAAAAATATCAGCGTTAGTTTGTTCTCTGATTTGTTTAATTAAATTAATCCACTTATCCCAGGTAGTTCTTCTATTTGGGTATTTAGCGATTAATTTTCCGTTTATTGTTTCAAAATTTCTTCCAAAATTACAATCACACGTTATAGGTGTAGGTGTAGGGGTAACAGATGAGGTAGGAGGAGGGGGACAATCAGCAACTACTAAACCTACTTGTCCTGAAAGACGTACAATTTGAATCCCACCTTCCTGTTTAACATTACAAGGTAATGATTCTTCTCCTTCAAGGCCATTACTAATATCACAAATTTTTTGGTTAACAAAACTAATAAAGGTAGGATCGTATATTCCTCCATTTATCCCAATTCTTAAACTATTTTTGGTATTACCGATAAAATTATGAAATCCGTGGGCAATTATTTGATAAACATGATTAATAGGGGGAGGAGTAAATTTTTGAACAATAGGAAAACTTGAAGGAGGAGTTTCTTCTGCTTTTTTCTCTAATTTTACTGGTGATTTAATAAGTTTTAAAGAAAAGAAAAGGGAGAAAAAAAGAAATGAGGTTAATAAAATTAAAAAAATTTGGTTTCGTTTTCTTTTTTCCATTTTTTAATTTTAAAAGTTACTCTTTTTTACTCCTTTACGATTACTGTACCTTTTATTTGAGGATGAAGAGCGCAGGTATAAGAGAAAGTTCCTGGTTTATCAAATGCTTGGGTAAAATTTTCTCCTGGATTAATAGGAACATTTCCCCAATCCTCTCCTTTTATTTGGTAGACTTCTTTATCGTTATTTACCCAAGATACTTGATCATGAACTTTAATAGTAATTGTTTCCGGATTTAATTTTCCATTTTCAATTTTTACGGTATGAGTAGTAATATTGGCAATGATTTCTTTTTGTTCTTCAGTGAGAGTGGGAATAGTGGTGGGATTAACTATTGGAGTTTGTGAGGATGGGGCTGATGGAAGATTCTCTTTTTTGCTTTTAAAGTAAAAAAATCCACTAACTAAAACTATTAATAAAATAAGTCCTGCAAGAATTAAAATTATTTTTTGATTCTTAACCATTTATATATCTTAGTTTAATTATTTTTTTAAATCATTGTCAAGAGGGAATTGAATATTTAAAAACTCCCCACATTTTAAACATTTTCCCTGCTTATTTAATCCTAAAATTTGAGTATAATATCCCTGCCGCTGAATTACTAAACTACCACATTTTGGACAAAAAGTATCATCTTCTTTATCGACTTTAAGGTTGCCAATATAAACGAACTCTAATCCTTCCTTCAAACCAATTTCTCTTGCTTTAAATAAAGTTTGGGGAGGGGTGGGGGGAACGTTAGTTAATTTAGCGTAAGGAAAAAATCGGGTAACATGCCAGGGGGTTTTGGGACCTAAATTTTTAACAATCCAGGAGGCAATTTTTTTAAGCATTTTTGGGTCATCATTCCATTCAGGAATAATATTTGTTACGCACTCAATATGAATTTTTGGGTACTTTTTTTTAACATAGGCGGTAGTTTCAAAAATGGGAGTAGCCGAAGGAACATTGATTAATTTTTGATAAAAATGGTCATCAAAAGACTTTAGATCAACTCGATAAACATCTAAATACGGAGCTATTAAATCAATTGCTTCGGGAGTGGCATAGCCATTGGTTACCCACACAGTGTATAGTCGGTTACGAGTTGCGGGTTTTGTGTTACGGGTTAATTTAAAAACATCTAAAGAGTATTCTAGCCAAATTGCTGGTTCATTATAGGTAATGGCAATCCCGGCAGAATGATATTCTTCTGCTAATTTAATTAATTCTTCAGGACTAATTTTTTGCCCATATTGCCCTTCTTCAACGCCATCTGCCCAAGAAATTTCCCAATTTTGACAAAACAAACATCTAAAATTACAACCAAAAGTGCCGGCGGATAAGCAAAAAGTTCCGGGAGCAAAATGAAAAACCGGTTTTTTTTCAATGGGGTCGTTGTTTAAAGAAGAAATAACACCATAAATAGTGGTATAAAGTTTGCCATTTTTATTAAGGCGGGTGCGACAGTAGCCGATTTTTCCGTTAGAGATTACACATCTTCGCTGACAAACTCCACAGCGGACATTTTTTCTCGGAAGCTTGGTATATAAAAGTGCCTCTTTCACTAAAAAAATTATAGCAAAATAAAAAAAGGGAAAAAATATGGTAAAATTTTAAAATATAATGAATAAAATTCCCGAAATAGAAAGAGGGCTTCCTTTGGAAGTATTAGCGGGAGCAGGAAGTAAAGTAGCAGAAAAATTACTTAAAAATGGATTAAATGGAAAGTTTCCTAAGGATGATAGTGGGAAGTCGCCAGATAGCGAAGGATTTCAAGTAATTAGTGGGAGAAAAATTCGTGGCTTTTTTGGAGGAAAGACATTGGTTGCTAATTTACGGTGGAATGAAGAAGAATGTAAGTTAACTGTTCCTCTTCCTCCCGAAAAAATTTTTTTAGAAGAAGAAATTATTAGAATAATTTCTTCTCTTCGAGGGATAGTTAATAATGACTTTCCTAAAGAGGGATATAGAGAAATAAAAGTTGTCGGAGGGAATTTTTTCTTTTCTGGTAATGAAGTGATAATGAAAGCTCCTTTTTTAGAAAGAGAAACATTAGGAATTCTTTTGATTCCCTTTGGTAATCCTTTAAAAGAAAAAGTAATCGGTATAATTAAAGATGACGAAGGAAGAGAAATTGATATTTTTCCCACTCCTTATTCATTTTTGGGAATTTACTGGGGAGTTGAAATAAATACTTCATTAAAAAATTTAAGTTTTTCTCTTTTAGTTCTTTCTCGAAAGATTCAAGAGTATATAGTAAATGGTTGGGCTGGATATTAAATTTTTAAAAGAATCAAAAAAATTTTAATAAAGGATAAAAATGAATGAAGATGAAATAAAAATTATTGACAAAATTCTTCAAAATTCTCCCGATCCTTTAGGAGTGAGAAGAAGCACTTTTAAAGTATTAAAAAATAGTAAATTGGTAAAGATTAATTTAAAAAATTTAAAAAGGGTAGTTGAGTTTATTAAAGAAAAAATTAGGAGAAATGATACTCTTACTTCAGATCAATTTGGTGATTCTAATCCCACTCCTCAATTGATTTTTATTTTGGACTCAATAAATTTTTGTTTCTGGGCAGGAAAAAATGAAGAAAAATGGACAGTAGAATATCCAAGGGGTAATTTTATTTCCAATGGTTGGTTTGCGTTAGTAGCTTGCTTTCAAAGAGCAATAAAAGAAGATTTTCCCATTCTTGATGCTTCTTATCTTAAAAATCTTAGTTATAAAGAAGCAAAATATATTTTTCGCAGTAGTAATAATAAGGAAATTCCTCTTTTAAAGGAAAGGGTAAAGATTTTAAATCAAGTAGGAGAAACTCTTGAAAAAAAGTATCAAGGGAATATTTATAATCTATTAGCTAAATTACCATTAGAAGCAGGAAAAATTGCTTTAAAAATTATTGAAGAGTTTCCTTCTTTTGAAGACTTTTCTTTTTGGAGTGGAGAAAGAGTTAATTTTTATAAACGAGCACAAATATTTACTTATGATTTGAGTTTTTTACCTTCTTTAAGAATAAAAAAGCTTGAAGAACTTACTCTTTTTGCGGATTATAAAGTTCCTCAAATACTAAGAGCATTAGGGGTGTTAGAGTATTCTCCTTTATTGGAAAAGAAAATAGATAGTTATCAAATTCTTCAGTCGGGAAGAAAAGAAGAATTAGAAATTCGCGCTTCGACTATTTGGGCAGGAGAAATAATTGCTTTTTTGGCTGATTTAATTCCCGCAAAAGTAGATAATGTTTTGTGGAAAGCGGCTCAATTGTTGAAAGATTCTAAACCTCACCATCGCGTTTTAACTACGGCTTATTAAAATTTAAATAAACAGATTTTCTCTTGACAAAAATTTCTTTTTTTCTTATTTTTTAAATTATGATTGAAGTAAAGGGGTTGAAAAAAAGATTTGGGCAGGTAAAAGCGCTTGATGGTCTTTCTTTTAAAATTGGGCGGGGAGAGATTGTGGGTTTGTTGGGACCAAATGCCGCAGGAAAAACGACTACTTTAAATATTTTAGCCGGCGTTTTACCCCCTTCAGAAGGAAAAGTTTTAATTGATGAAGAAGATTTGGAGGAAAATTCCTTGCTTCTTAAACAAAAAATTGGGTTTTTGCCGGAAAATAATCCTTTGTATGAAGAGATGTTGGTAGAAGAATATTTGCGTTTTTGGGCAGAAGTAAAGGGGTTGACAAAAGAAGAACAAAAAAAGGCAGTTGATTTTGTGGTTAAGAATTGTGGATTAAAAGAAGTTTTTTATCGGCCGGTAGGGGAGCTATCTAAAGGTTTTCGTCAACGGGTAGGTTTAGCCCAGGCAATTTTAACTAAACCGGAAATTTTACTTTTGGATGAACCAACCGAGGGTTTGGATCCTAATCAACGCCGGGAAATTTCCGGATTAATTAAAAGTTTAGGGAAAGATCGGACAGTGATTATTTCTTCTCATGTTTTAGCAGAATTGGAAAAAATGGTCGACCGGATGATTATTATTAATAAAGGAAAATTAGTGGCGGATGGAAAAGTGGAGGAATTAAAAAGAATGGGAGGAGGAGTAAATTTGTTGGAAGTGGAAATTCACGGAAAGGGGGTAAAAGAGGGATTAGTAAAAATTCCCGGGGTTTTGCGGGTAGAAGAATTAAGGAAAGATTATTATCTTTTAGAGGTTGAAGGAAAAAAGGACCTTCGTGAGGAAATTTTTAAAACCGCGGTAGCCAAAAAATGGGTTTTACTCACAATGTTTTCCCGCGGACGAGCAATTGAGGAAGTTTTTGCTCAGTTGACAAGCTAAATTTTTTATTTTTAGCTTTAAGAAAAACTTAATTATTTTTACTTGCTATTTCATCTCTTTTTGAAGAAGCATAACTTTGAATTTGTTCTAATGCCTTTTCTGGTGGCATTCCCCAAGGGCAAAAAAGAAGAATTACTTCTTCTTGAGAAATTGAAGTTTTCCCTATTCCGATTATTAAAGAAGGTCGAAAATTGGAAGCACAATTTGAGGTTATTGCTTGAGCTAACGGTGAGATATCTTTCATTTTTAAATTTTTTACTCTTTCGGGAATTTTTAGTCGACAGATTTTTTGATAAAATTGAAAAAGAGCCTCCTGATTTTTTTCAGGAACAATAGCAACACCAACAAAATCGCCTTCTTTTTGAGGAAACAAAGCAAGAAAAGAAGAAAGCTCCACCGATTGATTTATTAGTGGTCCTTCGAGAACAAAATTATTTAATCCCCACACTGTCATTTCTTGAATCGTTTCGTGGATTATTTGAAAAAGATTTAGACCTGTAATCTCTTTTCTCTCACTCATTTTATTATAGGATATTTTATCAGAAATTTAATTTTAAGTAAAGAGAAAGTGGAGTGTTAAGATTTTAGATTTAGAAACGAAAAATATTAAAAAATAAAGTTATTTTATTTGCGTTTTAGATTAAAAAAGGGGTTGACGAAAAAAATTTTGGGTGATAAATATATTAAATATGCCCCGGATTTTGGCAATTGCCAAAAAAGAATTCTTCGGATTTATTAATCAAGCATTGGGATATGTGGTGATGGTTCCGTTTTTGGTTTTGGTGATTTTTTTCTGGCTCAGGGTGGCGTTGGTAAGAAATGAGGCGGATTTGCGCTCTTTTTTTGATTTACTTCCTTGGTTTTTGCTTTTTTTAGCGCCAGCTTTAACAATGAGAAGTTTAGCCGAGGAGCAACGCCGGGGAACTGCAAATCTTCTTTTTGCCCACCCTCTTTCTGAATGGCAGATTGTTACCGGTAAGTTTTTGGGAATTTTGTGGTTTTGGTTGGTGATTTTGGGGGGAACATTAGGACTGCCGATTACTTTATTGGTTTTTTCTCGGCCAGATTTAGGACAGATTTTTTCTCAATATTTAGGAGGAATTTTTTTGGGAGCAGGTTTTCTGGCAGTAGGAATAGCCGCTTCTTCGTTAGTTAATAACGCTTTGGGCGCCTTTTTGTTGGGAGTAGTAGGAAATTTTGCCTTGCTTTTTTTAGGCACAGAATTCATTTTGTTATCCGTTCCTTATCCTTTAAATCAAATTTTTTCCCAACTTTCTTGGTTTACTCATTTAGAAAGTTTTAGCCGGGGAGTGATAGATTTTCGCGATTTGCTTTGGTTTTTAACAATTATTGGTTTGGGATTATTAGTGGCGGTTTTTCGTCTTTCTTACCGGCGGTTAGTAGAAAAACCAGTTTTAAAGAGGCGGTTAATTTTTGTTTTTGGGATTTTTCTTGCGTTGGGAGTTTTGGGAAATGTGATTTTTTCCGTTTATCCACTCCGGTTAGATTTAACTTTTTCTCGACTTTATACTTTATCAGAGGGAACAAGAAAGATTTTAAAAGATTTACCTGATTTAGTAACAATTAATTTTTATGCTTCCCGCGATTTGCCACCAGAAATGCACCAGGTTTACCAAGCGGTGGCAGATTTATTGGAAGACTATCGTAAAGCGGCTAAGAAAAATTTAGTGGTAAAAATTTCCCACCCTGATTTATCTTCAGAATTAGAAAATGAAGCCCAGCGAGCGGGAATCACCCCAGTAACTTTTAGTACCATTGGCGCAGGTAAATTTGGGATGCAAAAGGGTTATTTAGGTTTGGCGATTCGTTTTGGAGAAAAAACAGAAACCCTTCCTTTTATTTCTAAAACTGATGATTTGGAGTATCAATTATCAAGAAGAATTCAAAAATTAGTTTCCGGAAAAGAGACAAAAATTGGTTTTTATAAAACTGGAACAGTGACTACCCAAATTCTTGAGGAAGTATTACAAAGCCAATATCAACTTTCCCGGATTTATCAATTAGAAGAAAAAAATTTAGGCGATATTTCTGCTTTGCTGGTAATTGACGATGGTTCAACTTCCGCTACCCAATCAGCGGTTTTAGAAAATTATTTAAACAGAAATGGCAAGATTTTTTATTTAGGAAACGGTGTTTCTGTTAATCCCCAATATCTTTTTGCCTCAAAAACCCAATCCACACTTTGGGAAGCCTTTAAAAATTGGGGAATTACTTTAAATCAAGATTTAGTTTATGATTTACAACTTAATGAAATATTAGCATTTTCCGATGGTCAACGGCGATATTTACTTTCTTATCCTTTTTGGCTTAAAGGATTAGTGGGAGAAAAATTTGGGCCATTAGGGGGAATTAAAACGGTTACTTTTGGTTGGCCGTCCAGTCTAAAAATTGAAGAAAAAGAGGGAATCAAATATCAAAAAATATTTTTTGCTTCTTCTACTGCTGGTCGGCAAAAAGAGAATTTTGATGTTTCTCCTAATATCGTAAAATCTTTGCCGGCGCCAACCAAAGAGGAAATTGTGTTAGGAGTAATTGCGGAAAAGGGAGAAGGAAAATTGGTAGTGGTGGGAAATGCTTTATGGGTAGAGGACCAATTTGTTGCTAATTCGCAGGCAAATTTAGCGGCGGTGGTTAATCTCTTAGATTGGCTAACCGCTTCCGCGGAAACTGCTAGCATTCCCTTAAAATCTCGCGGTCAGGCAGTCTTTTTGTTCCGAAATTCTTGGCAACCATTGGCAGTTCAAATTGGTAATTTAGCCGGTCCGACAATTATAATTGTGGGTTGGGCGTTTTGGTGGTTAGGAAAGAGGAAAAGGTTAGCAAAATCTTAAAAAAGTTGACAACTCATCTTTATTTAATTTAAAATTAATCTCAATAATTTAATTTTAATAAATTTAATTTTTATGCAAGAAAGAATTAAAAGTTTTCTTCAGGGAAAAGAAATTTTTGGCCAAAGATATAATTTTAATCAAAAAATAATTTTTCTTTCTTTAATTTTTTTTCTTATATTAATTCCAATTACTTTGGAAGCAACTTTATCAAAAGTTAATTTATCCTCTCGGGCTTTTCTTCCCGTTCCTTCACCCATAATCCCATCTTCTTTATCTTCTCCTTTTGGTAAAGCAATAAAAATTAGCGACGCTAGTTCCTTCGTTAAAATTAATCCTTCTGCCACTCTTAATATTCAATCAAACTTTACAGTTGAAGGATGGATAAAATTGACTAATAACCAGTTTATGAATGATACCAATCCCCATTATATTCTTGCTAAAGAGACTGCTGATGGTGAAGCTCCGGGTTATGCATTGGGAGTTACCAATCGAAAGCCAGAATTTCGGATTTTTTTGATCCGCAGTGGACAACCACCGGTAAATCTTGTTCTAACGGGAAAAACCACCCTTGAATTTGATAGATGGTATCATCTTGCTGGAGTAAGAATGGCTAATAATCTTTATCTTTTATTGAATGGACAGTTAGAAGCAACCGCAGTGATTGATCAAGGTGGTTATGGTTATGAAAGAGAAGGAAGAATGTTAACTATTGGCTGTGTAAAAATATTAAACTTTCCTGCTTGCATGGGAAATTTTTATGGAGAAATAGATGAGGTAAGAATTTCTGCTACCGCGCGACTGCCAAAAGACTCTTTGCCGCCTTTAGCGCCATTTTTTCCTGATCAGTTTACCTTGGGTCTTTGGCATTTTAATAATGATGTTAATGATGCCAGTGGTAACTCTAATCACGGAGAAATTATAGGAGAGATTAAATTTGTTGATTCTGATTTATTGCCAGCGACAACTCCTTCATCTCAACCAACCATTTCTCCAACTCCCTCTCCTTTTAATCAATATGCTATTACTTATAATTTAACGTTAGCCAATTCTCCTGATTGGCAAACAAACGAACTTTATCAATATAATGTTTCTTATCAAATCAATACGCAGGGAACCAAAAACAATCTTTATTCAATTAAAATTGCTCTCAATCAAGCAGAACTTAGTTCCCTTCCTAATGTTTTGTACGCTAAAACCACTTTGCCAGTAGTTTATGGGGAAACACCAATGGAATTCGAGTTTAGAAAAATAGGTATTGGTACGTATCAAACAGGTTGGCTTAATGTTAATTATCAGAATTGTTTTGATCTTTATTCTCAAAAAACATATCAAACGAGCGACTATCTTGGTACAGGATGTTTTAAGATTTATTCTGTTCAGCAGGGAAGAAACGTAATTTATTCTTTAAATAGTAAAATATCCGTTGAATTTAACTATAGAGGTGATCCGCTTTTAGTTTTAACTGGAGGTCCTCTTTTTGATCGAAAAGCTACAATTTCTACCCAGCCTCAAATTGTTAACAATCCTAAAGGGGAACGAGTATCTTATTTTGTCTACGATACAAATGTAAGAAACAAAAAATTTTATGATCTTAAGTATATTGTTTCAGGAATTACTGCTTCATCAGATTTAGAATCTCTAAATCAACAAATATGTGATATCCAAAAAGCTAAGTTTCACCGAACATTTAACCAATCATTGCCTAGCGGTGGAGAATTTTTATATTATAAAGAAAAAATAGGAAGCTGTTCTTTTGGTTATTATTCTTCTTATTTTCTTTACGGTTATTTAAGTCACGCGCCGATGATTATTCCTCAACCCTAAAAAATTACTCCTAGGACAAAAGTTATTAATGAAAAAGAACTATCAATGGAAAATTTAGACTAATGTTGAAACAAACTCTTTATTTATTAAAATCCCAAATAGTTTATTGTTTTCGAAAGAGTAGAACGAGAAAATCTTTTAATATAGATATTGACATTTACTAATTTTTTTTGATATTTTTAAAAAAATGAACCTTTTAAAAAATTTTTTTATCGGAATTCTAATCGGAGGGGTTTTCCTTTTGGCGATATTTTTTCTTCCTTGGGAGAAAGTGAATTGGGGAAAAATTTCTTTTGTTCCTTCAGAAACGGTAACAGTTACGGGAATGGCCAAAACTACGCAAAAAACAGAAATTGCGATTTTTACCGCTGGGGTAACCACTACTAATCCCGATAAACAAAAAGCAATTGATGAAGTTTCTCAAAAAATGGAAGGAATTTTAAAGGCGGTTAAGGAATTTGGAATTCCGGATAAAGATATTAAAACTCAAAGCTTTAATGTTTATCAAGAGCAAGAAAGCTATTGGGAGGGAGGGGTACAAAAATATCGGCCAGGAAATTGGCGGGTTGATAATTCGGTAGAAATAAAACTTCGAGATGTTGATAAAGCCTCTGCTTTAAGCAGTGTTTTAAGCAAAAGTGGGGCAACTTCAATTTGGGGACCAAGTTTTGGAATTGAATCACCGGAAAAAGTAGATGAAGAATTGATTAAACAAGCAATGGAAAATGCTCTCCAAAAGGCACAAGCAATTGCTCAAAAAAGTGGTAAAAAATTAGGAAAGGTGTTGTCGGTAAGCGAAGGATATTCGTCGCCGGTTTATCCTGTTTTTCGGGCGGAAGGAGGAGCGGGTGGGGGAGGAATCCCCTTTGAGCCAGGAACAGAGACAATTCAAAAAACGTTGACAGTTACTTTTGAATTAAAATAATCTTCAAAAAACGTGACAAATTTTTATTTTCTTTTTTAATATTTTTAAATATGGAAAAAATAAATTTTAAGCCATTATTAGTAATTTTGATTTTATTTTTAGGATTTTTAAGTTGGCGGAACTTTGGAGAAAAAATTTTGCCGAAAAAAAACGGATATTTAAATCAACTAGAAATTAAGAAGGAAAATATTCAAAAAATTACTTTAACGCAAAACGAAAAAAGTTTAGAGATTAAAAAAGATAAAGGAGTTTGGCAAGTAGCAGGAAAAAAAGCAAAAGAGGTACAAGTAAATGATTTGTTGGAAATTTTATTTCCCTCTTCTGAGCCAGTTTTGGTGGCAAAAACTTCCTCTCGTCATAAAGAAATGAAAGTAGATGACCAAGGAGCCTTAAAAATTAAACTTAATGAAGAGAAAGAAATTTGGTTAGGAGTCGGAAGTGGGGGAAATTATTTGCGGTTTCCGGGTAAAGATGAGGTTTGGTTTGTTGCGGGCAGTTGGTTTTCTCCAACAATTGATTTTTCCTTTTGGGTCGATAAAACAATTATTTCTTTAGATTCTTCTAAATTAAAAAAAATTGAATGGCGTTCACCTCCTAAAATCAAGACTTATGAGAAAAAGGAGGGGAGTTGGTGGGAAAAGGAGAAAAAAATTGAAGATAAAATCTTAGACCCAATAATAACCACCCTCTCGCCTTTAATTGCCGATGAAGTAATAGAAAAAGAAAGACCTACTGGTTATTCTTTAAGCCCAAAAATAACTTTAACCTTAGATTGGGAAGGAGGTCAAGAAAAATTGGAATTTTTTAAGGGAACTAAAAATTGGTTAATTAAAAGAGGTTCCGATAATGAGGAATTTTTAATAGGAGAAGAAAAAATAAAAAATCTAATTTCTTTTTGACACTTTTTGCCACCTGTCCAATTTTGTCAATTTTATTCTTCCTCTAAGAATTGTCGAATTTTTTTGATGCTCGTTTTAAAGTAAGAGGCTAAGGTTTTTATAAGAAGACGATTAAATTTTTTCTGATATTCTTTGCTTTTGTTTTTAATTACTCCTTGAGCTAATTGAAAGACTTCTTTTGCATAGCTTGCCTTCCAATCTTTCCATTTTTTATGTTTTAAAAGATGAAGAGGTTTTGAAGAATAAAAGGGGATAACTACTACTCTTTTATTTTTAAAAATTTCGTTTAATAAAATTTCTATTGCATATTGCGATTTTTCAATTTTTTTAAGATATTTTAAAATAAATTTTTTCTTTAAACATCGTTGACCACTAAAGTACCATAATAAAGGAGGAGAGATAAACTGAAGGGTAGGTTTAAAGGAAGAGTTTAAATCAGCGATAGTCATATCAACCTGATCATTTATTACTGGCCAAATTAAAGAAGAAAGATGGTGGGGTTGAAGGTTAATTAAGTCCGCATCTAAAAAAAGCAAAATTTCTTTTTTAGCATTAAGAACACCTTCAGCAATAGCTGCTCCTTTTCCGCGATTTTCCGGAAACTCAATGATTTTTATTTTTTTACTTTTAATTTTTTTTACTTCATTTACCGTTTGATCGGTGGAACCATCGCTGACAACAATAATTTCTGCCACTTCTGGAGTTTTTAAACAGGTTGTAACCACTCCGGCAATAGTAGTTTCTTCGTTATAAGCAGGAATGATAACGCTTACTTTTTTCATTATTGAGGAATTATAAAATGAAAGTGTCTAAATTGTAAATATTAATCTTTTCTAAATATAAGAAAAGTTGCTATTCAACAAAGAAAAAATTTTTTTAAAAATTTTTAACTTAGTTAAATTTGATTTTGATTTTTATTTAGTGATATAATTTTTTTTGATATATGGCCACACAAGAAAGAGATTCTATTAATTCTAGAGAAGAACATAGAGGACCTAGTAGGAGAGAAGTATTGCAAGTTTTAGGTTCAGCTGTTTTAGGCTTATTAACAATAGGATGGTTTCCCAAATCAGAGTATCCAGAGTCTAATTCAGAATTTGAACCACCTTCTCGTTCAACACCAAAACCTACTCCTCCTCAGCCAGAAAAAATTTCTCAAGAGAATAGTAATAAAAATTTTGGCACTCTTGGTGAAAGATTTTTTAATGAATGTAAAAAAGAGGGTGAAATTCTTGAACTTGGAGGTGTTACTTTTGGTGTGCATCCTAGTCTTTCGAAAATTGATTCTAAATATGGCGTTCCTGTTGTGGGATTGAAGGCGAATCCCTATTATGAAGCAAAGTGGGGAAAAACTCCTGATCAACAAATTAGAGAAGTAGTAGAATATATGCACCAACAGGCAATGGATTATCAACAAAGAGAAGATGGTCATTTGATGTGGGTGTATACGCCGGAAGCAATTTCGGCTGCTTTTCCTAATAAGCAGGTGTTGATAACGCGTAATACTAAAATTGTGGTAATTTATGCTAATGTAAGTAGTCGGTGGGGTGATGCGAGCGGTTTTTTTTACAATGAAAAAGAAGATAAATTGTATATTTTAGCTCCGGGTCCGCGAAAAGTAGACACACAACCCGAAGCTCACGCTTATTGTATATTTGTTAGTATTCTGGGGATCTTAACTTTAAGTTCTGCCGCTCAACATGAAGGTTCTCCGTTTTCCCCACCAGATAGCAAGAGAGATAGTGAGTTTTATGCCCATTTTATTTCCACAATTGAGCAAGTAAAAAATCCTCCTTTCCTTTTTGTTCTAAGGTAACCTTTATTTCATTTTTTTCTTGACTTTTTATTTAATAATAAGAAATAATAAAATTAATAATGGAAGTGTTCAAGAAAAATATCTTAAAAGTGTTTTTATTTATTCTGACTTTTTTAGTAATAGTAGTCAGTATTGAATTAAAAATTCTCTATAATTTGACAAACTTAGAAAAAAGGTCTTTACAAATTGAAGCCGCATCTAATTATTCCCACGTCGAGCTTTTAATAAAAGACCAACAACAATTAAATAAATTTTTGGAAGAGTAAGATTGGTATTCTTCTGCCTCAAAAGGTATTTGGCTTTTTGGGGAGAATACTCCTGTATATCCCAAGAAATTGATTATTCTTCTTGTAAAGGAACCCCAGATTTTTGGTAAGTTAATTTCGGTTTACGCGGGAGAACAGAAGGAAATAAAAAGTTATGGTTCATCTTTTGATGAAAAAACCCAAACTTATACTCTTAAACTTTATCTTAATCCAATTATTTTTGAACTTCCTTACCGGGATAAAAGTCTCAACTTCTATATTTTTCAAGCCCTTTATCTAATCACCAATCCTTCTACTAATGAACTAGAAGAAGCACTTTCTCGAATTGAAAAGGAAGTTTGGGAAAAAGAATTTCTTCCTTTTAATTTAAAAAAGAAATCTCAAGGTTTTAGGCTAATTAAACCCATTTTTGCTCAAAGTTGTAGCGGACAAAGAAGCTGTTATACTAACGTAACTTATATTAGCTGTGATAATCCTCAAGGAGGAAATTGTGCCGGTTTACCATGTAATAATCGATGTCCTAATGGAGTTGGAAAATGTATTTGCACAACACAGTGTACTCAGAGCTTTACTAAACCTTGCTATTTGAACGCCCAGAAGACAGGGTGTGTTGCCGATGGTTGTGGAGTAGCTACTTGCGATGAAGAGTTATCGTGTACTTATTATCCTCCAGCTCCCACCTCAACTCCTACTCCCATTCCTCCTCCTACCGCTACTCCTCCTCCGGCTTGTTCTTTGGAAACTCCGACAATTGATGTGACTAACATTACTTTAAATTCTGCAAAACTTCTTATTTATCAAACAGTAAATGCTAGCAGTTACTATCTTCGTTATTGGCCGGCAGGAAGTACCGCCGGGAGTTATGTCAATGTTACTGGCAACAAAGAAGGAGGAACTTATTATCTTAACGCCGCTAATTTGAATTCCTGTACTACCTATAACTATCAAGGAAAAGTAAGTAATCCTGCTTGTAATCCCCCTGAAAAGGAATCGGTAGTAAAAACATTTACCACTACTTGTCCTACTTCTACTCCTACACCTACCTTTACACCTACTCCTACACCTTGTCCTTCACTTTCCCCTCCTACTCTTAAATCACCTCCAGATGGCTCTTCTTTTTATTTGGGAAGTTACGTAACTTTAGAAGTAAATCCTATTACTAATTACCAGTGTGGTCCTGGCCAAGTTCAATATCGAATCCCTTTTATTTCTCCCGCCGGTGTGACTTATTTGGGCGCTTGGTCAACTAGCACTACCCGTAATACTGGCCCTTACAATAACTTAGGAACAGCATATTGGTGGGCAGAAGCGAGGTTTGTGGATAGTAACGGAACAGTAAAAGTAACTTCTTCAGAATCAGAACGTTGGCAGTTTTATATTATTTCTCCCACCTCTACCCCTCCACCTACTAATACACCCACTCCTACTTTTACTCCAACTCCTACTCCAATATGTGATGTAGCTCAACCATTAAGCTATACTGCTACCAGAGTAAGTAACACTAATGTTGATTTGATTTTTTGGGATAATGCTACAGATGAATCATTTTTTAGAATTGAACGTAGAACAGGATCAAGCGAAGCAAATTTGGGTAGTTGGCAATTTTGGACTACAAGAGGGCCATTTACCTCTTCTGACCCTTCTCAAAGAGGGTGGGTAGGAAATCCTGATGACACTGATGCCCCCGATACTCAATGTTATCAATGGCGAATTCGTTCTCAGAGAAATAATCCTCCCAATTGTTATAGTAATTGGACCTACAGTAATACTATTTGTCCCACTCCCACTTCTACTCCTACATTAACTCCCACTCCCACACCTATATGTGTTTGTGGGGATGTTTGGAACGATGGAGGGTGTGGTGGTTGTGATTGTCCTTCTTATCAGCGATGCCAATATCAATATTGTTATTATACTTATTGGGATGGAACTAAAGATGGGGAATGTGATTTTAGAGTTAGTTGTATAGATGACGAAGTGTGTCAAGGGAAAGCATGGTTTCAAACTAAAGAGGGTGATATTCATGCTCAGCAAGAAATTTTTTCTCGTCTTCCTGAGGGAGTCAATTTTTCTTTGCGAGGAGCCAAAGATCCATTTGGTAATTTAGGATTTCCGGGTGTAGTTAGTTATGGAAAGGAAGCTTATTTTGGTTCGGGAGAGGTTTCTGATTTAGGTTGGTTGGCAAATACTTATTTTCCAAAAAGTCCATTTGATTATGAATATTTCTATAGGACTCTAGAGTCTCCCTCTTATTTAGTTCCCGAAGACGGAAAGATTTCTCTTCCCGAAGGAAATGAAGATTTAATTTTAGCTTATCGGGGAAATATGAAAACCGCTAATTCATGGAATGTTGGTGCGCGGAAGATAGTTATATTAATTAATGGGAAATTTTTAATTAATCATTCTATAGCAGGTGCACCAGATGAAAGAGGGAGTTTGCTAGTAGTAACTAGCGGAGGAATCGGTGTTTCGAAAAACATAGAAAGATTTGGGGGGTTATATTTAACTGATGGATATTTTTATTCAAGTGTAGAAAATGATTTTCAATCAGGAGAGTTTGTTTCTGTACCTAGCAATCTTCAGTTAGTAGTGAACGGAATGATATACGCAAGAAATTTTGTTTTTAATCGCGATTTGGGAATAGACCAAAACAAAACGACTCCTGCTGAGAAATTTATTTACCAACCTCAGCTTCTTATTAATCTTCACCCTTCGGTTTGGAAAAAATCATTTTTATGGGAAGAATTGATTCCTTAAAAATTACTTTAATTTTTCCAACTTTTCCTTTGCCTGCGAAGATAAAGGATTGATATTTTGAAGAATATATTCTAATTGTTCTTTAGCTTTTTGGTATTCACCTTCTTTTTCGTAAATTAAAGCCAAAGCATAGCGGGGATCTTCGTAGTTTGGTTTTAATTCTATTGTTTCTTGAAAAGTTTTTTTAGCTTCTTCATTCTGGCCAATTATAAAATAAACTAAACCAAGATTATATTTTATTTTTGGATCGGTCGGAGCTAACGAGGTACCTTTTAAAAGAGCCTGAAGGGTAAGCTGGTAATATTGAGGGTCAATTTCTGCTAGCTTATAGCCAATTTTCGCTTTGGTTTTCCAAAAATTTAAATGATAAGGGCTAATTTTTAAAGCTTTATCCGATTCTTCTATTGCTAATTGGGAAAATTTTTCTTCCAGTTCTTTTTTTTCTTCTTTGTAAGCCAACACTGCGAGATTACTAGCACTCCAAGCTAATTCATCATGATAGACTGGTTCAAAAGGACGAAGATTAATCGCTTTTTGAGCAAAGCTGAAGGCTAAATTATATTGGCCGGTTTTATTAAATCGAGAAGCTTGGGCAAAATAATAATCTGCTCGCCAATAATTAATAATTTTTAACCAACTAAAAATTAAAAATAAAGAAATTACCCCAATTGACATTTTTTGCCACCTGTCCAATTTTGTCAATTTTGTTTCTGAGGATATTGTTGGAGAGGAGAAAATAAAAGAAAAGGCAGGAAGAAGAAAGAACAAAAGATTAGTAGTAACTACCGAAAAACCAAAAAAATTAGTGACTAATAAAGAAAGAAAGCCAGCAAGAAAGGCAAGCTGAAAACTTTTAGTTTCTAAGTTTTTATTTTTTTCTTTTTGGAAAATTTTCTTTAAACTCCAAAAAATAAAAACGGCGATAAGAAAAAGATAGGTAAGTAAACCAAGTGTTCCCGTACAAGCAGCGTAATTTAGATATTCATTATGGGCTTTGTTATATAAAAAATCCCATTCGGATAAATCGTTATGTTCTCGTGGGCGAAACCAATAATAAGAATAGGCAAAGGTTTCCGGGCCAGTGCCAAAAAGAGGGTAATGATGCCAAATTTCTATTGCTCCTTTCCAAACTACCTTTCGGATATCGCCGGACTCGCTAATTAGTAACGGTTGAGTCTGTTTTTCGGTTGATGGGTTATAGGTTACGCGTTGGGGAGGAAAAAGTTTAATTTTATCTAAACCAGGAATCCAATCACGACCGAAAATAATAGCAAATATTAAACAGTAAACCGTAAATATTAAAAATTTTTTTAAAACCTTCTTCCCAAAAAATAAAAAAGCGAATGACCAGAAAATAATGTAGGTAAGAGCGAAACCTAAAATTCCTGAGCGAGAACGCGTAAACAAGAGACACAAATATAAAATCGCAAATAGCAAATATAAAAATTTTAAATTTAAAATTTTAAATTTAAAATTTAAAATAAAGGCCCAGGTGAGGGGAATAAGGGCAACTAACCAGGCAGCTAGCCAATTTGGTTGACCTAAAGTAGAAAAAACCCGACTTTTGACATCTTGAACCCATAAATGAGCATCAATGCCAAAATGCTGTAAAATTCCGTAAAAAGAAACAATGGTTGCGCTAATTAGAATAATACGGATTGCTTTTTTTACTTCTTGTTTTTCTAAATTAGAAATAAAAGCCCAATATAATAAGCTATAACTAATCAAAGAAAGTAAACCACCATTAAAACGGGAATAATAACCCCAAAAAGAAGCGTGGCGGTCAATGGAAAAAAGAAAACTTAAAAACTGAGAGATTAAAAAAAGCAAAAGGGGAATGTCCCAAAAACTTCGGCGAAAAATAAATTGTCGGTAAATAATCATTTTTCCTAGCCAACCAAAAATGATTAAAGCGGTAAAAAAATAAACAGTAAGCATTTTATTAAACTCAAAAAGTTCGTAATTAAAAGGAGTGAGAATTAAAGGGGTAAGAAAAAATAAACCAAAAAATGAATAAACAATAATTTTTTGGAATAATTTTTCCCAATTAATCATTACTTTTAAAGTATAACATAAAGACTTTTATCTCTTTAATTCTTTTTCTTCCTTAATATTTAGTGATAAAATTAAAAAGAAATGGTTAATTTTTTTCTTTCTCCTCCAGGTTTAGCGATTGATTTAGGGACGGCCAATACTTTAATTCTTGTGAAGGGAAAGGGAATTGTTTTGCGTCAGCCATCGGTAGTGGTTCGGCATAAGAAAACCAAAGAAGTGATAGCGGTAGGTGAGCGGGCTAAGAAAATGATTGGGAAAACTCCCGCGTTACTTGAAGTCGTTTTTCCCCTTAAAGATGGGGTAGTGGCCGATTATGATGCTTTGGTGGGGATGCTTGATTATTTTATGAAAGAAAGTATGATTGAGAAAAATTTTTTAAGTTTTATTTTTAAACCATTAGTAGTGGTAGGGGTTCCCACCGGAATTACCGAGGTAGAAAAAAAGGCGGTAGTTGATGCGGTTAAAACGGTTGGTGGGGGAGAGGTAATTTTAGTAGAAGAACCAATTGCCGATGCTTTAGGAATTGGATTACCAGTAAAAGAAATTGAAGGGTCGCTTTTGGTGGATATTGGTGGGGGAACGACAGAAATTGCTTTGCTTTCTTTAGGGGGAATTGTTCTTAATCGTTGTTTAAAATTAGCCGGTGAGGAAATGGATGAAGCAATTGCTAATTTTGTTCGCCTTAAATATTCCCTTCTTTTAGGAAAAACTACCGCTGAGGAAATAAAAATTCAATTGGGAACAGTTATTCCTGAAGAAAAACCCCGACAAATGGTAGTTAGAGGAAGAGATTTGGGAACAGGATTGCCAAAGACGGTTAAGATTAGTTCCAGTGAAGTAATGGAAGCAATCTCTCCTATTATTAGAGAAATTTTATTAGAATTACAAGAGATAATTGAAGAAGCGCCCCCCGAATTAATGAATGATGTTGTTTCCCGGGGAATAGTGTTAACTGGCGGTGGCTCACAAATAAAAGGACTAGACAAATTAATTGCGGAAGAAACAAAAATGCCGGTTTGGGTAGCCGAAGATCCTTTAACTTCAGTAGTCCGTGGGTGTGGAAAAATTTTAGAAAATCCTTCTGCGTGGCGTGTGATAAAATGAATTTATGAGTCCAAAAGAAAAAAAATTTTTAGGAATTTTTTTGTTTTTTTCTCTTCTTCTTATAATTTTGGAAAAAACAAATTTAATTAGTCAGCCAAAAAAATTTTTACAAAAACCAATTATGATGGGAGAAAAATTAATTTTTCCCATTAATTTTTGGTGGAATGATTTTTCCTCTTTTTTTTCTTCTAAAAGACAATTAAATCAAAAAATTCAAAAATTAGAAGAAGAATTAAGAAGACTTTCTTCCGAGGAAAATCAATTGGCGATTTGTCAAGAAGAAAATGAATCAATGAAAAAGTTATTGGGAGCACCTTTGCCACCGTCTTGGAAATTTTTGCCAGCGAAATTAGTTGGCGAGGGAGGCAAGTTAAAAATTGATAAAGGAGAAAAGGATGGGGTAAAAAAAGAAATGCCAGTGATTTGGGAAAATATTTTAGTGGGAAAAATTGAAGAAGAAGGGGAGGATTTTAGTTTTTTGGTAACTCCTAAAAGTTTAGGAGTAAAAATTCCGGTGATTGTTCGTCGACCCAACCAGCGTGGAATTCAAGCAAAAGGGGTATTGTTTTCCCAGGGAGGGGAAATAATTTTAGATCGGGTTTTACAAAGTGAAGATATTAAAGAAGGAGATTTGGTAGTAAGTAATGGAGATGGTTGGCCAACAGATATTTTAATTGGGAAAATTAGCCAAGTTTTACCCTTTTCCGCAGAAATTTATCGTCAAGCAAAGGTTAATCTTTTAGTTGATTATTCAAAATTAAGGACGGTTTTTGTGGTGATTAAGCAATGAGAATTTTTTTTCTTTTTTTAATCACTTTTATTTTAGCTTTATTTCAGGCAACATTCAATTTGCCGAATATTTTAATAGTTTGGTTTTTGTTTTTATTTGATTGGCAAAATTTAAGTTTAATTTTTGGATTAGGTTTTTTTGGGGGGATTATTTTAGATTTAGGAAGAGGAGGAATATTGGGGACCTCTAGTTTAGGATTTTTAATTTTAATTTTTCTTTACTTTTGGTATTCTCAATATTTAGGAAAAAGGAAAAATTTTTGGTTAGTAATTTTTTTACTTTTTGCCAACATTATTTGGGAAAAGATTTTTTTAGATTCTTTCAATTTTTTTCATAGTTTAATTTTAGCGATTTTAACTATTTTTCTAATTAAAATTTTAAGTTATTTAAAATTTTCCCCGCGAAAAAAATTTTATTCTTAAACAATGAAAAAAAGAATTTATCTTTTTTATCTTTCATTAATTTTTGGCGTAGGAGGGTTATTAGCTCGAAGTGGAGAATTACAGTTAGTGAGGGGTTATTATTATCAACAGTTAGCAGAAGGTAACCGAATAAAAAAAGAAATTATTCCCGCTCCCCGAGGAATTATTTATGATAGAAAAGGGCAACCTTTAGTAAGAAATATTCCAATTTATCGAAAAAAAATTGAAAATTGTCAAGCAGAGAAAGAAGGGATAAAAGGGTGTTTTTTATTTTTAAAACGTGATGAAGCTTTAAGGCTTGAGTCTCAAGGAGAAAAAGATTTGCGGGTAGATATTGGGAGAGAATATTTGGGTGGCGAAACATTGGCTCATCTTTTAGGATATCTTGGAGAAGCTAACTTTGAAGAAATTAACCAAGGAAAGTATAAATTAGGAGATTTGGTCGGACGAGGAGGGATAGAAGAACAATATGATTCCTGGCTAAGAGGAGAAGAGGGAGTAAAAATTTTTGAGACTAATGCCGAAGGAGAAAAAATTCGTCTTTTGGGAGTAAAATTACCTAAAGCAGGGAATGATTTATATTTAACAATTGATAAAGAAATTTCTCAAACCGCCTTTTCTGCTTTAGAAGGAAAACCAGGAGCGGTAGTGGTCAGTAAAGTAGAAACAGGAGAAATTTTGGCTTTGGTTTCTTCACCTTCTTTTGATCCTAATCTTTTTAATCAGTTAATTTATCAATCAGGAGAAATTCAGGAAAAGATAAGAAAAATTTTGACTAATCCCCAAAAGCCATTGTTTAATCGGGCGATTGCCGGAGTTTATCCTCCAGGCTCTACCTTCAAAATTGTAAGCGCGGTAGCCGGTTTAGAAGAAGGAAAGATTACTAAAGATACTTTATATGAAGATACTGGAGAAATTAGAGTGGGCGATTATGTTTATAGAAATTGGTATTTTACTCAATACGGAAAAACAGAGGGGATGGTAAATGTGGTAAAAGCATTAAAACGATCAACAGATACCTTTTTTTATAAATTAGGAGAATGGGTGGGGGCAAGTCGATTAAAGGAATGGGCAGAAAGTTTTGGTTTAGGAAAGCTTACCGGTATTGATCTTCCGGGGGAGGCGAAAGGAAAGGTTCCTGATCCCACTAAAAATTGGTTTTTAGGAAATACTTATCATTTTGCTATTGGCCAGGGAGACTTAATGGTAACTCCCTTACAGGTTAATTTAATGACTAGTGTAATTGCCAATAACGGAAAGCTTTGTTCTCCAAAATTGACAAAATTAGACAGGTGGCAGAAAATGTCAATGAAAGAAGAGTGTCAAGATTTGAAGTTAAAATCGGAAACTTTAGAAATAGTGAAGGAAGGAATGAAAGAAGCTTGTTTGTCTGGGGGAACTGCCTTTCCTTTGTTTGATTTTTCTCCTCCAGTAGCTTGTAAAACAGGAACTGCAGAATTTAATGATCCGGCAGGAAGAACTCATGCTTGGTTGACTGCTTTTTGGCCAGCGGAAGAACCAAAAGTGGTAGTTACGGTCGTTGTTGAGGCTGGCGGAGAAGGGTCACGGGTAGCCGGACCAATAGTGAAAAAAGTTTTAGAAAAAATAAAAGAAGTGTTATAATTTGAATAATGAAAAGTGTTATCTTTTGGTTTTTAGTTGTGTTTTTGATTTTAGGGGGTGGAGTTTTGTTTTTTAAAGAAAAAAGGCAATTACCAAAAATTTTTAAGGAAACAATCTCTCCTTCACCTTCACCTTCAATAACGACTTGGACGCTTGAGGAAAGTCGCAAGATTGCCGAAGAAGCGGTAAAAAATTCTCCTACCTATCGATTTGATGGCTTTGATTTGCAATTAGAAAAAGAAGAAGCGCTTAGATGCGAAGAATGTTGGCAATTTACTTTTGCTTTTAAATCGCGTCATGGAGGTTATGGTGATCGGAAAAATCAAATGTTGACTCAAGTGATTACTTCCCATAAGACAGTAGTAACTACCGAAAAAGGAAAAGTAACAAGTATCGTTACTGATCAAACTTTTGATGAATTAAATCAACGGTTTATAAAATAAATTGACTTTTCTTTTTTATCTTCTTAAAATGAAAAAAAGAATGAAAGTTTCTTTATTTAAAAAAAGTTTTTTTCACTTATTGTTTTTTTTGTCTTTTTTATTTATTTTTTCTTCAAAAACTTACGGAGCATATTGTGATAGTAATGGCTGTACTACCTCAGTAATTTGTCCAGGGACAGGTTCGCATACTATTTCTTGTAGTTATAACTGTAATTGCCCAGCCTCTCCCTGTAGGGATAATCGAGGAAATTGTGTTCCTGGTACCGCTACTTCTGTGGCCGGGTGTATTGATGGCCAACCTTATATTAATTGTACCGGCTGTGCTTGCGCTGGGGGAGGACCAACTCCTCCCCCACCGACAACTACACCGGTGGTTTGTCCTCCGATTTCTCCGCCTACTTTAAAATCTCCTCCTGATAAATCGCGCTTTCCTTTAGGGAGTATGATTAATTTAGAGATAAACCCCTTAAATTACCAGTGTGGTCCTGGCCAAGTTCAATATCGAATTTCTTTTATTTCTCCCGCCGGTGTGACTTATTTGGGCGCTTGGTCAACTAGCACTACCCGTAATACTGGCCCTTACAATAACTTAGGAACAGCATATTGGTGGGCAGAAGCGAGGTTTGTGGATAGTAACGGAACAGTAAAAGTAACTTCTTCAGAATCAGAACGTTGGCAATTTTATATTATTTCTCCCACTACAGGGGTAGTATGTCCTTCATGTCCCTCGGGAGTTCAAATTAATGATGTGCTTCGTTCTGATGGAAAATATAATAAATTATTAACTTGGAATGATGTTAATGAAGAGGAAGGATATCGAATATATCGATGTTGGGGAGTGGGGTGTAGTATTTCTTCTTCCTCCGATGGATATTTAATTACGACTGTCGGCGCTAATGTGACTTCTTGGGTAGATACTAATAATAATCAAGGTTTTGGGGAAGGGGTATGGAAATATGAAATAAGACCGTTCAAAAGTAATTGTCCTATTTTGGATTGTCCCGATAAGGAAACAATTACTTCTTTACCAACAACTACTTCTACGCCTACACCTTCTCCCACTTTACCTCCAATAAAACCAACATCAACGTTAACTCCGACACCAACTCCTACCATTACTCCGCGACCTACTTCTACCTTAACCCCTACTCCTACCTTGCGACCTACTCCAACTTCTACTCCCACTCCTACTTCGACTCCACGACCTACCCCTACGCCATTACCGCAATTTCCTTGGTATCAGACACAAGAGGGAGATGTGTATAGTGGGGGAGATTTAATTGTTAAATTACCTCGAGGAAAGTTTTTCTCTCTTTTGGGGGGAGGGGGTTATCCGGGAGTAGTTAGTAGTTTTGCGAGGGATCCTTATTTTGGTCAAGGAGAAGTATCTGAGAAAAATTGGTTAGCGTTAGGGGTAAAAAATAAAAGACGTTATGATTATTCTTATTTTGATACCCTTTTAGAAATTCCTTCAGAAAACACAATTGATAATGGAATTTTTCCTTCGGTATTAAATGGTAATAAAATAAATGAGGTTTCCATCACTAATTCGGAAATTTGGAAAATAAAAGGAGATTTAGAAGTAAATAATTTAAGCGATAGTTTAGGGGTGAAGATTTTTTTAGTTCAGGGAGTGGTGAAAATAAAAAAAGATTTAAAATCTTCTAACACCTTTCCTGTTTTTATCAGTAACGGTTCGATCGAAATTGAACCACAAGTTCATCAAATTGAAGGGATTCTTATAAGTGATGGAAGAATAAAAACAGGAAAAATAAAAGAGGAAAATAATTTAAAAATAAAAGGAATGGCGATTAGCTGGCAAGAATTTCTTTTAGAAAGAGAAAGAGATAATATAAGTGAACCGACAGAATTTTTTAGTTATAATCCGGAGTTACTTTTAAAAATTAGTCCCTTTTTAGGAAGAAAGCGTCATCTTTGGGAGGAATTAATTCCTTAATAAAACCTTACTACAAGTCCTTGAGTTGGGCCTAAAATATTTTCTTTTCCTTGGCTATCCCAAATTATAGTGGAATCTAAAGAAATTTTTGGAGTTACTACCTCTAATTTTCCTTCCCCTGAAGATTTTCCTTTAATTTCTAAGGTAGCAAAAGTTCCTTGACCTTTAAATTTTCCTTGAGAAGAAAGTTTAATAATTCCTTTTCGATTATCAACTAATTTATCACGATAATAATCAAAAATTACACCGGGTTTAATATTATTATCTACTACTTCTATTATTTGATTATCGTATTTTAAAACTAAATCTACACCGCTTATTTCTTGATTATTGGTATCCAGAAGAATTTTTAGAGTATAAACTTTATCTTTTTCTCCCTCAATTTTAGTAGGAAGAATCCAAATTTGGGGTTTATCAGTAGTGGCACGACTAAAAAGAGTGACATTTTTTTGTAAAACCAAATTTAAGGAAGCAAAAACTGCAATTAAAAGAAAAAGAGAAAAAGCAAGATAAGGAAAAAATTTTTTCATTTGTTCTCCCTTTGTTGCATTCCTAAAAGCCATAAAACTGCTTCTTTTCGATAACGGCGATCACCGCGAGAATTAATTCTAATTGCCGGTAATTTTCCTCTTTTCCCCCAGCGTTTAATAGTAAGAGGGGAAACGCGTAAAATTTCCGCCACTTCACGCACCGTAAGCAAGTCAGGAAGCTCATCCAATTTAAGTGGTTTTTTCTTTTTAGTTTCCATCTAGTAATAAAGATATCACAATAGTTAAAAAGTTGTCAAGAGATTATCCGAGAAGTATTTAATTAAAAAGTTAAAATTCCCCCAAAGACCTATTTTTTAGTGGCAATGATAATTAAACGAGGAGAGTCGAGAGAATAGGGTTCTCCATTAAAGCTTCCAAAAATATTTTTAACTTCCAGTTGATATTTTAATAATAGATTTTTAATTTCGGGGAAGGTATATAAGCGAATTTTTCCATGTAAAATTGTTTTCTTTTTGTTTTGATAAACTTCCCATCTTAATTTTACTATTAAGTGGAGGGGATCAAAATCGACCTCTTTACTTATAATATATCCTTGAGGAATTTTAATTTTCATTTGACTTAATTTTCTTTGTATCATTCCTATCGCATTAGGCAAATCAAGTATTAAATAACCTCCAGATTTAAGAACTACAGAAAGACGCTTGATTACTTCTTCATTATCTTCATCGGAAAAGTAACCGAAAGAATTTCCTAATACCAAGATAGCATCATAAGAGGAGGAAAGTCTAAGAAATCTCATATCTTGTTTTAAAAAACAACAGTTGACTTTTTGGTCTTTTGCCGATTTTTTAGCCTCCTTAAGAAGAGGTAAAGAGAAATCAATACCAGTTATTTGAAAACCTTTTTTTGCCAGTTCAATGCTGTGTCGTCCATATCCGCAGGGGATATCCAAAATTTGGGCTCCTTTTTTAAGGTTTAAAGTTTTAATAATAAAATTAACTTCTTTTTTAGTTCTTTTTTGAGAAAAAGTAGGGGCAAATGCAAAAAGATAGATTTTACCAAAGGTAGTTTTCCACCATTCATCAAGATTCATTGTTACCTCCTTTTATTAATTTTTCTATCTTTTTAGCCATAAAACAAGCAATTGTGTCAGGTGAGTTTAATAATCCCTTTTCCCAAAAGCTTCTTGCTAGGCAAGGTCCTCCACAAATAGATAATCGAGGACAACGATGGCATTTAGGAATATTTTTAAGTTTCATTAGTTTAAAAGACCTCATTTTTTTCCCTTTCCAAATTTCTAAAAGAGATTGTTTCTTAATATTTCCATATCCAAAAATTTCTTTCGGTAGTTTATCACAAGGGACTGCCGTTCCTTCTGGTAAAAGATAAAGGATTTGAGTATTATCTCCGTCGCAAATATATTTTTTCTTCTCAAAAGAAATGGAGGAATAATCAAAAAAACGAAAAGGGGAGAGGATTTGGATATTGATTTTTAACCGATTAATAATTAAAAGCTGATTATAAACGGTTTCCAGGAATTTTTTGTTTTTTTCCACCGAAGGAAGGTTTTTACCTCTACCAATATTAGTTAATAAACCTATATGGAGTTCCGAAACACCAATTTTTTGACAAAAACTCACCATCTTTTCCAGAATAGAGAAATTTTGAGGAGTAAGTGTAAAACCAATATTAACTTTTATTCCCCAAGAAATAAGTTGTTGAACCGTTTTAATAGCTTTTTTCCAACTGTTTTTTTGACCCCGAAACAAGTCGTGTTCTTCTGGGTTTATATGATCAATACTTACCTGAATGCTTTTGAAAGCGCGAGAAAGAAGCTTTCTTTTATTTTTTTCAATTGGAATTGTGCCGTTAGTGTTTAAGTTAGCATTAAAAGTGGGTATAGAGGCAATATATTCTGTAATCATCCAAAAGTCAGGATGCAATAAAGGCTCTCCTCCGGAAATATTTAACGCAAATACCCCTAAATTTTGGGCTTGTTTTAATACTTCAATCCAATCTTTACCTTTTAATTCACTATTAGATTTTTTACCACTTTCACGATAACAATGAAGACAATGAAGATTGCAGGCGTTAGTTAAAAGAATATTTAAACTATCCAGAGGTGGTTCAATATCAAAACATTTTGAAGTAGAGTTATAAGGACTATTTACCCATTCGATAAGTTCTTTTTTTTCTAAAGAGGAAAGAAAATCTATTAATTCTTTTGGGGAGAGTGGAAATGTTTGGCTTGTTTTTTTAACTGAATTTCCTTCTAATAAAAATCTAAGAACAGAAAGAGTTTCGTCTTCTACTAAGAATCTCTCTTTTTTTTCGTTTTTAGTATTAATAAGATAGAATTTATTATAACGGGACTTTAAAATTGTTTCTTTCGTTAATCTAATATATTGTTTCATGTTAATAGCCACCAAAACCATCCACACCCACTTCTTTTTTCAGAAGCTTGATTTTATGAAATTTATTTTAGCAGCACTGATCACTGCCCCCTTGAATACCACCGTTTATTCCTTTCCTTTTTAAGGTGATCTTTTTTATTTTAAGGGAAATTTTTTTTAATTGAGGAGATTTAATCATCTTTTCACCTCCTTTTTTTAGTTTTTAAACCGCCATTTTAAATTTATAATATCAAAATTATACTCCTACCGTTAGAGTCACTTTTGGCTAGAAATTAAAAAAATCTCAAGAGTTATTTTCTATTTATAATTTTATTTAAGTTCAACCGTTGCCCCTACTGCTTCCAATTTCTTTTTTGCTTCCTGGGCGGTTTCTTTATTAACGCCGGTTAAAACTTCTTTGGGTAAAGATTCCACCAAATCTTTTGCTTCTTTCAATCCTAGGTTTTGATTGATTTCTCTTACTGTTTTAATAACCGCGATTTTGTTTGCTCCGGCAGATGTTAAGACGACGTTAAAGGTAGTTTGTTCTCCTGCCTGACCGACTTGTTCTTCGCCACCAGCAGTGGGTTGTCCACCTGCTTGAGCAACAGGAGCAGCCATTGCTACCGGAGAAACACCAAATTTTTCCTCTAAACTTTTTACTAATTCCGCTAATTCCATTACTGAAAGTTCTTCAATTTCTTTAATAATTTTTTCCAATTTTTCGTTTGCCATTTTAGTTTTCACCTCCTTTTTCTGCTTTTGTTTTTAAAATTACTAATAACTTCCATAAATTATAATTTAAACTGGAGGATAAACGATAAAGGGGAGTCTTTAATAAAGAGACTAATTGGCCGCGAAGTTCGTTAATTCCGGGAAGACTGGCTAATGATTTAATTTTTTCTTCGTCCAAAAGCTCTTTTTGCCAAAAGCCAAATTTTATTTTAGGAAGCTCAGTTTGGTCAATAAATTTTTTAAGAATTTTTAAAGGAGAGGGATCATCTTGATAAAGCCACAAAACTGCAGTTGGTCCTTCTAAGGTAATGTTTTTAAAAGAGGAATTTTCCAAAGCTAAGCGCAAAAGGTTATTTTTAACTACCTCAAACTCTCCACCTGATTTTTTGATTTCTCTTCTTAATTGGCTAATCTGGTCAACCTTTAATCCACTAAAATCAGTAAGAATAATTCCTTTTGCTTCTTTAACCTTTTCTTGGAGATTTTGAACGGCAAAAATTTTTTGGGTGTTAGGCATTTTTTCTCCTCCGCCGGTCTTACGCCTTAAATGCTGCCGACTTCTTCGGAAACAAATAAATTATAACGGAAATTTTTAATTTGTCAAGATATAAGGACCTACTTATTAAGCGAAAGAAATTTTGTTTATTCAATAATAACCAAAGTTCCTGGATTTTTTGTGTGGGAATAAACAATCAAATCTTGTAAACTAAAAACAGGAGTTGACCAACGAAAGAGCCATTCTGCTGGGCTAATATTTCCCAAAGTTTCTTGAGGAACTAAAGGAAGATTAATACATCCATGACTTACTGGTTGACCAAAAGAATTATGCCACCAAGCTCCATGAATAGCATAACCCCGAATTTCTCCAGTTTTTTTATTTTTAAGATAGCAGCAATAAGGGACTCCCGGCGTATCGTAATTATCTTGGGGAGAATTGGCGGACCTTCCTTGCATTCTTCTTTCTAATCTTTTATAGACAATTTCAAACTCACCGGTAGGAGTTTCCCAACCTTTTTTACCAGTAGAAACGGGGGTAGTCATAATTGGTTTTTCGCTTTCATAAGCAGTTAAGGTTTGATTTGGAATTGAAATAACGATTTTTTTAACAAAAGGAGGAGTAAAGGGACTAATTGGCGATAAATCGGTAATTTCTTTTACGCCACCTGCCCAAATGTATTCCTCAGTTTTTGGTGGCCAGCGAAGATTGGAATTTTGGATAATTTTATACCAGGGTGAACCATCTGAACCTTTAATTGTTTTGTTTTCAACTCTTAAAACGGCTCCCATTTTTACTTGACCACAGACAGAAGAGTTTTTGTCTGGTAAAGAACGAATGTTTAAAGTATCCACTTGTACCGTCACATAAAACCAACCTTCAGCTAATCTTTCTGAAATTGAGAGTCCTTCTTGAAATCCCCATGCAGTAAATCCGGCAGTAACTTTTCCTAACCAAGAGAGAAACTCTCTTCGTTTTATTTCTCGCATATTTTAAGCAGTATTTTAAATTTTTAATCCTTTAATTGTCAAAAAAGGAAATAATTTTAAATAAAAATTTTTGATTTTTTTATTTTTTTTAAATATTTTTCAAACAAGGAGCGACATCTTCAAATTTTATTCCGGGGGGAAGGGTGAAGTATTATTGTCGAATGAGTTTCTGCTTTTGAACCGTCTTCTAAAACGCGTCCTTTTAAAATAAAAGGTTTTCTATATTCTTGAATGCTTTTTAAGGACTTCCTCCCCAATTTTAAAACTTTTTGCTAAAATTAAAAATAAAAGTGCAAAAGAGGGAAATTAAAAAAATAATTGAAAAAGAAAACCTCGCTTTTATTTATCTTCAATTTTCCGATCTGTTTGGTCAGGTAAAAACCATTGTTATTCCCGCTTCTTTGTGGGAAAAGGTTTTGGAAGAAGGAATTTGGTTTGATGGTTCTTCGATTGAGGGGTTTGCCCGGATTTCCGAAAGTGATATGCGTTTGCGCCCTGATCCTCAGACTTTTGCCGTTTTACCTTGGAGTGAACCGGAAAGAAAAGCAGGGCGGTTTATTTGTAATATTTATAATTCTAAAGATAGGCGATTACCAGCAGACCCGCGCTTTATTTTAGAAAAGGCAATAAGTCAGGCAAAAAAATTAGGTTATCATTATTTAGTAGGGGCGGAATTTGAGTTTTATCTTTTTGAACGGAGTTTTTTGCCTCAACTTCAACCACACGATAATAAATCTTATTTTGATTACACTCCTCATTCGCGAGCATCAGCAATTTGCGAGAAAGTAATTCAAGCTCTTTTGTCTTTTGGGATTAAAGCCGAAGCGCATCATCATGAGGTAGGGCCAGGTCAACATGAAATTGATCTTCATTATGATGAAGCTTTAAAAACTGCCGATAACATTATGACTTTGAAAATGACTCTTAAGGCTTTTACCGGTCAAAGTGATTTAAAAGCAGTTTGGATGGCTAAACCAATTAAAGGTTTACCGGGAAATGGTTTACATATTCATCAAAGTTTATGGAAAAAAGGGAAAAATCTTTTTTATCAAAAAAATGGTCAATATCAGCTTTCTAGTTTGGCTTTAAATTTTTTGGCCGGTCAATTAACTCATGCTAAGGCTTTATCCGCTTTGGTTTCTCCCACCGTTAATTCTTATAAAAGACTTGTTTCTGGTTTTGAAGCACCGGTTTATATTTGCTGGGGACAAACTAATCGTTCAAGCTTAATTCGGATTCCCCAAAATATTCCCCAAAAGGCAAAAATTTCTACCCGTTTGGAATATCGGGCGCCGGATCCGACCGCCAATCCTTATTTGGCATTAGCGGGATTACTTTCTGCTGGTTTGGAAGGAATAAAAAGGAAAATTTCTCCCCCTCCACCAGTAGAAGAAAATGTATATGAGTTTGATTTTCATGAGCTTTTGCGAAACAAAATTGATTTACTTCCCGAAAGTTTAAGAGAAGCAATTAATGCCTTAAAAGAAGACCAATTAATTTTGGAGGTTTTAGGAAGAGCAAAAAATCGCTATTTGGAAATTAAAGAGAGAGAGTGGAAAGAATTTTTGGTGGAGGTAACCGATTGGGAAAAAGAGAGATATCTTTAATTTTTTCTTTCGGCAAAAATTAAAAGGGCTTTTTGGGTAGTTCCCGGCGGCCAACAGGTTTGCAAAACTAATTGTTCCTTTTCTGCTTGAAAAAAGAATTGGGTGTCTTTCCGATTGACAATTTTTTTCTCCACTACCTGATAATTAAATCGACGATTAAGAAAAACAACCACAATTTCATCTTGAGGTTCAAGCTCTTTTAGAAGATAAAAAACCGCATTGTAACGGCGAATATTTAATGGTGAGTCAGTAGAATGAGCAAATAAAAAAATAGTTCCCTTCATTCCTGGAAAAAAGGTTCCTTGAGCATGGGCGACTCCTTCTTTTAAAGCTTCAAGATAAATTTCTGGGTTACTGGCATCAATGTTGGGTAAAATTTTTGCTTTAGCTTCAATTTTGGGAATAATTAAAGAAAAATAAGGATCAGGAGCAATAAGAGGTGGCTCATAAGCTTGGCTTTCTTTTAAAAGACTGGCAAAATAGCTGGTTTTGATTTGTTTTTTTAAAAGATATTTAATTTCTGCTTTAAGGATTGGGCCGAAACTAAAAATAAATCCCAAAAAAGAAATCAAAAGAAGAAAAAAACTAACACTTCTTAAAATAACTTTAATTTTCCGCCGAAAGGTTTTTTCGGGTTTACTTGCTTCGTAAATGACGATTTCTTTCATAAGAGAAGAGCAATTATTTGGAGAAGAACTCCTATTCCCGCAAGGAGGCCAATATTAGTTAAAGAAAAGCCAGTGGCGGGTAAAACTGGGGGAGCTTGAACTCCTAAAACCGGGGGAGAAGTAGGAGTTGGTTCTGGTGAGGGTGTAGGAGTAGGGGTAGAAGAAGGTGTAGGAGTAGGGGTAGAAGTGGGAGTGGGGGTAGCAGTGGGTTCAGGTGTAACAGTAGGAGTTACGGTGGGGGTAGCTGTTGGTGAGGGAGTCGTAGTGGGAGCGGGTGTAGGGGTAGTAGTTGGCCGTAAAGTAGGAGTAGGAGTGAAGGTTGGTGAGGGAGTAGCCGTAGGGGTTGGTGTAGGAGTATTGGTCGGTCGTGGAGTAGGAGAAGGAGTAGGAGTAGCGGTTGGACGAGGAGTAGGGGTTGGAGAGGGAGTAACGCATGGTTCACTTCCACAACCATGAGCGGAACGGTGACAAGTTTGGGTTTGCCAGTTGGCAGTGACATCGGTTTGCCAAGCCCATTGACAGGGAGGATGAGTATTGACAAAACCGCGGGTAATTGTTTGACCGGGAGCTAAATTAACCGTTTCTTGAGAAGGGCTACCGCCACAAAAACATCCTTCATTATAATTACAAAAACGAGCAAACCAAGTAAAAGAGACTCCATTCATTGGTTGGTCACCCGTATTTTTAATCCAAACACCATTTCCGTCAGCTCCACAGGTTAACTGAGGGCCAATCCCACAAGTTTCTTGACAAGTACCGCCACAGCAATTTCCGGAACAACAATCGCTATTTTGCGAACATCCATGACCATTTTTAACGCAACAGCTTTTGTTAGTTGAACAAGCTCCATTATTTACTCGGCATTCTTCCCAGCTCCGACAACCACCAACCGGATCATAAGGATTAGCCGGATCACAGCAACCTCCTGGTCCATCTTCTGGAGGAGTGATCGTTCCTGCTTTAATTTGGGGTAAAGCAAGCCATAAACTTAAAATAAGAAATCCAATTCCTGCACCTTGGAGAAATCGTTTAAAAGATAGTTTCATAAATTATGGGGCAGGATACTTTTTTTATAACAAAAAAAGAAGGATTTGTCAAATTTATTTTTAAAAATTATATGTAGTAGGGCCGGGGATTATAGTTGTGCTGGTCATTTTAATTTCTGGCCCTTCTGGAGTTTTAGTCATTTCAGAACTAAAATTTACTACCACAATTTCACCAGTTGGAAGAGTTATCTTTAAATCTGGTAATTGTTCATTATTCGTAAGCTTTTCATTAAGAACTCCCCTTATGATGTTCATTGCAACTTCCTCTGTTTTTTCTGGAGTCCTCATTTCTACTTTTATAGTTCTATGATCAGGAAAAATCATTTCGGCTGATTTACCACTAGGAGGCTCAAAACAGCAATAAATTGTGTTAAAAGGGTCGTCTAGTAATTGTTCTGCCAAATCTTCTGCGCTTTCTTTTATTAACCTTTCTGTTTCTTTTTTAGGGTCTTCTTCTCTTGAAATTGGTAGGGAGGGGAGTGTCTTCTGGTTTTTTTTCTTCTAAATATTCCTCCTTTCAGGACTCATATCGTTATTTTTATTTAAAACACCTTTTTGTTTTTTTTGTCAAGAGGGAGTGGAGAGTAAAAGATGGTATATTCCAGGAATAAAGTTATTTCCATGGGAGGAGGGAAAATCCCACATATTTGTTCCCGGAATTAAAAATCCTTCCTCTTTTGGTGGTTTTTCATAAGGCGGATAAATCCCTTTTATTTGAAAAGTTCTTCCGCAAGAATCAGGAAATTTATCGCCCAGCCCTAAAAAATTTCCATCTTTAAAAGGAAAATTATTTAATCCCTCAATTAATTTCGCCATAGTTTGAGGAGGGTTTTCAGGAGAATAAGCGGGTGAAGAAAGATATAATCCTAGAGCAATTAAAAAACTAACTCCATTTTTTAAAACGTTATCTTTTGTTTGAGTATCAGGATATTTGAGCGCACTTTCAATCTTTTCTACAGCCGAATCAATAACATTTTTAATTAAGGGAGGTAATGAAGTTAATCTTTCTCTCCAATAATTGGTAATTTTTATTATTTCTATGTTTTCGTCAGAGGAAAATGGTGGTCTGCTTTTTTCGCAAGAAATCATTTATTCTAGTTTTATTTTTATTCCCGGCCCCATGGTAGGGGCAATGGCTGCTTTTTTAATATTTTTAACTCCCACTGCTTCTACCAAGGCTAAAAAATTTTTTTCTAGTTCTTCTTCTGGTTGGTTAACCTTACCAATTACTAAATGAATTAAAGGAGCTTTTGGTTCAGTTTTAAAATGAGTTTTTCCTTGAAATTTTTTGGCTAATTCTTCAGGATTTTCTCCAATTGTTCCTGCTTTTGGATTGGGCATTAATCCTTTAGGTCCTAAAAGTTTGGCATATTTAGCTAATTTGGGCATCATTTTGGGAGAGGCCACCAAGAGGGTAAAATCAATTTTTCCTTTTTCTAAGTCTTTCAAAAGAGCCTCATCGGCAATTCTTATTTTTTGTTCTTTTCCGGTAGGATAGGGGAATTCGATTTCTCCTTTTATTCCTTGTTCTTTTACTACCAGATGAACTTCAACTGAACCAGGAAATTTAGAAAAAGAAACTTGTTTAACTAATTTAATCGCTTCTTTTAAAGGGTAAAGTTTTTGTGGATCAACTAGTTTTTTTGCCTGTTGGTATTTTTTTCCTCGTGGTCGCGGTGGTTTTGGCGTTTTTGCTACCTTTTTTGCTACTTTAGTTACTTCTTCTTCAATTTTTTTAGTTTTTTCTTCAATGATTTTTGCTTCCTGTAAAGCTTGCATTCCTAAATCGGTAATTTTTCCGTGCTCTTTTCCTGTTCTTACCACTAACCGACCTTTATGTTCTACTACTGGTTTTTTTTCTTCTTTTTTAGTTTGTTCGGTTTGTTTTTTTGTCATAAACCTCCTTTTTATTTAATTTTTACCCCCATTGACCGGGCAGTTCCCTCCACCATTTTGATAGCGGATTCTAAATTATCAGTGTTTAAATCAGCCATTTTTGCTTTAGCAATTTTTTCTACTTGTTCTTTAGTCAAAACACCGACTTCTTCTTGGCCAGTTTTACTTGCCCCTTTTTCTAATTTTAATTCTTGTTTAATCATTGCCGAAACCGGAGGCATTTTGGTGACAAAAGAGAAAGTGCGATCCTCATAAACAGTAATTACTGCCGGAATAATTTGTCCTTTTTGATGAGCGGTTTTTTCGTTATAAGCTTTGACAAACTCCATAATATTCAATCCGTGTTGACCCAATGCCGGACCAACCGGAGGAGCGGGTGTTGCTTCACCAGCAGGAAGATTAAGTTTGATGATAGTTTTTACTTTTTTTCCTGGCATATTTTAAACTTTAGAAATTTGTAAAAAGTCTAATTCTACTGGGGTTTCTCGACCAAAAATAGAAACTAATACTCGGACTTTCCCTTTTTCTTCATCAATGCTTTCAATAGTTCCCAAAAAGTCAGCAAACGGTCCATCAACAATTTTAACTGCTTCGCCAACAGAAAAACGGGTTTTAAATTTCGGTACCGCGAGTTTCATAAAGTCTTTAATCGCGCCTACCTCCGTTTCTTCTAAAGGAGTAGGGCGGTCACCAGCCCCGACAAAACCGGTAATTCCGTTGGTAGTGCGAACCGTTAACCAAGAATTATCATTTAAAATCATTTTTACCAATAAATAACCGGGAAAAATTCTTTCCTCAACCTCTTTCTTTTGGCCAGAGCGAATTTGAATTTTTTTCTGGGTAGGAATAAGAATCTCAAAAATTTGGTCTTCTAGTCCCATTGATTCTACTCTTTGGCGTAATTGTTCAGCCACCTGAAGCTCTCGACCAGAATAGGTATGAACGACATACCAATGGGCAGCCGGATTATCGGTTTTATTTATAATAATATGATTTTTACTTTTGGTTTCTTTTTTTTCTTTGGTTTTTTCACTCATTTGATGATTAAAGTAAATAAATTAGTAAAAAGATAATCAAAAATTCCAATAAATAATCCTACCAAAACAGAAATAAATATGACAATCGCCGTTAATCTAACAGTTTCCTCCTTGCTTGGCCAGGAAACATTATTTAATTCGCTTTTGGCTTCTTTTAAAAAGTTAATTAACATTTTATGGGAAAAATTTTAACATAAGTTTTTAGATAAAGCAATTATAGATATTTAATTCAATTTTTAATAAAATATAATTTATAATTATTAAAAAAATTCATGGGAAGACAGGAATTACCAAGACAAGGAGATTTTTCACCTTTTCTTTTGGGAAGAGAATTGCATGGTTTTTTTCCCGATCTTCCCTCCCCAGAAAATCTATTAGAAAAAATAAACCCACAAATACCTTTAGAAGGTTCAGTAATTTTTTGTTTAAGAGAGAGAGAAGCAAAAATAGGAGAATTTACAGGAGGAACTTTTAAAAATGAATTACCATTAAACCCTAAAAGAATTTTAATTTTAACTGAAAAAACCTCCTTCTTATACAGAGAAACACTGGAAACATTAATAGCAAGATTGGGGGTTAATCAAAAAGTAGGAATAGTTTTAATAGGAGAGGAAAAATTACCTTCGTTGATAGAGGCAATAATGGAAGGTTGGGGTTTAGTAGAAAGAGGGAATAAAAATGAAAAATTTGGATATAAAAATTTCCGTTTTTTTTGGGGGAGGGTTCCTAAAGAAAGAAGAAAAATAGAGGTAGATTTAACTGCAAAACCTTGGTTTTTACCTCTGTTGCGTCGACGAATGGAACAATTTAAAAAACAAGGTTGGACAAAAATTAGTCCTTCTGAAATTTTAGAAAAATGCCAAAGAAGTAAATTTCCTCCTCTAGATATACAAAATTTAGAATTAGGTATGGGGTTTGATTTAACTGCCCCTTGTGGTTGTCAATGGCGGATCCCGACATCTACAGGCGAGTGGGAAAGAAAGATGTGTTGTGGAAACGATGATTGCGATGGTTTGCCTTTTAAAGAAAGATATTTTCCTCCTAAAAAAGTAATTGTTGGTTATAATATTCCCGCTTCTTTATTATTAAATAGAAAACCTACTTGTGAAGAGTGTGGTGCAGAGTTACTATTTGATAGAACAGTGATTTCTTTAGAGAAAGAAACGATAGAGATAATGTCTCAATTAAAATGTCCTCATCATGGAAGCAAAGGTAAACCAAGAAAAATTAGAGTAACCGGAAAATATACAGTTCATGAACTTAAAATATAATAAAAAAATATAATAAAAATGAATGAAAGAAAGATTTAGAAGAGCAAGTGAAGATTTAAGAAGAATTATTAATTTAATTGGAAACGAAGAAGGAAAAACTAATCAAGTAGTTCTTTCTGTTAAAGAAGCAAGTTTAGTTTTCAGAATTCCAGAAGCTACTTTAAAAAGAATGAGTGAAGAATTGGGAGAATTATATATTAGAGGTAAAGGCAAGGGAGGAGAAATCGTAATCTCTTATAGGAGAGAAGTTCCTTCTTATAGAGAGTTAAGAAATTTACTTTTATAGGAGCTTTAGAGGCAGTAGCAGACAAAAGCGAGTATTCTTTTTATGAAGCTGCAAAAGAGAGATTAGAAAAACATTCAAAAATTTTAGAAGAAATTCCAGGTTGGAGGGAAATTAAGAATGTTTTTCAAGATCCAACTAGAAAAAGGATAATTACCGATGAAGAAATCTCGCTTTTTCATCTAGGAGTATATACATTTTTAACTTCTCATGGTGATGAAGAAGGAGCCGAAAAATCGTTGGAAATTTTTAAAACCCGTCGGGGTTTTTAAGGGGAAAAGTTAATTTTATTGCGGGGTTTTAATCGCAATTTCTTGACATTGGATTTCTTGGCATCCTAAAGCTAAGGGATTAACTTTGTATAAA
>JBNASD010000004.1:776-68166 GCA_049720225.1 Microgenomates group bacterium | reverse complement strand
TCAATGCCATTGATATTGTCATTATGAACAATACCATCTATACTAGATGGGAGGAGGAATAAAATGGAAAAGAAAGAAATTCCAATTATTTTTATTTTAGGTTTGATTTTAAGTATTTTTATTTTTTGGCAAATTGGCTCTTTTTTAAATAAATTCTTTTGGGTAAAAACTCCTTCAATTCAAAAGAACCTCTTTTCTTTTCAAGAAGAAAAAAAATCAGGAAAAATAGAATTAGCAATTAAAAAAGAGGAAACTTCAGAAAAAAACTTAAGTATTAACCTTTTAATCGAATCGAATAAATATCCAATTGAAGGAGTAGATGCAATTATAAAGTTCGATCCTAAAAAAATTTCTTTTCAAAAAATTTCTTTTAATAGAAATTTGTTTAAACAAAATATTCTTAATCAAGAGAAAAAAGATGAAGGAATTTTATTAGTTACTTCTTATCAACCCATAGAAAAAGTTTTGGGAAAAAATATTTTAGCGAATTTAACATTTTCTCCTCTTGACAAAGGCACTTCAAAAATTGAAATAATTTTTAATAAACAGGGAGAAAGAAAAGATTCTAATTTGGTTTCTCAAGGTGAAGATATTTTAGAAAAAGGTTTCATTCTTAATATTGAAGAATTTTAAAAATGACCACTAAAAGTTTTAAAAATAAATTATTTTTTGTTTTTATTTTGCTATTAATAATGTTATTTTACTCTCCTCAATCTGTATTTGCTACTGATCCTCATTTTTTTCTCTCTCCTACCACGGGTAATTTTTCTAATGACTTCAGTGTTGAAATAAGAATAGACACCGGAAACAAGGCAGTAGGAGGAGTTGATGTTTACCTTCAATTTCCTCAAAATCTTTTAAAAGTAAAAAGCGTTACTCCCGGCACTGCTTTCACTGAAGTTCCCTATTTAATTAAAAATGAAGAAGGAAAATTAATATTAAGTGGTTATTTTTCCAATACCGAAGCCGGTCTTTCTTTTAATGGAACCAATGGTTTAATTGCCACGGCAACCTTCCAAATTGTTAGTTCAGGAAGTGCTAACTTAAATTTCATTTGTAATTCTGGAGAAACTAATGAATCAAACATTATAGAAAAAACCACTTCTCAAGATATAGTTGTCTGTAGTGCCAATCAAGGTGGTATTTATACTCTTTCTTCTTCTACTTCAAATGTTACAAGTATTACTCCTACCCCAACTTCTATTAAAACTCCCACTCCTACCTCAACTTTCACTAGTGGGAGCCTATCTACACCTACTTCTACTCCTTCTATTCCTGTAACCGGTGTCAGTTTTCCGACAATCTTTTTTTCTGTCTTTGGAACTTTAATCTTATTAACTGGCTTACTCTTGAAATTTTAAAATTAAAACATTAGACTAAAATTATTAAAATGAATAAAGGGAAAAAAATTTTTTTAATTATTGCCGTAATTATTTTAGTAATTGCCATACCTTTAGGAGTAATTCTTATTAGTAGAAATACTAAATTTAGATTGGGAGCTCAAAGCGGAAAAAATCCAGAAAACGTCCAAATTTTAAATCTTCAAAGTAATTCAGCCACTATCGTTTGGAGAACAAACGTACCTACTCAAGGAGCAGTAGTTTATGGAATTAATCCCTCCTCTTTATCGCTAATTCAACCAGAAACTGCTCTTACTACTGATCACCAGGTTGTTCTTAATAACCTTCTTCCAGCGACTACTTATTATTTTTTAATTAAAATTGAAGATAAAAATTACGATAATAATGGTCAACCTTACTACTTTACTACTAAACCAAAAGAAATAACCTCTACTCCCTCTCCAACTCCTTTTGTTCCTTCTCCTACATTAATCCCCACTCCTGGAGAAAAAATTACTGAAGAAAAGATTAAAGAATTTCTAGGAACTAATAATCCTTTATATGATTTAAATAAAGACGGTCAGGTCAACACTTTAGATATTCTTTTGTTCCGTCAACAAAATAATAAGTGAAAAAAGTTATTCTTCTCTTTTTTTTCTTTTTTTCTTCATTAACTATTATTTTTTCTTTAATTTTAATTAAAAAAAAATTAATTCTTTTCCCTCAAGCAGAAGAAAAACTTGCTAATATCATTGTTGATTCATCGGTAACTCAAGGAACAATAACCCCAATATGGCAAGCCTTAGCTCAAGGGGGAGAAGAAAAATATCCTTTTGATAATATTTTGCCGGAAATCACTAATCTTCAACCTAAATATATTCGAATCGATCATATTTATGACTTTTACAATGTAGTTAAAAAAGAAAATGAAAGATTAATTTTTTCTTGGCAAGAATTAGATAAAATTGTTGATCAAATATTAGCTACTGGCGCCTTACCATTCTTAAGTCTTTCTTATATGCCCCCGACAATCGCTCAAAATAATGATATTACCGCCCCTCCTCACCATTGGGAAGATTGGAGCAAAGTAGTCAGAGAAACAATTCAACATTACAGCGGAAAAAATGAAAAAAACTTATCTAATGTGGTTTATGAAGTCTGGAATGAACCAGATCTCTTTGGCGGATGGAAAATTGGTGGTAAAAAAGACTATCGTCTTTTATACAAATATGCAATTTTGGGAGCAAATCAAACTCAAAATACTAATCCATTTAAAATTGGAGGACCGGCAATTACCGCACCTTATAAAAATTGGGTTAATAATTTTTTAGATTTTACAGTTAAAAATAACCTAAGAATAGACTTTTACTCCTGGCATCGTTATTCTTTAAATCCTTCGGATTTTTTGGAAGATATTAATTTAGTTGATAGATGGCTTTTTCAAAATGCCGCTGGTTCTTTAGAAAAATATCTTACAGAGTGGGGTCCTTTTTCAGAAAAATCTTCTCTTAATGATACTGATTTTTCCGCTGCTCATTTAGTAGCTACCGTAAGATGCCTCCTTCAAAGAGTGGACTTGGCTTTTATTTTTGAAATTAAAGATGGTCTCCCCCCCAATAATGAAAAGTATTGGGGAGGCTGGGGAATTTTAACTAATGAAAAAGCTGGAGAAATTGAAAAAAAACCAAAATATTTTGCTTTAGAAATGCTTAATAAAATGACGGGGATAAAAATAAAGCTAGAAGGTGAAGGAAGTTGGGTAACTGGCTTTGCTAGTAAAGAGGAAAATACTTTAAAAATTATTCTTGTGAATTTAGATAAAAATAATCAACATTTTGAAAATGTTCCTTTAACTATTAACAATCTTGAAAACGGAAACTACTCTTACCAAGAAACTTTTTTAAGAGGAATTAATAATCGTTTTATAATTTCCATCACTAACGGAATCTTTCAAAGACAAATTCCTTTAACTTCAAATAATATCGTTCTTCTTCAACTTACTAAAATTTAACCATCCTTTTCTGGAGAAATTGGAGGAACCATTATTGGTCGTTTAAATCTAACCAATAGTTTAATCAACACCTTTAGTTCTTCTATTTTTAAAATTTTAATTAAACAAAAATAAGTAATTAATCCCAAAGCTCCTACAATGATAGTTAAAAAAATTAAATTTACAGTATATCGCGTATCCAAAACAAATCGATCAAAAGATACCGGTAAAGCCAAACCTAATTTTCCTAAAAAAGAAAGTCGCTTATCCCAAACAGAACGGTCTAAGACTTTTAAAAAGAAAAACATTATTCCTCCAGAAATTAAAGAACAAAAGCTAATTTTTATTAAATATAAAAATAAATCAAAAACAGAAAAATTAACCATTTTCCGAAGAGAAAACGTTAATATTAAAACTTGAATAACCACAGCTAAAGAAAAAGCTAAAGCCAAACTCCAAATGGGTAATTTAAATAATAAAATAAAAATTGCCCCTAGGAGAATATTTATCAACATGGTAATTATAGAAATCTTTACCGGCGTTTTGGTATCATGAAAGGCATAAAAGGCGCGATTCAAAAGATAAACTAAAGACTGGGGGGCAATTCCTAAACAAAAAGCAGAAACTGTCAAACCGGTTTGAACCGTTGACTCCCAAGTAAATTGCGCTGCCCCAAAAACAAGACGAACTAAGGGAATACGCAAAACTACTAAAAAAACAGAAAGAGGTAAAGTCAAAAAAATAATTTGTTTAACCAAAGAAATCAAAGTATTCTTAAATTCCTCCTGATCTCCTCGAGCGTTTTGATATGATAATGAAGGAAGAGCCGCCTTGGCGATACTAGTTCCAAAAAGGCCTACAGGTAAAAGCTGTAAGGAATTGGCAAAGGTATAATAAGTATAAGCGGCGGTAGAAACTAAAGAAGCTAAAAACAATTCTGCGCTTTTGCTAATCTGCAAAAAAGAAAGCTCAAGTATTCGAGGAAGAGCCAATTTGCCAATTTTTCTTACCCCCGGATGAAAGACATTAAAAACTAAAGAAGGCCGAAAACCTAAATGATAAGCTAAGGGAAGTTGAATTAAAAAATGAAAAAAAGCCCCAATTACTGCTCCCAAAGTTGGTGCATAAATTCCCCATTTTTTAGCTAAAAAAATTGTTCCCAAAATAATTCCTAAATTATAAAATAAAGGAGAAATTGCCGGAATTAAAAATCGTTGAAAAGATTCTAAAACCGCGGTTAAAAAATAACTAAGAACAAAAAAACCTTGAGCAATTAAAAGAATTCGCGATAAATTAACAATAAGCTCTCTTTGAGAGCAAGAAAATCCCGGCGCAATTAGTTGATATAAAGGTCTACTTAAAACAAAAAATAAAGTTGCTAAAATTAGAAAAAATATCAATCCTAAATTAATCACCACAGAAGTAATATACCATGCTTCTTTTTCTTCTCTTTTAGAAAGATAAGCAGTAAAAGTAGGAATAAAAGCTGAAGATAAAGTACCAAAAATTAAAACCTCAAAAATAGTTTCTGGCAAACGAAATGCAGAAAAATAAATAGACAAAGTTTCTGGAGAAAAAAAGTGAGCTAAAACTCGATTTCTTAACAATCCCAAAATTCGCGAGGCAGCAATCATTACCATAATTATTAAGGCTGCCGAAAAAATACTTTTTTGTTGTTGGGTAAGAATCTTGGAACCGTTTTTAAAAAGAAGTTTGATCATTGCTTTTTTAATTATAAAACGGTATAATTTTTAAGACAATAATTAAAAGTTATAAAGAAGTTTTAATAAATATTATGCCAGTTACCCAGTCAGCTAAACGAGCTTTAAGAAAAGATCGTCGGCGAACAATCATTAATCAAAAAAGAAAAAAGAAAATGAAAGACGCCATTAAAGCGTTTAAAAAAAATATCAATGAAAAAACGTTTAGGTTAGCGGTAAGTTTAATTGATCGGGCAGCAAAAAATAAAGTCATTCATAAAAATAAAGCGGCAAGATTAAAGTCTCAATTGGCCAAAATTTTAAAACAAGTGACGGAAAAAGCGGAGAAAAAACCAGCGCAAAAAATCCCCTCCGCGAAAAAGAAAGTAAAGCGGCCAAGAAAGAACCAAGTCAAAACTACCTAAAAATTCCATTAATTGAGGATTAAATCCTTCTTTAAAACGATGAAATCCAAACCAAGGATCTTTTGAAGAAGGATTAGGTCCTAAAGCTCCCCACATGTCAAAAGCGCAACATCCTTTTTCTTTTGCCATTTTAATTGCCTGCCAAAACAAAGCATAAGGAGCCATTAATTCCTTATGACTTCTAGTAGAAGCGCCATAAGGATAATACAAAAAATCCTTAAAAGTAAAAAAAATATAAGCGGCTAAAACTTCTTTTTGATACTTCGCCAAAAGTAAATGATAAATTCCGCTATCTTTTAAAGTTTCCCACAAAAGTTGGTGGTATAAGGGAGTATGAGCGTAAAATTTTTGTCTTTTAGTAGTCTCTTTAAGAAGGTTTAAGTAGATTTTAAAAGCAGAAAAAGAATTATCTTCTTCAACTTTTACTCCTTTGCGAAAAGCCAACCGAATATTATAGCGAGTTTTTGGTTTCATTGCCTTTAAAATTTCTTCTTCATCTTTTTTTAAATCCAACCAAAAACTAAATCGCGTAAAAAGAGGCTTTCCTTCCTTTAAATTTTTATTTTTCAACAGTTCTTTTTTTATTTTTTTAATTTCCAAAGAAGGATAGGGAAAAGCAACATTCGGTTCAATTTTGATAAAAATTGCTTTCTTTTTTTTGCCAATCTCCTCTAAAACCATTAACATTTTTTTGTTTGGCTTTGGCCCACGAGGAAAGTAACCTATCTTAAAAGGTAATTTTGGAAGAGAATGAAAAAATAACTGCCACCCTTCTTTTAATTGATTATTGTCAAAAACCCCCAAGCGGACTACTTCTACTCCTGTTTTTTTTCTAAACTCCCCCCACTCCCAACTTTGGAGAGGATGATTGACTACTTTATTAAATTGATCTTTATATTCAGAAGAAATCTCCTGAATTTTGAATTTGTTCATTTTCTTTCTTATCTTCCTTTAAATAAGGACTAATAATTAACTCTAAATAATCGGGTGATAAATCAGATAAAAACCGAGAGGGTAGCGAATGAAACCATCGCCCAAAATAAAACCTTGAATAAGCAAAACTTAAATAGATTTTTTCTTTTGCCCTAGTTATTCCTACATAACATAACCTTCTTTCTTCTTCAATTCCCTCTTTATCATCTAAGCTTTTAAGATGAGGAAATAACCCTTCCTCCATTCCTACCAAAAAAATAACGGGAAATTCGGTTCCTTTTGCTGCATGAACGGTCATTAAAGTTACTGCTTTTTTTTCTCCGTTAGAATTAGAAGAAGTAATTAAATATTCTTGAGATAGAAGGCTAACTCTTTCAAGAAAATCAACTAAGGAAGGGTATTCTGCTGCTACCGAACGAAGTTCTTTAATATTTTCTAACCGAGAAAAATCTTCTTCTTTTTGGGAATTAAATTTTTCTAAATAATTGGTTACTTCTAAAACTTTATCTAAAATTTCCAGCGAAGAATAATTTTGCCAAATAAATTTTTTCCGAAATTCTTCGAATTTTTTAAAACGTTTTTTACCCAGAAGTTTAACCCTTTTTAAGGAAACCTCTTCTTTGGGATTAATAAGCAATCTTAAATAAGCAATACAATCTTTAATTTCTTTTCTTTCATAAAAGCGAAATCCTCCTACTAAAATATAAGGGATTCCCGCTTTTAAAAATGCTTCTTCAATTACTCTCGATTGAGCATTGGTTCGATATAACACGGCAAAATCAGAAAGAAAACGAGAAGAATTTTTAATCGTTTTTACAATAAATAAAGCTTCGTCTTCTTGATCTTTTGCCTGATATAAAGTAATTGGGTCTCCTTTTGGATTAGTGGTATAAAGTTTTAAAACTGGATGAGTAGTATTTTTTCTGATCAAATCCCAAGCAGCATTTAGAATAATTTTTGTTGAGCGATAGTTTTCCTCAAGATTAATAATTTTTAAATTAGGAAAGTCTTCCTTAAGATTTAAAAGATTACGATAATTAGCCCCTCTAAAACCGTAAATTGCTTGGCAAGCATCTCCTACTACTGTAAGATTTTTTGTTTTTCCTGCCAAAAGTTTAGTTAAAAGATATTGAGCTTGATTAGTATCTTGATATTCATCAATAAGAAAATACCTAAATCTATTTTGATATTTTCTTAAAATTTCTGGATTATTCTGAAAAAGAAAAACGGTTTTTAAAATTAAATCATCAAAATCTAAGGCATGATATTTTTTTAATAATCTTTCATAAGTTAAATATATTCTGGCAATTGTAAACTGATAGTCTCCATTAATATATTGAGGATATTCTAAGGCAGAAATTAGTTCGTTTTTAGCCTGAGAAATTGTTTTTAAAATTGAAATGGGAGAAAATTTTTCTGAAGAAATATTAATCTCTCCCATTGCTTGTTTAATTAATTCTTTCTGATCATCTTCATCGTAAATAATAAAATCGGAGGGAATACCGATTTTTTCCCCATCCTGACGCAAAACCCGAACGCAAAAAGAATGAAATGTTCCTGCAAAAGGAAAATGGTTAATTTTTTTATTTAAAAGACTAATAATTCTTTGCTTCATTTCATCAGCTGCTTTATTAGTAAACGTTAAAAGAAGAATTTCTTGAGGAAAAAATTTTTTCTTAATTAACCAAACTGCTTTATAAGTCAAAACCCGCGTTTTTCCCGAACCTGGACCGGCTAAAATTAAAAGAGGCCCTCCTAAATATTTTACTGCTTCTTGCTGAGATGGATTTAATTGCGCTAAAATATCATCGTTCATTAATCTAATTTTAACATGAAAAAATTAATTATTTTTATTTGTTTATTTTTAATTATCTTGGGATTAGGTGGAAGTTTTTATTTTTGGTATTTTTGGAAAAAAATCCCTCTTAAACCAACAAATATTTTAATTTTAGGAATAGGGGGAGAAAACCATCCAGGAAAAGATCTTACTGATACAATCATTTTCATTTCTCTTAATCCCTCAGCAAAGAATATCCTCCTTTTATCTATTCCCCGCGATATTTGGATTCCTCAATGGCGAATAAAAATAAATAGTGTTTATCATTATAAAGGACTGCAAGAAACCAAAAATACTATTGAGGAAATTATTGGTCAAAAACCAGATTACGGAATAATTGTTGACTTTAACATTTTCAAAAAAATTATTGATTTTTTGGGAGGAATTGAAGTAGACGTTGAACGAAGTTTTGATGATTATAAATATCCAATTGCTGGAAAAGAAAATGATTTATGTAATGGTGATCCTGAATTTAAATGTCGCTACGAACATGTTCATTTTGAAGCAGGGAAACAATTAATGGATGGAGAAACCGCTTTAAAATTCGTTCGTTCTCGAAATGCCTCGGGAGAAGAAGGAACTGATTTTGCCCGGGCACAGCGCCAACAAAAAGTAATTTTGGCAATTAAAAATAAAATTTTATCTTTTGAATTTCTTTCTTCCCCAAGAAAGGTAATCCAATTAATTAAACTAATTAATTTAAATATTAAAACTGATATTCCGCCCCAAGATTATTGGCAATTATTAAAGTTAGGTATAACTATAAAAAATAAAAATATAAAAACTGCAATTCTAAACGATCAATTCTTAATTAATCCAAAGAATAAAGAAAAATATGATAATCAATGGGTTTTAATCCCTAAAAAAGAAGATTGGCAAGACGTAAAAAAATATGTTAATGAACTCTTAAATAATTAGCGGTCAATTTTGTAAATTTTTGTGTTTCCGGAAACAAAAACTAATTTTCCCAAATTTTCAAATTTTTCTTCATTAAGATTTGGATACTGCTGTCTTTCTAAAGTTCCAATAAAAACATATTCTGCATTATATTTATCCAAAAGCATTTTTGTTCTTCTTAAATCTCTTGATTCGTAAATTTCTTGAACTTCTCCAGTTCTTTTTCCCGGCTCGTCAAAAGAGCCTCGCCAAAGCCATTCATGAACTCGCCAACCTAGAATTGTTGGTAAACCAGTATTAACGGAAACCCGAGCAAAATCAGTATAACTTTCCCCTACTGCTTCTACAATAACGGGTTGACCGTGAATATTTTTTTTCAACCACAAAATTGCTTGATAGTCATCGGAATAATTACGTCTAAGAAAATCAAGTCCATAAAGACCACGATAAATTTTTAATCCATAATAAGATTTAATAGCAAAATAAGGATAAATTCCTAATATAAAAATTAAGAAAATAAAGTTTAAATTTAAAAATAAAAACTTTAAAATGCCCTTTTTTAGTGAAATTATTATTTTAAAAATTATATAAAAACTAGTTAAATAAAACATAACAAAAGATTGATAAGTTAGCTTAAACATAGTATTAGCTCTTTGGTAAGAATGAGTGTAAATATCTTTAATATAGAAAAATTCCGGAAAAATAATTAAAAACCAAGAAACTCCCCAAATAAGAAGAATAAAATAATCGGCAATTAATAATTCATCTTTTTTTAGTTTAATAAACAATAGAAAACTTAAAAAAATAAATAAGGGAAATCCCCATAAAACTAAAAGCATCCATAATGGCGAATGAAAATCAGCAAAAGCAATCCCCCCTACTAAGCTTTTAAATTTAATATGAAATGGCAAACTAAATAAAAATGATCCAATAAAAACTGGAAAAACAATCCTTGCGGTATCTAAAATTGTTAACAACGCAAATTTATATCTTAAATAATTAAATAACAAAATTAACCCCCCAAAAACTAAATTATAAATTGCAAAGTCCCATGTGTTAGTCACATAAAAAGTCCCTAGTAGTAATGAGGAAATAATTAAATTTTCATTTCTCAACTTCCAATCTTTGTTTATATCTATAACAAAAGAAAGCATCAATGATAAAAAAAGAATAACAAAGGGCAAATTTAAAAGATGACCATGTAAGTCAGCAACTACAAAACTATAAGCAGGGAACTCGTGAATAGTGTTATCTTTAGCACCAAAAATTTGTACTATAAATCTTGTTGCATCAGGATACCAATAACCTTTGTAACTACTATTTTTAAGAAAATACCAAAGTGGATGAAGATTGCTACCTAAACTTAATAAAAAAGCTGTCATTATGCCTCCTGTTGTAACCAACTTAAAGTTTAAAATTTTAAATTTTAAATTGGAAACAAGGTTTGCTCCAAAGCAAAAAGCTCCAGTAAAAGTAAAAGCAAATAAAGTCGCCATCATTAAGTTATAAGTAATCGCCGAATCAATTTCGGAAAGTTTAGTCAAAACTGCGGAAACTAAATGACCAAAATAATAGTAATTTATTGTTTCTCCTGCTAACCACATATCTACTGGAGGAAAATATTTAGAACGCAAGATAGAGTTAACAAAACCATAATCCATAAATTTTTCTAAACCTTGAATACTGGGTTGAAAACCACGAATAAAAGACCAAAAGGCTAAAGTACTCAAAAACAAAATTTCCTCAAAAACAAATATTTTCCATTTTTTACTTAAAAGAATTTTAAATTTTAAATTTTTATTTTTTACTTTTGAATTTTTGCTTTTTAAAAGTAAATAGTAATTTAAGGAAACACTAAAGAAAATTAATAACCAAATCGTCGAGTTCGTAAAAGGAAGTATTCTTAAGCTTCCTAAAAGCCAAGTTAAGTAGGAAATAATTAATATACCTAAAATCTTGGAAAACACATAACCTTTATCAAAAAAATTTTCAAAAATTAAAAAGGTTAAAGGCAAAAAAACTACCCCTATTCCAAAAAGTAATATCCACCAATATAAAATAAATAAAAAATCAGATAGCATATAATTTTTAATTTTAATTAAATAAAATCAAAGATATTAACTAAAATTTAATTAAAAATTTGTAAGTTAAATCACTAGTCTTTAAAATTTAGCCACTTCTCCAGAAATCAAAAGTAAATATAAATAGGCTGGCCCATAAACTAAATGGGTTTGGTAAATTCCCTGAAAACCTCTATCTGCTAAATAATGGCTCCAAAAATTATATCCACCCATATCTACTCGGTGAGAAGGTAAAAAAGTGAGAGAAAAACGGACAAAAACAGATAAAAATACTATTAAAATAATAATATTTGAACCAAGAAACTTTTTGTTTTTTATAACTCTCTTCACTTTTTAAAAATTATAACAAAATTAATCTGCCTAATAGAATAAAAAATTTAATAAATTCCTAACAAAGGATATTTTTCCCAAATAGAAAGCATAAAAAGAAAATTGAAAATAATACTATAAATAATTAATAACTTATGAATAAAAATAAGTTTTCCATTAAGTGTCTTTAAAAGAATCAAGAATAAAAATGGATAGAAATCTAAAGCAAAGCGGTAACCAAATTGAGAAACTCCCACTCCATAATAAGTGAAAATTGAAAGACTAATTAAAAAAGTTGTTATTATTTCTTTCCAATTTTTTTTAAAATCTAAAAAAAATAAAGAAAAAACTAAAAGAGGTGATGTGAAAATAATGCTTAATCCCCAATGATCAGCTTTTAAAAAGGGAAATATGGGAATTCCACTAGAATTTCTTATTAAAATAGGAGCGCTAAAGACAAAATAATAGATATTTATTGGAAGATGATAGAAAGAAAAAATACCATACTTTTTAACTGCATTAAAATTAGAAGTATAAGGGAGAGTAATATTATATTTATAACCACTCTCAAAAATATTATCAAACCGAACGAAATTATAAATCATTAGAGAAAAGCCAATTAATCCAATTGGGAATAGAAGATTTATCAATAAAAAAACTTTCCTTTTAAAAGAATAATTTTTCTCGAGAATGTCCAAGATAAAAAAAATAACTCCCATTAATAATGTAAGACGGGTAGCCATCGCTAAAGAAAGATATAAACCAATTAAAAAGTGTCTCTTCTTGCTAAAAAATTCATAAATAGCTAAAAGAATAAAAAAATTTCCTATTATTTGAACTTGAAAAGCGGAAATATTAACTAAAGTTAAAAAGGAATAAACAGTTCCAAAAATGTAAAAAAGTGCTATCCATAAGGAATCTTCGATTCTAAAATTAAATTTTTGAGCAATTTTTATTATTAACCAAAAACTTAAAAAAGAGATTAAAATTGTCAAAAAATTTTGAGGAAAATTACTTCCAAATAGCAAAACAAAAGGCATAAGAATAATTCCTGGTAAAGGACCAAAATAAATAAAATATTTATTTTTGTAAAAAGCGACATCTCCTGGAGGAAAATTAGAAGAATTAGTTAAAAGATCTAATCTTCCTTGAAGAAAACTTTCCGCCAATAAAGAAAAATGATAATCGTTGCTTATATTTTTACTTACTAAAAATATTTTATAAGAGGAAATTAAACAAAAAATGATTAAAATAAACAAAAAAATATTTTTCAATCTCATTTTATTGAATTAGTTATTAATTAACTTTAATTTCCCTACAAGGGATATCGAGATTTATACCATTTAATTTTAAAATTTGTATCGTTTGAAAATCATTTCTTGGATCAGGAAAAATCCAATAACAATCTTCACTTACAACAGAATCTTTTTTATTATTTGCTTCCAAAATCTTCTTAGTTCTTTCTTTGATTAAATATAGGTATTGAAAGTTATAAGTAATCCCATCGTTTCCTGCAAAATGTTCATTAAGAGCGTAAAATTTCTTTCCAAAAATTTTTATTTTACCCCAAATTTTTAAAGAAAGAGGGTCTAAAGAAAAAAATAAACTTAGGAAAATTAAAACGATCATTCCTGAATTTATAAAAAAACTAAATAATCTTTTCTTCTTAATCAAAAAAAGTTGAATAATGTAGGAATCAAGCAAATAAAGAAAGGGCAAAATTGGAAGAATATATCGAGGAATCGCATAAGTCGGTAAGCAAAGAACAGTTAAAAAATAACTTATAATTAAGAGAACAATAACTAAAACCGTTTTGGCTTTTTGATTAAAATTCATCAAAAAGGTTAAAAAAATATTATATTTTTTAATAAACATCCAAAAAAAACCAATTAGAAAAATTAACCAAAATATCCAATTAAAATTAAGAATAAAAAGATGAAGCCAGTGCTGATAGGCATATTGATTAAATATTTTTAATTCAAGAAGGTTTTTAATCATTACATAGTAAGTTCCCTTAGAAGCATATTCTGAAAAAAGCCAATCCCTCCATGAGGTTTTTTGATTAATTTTTAAAAAAAACCACCATAAAAAAGGAATCGTTAATCCACTTAAGGTGATTAAAAATTTTGAATTTTTTTTATTTTTTAAAAAACTAAAAAACTCAATCAAAATCACACAAACTATTAAAAGTAAACCAGATTCTTTAGATAAAAAACTAAGCGTAGAAAAAAATAAATAAAAAAAATAATTAGAAACAAGGTAAAAATATAAAGATAATATTAAAAAAGAAGTTAATAAAAAATCTCTTAGAGAAAAAATAGCGGTAGCTAAAAATAAAGGAGAAGTAGCTAAAAGAATTGTCGCTATTTTTGCACTTCGACTATCAAAAATTAGAAAAGCTAATTTATTAAAATATAAAATTGATATTAAACCAAAAAAATATCCTATCAAATTATAGGAAATAACATTAAAGCCTAAAAATTTAAAAAATAATGAAGAAATAAAAACTTTAAAAGGGGGATGAACTGAAGTCCAATTATTAAAATATTCTTTAAATCCTCCCTTTAAAAAATGATATGACTGAACAAAATCAATATTGCCGTCTAGATAAGGAAAAGATTCTAAAAATGGTAAATATAAAATAGAAAATAGAAAAAGGGCAATAAATAAGTAAAAATTTATTTTTAATTTTTTTATAAATTTCATTTTTATTGACAATTTTTATCAGTTAAATATAAAGATAAATTATCTGTTTTATGAGAAGGGGAAAAATAATTTTCCCAAAATAATTTATCAACAGAAAAATCAGAAAGATTATTTTCTAAAAATACTCCATAAACAAGATTTTGCTTTAAAAGAAAACAAATTTCTTCTTTATCATTACTCCCCCAAATTTTTTTCATTAATTGAGTTCTTTTATCAACATTATATCCCGCTGACCAAGGAAAATAAGGCCAACCTAAAAAAATTTTTCGACCCGCTAAGGAAGCTTGATGATATAAGTAAGAAGAATTTAAAAAAACAGCATCAGGTGGAGTATTTTCCTTAATCCACTTAACTTCAGGATTTTTGGGGGCATCATCGATTCGGTAAATTATATCGTTTTTTATAGGAAAAAAATCAATAATTCCTGAAAAAGTCATCAAAAAAATTAATAATAAAGCCATTATTTTTCCCAAAAATTTTTTCTCCCAAATTAAAAAGATAAACCAAGCAGAAAACATATTGCCGACAATAATAAATAAATTAAAAAACTTATGATTGGCGGCTATTTCTGGAGAAAATTGAAAAAGATTGGCAATTAAAAACAAAGAAAAAAAAGGAGGAAATATTTTTTTCGCTAATTTGTTAGCCAATAAAAATCCCAAAGGAATTAAAATTAATGATAAACCTAAATTTTGCCACCAATAAGATAAAATTTTATTTAAATTAAGAGGGTGGCTTACTAAATAACCAGGATAAAATAGTATTGAAGACATCTCCCCTTTTGTTTGATAAAAAATTTGGGGTAAAGAAAAAATCAAACCAATTACACCAATTAAAAAAATTCCTTTACGAATTTTAGCAAAAAATAAAAAGAAAAATCCCAAAATTATTACTATCATTAAAAAACCTACTTTATGAAAAAAGGGCATCATTCCAAAAATAATTCCTAAAAATACAATCTGCCAAAATTTTATTTTTTTATTTTCTTTTATTTTTTTTACAATTAAATAAACCATCAAAAGAATCAAAAAATAAGCGCTTGCTAAATGACGCTGATTGGTATAAATATTCAAGCTCCAAAAAGCAGAAATAATTTTTCCATCATAAGGTCCAAAAGAAGGAAAATTTCGGTTAGTCAAAATTTGTTTTGGAGTTTCCCAAGATAAAGGATGTTGACGAAAAAATTCTAAAAAAGTTAAAGAGCTATTAAAAAGAAAAAAAATTACCGCCAAAAAAGCAACAAAACGTTTATTAAATAAAAGCTTTGTTAAAAAATAAATTATTAACAAAAGTCCAAAAAAACCAAAAATACTGGGTAAATTTAAAGCCCAACTAATTGGTAAACCGATTTTTTCCAACATCCCTACCAAAAAATAAAATAAAAAATGATATCTAATTGGTTCTCCAGGAAACAAAGGATATTCTGGTGGCCAATTTTTTCCCCAAGAAAAAGAACGAATTAAAGGAATGTTAGCGGCAAAATCAGACCAAACTTTTCCGGCAATAAGCATTTGGCCATCTTTATAATTAAAGGTATGCCACATTAGCCACCAAGAAAAACAGAAAGCAAAAATGGCAAAAAAAATTTCTGGCCAATTACTCTGCCAAAACTTCTTGAGTAACTTTTTTTGCTTGAGCAATGGCATAATTCACTCCTCGATCGTAAGGATAAATTGTTTGCATATTAGCTAAATAAATATTTTTTGGTAAAGATTTTTTAGCTTTCTTTAAAATTAGGGAATAATTCACTGGAACAATTGGCTGAGCGAAAAGATTTTTAGTTAATTTTAAATTTAAGATTGAAGAATCAAAATTGAAAATTGGGTTTATTTTTTTCAAAAATGGTGCAAATTCTTTAAAAATCTGAGGTTCGTTCATTTTAAAATAACGATGGTTTTGGGGATAATAACCCCCCACATACAAAATGTGATTACCACCATAATACTTAGAATCTATAAAATTAGTATGCTCAACTACCGCAACAAAAGGAAAGTTTTTTTCGTTAATATTTAACCAGTAAGTCCCGTCAGTTAAAAATCGTTTTTTTAAGATTAAAATTAAATTTATTGCCCCTAACATTGAGGGAAACTTTCCAGGAAAAAATTTTTCTGTAGGAGCAGTAATAATTATCTTTTGAAAATCACTTAACTCCTTTAGGCTTTTTATTTCCTGATTAAGAAAAATTTTTCCGCCATTTTTTTTAATTTCTTTTTCTAATGTATTAATCAAAACTTGAAACCCACCTTTTAAATATCCTAATTTGGTGCTTCTTTTTTTAATCCTTGCCCAAAACCAGGCCATAGAAATTTTTTCTGCTTGAGCACCAAATTTTCCCTTTAACAGTGGTTCCCATAAAATTTGATAATTTCTTTTTCCATAAAATTTTTCAAGCCATTTGGTAGCTTCAATTTTTTCTAAATTCTGCCAATTATTATTAAGTTTAAGATAAAAAGTAACTAATCCTGCCCGAATTTTTTCAACAAAATTTAAATGAGGAAAAGTTAATAAACTTAAAGGAGAATCAAATTGAGAAATTTTCCCCTCATAAAAAATTGCTGTTTTGGGTCGAGAAAAAAACAAAGAGTTTTTTAAACCAATTTCCTCAATTAAAGAAATTGCTTCTTTGTCTGAAGTAAAAAGGTGGTGAAATAAACAATCTAAATGCCATTGCCAATTTTTTTCTTTTAAACCACTAGCTAAACCTCCTAATCGTTTTTCTTTCTCAAATAAAAATACCTTTTGGTTTTTTTTAGAAAGGCAAAACGCAGTAGTTAACGCTCCGATTCCTCCCCCAATAATTGCGATTTTCATATAAAAATTTTACCACTAAAATTAAAAATTTTATAAGGCAAGAAGAAGACTAGCAAATATTAATATTAACCCTAGTAAAGTAGCTCCTATAGCAGGCAAACCGATACCTGCTGTTGGTAATTCTATTTGGGCTACAAAAGGTGTAGGGGTAGGGGTGGAAATTTGACTAACTAAAGTGGGAAAAGGAGTGGCAGTTAAAAGTACTATTGGAGTTACCGTAGGGGAAGGAGTAAAAGAAGGAGTTGGTGAAGGCGAAGTTGAAGGAGTAATGGTGGGAGTAAGAGTGACTGTCGGTGTAGAAGTAGGAGTTATTCGAGGTGTGGGAGTAGATGTAAGAGTAGGAGTAGAAGTAGGAGTTATTCGAGGTGTGGGAGTAGATGTGGGGGTTATTCTTGGAGTAGGAGTAGGCGTAAGGGTAGGAGTGGGAGTAATTAATAAAGAAAAACTTATTTTGCATGATTCTACTACAGCCTGCGGTTTAGAAAAAGGAGCAGTGGGAGCAACAGCTTTACGTCTATTTTGATAAATTTTAAAAGCAATCATAACAGCAATTACCGATAAAAATATCGTTAATCCTCCTATTAAAAAAATTAACCAATCTTTTTTATCTTTCATTTTTATTTCCATCCATAAAAAGGATGATGAACTTCTGCTTCAATATTAAAATCAATAATCCCTTGGGGAATAACATAGCTAATATAAAATTCTTCTGTCTCTGTTCGTTTTTGCTCGGTTTCAATCCAGTTTCCTCCATTAATTCTAAAACGAGCTTTATCAATGCCTGATCCTAAACCTAAAACCGCTAAATAAACTTGATCACCTGCTCTTAGTAAACTTAATTGATTAGCGTCAAGTTTTTGCCAAGATTGATTATAAATACTTACTTGGTTACAAGAAATTCCTTCCCCTTCCACTACTCTTATAAAACCTGCTCCTAAAGATTGCTGATGAACTGCTCCCCCTTCACAACGAAAACACGGAGTTAAATCAAATTGATAATATCCCGGTTCCCAAGCAATCCAACCGTTTGGTTTAGCAACCATTTTTCCATAAACATTATTAGTAGTAAGATCAAAAACCACCTGTCGTCCATTTTTATCACAATCTTGAATACTTTGAACATCTTTACCTTGATAATGAAGGTCATGAAGTTCCTGCTCGCTAAATTCTGGTAATCCCTTTTGTACTTCTTCGTCGCTATAACCATCAATATGCATTATTCGATTAAAAGTAAATCCATATTGACAAGCTTGGTTAGGACGGGTAATATAAACCTCCTTATCGGGAAAAACTTTATCTAAGGGTCCAAAAATTTGACTTAGTCTTTCTACATTAGCGCACTCTGGTTTGATAGGATAAATTACCCAATCTTCATATCCAGGAGAGGAAGTATCACCAACGCGATATTGATAAGGAGCAGGGCGATAAATCTCTGGCGGATAAAAACATTCACTTCCTGTTCCTGCTTTAGTTCTTATTTCTTCTCTTTGAGTTTTTATAAAATATACTCCTCCCCCTAAAGAAAAAAGAAGAAAAAGAAAAATCCCCCCAAGAATTAAAGGATTTATTTTATTTCTTTTGTTTTTGTTAGAAGGAGGAAGACTAGAATCTAAATTTAAAGAAGTTATTTTTTCTTCCGGCAAAGGAGGCACAGCAAATTGAAAAGGGTTTAAATTTTCCTTGACTGTATTATCTTTATCTTCTTTTTTAAAAGGTAAAAAATTTAATTTATTCATTTTAATTCATTTTAAAATAAAAATTTCCAACAAATAAAACCAATTAAAATCAAACTTATTCCCATTATGACTAAAATAAAAGTAGGTGTCAATGTTCCTGATGTAGGAATACCACTTTCGGTGGAAGGTAAAGAACTTCTTTGAATTGGAGTAGGAGTAAAAGTAGCTATAGGAGTTGGTGTCAAAGTAGAAGTAGGAAAGGGTGTAGGGGTAAAAGTAGGAGTAGGAGTAATCGTTAATATTCCCGAAGGAGAAGAAGTAAATGATGGCAAATTAGCTTCGTTTGCTAAAATTACAAAAGATCTTGTTATTGTTTTTCCATTAGCTAAAGAGACAGTAATCTTATGCTCTCCCGGAGAAAGGTTAGATGGAGGTGTCCAACGCCAATTACCATTTTGGTCAATAAAAACTTCTCCAGTAAAAGTTTCTGGTGATTCTACTTTAATAATAATCCTTTCGCCTGGTGGTCCTACCCCAAAAAACTCTGGTGTAGAAGTAGAAATTTTTTCTCCTTCTTCTGGATTAATTATCCTTAAATTTTGAGTAAGAGATGCTTCTTCTCCAAAAAGTCGCGAAGAAGGAGGAGTCAAAGCCGGAGTAGGAGAAGGGTTTTCTATTTGAGAACGAAAATCAAAATTTTTTCCTAACGTAATAGAAGGTACCGGACTATCATTTCTAGTCGTAGTGATTGCCGTTGCTACTCCTTTATTTCCTCCCTGAACAAAAATTTCTATTAAAGAAGCTTCCTTATCATATTGAGCCCAAGAAGACAAATCTTCTTTTCTTGCTAAATTTAAAGGAATTGCCCAAGCTCCTGAAGAACGAGTTAAAGCAGAAAGTTGACCGGCATTAACCAAAGAAAGATAAACAATCACTCCTTCTGCTGGTAATCCATTAGATAAAAGAATTTCTCCATAAACAATATCATTAGGAGGTAAATCTCCTCCAATTTTCGGTCCAGTTTTTACCTGATAAAGACTCCCATTATTGTCAAATATTCTTCCATCACTACCGATTTTAAAAAGGTATAAAGTTAAAGGCTTTAGATTTTTAATCGTTACGTGATGAGTAGAAAATTTTCCTCTTTTTCCAGAAATTTGATCTCTATCGTCTAAAGCCACTTCCCAATTATCTTCTTTTTCTCCGTACTGAATAAAACCCTCTGTTTCTTGGTCAGTAATCCAAGAAACAGAAAAGCTACTATCAGTAACATTGGTAATCCTTACTTCTTTAGGAATAATTTCTGGTTGTGCTTTAGTAAGAAATCTACTTTGGTTATGGATTAAAAAAATCCCCCCAATAATGGTTGACAACACTAACAATAAACCTAAAATAGTAGGAATTTTTCTAATTTTTTTCATTTCCTTACCTGGTTATTTTTCCCGATAAAGTACTTGGTATACCCTCCTCTAAAGAGGAAACTAATTGTGAAAAATTTAAATTAATAAATTCTTCTTCAGAAAACCACACTCTTTTTTCCAATTCTCTAATCACATTTTCTTTAAAAGTAGGATCTAGTTTTGTCATTTGGTCTCTGGTTACTTGAGGAATAGTCGTTTTTTGAAGAGTAGAATAGACCTCTACCCCAATCCAAACAATAACGGTAATTAAGGTCATTATTGCTAAAATCAATGTATTTTTTCCTAGTTTTATTCCTTCTTTCATTTTTTAGCCAAAGAAAATGCTTTACATCTTAAAGTTAAAATCAAATTAGAAGTTTCTTTTTTTTGTTCTTTAAAGCTAATATTTTCTAAAATAATTAACCTTCTTAAATTAGAGAAACTATTTAGAAATTCTTTTAGATTTTGATATTCACCAACAACTGTTAAATTGAATTCAATTTCTTTTTCTGGATCAAGAATATTTTTTTCTTTAATTGTTAAGTGGGAAGCTTGGAAATTTTCAATAACAACGCCCTTTTTAAAAGCAAGAACCTCTATTTGAGTAACCAAATCGCCAAAAGTAGCACCTTGAGGCAATGCTTGATCAACCAAATAAAGATCTCCCTCAATTTTTTGATAATTGCTACTGGCCACTGTTAAAGCATTAATTTTATTTTCTAGTGCCTGAACTACCTCTCTTTTTTCTTTGATTTCTTTTATTAAACTACTGATAGTAATTAAGGTTGGACGAATGGCAAAAAAGAGAAAGAAAGTAATAGTAAAAAGAGTGAAAACTACTTCAGTATAAACCCTTACTCTTTTCTGTAAATAAAAATGTTTAATACTTCTAAAATATCGCCGATAACGATGGTAATCAAAAATTTGTAAATTTTCCATTTACTTTTTATTTAATAAACATTCTATCTGAAATTTAATTTCACTTCCTTTTTCTTGATTTAAACTAATAGATGTTAAACTAACCTCTTTAAATAAATTTGATTTTTTAAGATTAGTTAAAAATAATCCTACTCCCCTTTCTGTTAAAGAAGAAGCGGTAAAAGTAATTTTTCCATCCTTACTCACTTCCAAAGAAGAAAGAGAAACTTCGGTGGGAATTTTTTGACTTATTTCTGCAAGAATTTCTCCTACTACAATTTGTTCCTTTTCAATTTTCTCAATTTTCTCTAAACGGGTTTGTAAGAAACGAAATTCTTTTTCAAAAGAAGACCAGGAGTTAATAATTGCCTGTTGTTGTTTAATTTTTTCTCCTAGATCAGTTAAATCACGGTCAAGTTTAAAACGAGATAAAAAAGCTAAAATTACAATTAACTCGGTAAAAATCACAATATGTCGACCAATGGTAATAATCCATTTAAGAATCTTCCCAATTACGCCCTTTTCCCAATCTTCTTGAGGAAGAAACTCGATCGTTGATGTTTGGGCAGTCATAATTTAAGTATAAAGAAAACTATTATTAAAAGTAAAGACTAAATCCAGGCTTCACATAATAATCGATATTCACAAAAATCACAGAGATTTGAAGGACGAGGTTCAAAATTACTTTCTTCAATTTCTTTTGCTTTTTTTAAAAGTTCTTTTTTTGCTTCCTCTAATTGCTCTTTTGTTCGAACAGTTGATTTCTTCTCTCCAGTTTCTAAAAAATAAAAACTTAAAACAACATTTTCTGGTTTTTTAGCAAAAATTCCCTGATCAGTAACCGCTAAGGCGTACACCGTCATCTGTAACGACTTATCAACTTCTTTTTGCTCCCACGATTTTCCTGTTTTATAATCAATTATTTCTAACTTTTCTCCTTCTTCATCAATTCGATCTATTTTTCCTTTTATTTTTAATTGGGGAGAAAGTTTGATTACGAATGACTGTTCCAGAAATTTGGGAATTTTTTTTGGATTAAACTCTTTCCTAAAAAAATTTCTTAAAATTTCCTCTCCTTTTTCTTTTGCTTGTTTTTCATGAATTTTACTGGCATATCCTTCAGAAACCCAATTTTTAGTCAATAAGGAAATTAAATCTTCCTCTTTCAATTTTTTACCCTTTTTAATCTGCAAATAAAATTCTTTTAAAGTTTTATGTAAAGAATCGCCAAAACTTTGAGCGGCTGAAGGAGCAATTGGAATTCTTTGAATATACCGATAGCGATATTGTAAAGGGCAGTTATTAAAAGCTTCTATTTGGGAATAAGAAAGGTAAGTTATTGGTAAAGAATTATTATTTTTTTCTTCTGGCGGAGTAATGGTTTGCCAACTTAAAAGACTTAATTGCAATTCTTTTTCTGAAGAAGGAGAAAAAACCTCTTCCGGTTTTTTCCCTAAAGCTTCAAAAACAAAAGGAGAAATTTTTCTTTCTCTTTTTCCCTCTCCATAATAATTTGCCGCCGTAAAGAAAAGATAATCACGAGCTCGTGTCATTCCCACATAAAAAAGTCGCCTTTCTTCTTGAAGATGATAATCTCCTGAGGGAAGAATTTCTTTAATCAACGCCTCAGGAATAGGAATGGTTTCTTTTCTTTCCCAAGTAGGAAATCTTCCTGCTACTAAATTAACTAAAAAAACCACCCTGAACTCTAATCCCTTAGCAGAATGAACTGTTAAAATATTTACTTTGTCCTCGTCTATCCAATCATAATTAGCCGCCAAAGGGGATTCTCCTAATTCTAAAGAAAGATTAATCCAATCAACAACCGCAAAAACAGAAGCGTCTTCATGATCCATTTCATAAGTTTTTAACCGATCAAAAAATTTAGAAATATTTTGTGCTTGTTTTTCTTCTTTTACTGTTTGATATCGGGTTAATTTCTTAAGTAATCCACTATCTTCCAAAAAATAATAAAGAATTTGCCCGGCGGTTTGTTGAGGAATTAATTTTAAATGGCGATTAATCATTGCTACAATCTTTTTAATTTTCTCCCTTGTGTCTGGTCGAACAAAAATTTTTTCAATCTCCTCGCAAGCCTCAAAAAGACTTATTTTCTTTTTTAAGGCATAATTATTTATTGCTGCTAAATCTCGAGGAGGCAATTCAAAAATTTCCATCGATAACACTCGGTAAAAGGAAACATTGTCCTCAAAATTATATAAAACCTTAAGATAGGCAATTAAATCTTTTACTTCTGGTTGACGAAAAAGTTTACCTGGACCTAAAAATTGATAAGGAATTCCTTGGCGAATAAAAGCCCTTACAAAAGGATCGGCATGATTATTAGCTCTTACTAAAATTGCAAAATCTTTCCATTGTAAATCTTTTATTTTTGTTTTAAGAAATTTTATTTTTTCCGCTACTGCCTCTGCTTCGTCTTCAACTCTTTCTTTATAAATAAATTCAATTGGAGATTCTTTTGTCTTTCTTATTGCTTTAAGATTTTTGCTGATGCCCAACTTTGCTTCTAAAGTATCCGGATCATTATGTTTAATTAACCGATAAGCATGATCAAGAATAGTTTGGGTAGAACGATAATTTTTAATTAATACTACTTGTTTAGCTCCTTTATACTCTTCCATAAATTGCAAAATGTTAGAAATCGCTGCTCCCCGAAATTTAAAAATTGACTGGGAATCATCACCAACCACTGTTAAATTTGGTTTCTTATCAGGAGGAGCTAATTCTTTAAGTAAAGCGTATTGAGCGTAATTAGTATCTTGAAACTCATCAACTAAAATATACTTAAATTGTTGTTGGTATTTTTTAAGAATTGTCCTTCTTCTTCGAAAAAGCTTTAAAGTATTACTAATTAAATCGGAAAAATCCATTACTCCTTCTTTAACTTTTAATTCTTCATATTTTTGATAAGCTTCCGCTAGTTCTTCGTATTTTTCTTTTTCTTCTAAAGAAAGTTTTGAGGTATTTTTTTGATTTTTTATCCACAAAAGATATTCCTCAGGAGTAACGTCTTCGTCTTTTAACCGAGAAAAATGTTGTAAAATCCCCTCAATAAATTTATTAGGATTTCCTAAAGGACGAAAATACTTGAGTTTAAAATTAAAAATATTTTTAATTAAAAATTGAACCGTTTCTGCCTCAGTCATTAATTTATATCCGGGATCTAAACCTATTTCTAAAGCTTCCGCTCTTAAAATTCGATCACAAAAAGAATGAAAAGTAGAAATCCACATTTCCGTATAACCATAAGGTAAGGCTAAATCTACTCTTTCTTCCATTTCTCGAGCCGCTTTTTCTGTAAAAGTTAAAGCTAAGATTTCTTCTGATTTTGCTTTTCCTGAATTAATTAAATATTTAATTTTTTCCGTAATTACCGTTGTTTTTCCTGTCCCTGCGCCAGCAATAATTAATAACGGCCCCTCAGTGTATTCTATTGCTAATTTTTGTTGAGAATTAAGAACTTTTTCCTCTTTACTCATAGCTTAATTATACTCTTAATATTTTTAATTTCTTTTGGTATTCATTAAGAATCTCTTTTTTTAAATCATGAGGGTGAAATCGAAGTATTCCCGAAGAAATTTTTTCTTGGGTGATTCTTTTTTTCATATACCAAAGCTGAAAAAATTTTAAAATTTTTTCTAAAGGATTAAAGGAAAATCTTTCTTTACTTTTTTTTAAAGATAGAGCTTTTTCCCTAAGAGAAAAAAAATAATTAGGTAAATAATCTTTAATCCACTGATTTTCTTCTAAAAATCGCCAATAAACATTATCTTTTTCCCATAAAGGCTTTAATTGACAAATTTCATGAGCAATAAATAAATTCCAGTCTTTTTTAGGAATTTTTAATTTATCTTCAGTAATAAACATATTAAGACAAATCTTGTCTTTTACATTTTTATCATTTGGACGACGCCGACAACCTAAAATTTCCAATAAAATCACCGCTAAAAACCTCACCGTCCACATCCAATTTTTTTTAGTAACAATTAAAAAATCAATGTCGTCCTCCTCTTTTGCATTCTTCATTGCTACCGCTCCACTAATTGCCACCATTTTTATTCCCGGAATTATTTTTAGAAAATTAGCGATTTTAAAAGCTTTTTTTAATTTCTTTTCGTTTTCTTTCTCTCTTTTTTTTCTTAAAGAAACTATCTTTTTTCTTCCTTTTAAAAAATAAAAATCTGATTTTTTTTCAATTATTTTTAAAGAAAGAAGCTCTTCTATTATCTTGTTTACTTTCTCCTTTTTTCCTTTTTTACCAATAAGAAATAACCAAATTTCTTCTTTTTTAAGGGGATAATCAAAAATATCCGCGTAAGCTAAAGTTGCTAAAACTGCTTTTTTCATCTAATAACGCTAGTGCTTATTCCGTATTGAGAAAGAAGTTGTCCTATTCCTTGAGTAGTTGTTTCTAATGCCTCTTTAGCTGTTTTTCCTTGATTGACCGCATTTACTGCATCTTCAAAATACTTAATCATCCGATCATTAATTCCGTTATCCCAAGTAAAAGAACAAAGCCACCATGTTTTGGCGGTAGTTATTTGTTCAAGAAAAGGAGCAACAAAAGGATTATCTTTTAATTTTTCGGCCATTTCTTTTCGAGGATAAATTTCACCAAAAAGCCGTAAATTAGATTCTGCTTGATAAAGTTTTTCTAATGTTGAGGGAGAACTTAAAAATTTTAAAAATTTAAAAGCTTCTTGTTTATACTTGCTTTTTTTGGCTACTCCTTCTACCCAAAAAGTAGCCCAATTAACCTCATTTTCTGAAATTTGAGGAACAGGAATTATTTTAAAATTTAGTTTAGGATTGATTGCTTTAATATCGAAAACCCGCCAAGAAGGTCCAAAATACATGGCTAATTTACCGGCAGCAAAAGCTTGAGTAGAAGAAGGTAAAGTTTCATCCCACACTCGATCAACCCGATAAAAAATGGTATAAAAATTTAAAGCGTCTTCTCCTAGACAAACCTCTTTTTGTTTTTTGTAACAAAAACCAGGATTAGTTAGATCGACTCCATTTTGAAGCATCATTAATCCTAAAATATCAGACCAATGATCAACATTGTTGGTCGTCCCCAAAGCAACTCCGGCAGTTTGAATCCGTCCCTCCTCGTCTTTAATTGTTAAATCTAAAGCAACCTGCCTTAACTCTTGCCAATTTTTAGGAGGAACTTTTCCGGCAGCTAAAAAAATATCTTCATTGTAAAATAAAGCTAAGGTATCGACCATTAAAGGAATGCCTAAAAAGCCAGTTTGATACCTTAAGTTTTCCGTAATTACCGGATAAAAACTTTGCTCAAATTCGGAAGCAGTCATCACAGTAGAAGGAATTGGCTCCAATTCGTTTTTAAGCATTGGGACCCATGTAAGATGAAATCGAAAAATATCTGGCCCTTCTTCTCGAGCCAACGCGGATTGTAATCTTTCTCGATATTCCCGATGGTTTTGTTGGATATAATTCACTTTAATATTGGGGTTTTCTTTTTCCCAATCAGCGATTATTGCGTTCATTACTGTTTCGGGCTCCCATAAGCCCCAGTAAGTTAAGGTAATTTGTTTTTGTTTTTGAAAACGAGGAAGAATAAATTTAAAACTTAAAAAAAATATCAACAAAATAAAAAAAATTCCGCCTAAAATTAATAAAATTTTGCGTAGCTTAGAGGACTGAGGGGTAATAAGTGAATTATTTGAAAAACCAGTTCCTTCTTCTGGGGAGGAAATTGGCGATTGTTCGGAAGAAAAAGAAGCAGAATTTGTTGTTTGTTCAGAGTTAGAATCATTTGGAGAAAGGTTCTCTTCAGAAAAAGGACTTTTTTCCTCAGAAGGAGGAAGGTTATTCATCGGCTTTTCTAAATCAGAAGAATTTTCTGTTATTGGTTGTTTTAAATTATCAGAAGAATCTAAATTAAAAAATGGTGATTTTTGATTTAGATTATCCATATAAGTTAATATTAACATAAATAAAAAAATGAAAGAATATTTAAAATGAGATTATTTATTAGTGGAGAAGTTCCCCTAGAAATAAAAAAAGAATTCTTAATTATTCAAGAAAAAGTTAAAAAAGAGAAAATAAACGGACGGTGGGTTAAACCTTCATTAAGTCACCTCACCTTAATTTTTTTAGGAGAAACTAAAAAAGAAAAACTTCCAAAGATAAAAAAAATTCTCAATTCGGTCACTAATAGTTATTCTCCTTTTGCTTTTTCTCTAGAAAAAATATCCGCTTTTCCTTCTCCTACTCAGGCAAAAATTATTGCTCTTTTTCTTAGGAAAGAAGACGAAAAAATTGATTCATTTTTAAGAGAGGTCCAAAAATCATTTAAAAAAGAAAATATCTGGTTTGATCCTAAACCTTTTATTCCTCATCTTACTTTATGTCGATTAAAAATTCCTAAAAATATTGAAAAATTAACTAAAGTTATTAAAATCAAAAACTCTAAATTTTTAATAAAGGAAATTTCTTTAAAACAAAGTTTCTTAGATGCTCAGGGACCACTTTATAAAAATCTCAAAACTTTCTGTTTAAAACAAAAATAAAAGATGGTAAAATAAAGCTTAAATGGATAAACAATACGACCCAAAAAAAGTTGAAGAAAAGATTTATCAATTTTGGGAAAAAGGTGGTTGGTTTACCCCAAAAATTGATAAAAAAAGAAAACCTTTTGTAATTACCCTTCCTCCACCAAATGTTACCGGCTCTCTCCATGCAGGCCATGCAATGTATGTTGTAGAAGACATTATGGTCCGTTATCACCGAATGAAGGGAGATCCCACTTTATGGCTCCCCGGCTTTGATCATGCTTCAATCGCGGTGGAATATTTAGTTTGTAAGCAATTATTAGCAGAAGGAAAAACTAAAAATCAAGTTGGCAAAAAGGAATTCTTAAAAAGGGCAACCGCTTTTGCGGAAAATTCCAAAAATTACATTCGCCAGCAACTCAAAAAATTAGGTTTTTCTTTAGATTGGAGTCGAGAAGCTTATACGATGGATAAAATTCGCTCTCAAGCAGTTAAAGAAGCGTTTCTTCGACTTTATCGTAAGGGATTAATCTATCAAGGAGAAAGAATTGTTAATTGGTGCCCTTCTTGTCACACCGCTATTTCTGATTTAGAAAATATTTATAAAGAAGAAAAAGGGAAGCTTTATTATTTAAGGTATGGTCCAATTACCATTGCCACCACTCGACCGGAAACTATTTTTGCCGATGTCGCGGTGGCAATTCATCCCAGTAATAAAAAATATAAATCTTTAGTTGGTCAATTAATCCCCATCCCTTTAACTGAAAGAAAAATTCCTGTAATTGAAGATGAAGCGGTTGATCCAAAATTTGGAACGGGAGCTTTAAAAATTACTCCTGGACATGATCCTTTAGACTTTGAAATTGGTCAACGCCATAAATTAAAAATATTAATAGCTGTTGATTTTGATGGACAATTAACTGCCTTAACCGGAAAATATCAAGGTTTATCAGTAAAAGAAGGAAGAGAAAAAGTAGTTAAAGATCTGCAAAAAAATGGATTTATTGAAAAAATTGAAGAAATTACTCATAAGGTTGGTCATTGCCAACGATGTAATACGATAATCGAACCTTTAATTTCTAAACAATGGTTTGTTAAAACTCAACCATTAGCTAAAAAAGCAATTAAAGCAGTAAAAACTGGTGAAATAAAAATCTTCCCAAAACGTTTTGAAAAAATTTATTTTCACTGGTTAGAAAATATCAAAGACTGGTGTATCTCTCGCCAACTATGGTGGGGACATAAAATTCCTCTTCCTGGTGTAGAAGACGTCTTGGATACCTGGTTTTCTTCCGCTTTATGGCCAATTTCTGTTTTTGGCTGGCCCCAAAAAACCAAAGATTTTCAATATTTTTATCCTACCACCGTAAGAGAAACCGGTTATGATATTTTATTCTTCTGGGTTGCCCGCGAAATTATGATGTGTTTGGAAATGACAGGCAAGATTCCTTTCAAAATAGTTTATCTTCATGGATTAGTCCGCGATGAAAAGGGAAGAAAATTTAGTAAAACCGCAGGAATTGGATTTGATCCTCTGGATATGGTTAAAAAATATGGTGCCGATGCTTTAAGGATGGCCTTAATTGCCGGCAACGCCCCCGGAAATGATATAAAAATTGGGGAAGAAAAAATTATCGCTTGGCGAAATTTTACTAATAAAATTTGGAATGCTTCTCGATTTGTTTTATTAAATCAAGAATGCCCTGATAGTATCTCAATAATTAAAAACTTAAATAATATTACCAACCCTGATGATAAGTGGATTTTAACGGAAACCAAAAAAACCGTAAAAAAGGTTACCCATTTTATTAAAAAATACCGATTTGATTTAGCACTAGAGGAAATTTATCAATTTTTCTGGCATAAATTTTGCGACGTCTATATTGAAAAAAGTAAAGCTCGAAAAAAAGATGCCCAGCCAATTTTACTTTATGTTTTGGAAACTTCTCTTAAAATTTTACACCCCTTTGCTCCTTTTGTTACCGAAGAAATCTGGCAAAAACTACCCCAAAGAAAAACACCCTTAATTATTACTGAATGGCCAAATTAAAAAAGAGAAATAGTATAAGTACAACTATAAAGTGAAGGATTAAACGAAGAAAAAATCTTTTGGGAAACGTAGTTTTTTTCTCTTATTTCCACTCTTACAAACTTTATTCCCCAATTTTTTAATTGAGTTAATCCCCAAGAAATTAAATATTTTCCTATACCTTGATTTCTAAATTTTGGTACTACATAAACTAAAATTAACTCTGCCAGTTTTCGGTCAATTAACAAAATTTGGAGCAAACCAACAATTTCTTCCTCGCTATAAGCAAGAAAGTAAAAATTTTTTTTCTTATCTTCCAACTTTTTAGCAATTGCTTTGGTAAGTTTTTCCTTTCCGGCAGTAATTGCCCGTGGATCTAGTCTTTCTTCTTCTGAATAAAAATCTGCTACCAAATTGACTATTTTTTCTAAATCCTTTTTTTCTGCTCTTTTAATTTCTATTTTTTCCGTTAATAAATTTGACATTTAAATTGATTAATGATATAAATTATTCATTAAATATTAATTTTTTTATTTTATTATGTCAAGACCAACTGAACAAGAAAAAAGATATCCAGAAAATGATCCTTCAGGCATTAAAGATTTAGAAAAAGTATTACCTATAATTGAAAAATCTTCGTTGAGAACCACTAAATGTTGTGCGACAGGAACTTGTTCTTAAATGCGTTATCTTATTTATTCTTCTTTTTTAAAAAAAGCAAAAAGAGAAATTAAAAATTATCTTTCTTCTCTTAAGTCTCAAAACAAAAATTCTAAATTAATCATCAATTCTTCTATTATTAATAACCTTGATTCTTATTTAAATAAAGAATTAGAAAAATTTATTCTTCCCACCTTCGCTTTAGAAATAAATCTCGCCCGAATTAAAAAAGAACTTAAGGGAAAAAATTCTCACTTAAGATATAAAGATTTTTTTGTTAAAAAAGCACCTATTGATAAATTTTTCTTTTCTAAATATCCTCAACTTGAAAACTTCCTTTTTATTTTAACTAATTCCACCATAAAATCAACAAAAGTTTGTCTTGATAGATTAATAAATGATTGGGGGGAAATAACCAAAATTTTTTCTCTATCTTCAGAAAAAAATAATCTTTTAAAAATAAAAATCCCCCCAAATAGTGACCGGCACCACCAAGGTCAACAAACTTTGATTCTTGAATTTAACAACAATTTTCTTTTGGTTTATAAACCCTATCAAACTAATTCGGAAAAAATTGTTTACTTTATCTCAGAAAAAATAAATAAGACTTTCGGAAAGCCTTTATTTAAAACAGTTCCTTTTTTAGATAAAAACTATTATTCTTATCGTCTTTTTATCGACAAAGATGAAAATGTTATTTCTCAATCTCAAGCTAAAAAATTCTATTATCAAGCGGGAGGAATAATTGCTTTAAGCTATATACTAAACGCTACTGATCTTCATATGGATAATTTAGTAGTTAACAAAGGAAATCTTTATCTTTTAGATACCGAAACTTTTTTTCATCATTTCTCATTTAAGGGTTTTCCAAAAAAACCTAATATTTTCTTTACTGGTCTTCTTTCTGATCCTAAAAGCAAATCAAAAATAGGAGAAACCTCTGGACTTCAAGGAGGAAGTACCCCTCGCCTTAGCCTTTTAACTCCCTTTCCCAAAAATGATGGCACCGATAAAATCTGCGTCAGATATAAAACAATAAGTAGGTTTACTCCCCATAATCGCCTTTATTTTAAAGGAACTCTTGTTGAACCAAAAGATTATTGCCAAGAAATTATTCTTGGTTTTGAAAACGTTTATAACTTCTTTCAACAAAATAAAGATTTAGTTATCAAATGGATAAAAGATTTTCTAAATTCTCAACCTTTATCTTCTCCTCTTAAATTAAGGCAAATTATTCGGCCAACTTCTATTTATATTTTTTTTATTCAAAATCTTCTTCAACCGTCTAACTTAAAAAATAATAATTATTTAAAATTTATTACTAAAAAATTAAAAAGCGGTTTAGGAAATCAAGATCCTAGGGTAAAAAAACTAATTCCCTATGAAGTTAAAGAAATTATGAACTTAAATGTTCCTTATTTTTACACAGAAATCACTAAGCCCCATCTTTATGATGAAGAGGGAAATTGTTATAAAAATTTTTTCAACTCTACCGGATTAGAAGAATTAGAAAAAAAACTTTTTTCTCTTTCTAAAAAAGATTTGGAAATTCAGACTAAGAAAATTTTGTCGTCACTAAGAAATTATTTATGATATACTTTTGAGTATGAAAAAAGAATATAGAAAAATTAAGGATTTAAAATTTTTAAAAAGGTGGCATTTTTGGTGGAAAGATAAGATTAGAGAGATTAGAAAAGTCACTAAACCTCAGGCCAAAAGATTACAAAGATTAACTAAAAAATTTGGAAGCTTAGGAGTAATACTTTTTCTTTTATTTCTTCTTGTTCTTTCTTACCTTTTCCCTAAAAGTGAAATTCAAAAATTAAAGGAAGAGTTAATTAAAAACCCTAATAGGCCAGAACTTCAATTAATATTAACAGAAAAACTTTTGGCTAATAATCAATTTAAAAAAGCAGAAAAAATTCTTCGCTTAGCAGAAAAATTCAATTTCCCAAATTTAAAAATTAACCAACTTTGGCAACAAAAACATTATTCTGATCCAGAAGATATCAAAAAACTTATTAATGGGTGGGAAAGGATTTTAGAAAAATACCCCAATTATCGAGATGGTTGGTTGCAATTAGCAGTATTAACTTACAAAAATTCTCAAGAAGAAAAGACAAAAGAATCGTTAAAGAAAGCATTATCTCTTGATCCAAATTATCTTCTTGCTAACGAATTAGAAAAAATAATTTTAAGATAAATTATTTATTCTCTTCTGAGGGTTTTTCTTCCGGTTTTTCCTCTTTAGGTTTTTCTTCACCTGAGGGCGTTTCTACTGGTTTTTCTTCTGTAGGAGGAGCGGTTACCTCTTCTTTTGCAGGCGGTTCAATTTTTACTAAAATTTGCTGAGGAGAAGTAAGAATTTTTATCCCTTCAGGAATTTTTAAATCAGCAACAGTAATTGCCTGATCAACTTCTTTTAATTGAGAAGCATCGACTATAAACTTTTCTGGCAATTCTCCCGGAAGAGCTTCTACTTCAATTTCATTTAAAATTTGCACCAAGATTCCTATTTTTTGTGCTACTGCTGGAGACTCACCAACAACTTCTACCGGAATATTGGTGGTAATTTTTTCCTTCAAGCTTACTTGACGAAAATCTACATGTAAGGGTAAATCGGTAATTGGATCAAAATGAAGATTATGAATTAATACTGGCCTAACTTCTTTTTCACCTTCAACCTTTAATTCCACTATTCCTGTTTCTCCAACTTTTTTATAAACATCCATAAATTCTTTTAAAGGAAGTTGAACCGCTAACGATTTTATTTTTGCCCCAAAAATATTGGCCGGTAAAATTCCTTCTTTTCTTAGTTTTTTAACCTTTCGACCAAATAAAGTCCGTTTTTCTACTTTAAGGGCAACTTTTTCTTTTTTGGTTTTTTCTTCTGTCATTTTATTAAAATTTTATTTTTTAATTAACGTTAAGTATTTTAAGATTTTACCATGCAAAAGTCAATGGTTAAATTTTTGTTTGCATTTCATAAAGTTTTTTTACTTCCTTCAAAGTGGTTACTTGTTGAGGAAACTTGTCATCACGAAAGCGCAATAACCGAGGAAAGCGCAAGGCCATTCCGGCAGTATGAACCGGCGAAAGAGTAATATTATCTGCTTCCACCTCTACCACTAAAGAAGGAATAAGCCAAATATCGGGAGTTAAATTTTTATCCACTTTATATCCCTCTGGTTTCTTAACCGCTTTTAATTTTTCTCCTCTTTCCTCTAATTCTTTCCATTGTTCGTCACTTAAACCAGTACCAATTTTAGAAATGGTTAAAAATTCCTCTACTTTTTCCGATTTTTTAACCCCCACTAAAAAGGCGCCAACCCCGAAACTAGCTCTTTTTCCTTTTCCTTTATATAAGCCCATCACCAAGCAATCCAAAGTATCCGCTAAACCCCCTCCTTTTTTTCCTTTCTTTTCTGCCTTAAATTTAACCCAATTATAACCTCTCCGTCCTGGTTGATAAAAAGATTGCCATTTTTTTACCACCGCTCCTTCTAATCCTGCTTTTATTTGTTGATCATGAAACTTGCGAAGTTCATTGGGATCTTCGGTAATTATCTGAGGAGTAAGGACAATTCTTTGATTATCTTTTTTTAATACTTGATTTAAAATTTCTCTTCTTTTTTTTAATGGTAAATTTAAAAGGCTTTTTCCGTCTTTATACAAAATATCAAATACAAAATATTTTAAAGGAATTTCTTTTGCTTTTTGATCTACTTCGTATTTTCTTTTTCTTTTAATCGTCTCTTGAAAAGGAAGAAATTTACCACTTTTTGGATCATAACCAATCGCCTCTCCATCTAAAATTACTTGATTAGCTTTAATTTCTTTTTTTGAAGCTTCAACGATATCGGGAAACATTGTTGTAACATTTTCCAAATTACGCGTAAAAATCCATACTTTCCCTCCTTTTTGCCAATGAAGTTGAAGACGAGTACCATCAAATTTTGGTTCTGCTGCTACTTTTCCCATCTTTTTTATCATTTCTTCAGGGGTAGGCAACCGTTGACATAAAGAAGGCATAATCGGGACTCCTAATTGAGGTTTAATTTCCTTAAGTTTTTCCTTAATTTTTTCCTCTATTTCTTTTTGGGGCAAACCTGATTTCTGTTTTTTAATTTCCTGGGCAATTTTTCCTACATCCGCTAAGACATTATAAGCAGACTCAATTTCTCCCCTTAACCTTTTATCGCCTACTAACATCCAAGATAGGGCGTCCAAAATTGTTAATTCAGAAAAACCCAAACGCAATCTTCCTAAAGGAATTCTTACAGTATATTTGGCACTTAACGGATCTAAATCAATTATTAAATTAGCCATTTTGCTAATTTTTCTTTCTACCGAACCTTCACCTGACTCTTGGGCAATCTCTTGAAGACGTTGATAAATTTCTTCTACGGAAAAATTTTTTTCTCCTTTTTTCTCTTTACCGCCTTTTAAATAATAAACAACATCCCCTAAATCTCCTAAAGATTTATAAATTTTTTTGATTTCCTTTTCTTCTAAATTAAAAGCCTGACTTATTGCTTTAATCATCAATTTTTCCGCCAAGTTAAACTCAATTCCTGCATACAAGGGAGCTAATCGCCCTAAAGAAAGATAACAAATTTTATCTACTTCATTTAAAGAAACCTTATTTAAAATTTCTGCCAATATTTCCGTAATTTTCAACCGCAAGGTTGTTTTTTCTAAGGCAGAAAAATATTCTGCTAAATTAGAAAAGGTCATTTTAGATAATTAGAGAAGAAAATAAAAGCAAAAATTACCACCCAAATAAAAACTACTCCAAAAACAACAGAAATCCAGCCTTGTTTTTCGTCTTTTAAAATTTTGTTTAATCCCTCTCCGATTAACGTCAATCCAAACAAAGTTGGCAAAACCAAAACCATATACAAAAACTGCGGATCGGTGGCCTTCATTAAATTAATCTTATTTTAACATATAACGAGCTCCCTTTGTTTTTCCTTGTTTTTTGGCAATTCCTTGGGAAACAAAATAATTTAAATCTCTTAATAAAGTATCTTCGGAATATTCAGGAATTAATCTTCTTGCCTCTTGGGTAGTAATTGATCCTTTTTCCTCTAGATATTCCATTAATCTTACTTGACGAGAATTTAAAGGAATCTGATATCCTACTTTACTTTTTACCTTAACATCTAAAGAAAGTCTTTTAACTTGTTCTTTAATTCTGGTTAATTCTACTGCCATTGCTTGGGTAAAATACTCTAACCAAGGAGTTAAATCCCTTTCCTCTAGCGGACCTGACTGATCGGCTAAAGTTAATGCTTGATAATAACGATGGGCATCTTTATCAAAATATTCCTCTAACGAAAAAAACTTTTTAATATCATAGCCTTCCAAAAACAAAATTAAGGTAGCAAAAGCTCGCGCGGTTCTTCCGTTTCCTTCAACAAAAGGGTGACAAGCGACTAAAAAATAATGAGCAATTCCCGCTCTTAAAACCGGATGAATTTTTTTTCCTTCGGGAGAATTTAACCAATCTAAAAAACTTTCTACCAAAAAAGGGACTTCAATTGCTGGCGGCGGGCGAAAAACTACCTCCCCTGTTCTTTCGTCTTTTAAAACGACTTGAACAGAACGAAACTCTCCTGGCTTAGTTTCACCTTCTAAAGGAATTCTTTCGCAAACAATTTCATTAATTTTTTTTAAAATTTGTGAATTATAATAAAATCCTTCTTTAGCTTCTTTTTCTAATTCATCAAGATATTCTAAAACTTTTCGGTAATTAATTACTTCCTGAACATCACGATGACCACTTAAAATATTTTCTCCCTCAATAATCCTTTTTGTTTCCGCTAAAGTTAAATCGTTTCCTTCTAAATGAGTGCCATGATGGACTGTTCTTACAATCGCATCTTTCACAAAACGTGCCTCATAAACAGGAATTAAAGGAGCATTTTTAATCACTTCTCTGGCTGCCTCAATTAATCCAATATTTAAAAGAATATCATTGGTAATAGTAAATTTTGGCGAGTACATTTTATTTAATAATGGCAAATTTTGCGGAAAAAAACAAGTTTATCGCCAATACCTTCCCAAAACTTTAGGGACTTTTTCGGCCAAATCATCAGCATTATAAGCAAAACCAACCTCCTGATAAAGCTCATCCGCTGATTTTTTTAAAATCCAACTGGCAACACAAGCAGCTAAAAATGGTTCGTTTTTCGCCGCTAAACCAACGGTTAAACCGGCCAGAACATCTCCCGTTCCTCCTTTGGTTAATCCTGCATTTCCTCCTTTAATTAATACACACTTTTGAGGAGAACAAACAATTGTTTCCGCCAGTTTTAAAACAATAATACAATTATATTTTTCTGCCATTTTTTTTATTAAATTTAAATTTTCTCCTGTGATTTGGTTGTTTTCCTGGGGATTAAAAGGTTGAAGTTTAAAATTAAATAACATTTCAAATTCTTTTTGGTTAGGAGTTAAAATTGCGTTTTTCGGAATATATTTTGCCTCCATTGTTTGTAAACTTCCGGCGTCAATAACCCACTGTTTTTGGGGAAATTTTTGTAATAAAGTTTCGGTTATTTTTTTTGTTTTTAAACCCTCATCGTCACACACCTTTTCCTTTTGACATTTTTGGCTTTGGCTTTCTTTTCGAAAACGCATAAAACCAGGACCAATTAACACTGCCTCAGACTTAGCAATATAATCTTCCACTTCTTCAAAAGGAACCCAAATAAAAGCTCCCAGTTTGCTTTTGATTCTTTCTGCCACTCTACCGATGGAAGACTCAGGAGAAGAAAAAAATACCATATCAACCAATCGTGTGGCCACTTTTAACGCCAAAATTGGTGCTCCGTGAAAAAGAAAAGAACCGCCGATTATTGTTACTTTTCCATTATCTTCTTTTTTAGATTTTGGTAAGGGCTTAAAAAGCTTTTTTAATTCCTGGAGATTAAATTCTTCTCCCATTTAAAACCCTATATTTTTTATAATTTTAATTTATAGCTGATTGAAATTAATTAAAAATATCTTTTTTCTTAATTCTACATCAACTAAATTTAAATCGGTAGTCGTAATAATTGTTTGTTGCCGAGGAATAACTTTTAAAAGTTCAATTCGATGTTTATCGTCTAGTTCAGAAAAAATATCGTCAAGTAAAAGAACTGGTAGTTGGCCAGTTTTTTTATTAATAAACTCCATTTCTGCTAATTTCAAACAAAAAACAGCTAACCGTTGCTCACCCCGACTTCCAAAAATATGAAGATTTCGCACTTTATCTTTCCCTTCCTGAATTTCCACTATAAAATCATCTCGATGAGGACCAATTAGCGTCATCCCCGCCATCACTTCTTTTTCGGCATATTTTTCTAGTCTTTGAGGTGAAATAATACTTGGTTTATATTCCAAAAAAATTTTTCCAAAATATTCTGGCTGTTGATTAATAAAATTTATTAATTCTTCTCTTTTTTTGGTAATAATTTCTCCATTGCTTATAAGTAATTTGTCCCAAAAATACAAAATTGAACGAGGTCTCCCTTCTTCTCTTATTTGTTCTAATAATTTATTTCTTTGGCGAAGTCCCTTTTGATAAGAAAGATTTGCCCGCCGATATTCTTTATCAACTTGTTCCAAAACTGCATCTAAATAATTCCTTCTTGTTGCCGGCGAATTAACGATAATTTCTAAATCTTCTGGTCCAAAATAAACTACCCGTAAATTACCCACAAAATCAATCATTCGTCGATTGATACCATTAACTTTATAAATTTTTTTAGCCACCCTTCTTCCTTGAATTTCTCCCCTCGTTAAAATTACTTCCAATTCCTTGCTTTCTTTTTCATCAAAAATTTGGCCTTTAATATTGGCAATTTGAGATTGATAATTAATCATTTCTTCTTCTACTTCTGCCCGAAAACTTTTTCCGGTCGCTAAAAGATAAATTGCTTCTAATAAATTAGTTTTTCCTGAAGCATTTGGACCAACTAATAAATTTGTTCCCGAAGAAAAATTAAATTCCTTACGAATATAACTTCGGAAATTCTGAAGAAGAAGAGAATTAATTACCATAATTTCCAATTATTCTAACCTCATAAATAAATTTTAAATATTTAAATGTTCGAATATTCAAAGTAAACTAAAAACTAAAATATAAAATCTAAAAATTTTCAATTTTAAATTACTTTTGAAAATATTGGAGTTTTGAATATTGGAATTTTTTATTTCTGGCACTTTGGACACCAAAAAGTCCCCCGACCTCCTAAATTAACTCTTTCAATAATAGCTTTACATTTTCGGCATTTTTCTCCTTTTCGTTGATAAACGCGAAAATGTTGCTGATATCTTCCTGGTTCGCCTGTAGGCTTAATATAGGCTTCATCTGCCGCCGAAGAACCACCATATTTTATTCCTTCCTCTAAAACCAATAAAATTGCTTTTCTTAGTTTTTTAATTTCTTCCTTACTTAAACTTTTTGCTGGTCGAGTTGGTAAAATCCCCGCTTCAAAAAGCGCCTCGTTAGCGTAAATATTGCCTATCCCAGCAATTTTTTCCTGATCCATTAAAACTAGTTTTATGGGTTTGCTAGTTCGAGAAAAAATTTGTTGAAGATATTCCTCGGTAAATTTTTTATCAAAAGGCTCAATGCCAATTTTATCTATTATCTTTGTTATTTGAGATTTGCTATTTGATATTACCTTAATCCACCCAAACTGACGTAAGTCGTTATAAAAAAGCTTTCCACCATTAATCTTAAAAATCACATGAGTAGTTTTGCCGGGTAAAACTTTTCCGGCAAAAGGAATAGGATAATCAAAACTTACGCTTTTTCCTGCATTTGACACCCAAATTAATTGACCAGTAAGTTTAAGATGAATCAACAATACCTTATCTCCCGAAAGCCAAATAATAATCATCTTTCCTCGCCTCTCAATTTTTTTTATTGTTTCTCCTATTACTTCTTTGGGCTCGCCCTGAAAAATTTTCGCTTTTCTTACCTCTACATCAATAATCGTTTTTCCTACGATTGTTTTTTCTAATATCCTTTTAATAGTCTCTACCTCAGGAAGCTCCGGCATATCTTGATTTTACAAAATTTTTAATCTTTTTGATAAATTCCTCTTTGCTAAATTTTTTTGCGTGACGGCGACAAAAGGAAGGAGAATATTTTTGGGGATTAAATTTTTTCAAAACATCAACTAACGCCTCTACTGTTAATTTATCAAAAAACTCTCCAGTTTTTCTTTCAATTACCGTCTCTAAATATCCTCCTCCCCTAAAGGCAATTACTGGCCGGCCAACCGCCATTGCCTCCAATGGTGTAATCCCAAAATCTTCATCAGTAGCAGCGCAAATAAAAGCTTTACAACCGGCAAGTAAACGCCATTTTTCTTCTTCAGTAACCCAACCTAAAAATTCAACATTCTTTTTGGCAATTTTTCGTAAATATTCTTCTTGGCTTCCACGGCCATAAATTTTAAGCGGCCATCCTAATTGATTGAAGGCTTTGACAATTAAATCAAAATTTTTCGGCTTCTCCAATCTTCCTCCCGCCAAATAATATTTTAAATTTGAAATTTCAAATTTAAAATTTAAAATTTCTACCGGCGGATTAATCACCACGCTCTCTCTTCGATAAAACTTTTTAATTCTTTTTTGAACTTCTTGGCTATTGGCGATAAACCAGGTTACCTTTTGTGCCTGAGAAAAATCATATTGGCGCATAAAATGATTAACAATTAAGGCATAAATTTTGATTAAAAGATTTTTTTGCCAATTTTTGGAGGTTTCATAACCGTATAAATATCGAGGAGGAGTATGACAATAACAAATTTCCTTAGTTTTTCCTTTGGCAAAGCCTTTAGTAATTGCCCAAGAAGCAGAAGAAATCACTAAATCATAAGAAGAAAAATCAAAGCTTCTCCAAATTAAAGGAATTAAAAAACGCAGAGGACTAATTAGTTTATCTGTCCATGGTAAATAACTAAACCAACTTTGAATAATTTTGGCACCTTTAAATACTTTACCTGCCGGAGAATTTTGTTGGTAATAAATAGTGTAAATTGGTGCTTCTGGCCAAATTTCATGAAGAGTCTTAAGGACTCTTTCTGCTCCTCCATATTCTTTTAAATAATCGTGAACTAAAGCGATCTTCATAAAGATTTTAAATTTTAAATAGTAAATTTACATTGAAAATTTTAAATTTTTTTAAAAAAGAGTCATCTGTTCATCTTTCTCTTTTACTTTTTCTTCTTCCTTAGAAGGTAGTTTATTTATTAAACTGCGAAATTCTAACCCTTTAAATAAGGCAATCACTTTCTGCTCATCATAATTACCAAATCGGCAAGCTTTTAAGCTTAATTTTATTGGGACATTGGTAATAATTTTTGCTAGTTTTTGAGAAAGCTCAGCACTCTCTTTGCCATCTTTAAGCTTTTGGGCTACTTTTGGGGAAATTTTTTTTAAGTTTTTATAAATTCCTTTTAAACTGCCAAATTGTTGTAAAAGATTAATGGCGGTTTTTGGGCCAATTCCTGGCACTCCTGGATAATTATCAGAAGCATCACCAACTAACGCTTTATAATCAACTACTTGAGAAGGTTTAATTCCTAAAATTTCTTCTACTTCTTTTTCTCCACAAAGTTTAGCCTCAGTAAAACCTTTTTGGGGTAAATAAAGAAAAACTTTATCTTCTACTAACTGCATTAAATCTTTATCTCCACTCACAATAATAATTTGAAAATCAGAGTTTGATTTTTGAAACTTTTTTTGCGCCTGAAAAATAAGAGAAGCAATAACGTCATCCGCTTCATATCCTGGTTTTTCAAAAATAGGAATATTAAAAGCCCTAACCACCTCTTTTACTCTGACAATTTGCTCTTTAAATTCTTTTTCGGTAGTTGGTCTTTGGACCTGATAACCAACATATTCTTGATGACGAAAAGTTGGCTCTGGTCGATCAAAAGCAACTGCTAAATATTTTGGTTTTAGGTCTTTTAAAACGGTTAATAAAATCCGCGTAAAACCATACACTGCATTAACAATTTCTCCTTTTCGAGTCCTTAAGGTTAGGGGAAAAGCATGATAAGCTCGATGAAGTAATGCATGACCGTCGATTAAAACTAATCGCTCCATAAGGCTATTTTACCATTATTGTCCTATCCCTCGTTTATAAACTGCCGGCCAGGCAACATAATTTGACCAAAAAGTTTGCTCTTCTTTTAATGAACCATCGGCGTTCCAAACTTTTCGAGTAAAAGATACTTTAGCTCCCCAATGTGGAGAATCAATTTTCTTAATTACTCCTGGCGGTAAATTTGGATCATCAAGGTAAACTGGTTCCGGCGGCGGAGTTTGTGAATGAATTATTGGCTTGCTTATTTCTACCTTTCTTCCGTCAGAAGTTCCGTAAAGTTTAAAAACTAATTGTTTTTCTTTTTTATTAAATTCTGCTTGAATTAAAATATAAGCGGGCGTATCATTCTTAAACTTAAAATCAGGAGAAGGGGGATAAACCGTTGCATCTAACCCTGGTGGATAACCTCCTTGCTCATAATAACCTACCCGATAATAATGAGCTTTCCTTTCAACGATTGGCAATCCTGCATTTAACGCCGCTCGAAACAGGGTAGTGGAAACCTGACAAACTCCACCTCCATCCTCCAAAACAGTTTCTTTATTTTTAATAACATAAGCAGGTTGATATCCTTTGGCAGAAGTAATTTCTCCCACCTGTTTTGCAAAAGAAAAAATTTCTCCGGGGGGAATTACTACGCCATGAAGATAAGAGGATGCTAAAGCAATGTTATGAATTCGCGAAGGAATTGAATCATAAAAAAATGATTCTCCCTCACCTAAAAGTTCTTTAATTCCTAATTGATTACTTTTTTCTGTGGTTATTCGGGGAAATAAAGTTCTAACAGGTAATTCTACCACAAGAAGATTTTTTTCTAATAACGGTTGGGAAAAAGCTAAAATAATTAACTTTTCTACCTCTTCTTTTTTTAATTCTTGACCTTCTTTAGAAACTTGAAAATTAATTACTTTTCCTTCTTTAAACTCAAAAAGCGCTTCTTGGGCTGGTCGATTAACCTCACTAGCAATTTGGTTAATTATTTTCTCTAATTCTTCCTTATTCCATAAAAACTCTGGTTTTATTTCTAAAGGAAAAATAATTAATCGATAAAGTTCTAAAAAACCGAAGCTTCCTCTTCCCTTGGTTAAACAATCGTTTATGATTAATTCTTTATTCAAGCTCCAATCAATCATCGAAGGGGTAATTTCCCATTTTCTTTCTCCGTTATTATTAAAAAGAAAAACCAATTTTCTTTTTTTAATTTCTTCCTCTTTTTCTTCAAGTAATTCCTTTATTTCTAAAGGAGTTTTTCCTTCTAATGGCAAGGAAAATAAAAAAATCCCTGGATAAACTCTATCTTGATATTTTTTTTGAAGAAAAAAAATTACTCCGGTTAAAAAAAGAAAAATTAATCCTATTCCTAAAAGTATCCCTTTTAAAAAGGAAAAAAGAAGATTAAGGTAATTTTTTTTCATTATTTGCTTTTCTTGCTTCCAAAAAAATAGGAATTACCGAAATTAAAATTATCGCTAAAATTACCAACGAAAAATTTTTTCTTATAAAAGGAATATTACCAAAAAAGAAGCCAGCTAAAGAAAAAAGAGTTACCCATAAAACTCCGCCAATAATGTTATAACTAATAAATTTAGGATAATTCATTTTTCCAATTCCCGCAACAAAAGGAGCAAAAGTTCTAACAATGGGCACAAATCGAGCTAAAATGATTGTTTTCCCTCCATGTTTATCAAAAAAATCTTCTGTTTTTTTAAGATGTTCAGGATTAATAGGAATCTTAGGGTGAGCTAAGATTTTTTTGCCAAAAAAATGACCAATCCAATAATTAGAAGTATCCCCTAAAACCGCCGCTAAAATTAACAAAAAAATTACTAAACCAATATTTAATGATCCTAAGGCAGAAAAAGCCCCGGCAGCAAAAAGTAAAGAATCACCAGGTAGAAAGGGAGTAAAAACTAAACCGGTTTCTACAAAAATAATTATAAATAAAATCCCATAAGTAATTGTTCCATATTGGGCAATAATTTCTCCTAAGTGTTTATCTAAATGAATAATAAAATCAATCAAAAACATAAGTCTTTTTAAAGCAAATTTAAAATTTTGTCAAGGTCATGTCTTAAAGACGGAGTGCGAATTAACACCACTAAGATCTTTCTTTTTTCTTTTTCTAATAAGGCCACTAACGAAAGCATTCCTCCTTCTCCTAATCCGGGTTTAGCAGCTAAGATAGGAAATTGATCTAAAAGCAAAAATTTGTTTCTTAAAAAATAAGCTTTATGTTTATCATTTTGGGGTAAGTATTTTTCTTTAGTGGTAGAAATTTCTAAAATTTTTGGATAATGATTGAAAATATAACTTCCTAATAAAAATAAATCGTAAGCAGTGGTATATTGACCTTCTTCATCTAATCCTGATGGGGTAGTAAAATTAGTATTTTTAGCCCCAATTTTCTTGGCAAATTCATTCATCCATTTTACAAAAGTTTCTCTTTTTCCTCCAATTCCCTGAGCAATTGTTTCTGCTGCATCATTTCCGGAAACCATCAATAATCCATAAAGAAGTTCTTCTAGAGTAAATTTTTCTCCAAAACTTAAATTCATACTGCTTTCGCCAACAAAAGTAGGAAAATAATTCACCGTTAATTCTTCCTCAAGTTTTCCTTTATCTAAAGCAATCGCGGCGGTCACAATTTTAATTGTGGAAGCGGAAGGAAGTTTTAAATGGGGATTTTTCTGAAAAATGATTTTTTTATTAGTTAAATCATAAACAAAAACTCCCTGAGCCAAAATTCCTCTCTCTTCTTTAATTTCACCAAAATCAAAATTAACTTCTAATGTCTTCACTTCTCCCAAAACCGCCGGAATCGAAGAAGCTTTATTCAAAGAAGAAATCACCTCTTTTTTTCCTAAAAAAACTTTTATTAATCCTTTTAAAAATGCTTTTTGCCAAAAAGAAAAAGCAAAAACAACTAAAAGGAAACCAGAAAAAAGAAATAACTTCGTCTTCATTATCTAGATTAAAAAATTTTTTAAGAAGAATTTTCGTTTTTCTTCATTAATTCCATAAATTCTTCCTGTTCAATTGTTTCTTTCTCTAATAAAGTTTTGGCCACTAAATCAAGTTTTTTCCTTGATTTTTTCAAAATTGAAAGTGCTTTCTGATAAGCTTCATCAACAATTCTTTTAATTTCTTCATCTACTTTTGCCGCCATTTGAGGAGAAATTTCCGCGGGTTGCCACCAGCTTTTTCCCCATTCACCTTCTTCAATTTGTGGTCCTAAATAGATTGGTCCTAAACGGCTCATTCCCAAATCAACTACCATTTGACGAGCAATTTTCGTTGCCTTATCAATGTCCGAGGCGGCACCGGCAGTTAATTCCTTAAAAACAATTTCTTCTGCCGCCCTTCCTCCTAATAAAGAAACAATTGTTTCTTCCAAATGAGTCTTTGTCTCATGATAACGATCTTTTTGGGGAGGAATTAAGGTAAATCCTAGTGCTAAACCCCGAGAAACAATCGAAACGCGGGCTACCGGATCCATATGAGGAAGATAGTAAGAAACTACTGCGTGTCCGGCTTCGTGGTAAGCAGTCATTCTTTTTTCCTCTTCTGACTGAAGTCTTTTTTTCTCCGGTCCTAATTTTACTTTTAACGCTGCCTCGTTAATATCTTCTTTGGTAATTGCTTTCCGATTATTTCGAGCCGCTAAAATTGCTGCCTCGTTAAGCATATTTTCTAAATCTGCGCCGGAAAAACCAACAGTAGCGCGCGCGATTTGATCCCAATCAACATCTTTCTCAAAAATTTTTCCCCGAGCGTGAATTTGTAAAATCGCCTTTCGATCTTCTAAATCTGGCAAATCGACTACTACCCGACGATCAAATCGTCCTGGCCTAACTAAGGCAGGATCTAAAATGTCGGGACGATTAGTAGCGGCAATCACCACCACATTATCTGCCGGTGTAAATCCATCCATTTCCACCAAAATTTGGTTTAAAGTTTGCTCTCTTTCATCATGTCCAGAAGTAAACCCTAAACCTCGTTGGCGACCAATAGCGTCTATTTCATCGATAAAAATAATTGAAGGAGCAGCTTTTTTTGCCTGAGCAAACAAATCGCGAATTCTGGCGGGCCCAACCCCTACCAACATCTCCATAAATTCTGAACCGGCGGCAGAAAAAAACGGTACTCCTGCTTCACCAGCGACCGCTTTTGCTAAAAGAGTTTTTCCACAGCCGGAGGGACCAACTAATAAAACTCCCTTAGGGGTTCTTGCTCCTAATCGACGATATTTTTCTGGATGTTTTAAAAAATCAACCACTTCTTCCAATTCTTTTTTTGCTTCGTCAACACCGGCAACATCAGCAAAGGTAACCGATTGTTTTCCTTTGGCAAAAATTTTGGCCGTTGATTTACCAAAAGAAAAAATTGATTCCTGAGCACCTTTTGCCTGACGAAAAAGATAAATAAAGAAAAAAATCATTAAAACCGCCGGTAGTAAGGTGGCCAATAAATCTAATAAAGAGGTAGAAATTGGCAATTCTTTAACTATAAAATTTACTGATTGAGGGGGAATTTCTGCTGATTTAAGAATCTCGGCAAAACTGACCCCCGATTCTTTTTGAGAAAGAACTACCCGACCATCTTTATAAGTTAAATAAAGACGACTATCTTCTACTTCTACTTTTTCTATTCTTCCTTCTTTAATATCCTGAAGAGCTTGAGAAAGAGGAATTTTTTCTTTTCCTGGCTCCTGGATTCTTAAAGAAATTAAAAATGACAATCCCAACCAAAGAAAAAAAAGCCAAATCAAAACATTTTTTAAATTAAATTTAAATTTCAATTCAATTTTTTTAATTTTATTATTTTTTTTAGAAATTTTAGAAAAATTCGCCATTAGTTTATTTTATCATAAAAGCTAAACTAACCCCATTGCTTTTTTCACTTCCTGAAGAGTTTGGCGGGCAATTTTGGAGCAATATTTACGTCCTTCTTCTAAAATTTTCGCCACTAGTTTTGGTTTGCCTTCAAATTCTTTCCTTCGTTGTTGGATTGGCTTAATTTCTTGAAAAATTGCCTCTGCTAGCTCTTCTTTTAATTGCTGATATTTTATTCCCTCATTTAGATATTGCTGTTCGTATTTTTTTCTTTTTTCTTTTCCCTCAAAAAGCTCTACTAATTTTAATAAATTTGCCACTCCACCGACTTGGGGAACCTTTTCTCCTTTACCCATATCAGTCGGGGCGGCAGCTAATTTTTTTCTAATAGTTATTAAGTCATCGGTAAGTAAAATATAACTTCCTTTCTTTGATTTACTCATTTTTCCTTCTCCCAATAAACTGGGAACATATTCTCCATAAGTAGCAAATCGTTGGGGTTCGGGAAAGATTGGTGCAAACATTGAATTAAATTTTCTGGCTACCTCCCGCGTTAACTCTAAATGAGGTTCCTGATCTATCCCTACAGGCACTAATTCTGCTTTATAAATTAAAATATCAGCTGCCATTAAAATTGGATAGTAAAAAAGACCAACATTTATATAATGAGGATTTTCCCTCTTTTTCTCTTTATAGGTAGGTAGTTGTTCTACTCGGGAGACCGGATAAATTGTTCCTAATAAATAAGCTAATTCCAAATGCTCGGAAACTTGAGATTGAATCATTAAATGGCATTTTTGGGGATCTAAACCACAGGCTAAATAATCCAAAACGACATCATAAATTTGCTGTTGATAAGTTTTGGGATTATAGGGGGTAGTAATTCCATGTAAATCGACCACCGAATAAATACAATCAAACTCAGGCCGGTTTTGTAACTCTAAATATCCTTTAACTGCTCCTAGATAATTTCCTAAATGAAGCCTTCCTGTTGGTCTGGTCCCCGAAAAAACTCGCTTTTTTTTATTTGTAATTTGCAATTTACAATTTTCTTTCCTCATGGCAGGGCCGCCCCGACTCGAACGGGGAGTCCGGGTTTTGGAGACCCGTGGTTTACCATTAACCGACGGCCCTATTATTAAAAAACTCGCCCGCACGGCGAGTTTTAAAAATTTTTTACAAACCCACCGGCGGTTATTTACCGGTTAGTTTGTGCCACCAAGATTTCAAAATTTCCAAAATTTTTTTCATTTATAAAAACCTCCTTTCTTTTAAAAGTGGCAGGGGGCGGATTCGAACCGCCGGCCTGGTGGTTATGAATCACCCGCTCTAACCAGCTGAGCTACCCTGCCTGGTTGCGGGGCTAGGAGTTGAACCTAGCCTGCGAGGTTATGAGCCTCGCGTGCGACCGTACACTACCCCGCGTAATAAATAAATTATAATAAAAACTAAACTTATTTTCCAGCTTAATTAAAAAATAATTGCCACCATTGTCTCCAGGAGGGAATATTTTTAGAAAGTTCATTATTATTTTTTCTTAAAAATTTTTGAAAATCAGGAGGTAAAATCACCACAATTTCTCCCGGTTTAGCCATATTAAGTTTATTTCGCGCTTCCTGTTCAATAAACTCCTCTGATTGATAATATTCTTTTTTTTGGAGAAGTTCATTTTTCTTCTTTTCTAAAACTAACACTTCTGCTTTTGTTTTTTCTATTTTTTTGAAAGCATTAAAAATTTTTGAAATATCGCTCCCTGTTTTTAATATAAGATAAATTGTAAAGATTAAAATTAATCCTTTAATAATTTTACTTTTCATTTAAATTTTACCTTGACAGATATCCCTTTTTAATGTTATTATCGGCTTGTTATGGATACCAACCTGGAAACTCTTCTGGCAAATTTTGTTGAATATCTTAAAAAGTCAAAAAAATCAACTTTTACCATTTTATCATATTCCAATGATCTTTCGCAGTTAATAAGTTTCTTAAAAGAAAGAAGAATAGCTCAAATAAATTCTGTTTCTTCTCAAGATATTGAAGATTTTAAATCTTCTTTAGAAAACAAAAAATATACCCCTAAATCTGTTTTCCGAAAATTAAACTCTATCCGTTCTTTCTTTCGTTGGCTTAAAAATGAAAAAATAATTAAAGAAGATCCTAGTCTAACGGTTACTTATCCAAAAATAAAACCTAGCATTCCTCGTGTTCTTACCGAAACAGAATATCGAGCATTAAGAGACGCAGTAAGAGAAGACGCCAGAATGGCATTGGTGGTAGAACTCCTTTTGCAGACAGGAATGAGAATAGGTGAACTTGAGAGGTTACAACTTGATGATTTTTCCGAAAAAGAAATTAGAATTAGAGCTTACGAAACAAATCCAGAAAGGACTGTTCCTTTAAATTCAGCAATTAAAAAAGCTCTTGTCCGCTGGTTAAATATTCGACCAAAAACAGAAAATAAATTTCTTTTGGTAACCAAAACTGGCCGACCTTTTTTAGTCCGCAATATCCGCGCTTCTTTACAACGTTATCTTAAAAAAGCAGGTATAAAAAATGCTTCTGTCCATTCCTTAAGGCACACTTTTATTGTGCACCAATTAGCGGCCGGCGTTCCTATTCCTTTAGTACAAAAAGTAGTGGGACACCGAAGTGTTACCACCACTGAAAAGTACCTTGAGTTTGTCCCCAAAACTATCAATAATTCAATACCTAACAATTTAGAAGAACTTTAAAGTGGGCGTGGGTGGATTCGAACCACCGACTCCCACTTTATAAGAGTGGTGCTCTAACCGCTGAGCTACACGCCCAATTTTTAAAAATTATACTATAATCTTGCTCTTTGGGCAATTTCCGCTTCGACTATTTCTCGCGCCACTCCATAGCGTAAACGAGAAAGTTGCTTTATTAATTCTCCCACTCGCGGGTTACGCTGTTTTTTCAAAAGAGTCATATCTTTGGTTAAATCAACAGAAAAAGGAGGAACTGGCTCATTATGAACAATCGTTTTTACATAAGCGTGAAACCGTTCAATATTAAGCAAATCATCTTCGCCAAAAATTGGCTGAAATTCATGTTGTAAATAAGAAGCATCAGTGACTCCTACTCTAAAAGCAATTAAAGTTCCAATATTCCCAAAAACCGCATTTTTAATTTCTTCCTCCATTTGACCAATAAATTGGTTGGCAACACACAAGTTTAATCGATATTTTCTTGCCTCTGATAAGATTTGGGCAAAGTCAGGAGTGGCAAAGTTTTGAAACTCATCGACATACAAATAAAAATCCTTCCTTTGTTCCTCGGGAATATCGGCACGACTCATTGCCGCAATTAAAATTTTTGGCACTAAAACTAAACCCAAAAAGGATGAATTCTCCTCACCAATTTTTCCTTTTGCTAAATTAATAATTAAAATCTTTCCTTCGTCCATTACCTTTCTAAAATCAAAAGCGGACTTTGATTGACCAATAATATTCCGCATCATTTTGTTGGTAACAAAACGACCAAACTTAGAAACAATATAATCTAAAACTTCTGACTTATGAAAATCAGAAGTTTGGGCAATTTGGTCAGTCCAATAACGCCGAACCACCGGATCAGTCACTTTTGGCAACATTTCTTGAACAAAACGAGAATCAGTTAAACAACGAACTACCTCAACGAAAGTATTTCCTGGTTCCGACATCACCGTTAACATCGCATTGCGAATGGCATGTTCAAAACGAGGACCAATAATCCCAGTTTTATAAGGATCATAAAGTTTATACATTAAATTAATAATGGCGGTAGTTACCATATGTTTTTGATCTTCGGTATAAGCTTCCAAAAGATTCAATCCCATTGGTCTTTCGGTATCCGAAGGATCAAAATAAATCACCTCTTCTGCTCGCTCCGGAGGAATAAAATTCAAAATATCTTCCGCTAAATCATGGGGGTCAATTAAACAAACTCCTTTGCCCGCACGAATGTCTTGAAGAATAAAATCGCGCAAAAGTTCGGTTTTTCCTGTGCCTGTTTTTCCAATAATATAAATATGTCGCCGACGATCGTCATCGGCAATATAAACCGGTCTTCTTACTCCGCGATAAACCGACATTCCTACATAAAGGCCTTGTTTAGGGATTTGAATTGGAGCAGGAGCTCTTTTAGCATAAAGCCAGTAAATATGAGGAGTTTCTATTTGTTTATTGGGAAAATGAAAAACTGTCGCTAATTCTTCAGAATTAAGAATCGTTTTTACTCCCCGAAAACGGAAAATTGGTTGATAACGATAAAGAAAATCAATCATAAAACCTGTCTTAAACCAAATTTTTCGGCTTCCAAAATAATTTAAATCAGAAGCAAATTGGGAAAAGGTGGATTTAATATTGTCTAAATGAACCTTTGCTCCCTCGGTAGTTGAAGAAACGGTTACTATTCTAATAATAGTATTAAAACCGGGTTTACTACATTTATTCTCAATTGCTTCTAAAGTTCTTGCATCTACCTTAAACTTGGCTTTTTGAGGATCTGCTTCTGTTTTTTTAACCTTGGCGATGTATTCTTTTCCCTTCTTTTGCCAACCAGAATCAGCCGGATAAATCATAATTTGAATTGCTGCTCCCTCTTCTGGTCCCATTTTAGCTAAAGCCGTGGTAATTCCCGCCAATGGATCTGTTGGTAAATCTTTATAACATTTTATTGGCGCATAAACTGATTTTTTAGTTTCCAGTTCCGCAAATGCCACGCAACCTTCTTGAGTAAAAATATTCCATTCAGGAACTTCTACAATTTCTGCATCAGGATAAGCAGAATGAATCTGTTTTTCTACCAAATCTTGAAGTTTTTTAGGAACGGTGACATAAAAGCGAATATCCTCATGTTTAGCAACAATTTCTAAACATAAATGGGGCTGAAGATGAAAAAATTTTTTTAAAAATCCTCCTTTTTTAATCGAATATAAAGAGGCAAACATTTGTTCTGCGGCATCAATTTTAATTTCATTATCAAAAGGAACTGCCACTTGAAGAACGACATATTCTAAAGAACGTTTCTCGCGATCTTTATGGCGCCACCACAAAAGAAAAGCATAGCTTAAAATTGCTAAACCAATTAAAGAAAGAAAAATTAGACCGCCAATTATAAAATAATACTTTAAAAGAGAAATAAAACTATCAATGGAATTCATTTTAATTTTTAATTATTTTAATTATTGAGTACTCGTTTTTAACTTATAAGTAAACCTCCCCCCAATAATTTTTATTAATCTTTTTGTCCATTCCGCTAACCAACGAGCGGCATAAATTATTTTTAAATGTAAAGCCTGAACCATTTCTTCTTCTGTTAATGGTAAGGTAATTGTTACTTGCTGGGGGGCGGCATTATCTAATAATGTCTGCCCACTATCATCAATTACTGGCGTTGGTAAAGAAAACTCCTGTTTTGCGGTTACTTCCACATGCTCTACTTCCGGTGGGATTTCCGGTAAAAATGGTCTTTCGGTAACTGGTAATTTTTCTTTTTCTGGAAGATTCATTAAAACTATTATAGCATCATTGCTATTCTTTTTCTTTTACCGCCCACCAGAAAAGAAGAAGAGAGAGACGATTAAGATAATCGATTAGGTTTTGCCATTTTTTATTTTCTTCTTTTACAAATTCTCTCTCTACCCGTCGACAAATAACTCTGGCAAAATGGAGAAAAACCTCACTTTTTTTCTTGCCTGGTTTAATAAATTTTTTTAATTTGGGTTTTTTAATTTGCTCGATTTCTTTTTCTAATCTCTCTGTTTTTTCTTTAAAATTAGTAAAGTCTTTATCCAAAACAATTTGACTGCCTGCGGTTAAAATTTCTTCCTGAATCAGAGTAATCTTCTTTTTAAGATGGGAGGAGGTAACAAAAACTCGAGCAATTCCCAAAACAGCATTTAACTCATCCAACGATCCTAATAACCAAAAAATTCTTTCTGATTTTTTTAATTTTTTCTCTTTTAAATAGGTATAACAATGATTATCTTTTAGCATTTATTATAGCCACAATAAGAACACTTCAGGCAACCCTCTTCAAAAATCAAAGTTGCTTGACCACATTTAGGACAAAGATCTTTCATTTTACTAATCTGGGGTAAAACTGGTTGTTCGCTTACCTTTTCTACCTTTTCGTCTCCTGTTAAATAATTCTTCAAAACTTTCGCTACGCCATCCGCTAAAGAACGAATTTTTTCTTTACCAAAGCCAATACTTTCACTTCCGCCAATTCCTTCTAATTGATCAATAATCTGTGTTAAAACATCTTTTGGAGAAAAATCTGCCCCTAATCGTAAACATAAAGAAATTAATCTTCCAATTGCTTCTGCATCCGCTTGAACATCAGAACCCGCCTTTCCTACAGTAATAAAAACCTCTAAAGGTTCTTCATTACCATTAACATTAATGGTAATAAAAGCGGTTCCCACCGGTGTGCTAACACGATAGGTCTTCCCTGAAACTACTGGTGGTCTTGGTTTAATTTCTAATTTTTTCTTTTCTTCTTTTCCCGCATATAAAACTTGCTCTTCTTTACAACGGTCACGATAAACGGTAATTCCTAAACAACCTTTTTGATAAGCATAAAGATAAGCCTTTCTTACTTCATCAACCGTTGCTTCATGGGGAAAGTTAATTGTTTTAGAAACCGCATTATCAGTTCCTTTTTGAAAAGCGGCCTGCATATCAATGTGTCCTTTCCAAGAAATCTCGTGAGCGGTAGCAAAAATTTTTTTAAGTTTTAAAGGAACATCAGCATTTCTTAAACTTCCTTCCTCTTCAACCTTTTGAATTACTTCCTTTGAAAGTCTATATTTTTTTGCTGCTTCCAAAAAATAAGGATTAACAAATTTTAATTCTCTTTCTTTAGTTTTATGACGATAGGCCAAAGCAAACAAGGGCTCGATTCCTGAAGAACAATTAGCTAAAATTGAAAGAGAACCAGTAGGAGCAATTGTGGTTACCGTTGCATTTCTTAAAGGAGGTCCATTTTTATAAATACTTTTAGAAAAATTAGGAAAAGGACCCCGCTGTTTAGCTAATTCCTGAGAAGTTTGTCGGCCTATTTTTTGAATAAATTTCATTATTTTTTCTCCTAATTTAACGGCAACTTTCGACTCATAAGGAATTTCTAATTGAAAAAGCATGTCTGCCCAACCCATCACTCCTAATCCAATTCGACGATTAGCTTTAACTGTCTGAGTAATTTCTTCCAAAGGAAAAGGATTAACCTCAATTACGTTATCTAAAAAACGAACGGCCAATTTTACCACTTCGGCCAATTTTTCCCAATCAACCTCTGGTTTTTTTCCCTTTTTACTCATTAAAGCTAAATTAATACTCCCTAAATTACAAGCCTCATTAGGATATAATGGCTGTTCACCGCAAGGATTGGTTGCTTCAATTGGTCCCATTTCTGGCACTGGATTAGCTGGTCCTTTATTCATTTGATCAATAAAAATCATTCCCGGATCACCAGTTGCCCATGCCATTTGACAAATTTTTTCAAAAATTTCTTTAGCTTTTAGTTTTTTAACTTTCTTTTTTAAAAACGGATCATAAAGCCAATAATAACCATCTTTTTTAACTGCTCTCATAAATTCGTCGGTGGCGGCAACGGAAATATTAAAGTTAGTAATTCCTCCGGAAGCTTTACTTTCAATAAATTCCAAAATATCCGGATGGTCAACCCGTAAAACTCCCATATTGGCTCCCCGTCTCATTCCTCCTTGTTTAATTTCCGCCGTTGCCGCATCAAAAACCCGCATAAAAGAGACCGGACCAGAAGCGACTCCCCGAGTGGAACGAACAATACTTCCTTTAGGACGCAATCGAGAAAAGGAAAAACCAGTTCCTCCTCCGCTTTGGTGAATTAAAGCTGCTCTTTTAATTGCCTCAAAAATTTCTGGTATAGAGTCACCTACCGGAAGAACAAAACAGGCAGAATATTGTAAATTATTGCCCCGACCCGCATTCATTAATGTTGGTGAATTAGGAAGAAACCAACGTCTAACCATTATTTCATAAAATTGTCGTGTAATTTTTTCTGTCTCTTTTTTATCTGCTCCAAACTTTTCTTCTACCCCTCCAATTTCCTTAGCCACCCGCCAAAGCATTTCCTCAGGAGTTTCTAAAATTTTTCCACTTAAATCCTTAATTAAATATCTTTCCTCCATTACCTTAATTGCCTGAGGAGTCCATTCGCCTTTTAAAAACCCACGCGGTAATTTTGTTTTTTTCATTTGCCTGCCCTCCTTAACTTAAGAAGATAATTTATCTTAACCATTCTTTCCCTGAGGTTGTCAAGTAGAAATTAAAATATCAAAGCAAATCAAAAAAAATTTTTAAAACTAAAAATTAGCTTTAATTATCCAAGAATTATTCTTCAAAAATTTAATTCTTTATCAATTTCCTTAATAATTGTTTCTGGATAATCTAAAAGGGATTTTAAAGAATTTTTTTCTTCTCCGCTCTCAATTAAAGAAAAAATTTCTAACAAAACTTCTTTATGTTTTTGACTTGCTAAATATAGCTTTTTTAAAAATTTATCAGTGTTTTTTCCTTCTTTTTTAGCAATTTTTTGCTCTAGAAAGGCTTTTTCTAGATATTTTTCTCCTTTGCTAAGGGTAGAAATCCCTAATTTAATTTTTCCTTTCTCAACTAACGCCTTTCCGGCAGCCAGTCTTTTATCGGCATAAAGCAAATAAAGTTGAGCTTTTTTAAGGGAATCAAAAGTAAAAATTATTTTCAACCTATCTCTAATCATTTTTAGAGGATATAAAAAATGATCAGGAAGAATTCCTGGGTTAACTAAGAAATACTCGCCTAGTTCTTCCTTTAAAACAGAAGGTTGGTCGGAAATTAAAGAAGAAAAATCTCTTTGCGAAACTGAACTTTTTAAAATCGAAACAAAAAGGATTAAAAAAGCAAAAATTAAAGAACAAACAATTATTAATAAGTTTAAAAATTTAATCTCTTTTATTCTTTTTGGTAATTTCATTTCCAATTACCTAAATAAAATTATTGGCCAGGACCAAAAAACATGAAGTAAAATACTAGAAGCAATATTTTGGGTTTGAGAAAAGACAAAAGCAGAAGCAAAACCAAAAGTAAAAACCAAAAATAGAAAAATTAACATCGTCTGAAAAGTATAGCCTAAGACAAAAACGGCAATTGGTAAGTGAATTAAAGTAAAAAGAAAAGAGGAGACTAATCCTGCCAACCATTCATTTTTCCAAATTTTCCACAAACGAGAAAAAATATATCCCCGAAATACTGTTTCTTCAGTAAAAGCAGTCGCAAAAGAAATAAATAGACTTCCTAAAAAAGTTAAAGGAGCATAAGAAAAATTGGCAAAATTTATCGTTTTATACTTCAGAATATTAGTTCCTAATCCCTCGAGGGCAAAAATCATCCCTAATCCAATTCCCCAATATAATGAAGGAAAAAGGTTTTTTTTGGTAAAACCTAAAGACTCTAAACTATTTTTTTCTATTCTCTTTACTAAAAATAAGGTAGGAACTAGCCAAAGAATCGGTTTTAAAATTAGCTCTTCTAACCATTCAGAAAGAATCCCTGGAAAATAACGATAAATAGCCCAAAAAACAAAAATAAAAGAAAATAAAGCAAAGGGGTGTTTTAAAGAAGAAGATGTTTTGGGTAAAGCCCAATGCCAAATTTTTTTCATTTTCATCTTTAAGTTATAATAACTCAATGGTAAAGAAAATGTCAAAAACCGAAATTAAAAAGACTATTAAAAAATTAAGAAAATCGAAAAAAATAATTTTTTTTATTTCGGGAGGAATAATTTTATTATTAGGGTTATGGCTTTTTTGGGATTTACCTTTACCAAATAAACTTTCTTCATATTCCTTTCCCGCTTCTACCTTAATTTATGATCGAAAGGGAAATCTCCTTTATGAAATTTATGCAGAAAAGAATCGAATGCCAGTTAAACTTAAAGATTTACCAGAGCATGTAAAATGGGCAACAATCGCTTCTGAAGATAAAAATTTTTATCGTCATTGGGGGTTTGATTTTGGCGGAATTTTAAGAGCTACTTACAATATTATCTTCCACCAAACCCTTCAAGGTGGCTCTACCATTACCCAACAATTAGTAAAAAATGCGTTACTCGAAGATCCTCGACGAACTTTAAGAAGAAAAATTAGGGAGGCGGTTTTAACTATCGCCACGGAAGTTGCTTATTCGAAGGATGAAATTTTAGAAATGTATCTTAATCAAACCCCATACGGAGGAACAGCTTGGGGTATTGAGGCGGCGGCCCAAACTTATTTTGGCAAATCCGCTAAAGATTTAAGTTTAGCTGAAGCGGCATTATTAGCTGGTTTACCCGCCTCTCCCACGCGTTTTTCTCCTTTTGGCGCTCATCCGGAACTTGCCAAGGAAAGACAAAAAAGAGTTTTACAAAGAATGAAGGAAGATGGATATATTACCGAAGAAGAAAGAAAGAAAGCAGAAGAAGAACCACTCAAATATGCTCCTGCTTTAACGGGAATCAAAGCTCCTCATTTTGTTTTATATGTCAAAGAACTTTTAGTAGAAATGTATGGGGAAAAAACGGTTGAACAAGGGGGATTACGAGTTACTACCACTTTAGATTTAGACTTACAAAATTTTAGCCAGCAAACGGTAGCTTCGGAAGTAGCTAAATTAAAAAAACTGAAAGTTTCCAATGGAACGGCGTTAGTAACTAATCCCAAAACCGGAGAAATCTTGGCAATGGTTGGCTCTCGTAATTATTTTGATAAAGAAATCGATGGAAATGTTAATTTAGTTTTACGCCCTCGCCAGCCCGGTTCGGCAATCAAACCTCTTAACTACGCAGTCGCTTTAGAAAGAAAGTTAATTACCCCTGCTACTGTTTTAAACGATATTCCCACCTGTTTTCAGGTACCCGGTCAAAAACTTTATTGTCCTAAAAATTATGACGGTCAGTTCCATGGCCCGGTTCAAGTAAGATTTGCTTTAGGAAATTCTTACAATATTCCCGCCGTTAAAGTATTAGCTTTAAATGGAATAGAAGATTTTATTGCCTCTGCATCCGCAATGGGAATTACCACGTGGAAAGATCCCTCTAAATATGGCCTTTCTTTAACTTTAGGTGGAGGGGAGGTTACTATGTATGACATGGCTACCGCCTTTTCGATTTTTCCTAATTTAGGAATTCGCCAAGATTTATGGACTATTCAAAAAGTTGAAGATCAAAATGGAAAAATTCTATATGAACATCAACCAAAAGAAGGTCCGCGATTGTTATCAATGGAAACCGCTTATTTAATTAACCATATTTTACTTGATAATAACGCCCGCCAACCAATGTTTGGTCCTTCTTCCTGGTTAGTAGTTAAAAATCATCCTGAAGTTTCGGTAAAAACCGGAACTACTAACGATTTAAGAGATAATTGGACAATTGGCTGGAATCCTTCAGTCATGGTGGTTGTTTGGGTAGGCAATAACGATAATTCTCCAATGAGTTATGTTGCTTCAGGAGTAACCGGCGCTTCGCCGATTTGGAATAAAATTATTTCTTATGTTTTAAAAGACAAACCGCAAGAATGGCCTTTAAAACCAGAGGGAATTGTTGGAGAAAGCATTTGTCTTTTATCAGGAAAACTTCCCAATCCCGAAAATCCCTGTCCAACGCGATTTGAATATTTTATTGAAGGAACTACTCCTAAAGAAAGAGAAAATCTTCGCCAGTTGGTAGAGATTGACAAAACTAATGGTCAGCTGGCAGATAAAGATACTCCTCCAGAAAACAAAGAAATTCAAGAAAAACAAATAATTACTGATATTTTAGGAAGTAAGTATTGTTTAGATTGTCCTCAACCGGAAAATTCTCAATTAATTTCCTACCCCCTCATTAAAGATTGAATTTCAAAAATTAAATTGATATCTTTAAAATTAAGAAAGAAATGAAAAAAATCATTTTCTTTATTGTTTTTTATTTATTTTTTCTTTTTCCTAAAAATTCTTTGGCGGAATTTTATCCTGCCACCGCTCCCCAAGATCAACCATATGCAATTCTCAACACTTCAACCAATCAATTTTTTATTGTTTGGTCAGATTGTCGGAAAAATCCATCTTTTTGTCAATATGGAAAAAATGATTATCATGATATTTTCGGCCAATTAATTACTCTCAATGGAAATTGTCAAGGAATTAACATCCCCATTAAAACAGAAAATACTAATTTTACTGGCGAACAGTTTCCTGCGGGAGTTTACAACCCTAATAAAAATGAATATTTAATTGTTTGGCAAGGCCATAAAAGTTATTTAGAAGGAAACGATTCTTATTTTCAACAAGAAGGATACGACATTTGGGGTCAAAGAATTGCTTCTAACGGTAGTTTGATTGGCAACCCTTTTAAAATTTCTTCCTTAAGTTCTTTAAATAACACTCCCAAAAATACTTGTTATGGAAATCCTGCTCGTAATCCTCAAGGATGCGACGATCAACAATGGCATCCGCGAATTGCTTATTCTTCTACTGCTCGTCGCTATATGGTTGTTTGGCATGACGGAAGAATGAGGGCAAGACATTATCATCAAGATCCAGGTTATTGGGAAGATAGTCGAGACAGGACAACATTCAAAGATATCTATGGTCAAATTTTAGATGACAATGGCAATCCTATTGGAGAAAATTTCCCTGTGTCTTTAGATTTTAACAACAATGATTTTATTTATCCAAGAAATGCTAAAAAAATCCAACAATATCCAGATATTGTTTACAATCCTGTTAAAAATCATTTTATTGTTGTTTGGGAAGATGGACGTTTAGATCCCAATCCTAATCCCCACCCCTTAAACCAACAATACGATCGCCTTTTGTTAAATATTTATGGAGGAATTTTTGATATTAATGGCAATCCTCTCGGAGAAAATTTTCTTATTTCTTCCAATGACGACCAAGAAGCAGAAAGATATCCTAAAATCGCTCTTAATCCTAATGGCGAAGAGTTTTTAGTTGTTTGGCAATCTGCTAATAAAGTTGTTGATAGTTATCCGGGGGATTGGGTAAAGGTCAAAGCTAGACGTTTTAGATATAATACTCAAGGGCTTCCTTTACCTCAAGGAGAACCAATAATAATTGAGAATCAAGCAATTCTTCATGACCGCTATCTTGATGAAAGCTATCCTCCCCGCGCTAACGTGGTAGTTCTTAATAACAAATATTTAATTACTTGGGAAAAGAAAAATGAAGGAAGAAAAGGAAGGTGGTTAACTTTTGAGGGAAATTTGGAAGGAAATCCCTTTTTAATCGAATCTGATATATCCGGAAGTCAAATTTTTGCCTTTCCTCAAGGATATTTATTGGTCGGATTGAAAAGAATTAATAATATTCCGACTGTTTATTTTCGCTTTTCTTCTCAAACAGAAGGATTTAATTGTCCATTAGAGAGTTCTTCTCCTACCTCTTCTCCCACTACTTCCCCCGCTCCTTCGCGACCGCTGGATGTTATTTCTTCCGTTGGTTTATGCCATCAAGTTTCTTCTTTAAATAATCCAAACATTACTTGGGTTTATACTTCGGGAGAGGGAAATTGGAGAGTAATCGAACCCCAAAGAGGAGTTTTTAATTGGACATCTCTTGATCAATCTATTGAAAGAGCCTATCAGGCAAGGAAAAAAATTTGGATTCAGGTTTTAACCGATGATCCCGCGGGAACAATTCCTGATTGGGCTTTGGAGGCAGGAATGCATCAATTTCCCCAAGATTACTGCTTAACTTGCTACAACAAAGATCGTCCCGTCCAATGGGATCCTCTATACTTAAAGTTTTTAGAAGAAATTCTTACCGCAATGGCTCAACGATACGACAACAATAACGGCCCCAATTCAGCAATTGAAGCAATTATTATGATGGCTGGCGGTCATTATGGAGAAATGGCTCTTCATGGTAGTACCCCGGTAAGACAAAAATATCTTGAGGAAATGAGTAGAATTACAGGAAAAACTACCGACGAATTAATCGCAGAAAGAACTCCCAATCCACCGTGGGAAGGTGGTTTAGATTATATTCCTGATGTAGAAAATTATAAATTTCTTTTCGATTATTTTTATCTTAAAAATACCTTTAAGCTAATTGATATGTATGCCAGCAAATTTAAAAATAAAGCCATTATTCTTCAGGTTGGCGGAACAGGTATTTCTTCTCCTTATGATTCTCGTTATGTAGTCGGTAACGCGGTAAAGTATGCGGTAGAAAAGTATGGCGGAAGAGTTTGGCTAAAACAAAACGGTTGGGGAAACTTTGGCGAATCAGATTATCATAACTTTTTATTTAGTATGTTTAAATACCAAACAAGATTTATCCGAGAGGTAGGTCATGTTAAAAACCTTTGTTATCTTCCTTACAATATAAACGGGCAAGCTAATTGTACTTCTTCTACCGGAAGTCTTTGTTGTGCTAAATCAAATCAAGAAGAATCAAGACTTTTCAATACCCGATTAGTAAATAATCTTATTAATGCCGGCGGATCGGCGGTTTGCTTTCAAAGTAATTTCTTCCAAAGTTTTAGTCCTACTGTTTTTCCCGGAATCAGTGATAACTTTTCCAATATCAAAAGCAGCTTAGAAAGAAATTACCAAAATTTTTATCTTAACGCTTGCGAAAAAAGAACCAAAGGCGATCTAAATTGTGACTCTTTAATAAATGAAAAAGATCTCAATCTTTCTTTTAATAATTGGCAAACTTTTTGGCCTGATTTTAATAATGACCTTAAAAATGATGAAAAAGAATTAACCACTCTTTTGGTTAATTGGAATCGGTAATTTTTCCTCTTTTAAAATTAATTCTTTTTCTCTAAAATAATTTTAATGGCGGAAAAAAGGACAGGAACGATTTTTACCGCCAAAAAACTCCCTTTCCAAAAGCCTGCCCTGAGTTTTTTGGTAAAAATAGGAAGAATATTCCAGTTATTGGGAAAACCATTTTATTGGTTAATTTTAGGTTTAATTTCTTTCCTTTTTCAATTTCTCCAAATAATAATTTCTTTTAAAAAAATAAGGCTTTTAAAATTTAAATCTCCTGAGGTTAAATTTCCCAAAATTAAATTTAAAATTAAACTTTCTCCTAAAAAAATTTTTTTAATTTTATTAATTGCTTTAATATTTGCCATTTGCTATTTAATTTTTAATATTTTTTATTCCCTTCCTAATCCTAACCAACTTTTGACTCGTCAACCAGTTTTAACCACCAAAATTTATGATCGCAAGGGAAATCTTTTGTATAAAATTTATCGTAATCAAAACCGCACGTTAGTTAAGTTAAATGATCTTCCGCTTTATCTTATTCAAGCTACCTTAGCTATTGAGGATGCCGAATTTTATTCTCATCACGGTTTTTCTATTAAAGGAATCATCAGGGCAGGAATTAGAAATTTAAAAGGAGGAAAGCTTTATGGTGGTTCAACAATTACCCAACAATTAGTTAAAAATACTCTCCTCACTCCCCAACGAACTTTAAAAAGAAAAATTAAGGAAATTATTTTAGCCGCTATTGTGGAAACTAAATTCACCAAAGAAGAAATTCTTCAGATGTATCTTAATGAAGTTAACTATGGGGGAACCGCTTATGGTATTGAAGAAGCAGCCCAAACTTATTTTGGCAAATCCGCTAAAGATTTAAGTTTAGCTGAAGCGGCATTATTAGCTGGTTTACCCGCCTCTCCCACCCGTTTTTCTCCTTTTGGCGCTCATCCGGAACTTGCCAAAGAAAGACAGCTTTTAGTTTTAAAAAGAATGCGTGAGGAAGGTTTTATTTCTAAAGAGGAAGAGGTAAAAGCAGGAAAAGAGGAACTTCATTTTCGACCAAAAGTAACAGAAATTAAAGCTCCCCATTTTGTAATGTATGTAAAAGAATTACTCACTCAAAAATACGGTGAACAATTAGTTGAAGAGGGAGGACTGGAAGTTAAAACTACCTTAGATTGGGAAATCCAACAATACGCTCAAGAAGTAGTTACCCAAGAAATTAAAAAATTAAGAAGTTTAAAAATAAATAATGGAGCAGTATTAATTACTAATCCCTCAACGGGAGAAATTTTAGGAATGGTGGGATCGGTTGATTATTTTGATGTCAAAAACGACGGCAATGTCAACGTTACTCTTCGCCCCCGACAACCAGGCTCGGCAATAAAACCGATCATGTATTCTTTAGCCTTAGAAAATGGTTTTACTCCAGCCACTATTTTATCTGATACGCCCATTACTTATCATCTTCCCGGTCAACCTCCTTATTCTCCAAAAAACTATGATAATCAATTTCACGGAAATGTTCCTTTAAGAATCGCATTAGCTTCTTCTTATAATGTGCCAGCAGTTAAAGTCTTAGCCTCTTTGGGAGTTGATAAAATGATCCAACGCGGAAAAGAAATGGGAATTACCACCTGGGAAGACTCTTCTCGTTTTGGTCTTTCCTTAACTTTGGGAGGAGGAGAAGTAAAAATGATTGATTTAGTCGTTGCTTATGGGGTTTTTGCTAATATGGGAAAAAGAGTCGATTTAAATCCTATTTTGGAGGTTAAAAATTATAAAGGAGAAGTCTTAGAAAAAAACCAAATTCCAAATTCCAATTTTCAAATAATTAGTCCAGAGGTTGCCTTTTTGATTAATGATATTCTTTCAGATAATTCCGCTCGGGCTCCCGCCTTTGGTTTTCGCTCTTGGTTAAACATCCCTACCCATCCCTCTGTTGCCGTAAAAACAGGAACTACTCAAAACTTGCGTGATAATTGGACTATTGGTTATACTCCTGATTTCTTGGTTGCTGTTTGGGTAGGTAATAACGATAATTCACCAATGAGTTATGTTGCTTCAGGAGTAACCGGCGCTTCGCCAATTTGGAATAAAATTATAAGTTATCTTTTAAAAGATGTCCCCGATAAGAAATGGCCAGTCCCCGAAGGAATTATTAAAAAAAGAGTATGTGGTAAAGAAGAGTTTTTTATCGCCGGTACGGAAAGTAAAGTTACCTGTCATCCTTCACCGACACCTTCTTTTCAATTTTAATTTGTTATAATCATTTAAATGAAGGCTAAAAGCTTGACTTTTGCCGTCTACCAAAAACAGGCAAGAAAAACCGCTATTTATCCTAATTTAGGTAAAAACTATATCTATCCTACCCTCGGTTTAAGCGGAGAATCAGGAGAAGTAGCCGAAAAGATCAAAAAAGTAATTCGGGATAAAAAAGGAATAATTGATAATAAAACAAAGGAAGAATTAGAAAAAGAATTAGGTGACGTTTTATGGTATTTAGCTAATTTAGCTACTGAATTAAATCTTTCTTTAGAGGCAATTGCCCAAAAAAATCTAAATAAATTAGCCTCCCGCCAAACAAGAGGAAAACTCCATGGTGAAGGCGATAATCGTTAATTTTGCATCTCAAAATCCCAAACTGCTTTGGCAATTTTTGGTAAAACTTCTTTAGCTTCTGTCTCCTTCGCTTCTTTACTCATAATTACTAAAACAAATGGTTCTCCTTTTGGTGGAAACACAATTCCTGCATCAGAAAAAACACCGATTTCTGTTCCGATTTTATGAACTACCCTTACTCCCTCTGGTAAACCGGCAGGAATTCTGTCCTCAAACCCGGTTTTGGTTAAAAAACGAAAAATTTCTTCTTTATGAGAGTCAGTTAAAATTTTTCCTTTATAAAGTTGGCGAAAAAAAATTCCTATATCTTCAGGGGTAGTTTCATACTCAGAAAAATCAGTTTTTTCCATTCCTATTTTTTTTATTACCTCTTGAATCTTTTTTTCTCCTAAAACTTTTACTAAAACATTATTAGCAGTATTATCTGAATATTGCCCCATTAATTCCGCTAATTTTCGATAGGTATAAATTTCACCCGCCGGCCGACTTTGCAAAATTCCTGCTCCCCCTCTTTTATCCGCTTCCGCCAATTGATATTTTGCCTCTAAACTGATTCTTCCCGCCTCTGCCTCTTGGTATAAAGCTAACATTACCGGTAATTTCATTAAAGAAGCGGCAGGAAAAATTTCTTTTTGGCGAATTCCGTATTCCTGCCCATCGGAAAAACGATAAACATAAACGCCGTAATATCCAACCAAATCTTTTGTTAAATTTTTAATTTCTTCTATTACTGGCGAAGAATCAAATTTTTTGACCTCTTGACTACTGGTAATTACTAATGGCTGAGTAAACGGTTTAACAATTTTTTCGGTAGTTTGAGTAATTTTTTCCTTTAAATATAAAAAACCACTAATTATTAAAGTAAAAACAAAAATTAACAAAATTATTAACCGATCTTTTTTGTTTAATTTTGGTTTTGGCGGTTTTTTTAAAAGTGGCTTAACTTCAGGAATTACTTCTTGTTTAGCGGAAAAATTCATAAATTAATTATATCCTAGAAGTTATTTATTTTTCCATTCCATTTTTAATGGTCTTTCCAGCCAATTATGATAATTTTTTTCTGAAAGTAAACCAGGTTTAACTCCCATCTGCATTACTACTGCCGCTCCGTTAGCAATTCCTAACTTTAAAGCCTTTTCCAAAGACCATCCCTTTGCCAATCCACCAATAAATCCTGCATTAAAAGCATCACCAGCGCCGGTAGCATCTACCATCTCCACTTTAAAACCATCAGCAATTAATAAATTATCATTTTTGTCAAACAAGTAAGCTCCTTCAGCTCCTCGAGTAATTACGACAATTCCGGAAGAAAGTAAGGCAGTCTTAGAAAAAAGATCAAGATCAAAAAAAAAGCTATTAGTTAACCTCGCTGCTTCTTCTTGGTTGACAATTAAAACTTCAATATCTTTAATAATTTCTAACAATTCCTCTCTTTGGTCAATCTCTTTTCTTCCCGGATTTACTGCCACTTTAATTTTATTTCTTTTTGCCCAATCAACTAGCTTTTTTAATAATTTTAAGTTTCCTTCTAATCCAGAAATACAAAACCAACGGGATTTTAAGCGAGAAAAATCAATCAAACTCTCATCCAAACGAGTTTTCCCCCGATAAACTAAAATTGTTCGCTCGCCATCAGGACCGATTAAAATAGTCGAATAGTCAGTATCGTCGCCCTCAATTTGCACTAATAAACTATCATCTACTCCTTCTTTTTTTAATTCCTGACGAACTAATTTTCCCCCAAAATCCCAGCCGCAGCGCGCCACTACCGCTGTTTTTAAACCCAATCGCGCAAACCCAACTGCCGTATTCGTTCCTCCACCACCAGAGGCAAGTAATCTTTCTTTAATTTCTATTTTGCTTCCGTAAGGTAAGCCTAAAGCTTTTCCTACCAAAAACTCCTCTGTTTCCAGAATTTTTCCCTCCGGCACTTTTAAAAAAACATCAAAAGTAGCGGAACCAATAGAAATTACATCATACATAGATTAAAAATTCCAATGTTCAAAATTCCAATATTAAAAACAATTTAAAAATTAAAATTAAAAATTTTTGGGTTTTTTGAACATTTGAACATTTCTATCTTTCCTTCCACTACCTTTTGCACCGCGGCAATCACTGGCGGCATAATTTTATAAATCGCTAATTCTTCTGAACCGCGCAAAACATTTTCTAAGGTTTGCCGAAAAGCAATTCTTAATTCGGTGTTAACGTTAATTTTCACCACCCCCAAACTAATTGCCGCTTTAATATCTTCTTCAGCAGTTCCCGAACCGCCATGAAGAGAGAAAAAAATTGATTGTCCTTCTTTTTCTATTTCCTCCTTAACTAATCTTAGTCTTTCTAAATCAAGTTTTATGGGATTTAAATAAGTTCCATGAAGATTGCCAATCGAAACCGCTAAAATATCTATCCCTGTTTGAACAACAAAATCTCTTGCCTGGTGAGGATTAGTTAATTCAAACTCTCCATTAATTCCGCTGGTTTCTTGAAGATAGCTTTTTGATTCACCACTAATTTTATTAAACTCTCCCTCAACCAAAACCCCTTTTTGATGAGCTTGCTCAACTAAAATTTTGGTAATTTTTATATTCTCTTCATAAGGTAAATCAGAACCATCAAAATGAATTAAATTATATCCCGCCTCAATTGCCATTTGGCATTCTTCCAAATCTTTTCCGTGGTCAAAATTAGTAAAAATCGGCAATCCGGTTTCTTGACGAAAATTTTCCACTACCGCCAAAAAATTTTTCATTCCAAAATGCTTGGCTTCTCCGGAGGAAGTTTCTACAATTAAAGGAGACTGAAGATTTTCTCCTGCCTGAATAATTGCTCGTAAAATTTCTAAATTTCCGGCGTTAAATGCTCCCAGCGCCCAACTTTCAGAGTTCGCTTTTTGAAGAATCTCTAAAATTGTCATTTATTTAAATCATACCATAAAATTAATCTTGACAGAAACTTTTAATATCAATAAGATCTATTTAAGAAAGGGAAGTTGTTGTGAATAAAAAACAAAAAATAACTCTTTTATTAACTTTTTTTACTGCTTTGGCTCTTTTGGGAACTATTTTTTTAGTTGAAAAAAGACAAGAAATAAGAAAAAAGGCAGAAGAGGAAATAATTACTACCTTTACAGTTTGTCCCCAAAATCAACCAGGATGTAATTTTACCGGAGGAGATGGTATTCAACAAGCGGTTAATGCCGCTTCCGTAGGAAATTCTACTCAAAAAACGAAAATTATTATTAAACCCGGTACCTACACCCGGCAAAATTATACAGAATTTGTCACTAATGACGGATTTAAAAAGAAATGTTTTGTTGGTATTCAAGAAAAATATTTAATTTTTGAGGGAGAAGGAGAGGCGGTTTTAGATGGAATTAATTCTGCTTATATGGATGGTTTTTGCGTAAACGGGGGGGGGATAAAAATAATAAATTTAAAAATTAAGGGATTTAAAAAGGAAGGAGGATGTTCTTTATGGGGAGATTCTGTTCAATTTTGCGGAGCAGGAATAGGAATATTTTTAAAAAACACTCAAGCTGATATTATCAATATTATTTCGGAAAATAATGAAGATGATGGTGTTGTTCTTATGGGTTCTTCAAAAGCAGAAATTATTGGAAATCAAATAAGTAAAAATGGATGGGCAGGAATTAGTTTTTGGGATTCTTCTGAGGGTAATATTAAAAATAATACTATTTCAGAAAATAATGGATATGGTATTTATCTTACCGGTTCTTCAAAAGCAGAAATTATTGGAAATCAAATAAGTAAAAATGGATGGGCAG
>JBNASD010000004.1:0-676 GCA_049720225.1 Microgenomates group bacterium | reverse complement strand
GATATGGTATTTATCTTACCGGTTCTTCAAAAGCAGAAATTATTGGAAATCAAATTAAAAACAACACTGAGAAAGGAATTACTCTTCATGGAGAAGCAGTAGAAGGAAAAATTACTAATAATACTATTTCAGAAAATAATAGAGATGGTATTTCAATCAACGAATTAGCAAAAGCTCATATTATCAATAATACTATTTTTAAGAATATCGAATTTGGTATAAGCTTAAACCAATGTGGTTCATCTAATCCCGCCGCAATGATTTTAAATAATATCATTACTAATACTTCTAAAATGAATGGAGCTAATGGATTTGGAATTGGAGGAAATTGTCTTCATGAGGGCGATAAACTTAGCAATGACGCTATTGCTTTTAACTTAATTTGGGGAAATGAAGGAGAAAACACTGATTGTCAAAACAAAGAATTGTGTAATTTTATGGGAAAAATAAGTGCCGATCCCTTATTTGTAAATCCCGAACAAGGAGATTTTCATCTTCTTCCTAATTCTCCGGCAATTGATGCTGGAGAACCTACTTGTCTTGATTATAACGGCTCCCGCTGTGATTTAGGAGCTTATGGAGGAAACGGGTGTCTTTTAGATCCCCAGCTTCCCGACTGTCCTTCTCCCACTCCTCGCTCATTCACTTGCCAACAAGGTGATTTAAATCAAGATGG
>JBNASD010000003.1:70193-80320 GCA_049720225.1 Microgenomates group bacterium | reverse complement strand
TTTATACAAAGTTAATCCCTTAGCTTTAGGATGCCAAGAAATCCAATGTCAAGAAGTGGCGATTAAAACCCCGCAATAGAATCCTTTTATTTGCTTTTTCTTTAATAATGTGATATTTTTAAACCGATGGCAGAAGATAGTAATTTAGGTAAGGATCTTTTAGAATTTTTGAAAAGTTGGTTAAATTACTTTCGATACCACTTTCGCCAACTTTTCTTTCTTTTTGAAAAGATTAAGTCTTCTGTTGCTAACCTTTTATATCGTCAACGGGGAAAATTGGCTAAACCTTTTGTTCACTCTGGAATGGCATTACTTTTTTTTGGGGGAATTGTTTTTGGGCCAATTTTGGTGGAGGAAAATTTTACTAATCCTTGGGAAAAAGAAATTTCTTACCCTCAAGTCTTGTCTGCCGAAGAAAACCTAGAAATGGAAACTTCGACTTTAATTACTATTAAACCCCGAGCAGAAATAGTAGAATATACTGTTAAACCTGGTGATACGATTTCGAGTATCGCCGAAAAGTTTAATGTCAGTATTGATACCATTAGGTGGGAAAACAATTTAACTTCTTCAACCACAATTAAACCAGGCCAAGTCTTGCGAATTTTGCCGGTAACGGGTGTGCGTCATAAAGTGAAACCAGGAGAGACAATTTATTCAATTGCGAAAAAATATCAAGTTGATCCTCAGGCAATTGTTGATTGGCCTTATAATTCCTTTGCCAATGATGAAACTTTTGCTTTAGCGGTTGGTCAAGAATTAATTATTCCTGATGGAATAAAACCAAAAGAAACACCAACCACACCGCGACCGGCAGTTTATGCTCAGGTACCAGGAGCGGGAGTTGGTTCTGGTCAATTTGTTTGGCCAACCTCAGGAAGAATTTCTCAGGGATATGCCTGGTATCATAAAGCAATTGATATTGCCAATAAAGATGCTCCTGATATTTTAGCGGCTGATGGGGGAAAGGTGGTGATTGCTGGTTGGGTGGCTCCCACTGCTTATGGAAATCGTATTGTGATTGATCATGGAAATGGCTACGCTACTTTATACGCCCACTTATCACAAATTTATGTATCAGTAGGACAAAATGTTGCTAAGGGTCAGCCGATTGGTAAAATGGGAAGTACCGGGCGGTCAACGGGAACTCATCTTCATTTTGAAATTCGCGTCAACGGTGTTGCTCAAAATCCCTTAAATTATCTTAAATAAAAATGGAAAAGTCTTGTGAATTAATACAATCAAATCCTTCAAATACAGAAGAAAAAAACGTTGGAGGCAATAAAGAAAGAGGTAATAAGGAAATAAGAGGTTCATTAAAGATTTCTCATTTACCTCAGTGGGCTCAGAAATATATTCTTTTAGCAACAAGAAAATATTGGATTGGTGAAGATGGGAAATTAAAACCCTCGTCTTTTTATGAAACTTACGAAGGATGGGGCGCAGAGAGTCAAGAAGAAGGGTTAAATAATTTTTTGAATAAAATACAGTCCTTCCCCCAAGAAAGAAAAGGAAATCTTTTTGAGACTTTAAGATTTTTTGCAAAGGGATTAACATCAAAAGGCGGAGTAATCGAATTAGTTAAGGAAGGAAAAGCTAATTGTTTAGATTGGTCTATTGCTGTAGCCCTTAATTATAATACACAAACTCGATTTTCACCTCCTTTAGAAACTACAGAGGCAGTAATAGTTTGTTATTCTTCTTTATTAGATCGGCATGAACATTTTGGGGTGGTTATTATAGATGAAAATAATAAACCCTTGGTTTATCTCCATTATGGAGGTTTTTATTTATTTTCGAGAGAATTGGAAGATATAATTAGGGAAGAAAGAGATGAAGAAAAGATAGAAATTTTTAAGAAGTTATTATCCCAAAAGAAAGATAAAGAAAATATTTTCGAGGGGGATGAAAAAACCATAAGAGATCTTTTAGCTTCTTTATTAAGTTTAAAGAGAGCAACTAATAGAGCACTTTCGAAATATAGGTAAAACCTATTTACAATTTTAAATTTTAAATTTAAAATATATATTATTTGGGCCAATAGCTCAGTGGTAGAGCACCCCGTTCGCATCGGGGGGGGCGGGGGTTCAAATCCCCCTTGGTCCACCAAAAACTTGGGCCCGTAGCTCAGTTGGTAGAGCGTCCGTATGGCATGCGGAAGGTCAGGGGTTCAAATCCCCTCGGGTCCACTAATCGACTTTCGACATTTTAATTTTTTCACTTTTTTATTTAGCAGTACCTTTAGTTGGTAGAGCGGTCCGACGTGATGTTGGGTAAGGACTTAAATCCTTTCGAGTCAATTAAAAATTTTATTTTAGTAAATTTAGTAATTTGGTAATCATTAATTTATTTTTGGGAGACTGAATTTTTTAAAAAAATTAATTTTTTAATTTAAATACTTAAAAATTCTATTCAAACTATTAAAAGAGAAAAACTTATTTAAATAAGAAATTATTTTTTTAAGACTTGACAAAAAAGAAAAATCATTATAAAATATCCTATAATTAAAAAATTTAAAAGATTTTAAAATCAAAAATGCGAAAGGAAATACCAGAAAGAGAAACAAACCAAGAACGACAGGCTGGTCAATTAACTGCAGAAGAAGTTAGAGAATTATTAGAAAAAGATTCTACGCTTAAATTTTATGGTTTAAGCGTAAGCAGATGTGTTTGGGATATAGCATCAGGAAAAATTCCTGAAGAGGCAATTATGGGTATTATTGGAGGAACAAGATGTAAAAGAAAAAAAGATTGGGAGAAGGTAATAGAAACTTATAAAAAATGGTGGGGAGAAGAAAGCGAAAAATGTGAAAAAATTTTGCAACGATTAATTAAAGAAAGAAAAATAGTCCAGCCAAGAATTTATTCATCGGAGGAGGATGATTATTCTCATAATATCGCTGATGGTTGTTACGTTCTTGCTTATTCAATAGAAAAGTTTTTGTTAGATGCTTATGGCCCAGATCGTGCGAGAAAATTTCCTTCCCTTTATTCTGATAATCCTTCAGAGAGAACTTCAAAGAAGATCATAGCTGGTGTTTTAAAAGATTTAGGTATTAAAAACCAACAATTAAGGAGAGAGATTAACTTCCGGTTTGGTTTCTTCAGGTAATTCTAAAGGTGGTTGGATTGCCGGTGAAGGTAACGGTTGTGGTTCTTTTAGTCCTTCTTGAGCTGGAGTGGGTGTGGGTTGACCGGTTGGGGTAGGAGTGGGCGAGGGAAGTTTTTTCGCCAACTCATCTAATTCTTGTTTTGCCTTTTTCCAATCTTCAGAATCAATAGGAACTAAACTTAAGGTTTGCTGCATTGCTTGATAGGCTTGAAGATATTTTTGGTCCTCTCGATAAGCAGCCGCTAAATTATACCAAGCATTGGCGTGATCTGGTTTAAGATCAACCGCGATACGGAAAATTTTTTGGGCTTCATCATAATTCCCTAAGGCATAAAATAATCCTCCTAAATCAATTCGTAGTCGAGGATTAATCGGGTCAGTTAAAACCGCTTGTTGATAGGCAGTAATTGCCCATTGGTCTGCTCCTTGAGCTAAATTAATTAAGTTTCGATAAATTAAGGCTAAATTTTCCCAACAAGCAGCGTTGTTTGGTCTTAAAGAGGTGGCAACTTTTCCCTCGTTAATTGCTTGTTGAATTAATTGGGTGATGTTTTGGCGGTCTTGGTCAGTTAATTGTCCGGAAGGAGGGTTTTGAGAGATACTTTGAGCTAAAGCCCAGTTGGTTTGGGAGAAAGCCAAATGGAAATCAGTTCGGTGGGGATTTAAAGCTAATGCCTGACGTTGGAAATTATAAGTCTTTAAACCGTCATTTTTAGCTAATGCCTTTAAAGATTTTTGAAAATAAACCTCCGCCGCATAAGCTCTTCCTGCAAACCAAACTACTGGTGCAAAAAGAATAATAATTATTAATAAAGGTAACCAACGAAATCTTGTGGACAAAGAAAAAGAAAATAAATTTTTGACTGGTGAAAATAAACCTAAAAGGAAAAAGAAAAGAAAAGAAAGTAAAATATTTCCTGGCAAAAATGTCCATAATGCTAAAATTAACCAAAGAGAAATTAACCAATAACGTTCTTCTTTATTAACTTTTTTAAAAACCTTTATTAAAGTTAAAATTACCAACAAAAAAGTGATTAAACCGATTAATCCGGTCTCTGTCCAAATTTGTAGTAGATGGCTAGAACTAACTCCAAAACGAATATTCCAAAAATTAAAGCGATTAAAATTAACCGGCCGGTATTGATTAAAAGCAGAAACAAAATCAGCCGGTCCTACGCCAAAAAGGGGTTTTTGTTTAAAAGTTTCTCCGGCAATTGCCCAGCCGGTGGAGTAGGGAAGAAGAGTTAAGCTGGCGGGTTTTCCTGGCAAAAGGAGCCAAGCAGAAAAACCAATTCCGCCGATAATTAGAATTGTTAAAAGAATTAAAACAACTTTTTTTAATTGATTCTTTTTTTCTTTAATGATGGAAACAAGTAAAAGAGGCAAAAGAGAAAAAAGAAAAGTAGCGGTGTTTAAAGGATTACCGGCAGGGGTAAAAGCTTTATTTCGGGCGAAAGCTAACGGTGAGGAATCGGGAATTAGTGTTTCTCCTAAACCAAAAAATTGATAAATAGCCAATAATGCCAAAATTCCTCCGGCAGTAAACAACCCAAAAAACACTTTTTCTTTTTTAATTTCGGAATTAATTATTAACCAATAAAGAAGGAAGAGGGCGATAGTGGTTCCTGCTCCCAAAGGTAAATAAAAAGCTTCCGCTTTATTAGGGGAAGCAATTAAAACAGATAAAATACTGGCTAACGTAAAAAAGAAAAAAGGAAGAAGAAAAGGAGAGGTTTTAATTTCAATTTTTTTCTCTTTTAAAACTTTTATTCCCCAAAACAAAAAACAAATAATTACCCATAACCATAAAAGATAGTTCTTATTAAGGTCATAAAAATCAGCGGTAATTGGTAAAAAAAATAATGGTAATAAAAAAGCAAGCAGGGAAAAAATCATGGCTGATTATTAATAATAAACCATTTAAATTTTATCTTATCTTTTGCTGGTTGGTCAAGAACAACTTTAAACCAACCACAAGTTTCTGGATTTAAAGAAGAAGGCTGGCATTCTTGGGTAGCTGGTTTTTGGGCTTTAAGATAAATTAATCGATTTTCTTTGTTTTCTTGGGGAATAATTAAGATTTGTTGATTGGATTTTAAATTATTGTTATAAATAAGGCTTTCTTTTTCTCCAGGTAAAATTTCTCCCTCGCCACTTAAGGCGTTAATTGTTAATTGAGTGGTAGTTTCTCCCTTTTCTTGTTCATTGCTGGCGATAATCAGATTTTGCTTTAAGGATGCCTCTTCAATTGGCAATTCTTGGGTTCCCAAAAGCTCCTGGTCTTTGGTAGAGCCCGCAGGGATTACGTTATTATTTTCTCCCGGTACACTTAAATATTTTAAGTTTGCTTTTTGAATAGCGGTTTTAATCGTTTCAATTCGTTGCTTAATAATTGCTTGGTTTTGGTCAGAAACAGGTAAAAGACTTTGGAGTTTTTCAAAATAATATTGGGCTTTAGTCAACTGTCCTGATTTTTCTAAACTGTCTGCTAAATTATATAAGGTTTGTTGGTTAGTCGGTTCTAAAACATAAGCATTATAAAAAGAAGAAGCGGCCCCGGCAAAGTCTCCTCCTTTTAGATAAAGATTAGCTAATTGAAGATGATAATTAGGATTTTCCGGTTTAAGTTTAATGGCTTCTTTAAGGTCTTGAATTGCCAAGCGAAGCGATTCAGGTAAAAGGGGAGTTAAAGCTTGGTAAATTTTTGCTCTTTGAGCAAAAACCCGGTCGTCCGTGGGATAGGAAGCAATGCCTTGATTAATAAAATCTAAAGCATGGTTGATTAATTCAATAATTTTTTGTTTTTCTTCAGGAGTTTGTTGGCGGCCACCCGCACTAGTAGTTTCTGCTAATTCTTGAGCTTTAGTCAGAACTTCCTGAGATGTTGTTATATAGTAAGATACACTTTTTGAATCAGAATTTTCGGAGGATAAGGGAGGATTATCAATTACTGGGGAAACAAAAGAAGATTGTTGAGGTTTTCGCCACAAAAAGGGAATAAGGGTTAACGTAATAATTGTTGTAAATGTAAAAACTGTGATAATTATTATTTTTTTGTTCATTTTATTTCTCTTTTTAATTAATTATCCACCAGTTAAACCTAATATCGGCTGGTAAGGTTTGATCCACTGCTACCTTAAACCATCCGCAACCAAAAACATTTTCTTCCTTCGGATAACGACACTGACTAGTAGTCGGCGATTGTCCTTTAACATATAATACTTGATTTAAGGTTGAGGATAAAGGTGTAATATAAATTAAGGTTTTTTCGGTAATAAATGGTGAATAGATAATTACTTCATTCTTTCCAGCAGGTAAAACGGCGGTACCAGCGGTGGCATTGTGAGCAAAAACACCGCTGATAATCTCTCCGCTCCGGCTCGCTTCCTTTTCGGCAATAATAATTTTTTCAAAGGTACCCGAGCCAGAAGCCACGATATCACCAGCAAATAAGGCAGAACCCGAGGCATCAATAGAAACGACAGTTTCTCCACCGAGTCCTTTAACTAATAATTTTCCAAAACCACTTTCCGCTAATTGGACAGAGGCGGTGGGTATAAATTGATTTTCTTTTGAAAGGCTTTCTTCAACAGGAATATTGGCTAAATTAATGACTAAGTTTTGATTTTCTAAAGGCTTAATTTCTTTGGCGATTAACTCTCCTTGAACCTCAAGGTTGGCGTTAAAGATAGCGTTTCCGTTTTTATCAATTCTAATTTTTCCTGCTAAAATATCAATACCCGCTAGGCCAAAAGACTGAAGATAAAGCGGTTCGTTAAAGGTGTTGATGGCGTTGTTGGCTAAATTAAGAGTCCCCCCGATATTAAGGGATTGGGTTATTGTTAATTGAGTAAGAAGAGTGGGTCCACTAACCGCCAGACCACGGTTAATGTTAATTAAATCTTCGGAAATTATCAAAGAAGAATAAGAATTTAGATCAAGATAGTTATTAGTCTGTCCAGCGCTAGCCAAAATTTCTTCTACCATTGCTTCAATTTCTTGGGAGGTAAGATTAGCAGAAGAAGTGGTCGTGCTACTGGTGGTACCTTCTTCGCTTTGTAAGTTATCTAAAGCGTCAATAATCGCTAAACTTTCTTCCGGATTAAGAAGTGGTTGAGTGGTTGGTTCTGGTGTTGGAGTAGGCGAGGGAGTGGGAGTAAAGATAGAAGTAGCAGAAAACTGATTTTCTAAATTGGCTAATCTTTCTTCTAATCCTTGGATTTTTTGGGCAGATAAACTAGCGGTAAGCAATTCACCAAAAGTTCCCTTAAGACCAACAATTTCTTTAGCGACAATTTTATCAGCATAAAGAGTGCTTTCAACCGTGGCCTCATTTACTGATAACTGCTCACCACTTATTTTGGTTGCTTCAAGTTGACCGGCAAAAGTGGCATTACCTAAAGAATCAATAGTAGCCACTGGTTGATCATCTTTTCCTTTTATAATTAATTGGCCAAAATTACTGATGGGAGTACTTTCTTCTTGGGAAGAAAGGTCAAAAACAATATTGCCAGTTTGGGGATTAGCTTCAATTTCCGAAAGTTTTATTTTATTGGCAGTGATTTTTTCGGTTTCTACGACAGGAGAGAGGAATTTTTCGTTGACTGTTAATTGATTGAATTCTCCTTTTTCTCCTTTAATTAATTTACTAAAGATTTTTTCTAATTGGGCCGCTCCACCCTTTAGATTGGCGATAAGAAGATCGGAGAAAACATCTATTTTTTCCAAAATTTTTCCATTAATATCTTTTAATTCAAAATATCCTTCCTTACTGCTTGAAGAAGAGGGGGTTGATTCTTGAATTTGGAGGTTACCGAAAGAATCTAAATTAAAAGATAGGGGATTATACCAACTGGGATTAACATTAATCAAAATTAAACCACATTTCTTGTTTTTTATCTCTGGGGGACAATTGATCATTTTTTCATAATCAGTTTTGGGATTAAATCCTTCTAGGGTATAACCAACAATTTTTCCTTCCTTTTCCGATTTTTTACCAAAACCCTTAACTTCAGAAGAAGTAATGGGATCACCCGCGTTAATAATTTCGTTTTCGGAAAGAGCTATTTTTGCCTTAACTCTTCCTAGTAAAGCGACGCGGGTATAAGGTAAATCTTTACCAGCAATTGCTCCTAGGATTACCTCAGGGCTTTTAGAAACTACTCCTATTAAATTAAGATCATTTTCTTTTTCTGAAGATTTAACATAACCAGGCTTTTCGTTATCTAAAGAGACTAAAGTACCAAAATCAAAATCATGATAATTTTCTACGTTATAAATTTCGGCAATATCGGCATTTTGAGTGTAATCAGTCGGTTGAGGATCATAAGAAACATTTTCTGCAGAAATTTCTTGGGTTGGCCAATCTTGCCAAATTTTGAGATAGTCCATATAAAGACGACGAGTGGTAGCGTCACTAAATAGAGAGATATCGAGTTGGAGATTTGTAGTAGGAATATTGGTAGTGTTAGTAGCTACTAATGAATCATTTATATAAAAGTATACCGCTGAAGAGGAAGCTACAAATCTTAACTTTTGAAATTCAGTTGTGCTCGGAAGAATAGCGGTATTACTATTAGTTTCTGTGCCAGATGCGCGGGTTACCGCGCGCCAGTTATTATAACTATTTGGTCGATAAAGAAAGTATATTCCATTACTGGGATTACCTGTAGTTGTTCCCGATCGATCTGAAAGACCGATATAAATTTCTTGAGTTCCTCCAGTACTTCCGATATACACATTCATTTCAAATACGGGTTGATTACTAATATTAAAAGCCATTCTTTCTGCAAAACTAAATCTACAAATGGTTGTTGCACCGCGACTATTGAAATTCACTATACCGTTAATATTAGGATCAGTAGTTTGTTGATCAAGACGACAAGAAACACCAGAAGCAGTAGTAGAAATAAACCAAAATTGTCGCCAGACATAAGAACCATTTTCTAAATAGCCACCGGTACTTACAGGACCCCAAAAATCTTCAAATAAGTAATTCCATCGCTGATTAATTCGACCCCAAACGTCAATATGGTCTTGGGGTGCGGTATCTCCAATACCAATCTTTCCTCCAACTAATAAGTCTCCCCCCATAGCTAATTTATAACTGGAATTATAAACCCATAAAGGAACAGGAGAAGTTGTTAAGACCATGGGAATTTTCCAGCTTCCATCATAAAAACTAAACGAAAGACTAGATGCATTTCCATATATAGATGTATAATTGTTTGAGGTCCCTAAATAAAGGTTATTGTTGGCTACAATATTTCCATTTACATCTAAGGTACTACTGGGGCTTGTTGTTCCAATTCCTACTTTTCCAAAACTATCAACGTACAACCCCGTATTTCCTGTTCCTCCTCTTAACCAAGCAGTGCCAGCGATATCAAGGTTAGCGGCAGGAGAGGTAGTACCTACTCCTAAGTTAAGATTGACAAAAAGGCTATTATTAACTGTCCAATTTCCTTGATCAAGAGTTCTGGTAATGAGACTAATATAACTATTTCCTCCATAAGCAATTTGTGCGCCGCTACCAGAAGTAAAATTAATATTGCCATTAATTTCTAATTTAGAAGTAGGATTAGTAGTTCCAATTCCAACATTACCTCCTGCTTGAATATAAAGTTGTTCGGTAGAGTTATAAGAGGAATAAATTCTGATATTTCTACCGCTTGCCATATTGATAGTATTTCCGCCATCATAAGCAGCTTGAAGTGAGGCTGGACCGGTAGCTCCGGTAACTCCAGTAACTCCCTGAACACCAGTAGCACCAGTAATTCCTGTTACTCCGGTTACACCTTGAGGACCAGTAGGTCCTGTCGGACCAGTAGGTCCAGTATTACCCGTTACGCCAGTGACTCCCGTAACTCCTGTAGGTCCAGTAACTCCTGTTATTCCTGTAACTCCTGTAACTCCGGTAACTCCAGTTGGTCCAGTTGGTCCAGTAGGTCCAGTCGATCCAGTATTACCAGTGACTCCCGTTACACCAGTAACTCCCTGAACACCAGTAGCACCAG
>JBNASD010000003.1:0-70093 GCA_049720225.1 Microgenomates group bacterium | reverse complement strand
CAGTAGGTCCTGTCGGACCAGTAGGTCCAGTATTACCTGTTACGCCAGTGACTCCCGTAACTCCTGTAGGTCCAGTAACACCGGTTATACCCGTAATACCAGTTACTCCCTGAGGACCAGTAGGACCAGTGGGTCCAGTTGGTCCTGTAGGTCCAGTAACTCCTGTTATTCCTGTAACTCCTGTAACTCCGGTAACTCCAGTTGGTCCAGTTGGTCCAGTAGGTCCAGTTCTTCCAGTAACTCCCGTAACTCCAGTAATTCCGGTAATACCGGTAACTCCAGTGACTCCAGTTACTCCTGTAGGACCGGTTGGACCAGTCGATCCAGTATTACCAGTGACTCCCGTTACACCAGTAACTCCTGTAGGTCCAGTTACTCCCGTTATACCTGTGACACCGGTTATGCCAGTAACTCCGGTTACTCCTGTTACTCCTTGTGCGCCAGTAGGACCAGTTGGTCCAGTAGGACCAGTAGGTCCGGCAATTCCCGTAGGTCCAGTAGGCCCAGTAACACCAGTTAAGTCAGTCCACGAAGTTCCATTACAGTAATAAAATTTATTTTCTACTCCATTGAAATAAATTTTTCCGGCTGAAGATTGATTACATTCTCCTGCATATCCAGGAACATTTGGTCCTAAACTCAATGTTCCCGAAAAAGTAGCGTCTCCTCGGACATCTAGCTCTTCCGTTGGGGAAGTAGTCCCTAACCCTATATTTCCATTAGTATCAATCACAAATGGTGTATTATCTGTATATGTTCCATCATCATTAACTCTTAAAGCATAGCCTGATGAACCAGCAGTGGTAATATTTAAAGTAGTTCCGATAGCGTTTGCCCCCATTAATCCTATCTTTAAAACATTACCAGTGACACCCGCATTATTTCCTGAAGCTTCAATCTTTGCTAAATCTCCTGTTAATGAGGTTGAAGTAGAGGAGAGGTATAATCCTACTCCCGAAGTTAAAGAATTAGCATTGTAAGTAAATCCAGTAGTGGTAGTTCCACTAAAGTTTTGTGTCCACGTATAATTACCCTGATTCAAAATCAAATCCGCATCCAAATCTAAGGTATCCTGAAATTCAGTAAAATCTAAAGAATCAGGAGTGATTCCGCTTCCACTAATGGTTGACCAGGTTAACGTTCCGCTTCCATTATTAACCAACACTCCATTGGCAGTGTGGGAAGTAGGCCAGGAATAAGTTAAGTTTTTAATTTTGACAATATCCCCTGAAGAATCAACTTGAAACTGAGATGAAGAGCCAACAGAGAATATGGAAGTAGGATTAGTTGTTCCTATTCCTACATTCCCTGAGGAATTCACATATAACCCTTGTCCTGTTAATCCACTTCCTAACCAGGAAACACCAGTGGTTTTGAAGGGTCCAGAAACATCTAACGTGTAGGAAGGAGCAGTAGTTCCAATTCCCACCCTTTGATTAGTGGTATCTAAATTTAATATTGGTGTTCCTGAAGAGGTTTGTAATTGAATAGCGGTTGTAGAATCAGTCGTTGATCTTAAGCTCAGCGAGGAAGAACCAATAATTAATGGTGTGGTTAAAGAAGTAGAAACATTAGCGGTTCCGGAAACATAAAGATTGTAACCAGAAGTACCAGTGACTCCAATCCCAATATTTCCTGAAGGCACCATGACACTGGTAGCAAAAGAAGAATTGGGATAAAGATAATCTCCACCATCCAACCACAAACTTCCACTTCCTCCTTGTAATTGTGCCAACGTTACAAACTCATTACTATTAACTGCATCCGCCCCAATCACTCTTCCGGAGAACCTTCCGACAATTCCTGTTCCTCCAGAAACATCCAAAAGATATGATGGGGAAGTAGTACCAATACCAACATTACCAGAGGAGATAATAAGAGCCGGGCCACTTCCTAACTGAGAAATATTTAGAGACGGAGAAGAATTAGAATTAGCTTCTATCAAGGAACCAGAAATAAATTCTACCTTATCTATCCATCCCATGTCGGATCCGGCGCTTATGGAGTGGTCTTTCGCATAAACCCATTTAAAACTGTGCGTTCCTGCAGAAATAGAATAAGTTTTTTGAGTCCAGTCTACATAACCTGATATTCTGTCGGTATATCCTGCTACACGCGTACAATTTGAATTGTCCAAACAAAAAAGAAGAAAATCATAATTTCTCTCACTACTTACTTTCCAATAAAAACTTAAAATACCCGGCAAAGGAAAAACTACATTCAATTCAATCCAACTTTGCTGATTATCAGTGATGTCGCCTGACCCAGCCGAAGCCACTCCTTCATAGGAATTAGATGTATCTCTAAACCAATTTTCATTTCCGCCTGTTTTCCATCCGAAAGGGGGAAAACTAGAATTTTCAAAAGATTCTGGTGAAGTTGCAGAAGAAATGTTGATACCTGCGGATTTCAAAGAACCTGTTATATTTAGAGACGCTGTTGTCGCCGTCGTTCCTATTCCTAAAAAACTCTCTATGTATAAATTTTCAGTTCCTATAGTATTTTGGGTAGCATAAATATATCTTGAAGTTTGAATTCCGTCCTCTTCTGTTAGTGTTCCCGGATATATTGGTCCGGCAGTGTAGAAATAACCCTGATGGTGTAATCGAAGCATTTCCGTGCCGGCATTATAGATTCTTGCCAAATAACCGGTAAATCCGCTATAACAAGCAATATAAGCAGTTGGGCCGGTAGTTACTGAGGTAGCTTTTACTCTTATCCAATACCGAGAGGAGACTCCATTAACAGTATCTTGAGCCCATCCGCTTAAGGTTCCCCATTCAACATCGCCATCTGTTGTTAACCCTAAAGTTTCATCAACAATTGGCGTAAAAGTTTGCCAATTTCCGCCCCCTAAAGAATATTCCCACGTAACCCCCGATAAATTTGGAGTATTGGCAATATCAAAGGAAAGATTATAAAAATCACCGGTTCTTCCAAAATAAATATAGTCGTCAGTATCAGCCAGAAGAGTAAAAGCGGAACCACCGGATTGACAAGCAGTAGTGGTGCGGTCGGTAAAGGTTGAACCATCATAGTAGAAAACATTATTTAAAGTAGTATTTGCCACTCTAAGTTCCATTAGATTTCCTGTTTGTAGAGAGCTATCTCCAACACTATAAATTGTTGTTCCGCTTCTGGGGTTTGTATGTCTAAGATTCAAAATATTACTATCCGGTCGAGAAGCAGAAGAATAAATTCCCCAACCACCAGTGAAATAACCGCCATAGGAAGTAATGCTTGAACCATAAACTCCATAAGAATAAGTACTTACTCCTTGAATCCCATAATTACTTAAAGAACTACTATAAAGGCCAATACTTGAAGTTGAAGCAATAGTTTCTCCTCTTGAAGTTTGGGTATAAACATAATAGTAACCTTTTTTATTATTTTCTACCTGCCAGGCAGAACCGTCCCAATAGGCCCATTCATTGCTTCCACCAGTGGTGATTTGAATGCTGATATCATCGCTATCTAAACCGCTTCTTTCTAAAATAATCCAATAGTTAGTATAAGGAGAAAGGTTGGCGCTTAAGCCAAATTCATAATCAGTATAAGAGGCGCTAATTTCTTGAGCCACTCTAGCATTGCCATTGGCTAAAGCCGAACCAGTGGGTTTACTAGGACTACCGCCATCATCAGCATAAAGGCGAGGTCTAACCCAGCCAGTTAAAGATTGGTTGAGGGTATTTCTTTTAATTCTAAAAATAACACTGCCGATATTGTTATAAGGACCAGAGTTAAATTTAAAACCTTCCATTGTATAGTTTAAAGACTCATCGGTATTGCTAGTAGTGGCAGAGGCAATAGTAGATTTTCCGGCAGTAACATTAAGAGTAGAACCACCACTTGGGTCCTGATAGGTAGTGTTAGTAAGGGTTAAATTATGAAGGTTAATAGTAGGACCAGTATGAGAAGCAGTAATTCCTCCCTGATAATTAATTGATAGTTTGCTTATTCCATTAGTCCTGAAGTTGACAAAATTTCCCGAAAATCCGCTGATATTGGCAAAAACCATAGTAGCTATCGTTGAAGGTGTTGTAGTAGTACTAACTCTGACCCAACGTCGAGAAACGCCATTAACCGAAGTGGAAGCCCAATCTCCCGGTGCAGTCCAAATTACCCACCCATCCTTGGAAAACCCATAGGTGCCATCAGATACGTTTAGGGTAGTCCAAGCCGAACCATTCCAGTATTCCCAAACAAGAGTATAATTAACACCGGCGGTGCCAATATCAAAATAAAGCTCATTAAAGTTAGAAGAGGCACCAAAATAAACATAATCGTCAGTATCAGTCATTAAGCGAACATTTGAGCCACTCCATTCTCTATTGGTAGCAGTATAGTTAATAAAGATTGAACCGTCATAAAAGAAGATATTATCAAGAGTAGTTCTAGCAGCGTCAATATAAAGGCTAGTGCTTGAATCAATATTTCTTGAAGAACCATAATAAAGACCATATCCTCCGGGCTGAGTAATTCTTGGTTCGTCTCGATAGCCTACGAAGGGCGTAGCGTTTTCATGAACATAGCTTACATACTGACCATATTGGTCTATTCTGAATTTTTCCCGGTCATTAACCAAACCTCTAATCACTCCGGTAGTAGAAGAAACTCCGCCAGTGTTAATAAAGGTAGCAGTGGCTACAGTTGAAGGAGTCGTAGTGGTATAGACTCTTACGTAATATCTAGCAGTGGTATCAGGGCCAACAGTAGTGGTGGTCCAGTTTGAAGGAGGAGTCCATCTTATCCAGCCAGTAGCGTTGAAATTATTGGTTCCATCAGTTACTAAAAGAGGAGTCCAAGAAGAGCCATTCCAGTATTCCCAAACAAGAGTATAACCAACGCCGGCGGCGCTCCTTTCATAATATAATTCAGAAAAGGTTTCACTTCTTCCAAAATAAAGAATATCAGAAGTATTGGCTAAAGTTGTTCTTGCTGAACCACCATATTCACCTAGGGTTCTTGATTCGTCCCAATAAGCATTGTCAGCGCTCACATACCGATAGATAGCTGCTAAAGAATTGTAGGCAAGATTAAGATAAATATCAGGTTCGGTTCTTCGGTTTCTGGTACTAGCAAGATAAATATGATTACCGGCAAGGTTTCCTCTTACGGTATCAGGTCTTTCAATATGAAGTCTTTGAGAGGGGTTAGCAAGACCAATCCCCAAATTTCCTCCAGCAATCCAAGAACTTCCAGAAGCGGTAATACGGTTGGCATAAGCAGTAGTAATGGTTGGGGGAGTGCCAGCAGTACCCGAAGTGCCAGTATCAATGAAGGTTAAAGTAGATGAGGTCCAGTATTGGCCAAAGTTTGTATCTCTTCCGTAAATACGATAAGTGGTGGCTCCCGCTACGCCTGTCCAAGTGACCGTCACTGAACCATTTCCACCTCCTCCGCTAATAGTACAGGAGGCTTGGGGACCGGCAACTGTCCAACCAGTACCATCAGAAGCAGAGATTCGATAATAATATGTTCCATCTGGTAAGCTACCGCCAGAAGTATTACACACTAAAGTTGGTGCTCCAGGGGTTGACATAAGGCCAACATTTAAGTTTCCAGTAAAGATTCCTGCTCCTACAACTTCTAATTTTGCTCCAGGATTGGTGGTTCCAATTCCTACATTACCTTCAATTATTGCTCCTGATGTTGGTGCGGCTAACGAACCATAAGTTCCACCGACCGCTAGATTACCCAAAACACCTAATTTACTTGTTGGTGTCATTGTTCCAACTCCGACATTGCCAGTAGCACCTTTAATAATCATCCTTACGTTTCCCGTATTTGGAAATGCATTCCAGGTAATATTACTCCTAAAAACGAGATCTTGAGCATTAGAGTCCCAACCAATAATTGCAGCATCCGTATCTGCTCCCAAACTAAAACCCGAATCTCCATTGTCAACTATCGATAAATAAGGTTGATTCGCTTTTTCAACCATTAATGTGGCACCGCTGTCCTCATAAGCATCTCCTACAAAAATTCTTCCACGAACATCTAATTTTTGTTGTGGTCCCGTCGTCCCGATGCCAACGTTACCAGAGGAATTGATATATAGTCCCTGTCCAGTTAACCCACTTCCTAGCCAAGAGATATCCGTGGTTCTTAAGGTTCCGGAAACATCTAAGGAATAGGAAGGAGCAGTAGTTCCAATTCCAATTCTTTGATTTGTCGTATCTATATTTAATATTGGTGTTCCTGAAGCATTTTGTAATTGAATAGCGGTAGTAGAATTAGAAGCTGGTCTTAAAGCTAAAGAAGAAGAACCAATAATCAAAGGTGTAGTTAAAGAAGTAGAAACATTAGCAGTTCCGGAAACATAAAGATTGTATCCGGAAGTTCCTGTTACTCCAATCCCAATATTTCCTGAAGGTACCATGACACTGGTCGCAAAAGAAGAATTGGGATAAAGATAATCTCCACCATCCAACCACAAACTCCCACTTCCTCCTTGTAATTGCGCCAACGTTACAAACTCATTACTATTTACCGCATCCGCACCAATGACTCTTCCGGAGAATCTACCGGAAATTCCACTTGAAACTAAAGCTACATCTAAACCGTAAGCGGGATTGGTAGTACCGATTCCCACATTGCCAGCAAAAAAATTATTTCCTGTTCCTAAAATTCGTAAATTCCCAGCGGCGGAAGCATTACCTAAAGCATCAATAGTAAATTTTGGGGTGGGGGTAGAGCCGGACTCTAGTTTTAATAAATTAAAATTAGTGTTATCGTTGGCCACGACACCATAATAAAGGGTATTTTCTTCTTTTTGACCGCTTGCTCCCAAATTTGCCGCCGAGGCATTTAGCAAATTTCCCTTTGGAGCGTTAAGAATAAGGTTTATCACTCCCGATCCATCAGGTGCTAAGGTGATATTACCATCAGAACCGGTGGCGGTGGTAATGGTTAGTGCTTGACCTTTTATGGCAAAAGTGCCGGAGGTAGATTCAATGGTAGGAGAGGAAGCGGCAATTACTAATTTTCCTTCAGAGTTAATATAGGGGATAGTGGAGGCGGTAGTGCCTGGGGGCAAACCTTGTAAAGTGGCGGCGTTTAGAGCATAAGCCACTGAGGCAATTTGTACCCGCGGCGTCATTTCATCGTCACCATCAACTTTTACTCCCAGCCAAACTTCAACATTTTCGGTAAAAACCGAGGCGCTAATTTCTGTTGCCGAAGGACAAGAATAACCATCTCCAGAAGTAGTTCCCAAAATAACATTAAAGATTCCATCCTGGTCAGGAGTGACGGTGCAGGTTCCTGAACTCCATAAACAGTTTTCGTCTCCGCCCCCATCGCAACTGACTTCGGTATTATTAGTAGCATGATTCCATAACTTAAAAGTTATCTCTGTAGCGGAAGTGATGGGATTATTAGAAGAATCAGTTAATCGCCCCTGAAAGCTTAAATATCTTTTGGGAGGAGTAGGAACGCTTGGATAAGCTAATTTTTCTGGCGCTTTACGGATAAACTGGTCGTAAATTCCAAATCCTAAGGCGGTACACAAAACAATCAAAATTGCCCAATGGAGGTAGCGGGTAATTGATATAGAAGTATATGCTTGGTAAATTTTTGATATATTTGTTAAAAGGGAAGTGAGGAAGGGTTGAATTTTAGCAAGAATTTTTTCCCGCCAAGTTTTAGGTTCGCCTTTTGGTAATTGGGTACCCAAAAATCTATTTACCCAACGTGGCGCGGTGACTGGTTGAGCAAAAGGATTTTTCGCTAGATAGCCTTTCTCTACCGCCCACTGACAAAATTTGCGCACCGCCGCCATTCGGCGTTTAATTGAGGAGGGGGAAAGCCCCAACTCCTGTAAACGGCGTTGGTAATTGGTTATTTGTTGTTTAGTAATTTCCATTTCTTGACAAAAAATTTTGGTTATGTTATAAAATAACTAATCGCACCCCCGATTTTTCAATCGGGGGGATTTTTTTATAAAACTTTTAAGTTTATTTACCCGCAAGATATAAACTCCTCTTTTAATTTGCGTAATTTCTTTTCCTAAAGACCACTTAGTAGCCACCACAATTACCTGTTTTTTTCTTTTCACCAATCGGCGATATAAAGCAGCAAAATCACCATCACCGCTAAAAAAGATAAATCCAGCAAATTTTTCCAACATTTCAAAACAATCCAAGCCAATTTCCAAGTCGAAATCGCACTTTCTTTTCCAAATGACAATATTTTTGTCTTTTATTGGGAGATATTTCACCGTTTTAGTAATTACTTTAAAACCGATTTCTTGAGCTTGTTTTAACTGTTGTTTTGAAGCCGGATGAGCGTCGGTACCAAAATAGAAACGAAATTCTTGAATTTGCGGATAACTCTTAAGATATCGATAAAGTTTTTTCAAATCAATTTCCCAACGGAGTTTTTCCTCCCATCCATGGACATTAGCCCAATCAACAATCACCACCGTTGGCCCCTTAAGTTTTAAAATTTGTTCTGGTTGGCTTGACAAGAGTTGTTTCATTATGTTATAAAATTAACTTAATCACGCCCCCCTAAATTGGGGGGATTATTTATTTTTAGATAGGTTAGTTTAGTTTTAAAAATTTTTTTAATTTCTCTTTAACCAACTTAAAAAATGACGAATATCGACTAAATAGTTTTTAATCGTCAGGGAACTGACTTTTTCTTTCTCTAAGTCCTTTTGAAATTCTGCTAAAAGTTTTTCCTGATCGTTTTCAGCGGTAAAAGTTTTTATTTTTTCCAAACTAACGTTATTAATTTCATCTGCAGGATTACTTTGGAGCCATCCTTGGCTTAAAGCAAAATCACCAAATTTACGAAGAGCCGATAAATAGCGATTAATTGTTGATGAGGGAATTTTAGCACTCATTAAGTCCTGCTGATATTCGAGGATTGTTTCTTTAGTAAAAAGGCCGAAAATAGAAGCCCCAGCGACTTGATAGAGAATACCGGTTTTTTTGGCTAACCAGTCAAGGAATTTTTTAATATCTGCCACATAATTTTTAACCGTTACCGGCGAAGACTTTTGCGTTATTAAATAAAGCTTAAATTTTTCGGGCAGGTTCATTTTTTCCGCAATTTCAAATTTAGGTTCAAATTATACTGATTATATCAAGATTATATTTTATTTAAATCTACTATAATAAGATTTTTTAGGTTTGTCAAGAGATGAGATTGTTAAATTTGATATATTTAGAACAGGTATAAAAAAATGCCTCGGAAGTTCGTTTTTAGGGGGAGTTTTTATTTTCACTTTTATTTTCACTGATAATAATTACCGCAAAATACCCATTTTAATATATACATAAAATATCTAAATATATCAACAATCAAAAACTAAGGTAAAAATGGCAAATGATATATTAAGATATATTTAAGTTAAAAAGTAAAACTTTAATCCTATAACTTAAAAGCCATTTTTTAAAAGATTTTTAAATGAAAGTTAATAAAAAGGGGAAAGTTTTTTATTTAAAGGGTTAATTAAAAATAAATCATAAAATTTTTATTAAAAAAGAACACACAATTTTTAAAAAATAATTTATAAAAACTTTTTTGTTTTAAAAATGTTTAAAAAAACAGGGAATTTTGACGTCCTAGAATAAAACTTTATAAGATTTTTTTAGCAGATTTTTGATTTTATTGATTAGTCGAAAATTTTCTTTTTTTATCTCTTATTTACCGTCTTAAATTAAATTTTAAGAATTTAATTGTTTAAATTAATAAATTTAAAAAGAAAATTTTTTTTATTAATCCCTTAATAAAAATTTTCTTTTAAAAACAAAAAAGAAAAAGACAAGCCAACCAATAATTAAAAGGGGGATTTTTAGCCAATAAGGTTGGTAATAAAAAACTACCTGATGCGCACCTGGGGAGACTTTAAGGGCGATAAAACTGGGAAAAACCATTATTTTTTCTGCTTTTTGACCATCCAGAAATACTTGCCAGTTGGGATGATAAGTCATTTTGAAAACCAAAAGGCAATTTTGACAAGAGTCGGCAACGGTAAATTTTGCTTGATATTTTTCATCTTCTACTTTTTCTTCATCAATAATTCCCAAATTTTTAGGTGGGGAAAAATGGGAATAAGGAAGGGAATTAAAAACTGGTGGTTGAGGATCTTCTCCATTAAGTTCTAAAGTAGGAAACTCATTTTGCGTAGGTTTGTCAGACCAAAACCATAAATGAAGAAAGTTAAAAATATTCTCTTTGTTCGTTTTAACTTTTAATTGACTGGTACCGAGGGTAAAATAACCGCCGCTTTCCACTTCTGCTACCTTAAAAGGACCAAAAACTGCTTTTTCTTTCATAAAATCAGGTAAAGGATTATCGTGGGGCAAAACTACCCAACGGACATTGAAAAGGCGATAATGTTGGGGATTGTTTTCGTCAAATAAAAGTTCAATATCGCTATTAAGTGACCAAGTTTCTGGAAGAAAACCAACGGTGGGAAAAGTTTCCCGGCTTAAAGCCAAAAAGATAGCGGTTTGGCCAATATTGAATGGTTGACCGTCCTTGGTTTTTTTAAAGATATAAATTCTTCCTGGGGGAAGACTTTTAAGATAGTTTATTAGCGCCTGATAGTCATTTTTTATTTGCTCATAAGCTTGATTATCCTGTTTAATCCACGAAGAATTAAGTTTTAAATACTGCCAGTTTGCCTTATAAACAGGAATTCCTAAGATGATAAAAAGGATAGAAGAAACAATAAAAGTAGGTTTTATTTTCAATTTAATTGCCAAATTTTTAATTTTTCGCCAGAGAAACCCTCCAAATAAACCTATCAAAAAGATACAAACTATATGTAAGCTATTCACTAACCGCTGTTGGTGCATTTCCCTCATCATTGGTAGAAGGTCGATTAATTTTCCCCAAGTGGTTCTCCCAAAATACAAGGCAAACCAAAAGCCAAAAAGAAAAACCAAAAATCGGTGACGGGGTTTAAATCGAGAAAGAGCCAAAAATAAACCGCCAATTACCAAGGCGGTTAAAATCGGTGGTCGGCCAAAATCAAAGAGCTGGCCGCTTAAAAACATCACGATAACTTCCTTGGCTCCGTAAGAGTTCCATTTTAAAGGTGAATCCCAAAAAGAAATATTGTGGTATTGATTATGGAGAAAGAGGGGAATAAACCAGTAGCTTAAAAGAAGAAAAGTGGTTAAAAAAGTCAGAAATAAAATTTGATATTTTTTAAAAACTGGTTTTAACAATTGTTGCCAGCGAAGTTTTTCTTCGGCAAAGTTAGTTAAAAAATAAGGTAGTCTTTCCCAAGGAAGAAAAGCTAAGGGGGCAAATAATAAAGAAAAACAAACAAAATAACCAAAAGCTAAATGAGAGGCAAAACTGGCGGATAAAAGCAGGGTTAACCAAGCTATTTGACGAAAAGAGATTTTGTTTTGATTTAAAATTCGCCAACCGTAAGCGAAAGCCAGGGGAGTAAAAATTAAGGCAAAAAGTTGGGTGGTTAAACCATATCCTCGCCAGGCAAAGCTAACAATATCCGCTCCATAAAGACCATCGGTAATGATTTGCGAACCAAAGAAAGCCATTAAAGCAGAGGTAATTTTGGAAAAGCCAAACCAGCGACCGGATTGATAAAGAGCAAGGGGATAACTAACCCAAAGAAGAAATTTTACTATTTTAAAAATGTTATATAAGTTTACCTTTTGTAATAAAAGTTTATAGAAAATCACAATAATCAGATGAGGAAGATGTTGGTAGTAATAGGGAAGAGGATAACCAAGCACCCAGGCTGGAACCCAATGGTCAATTAAAGACAAAGGAGAAATTTTGCCGGTAAAAACTAAATCCCAAATTTGCGCCATTCTTTGAACTAATCCAAATTGAAAAATATTATCATTGGGGTCTAAACGAGTTGTTAACTCCGGCCAAAGAGTGAGGAAATTAAAAATGATTGCCGCTAACAAAAAGAAAATCCAGATTTTTTTTCTAAGGCTTTTGAAATTTTTTATATTTTTTCCTTTTATTTGAAAATTGTTAAATTGATTTCTCATTGAAAATTTGCAATTGGTAATTTATTTATAAAGCCTTGGTTCTAGCCAATCGGCATGGTCACTATAAATGCCATCACCGGCATCATTAACCACTAACGTTAAAGTCTTTACCCCTTTAACGGAAACTTCAGTGGCTTGAGGAAGGTCAGCGCGGGTGATTTTTGAGGAACGGAAAAGAAGTTGGTCATCTCCCCAAATTTCAAAAATCACTGAGGCAGATTGGTTGGCTAAACTATCTACACCATAACCAGTAAAAAATTTACTAAACCGACCACCTAAATCCCAAGAGATTTTCGAATTAGCGTGGGTGCCAATTCCTTTCCGATAAAAAAACCAGTTAACGCTTAAAAATGACCAACTTTTTGGTCCAAAAGTTGATTGAACTGCTAAATTAAATTGAGGAGAGCCAAAATCTTGAGAATAATCAATGGGTTTAAGAGAACTTAAAGAAATTGGTTTTCCTAAAAAAAACTTTAAGTTTCCCCAAATAATTCCTAGCAATATCAAAAAACAAGCGCTAATTAATCCTATTCTGCTAATTTCTTTTCGCCAGAAATTTAAAAGCCAAAAAAAAGCTCCCAGATTAACGAAAGAGACAAGAATATCTCCTTCTCCTTTGGCAGTAAAGTCCAAAAACGGCCAACTGTTGTGAGGATAATTGTTTTTCATTGCACTGTTGAGATTAATTAAGGAAGCCAAAGAAAGGGTGGTAAGAAGAGTAATAAAGATATTTTTCTTTTTATCCTCCCAATAAAAAGGGACAAGGAATAATAAAAGGACTAACGTAGGAAAAAGATAACGTTCATGGCTTTGAGTAGGGAAAAGAAAAAAAGAAAAACCGGCTAAAGAAAAACTAATTAAAATTTTTTGGGGAGTAGGTTTAGGAAGGAGGGCGAATAAAGCTAAAAGATAACCAGCAGAGAATAAAATTAAACCTAAAGTTTTTGCTTGGATAATGCCGAGGGTAAGAATTTTATCGCTAGTAGTCATTCCTTTTCCCCACGAATAAAGCCACCAAAAATTATCTGCTCGCAAAGAAAGAAGGGGAAACCAATCAGCGTTTTGGGTAATTAAGGTAAAGGTTCGTCCTAAATTATTGGCTAATAAAAATGGAAAAGAAAGAAATAAAAAAGTAAGAAAAGAAGCGATAATTCCTTTAATCATAGTTTTCCAAGACCAATAAATCCATAAAATAATAAAAAAAAGAGGTAAAAAAATCATCAATTGCATTTTTAAAAGAAAACCGGCGGTTAAGGTTATTGCTCCTAAAACTGGTTTTTGCCAAAAAAGAAAAATTAAACTCCAAACTAAAAATACCGCCCCTAAACTATCAACCTGTCCCCACCAGACACCGTCATAAAGAACTAATGGGTGAAAAAAATAAGCGCCGGCCAAAAAAGGAGCTAGTTTTTTGATTTTTGGTGGAAGGTTAATTTTTTCTGGTTGACTAAAAAACAAAAAAATTCCTAAAGCAAGGAAAATGTCGGAAAAAATAGGAATAAGTTTGATTAAAAATAAATATAAAAAATTATGGGCATTCCAGTATTGATTGTAATTCTGGGGGTCGGCAAAAAGGCGATAAATTTTTCCTACCAACCATAATATTAAGGCAAAACCGGAAGGATAGTTATAATTGGTATTTTGGGTAAGCCAATTGATTCCTTTTTCTTCCGCCGCTAAGCTCCACGATTTCCAAAAAGCAATATCCGCTTCAAAACCAGGGGCGGGAATTAAAAATAACCGGATTATTAAGCCAAGAAAAAAAATTATCGACACTTTGGTCATAAATTAATTTTATTATATCTTTTTAAAAGAATTATTGAGAAGGAGGAGTGGGGCTGGGGGTAGGAGAAAGCCAATTGACGCTATCAACAATGCGGTTAAAAATTAAAGGATCCAAAATCCCATTAGCTAAATGGATTACTAATTTAGGATTACGCGGTACTTCAAAAAAGATGTCAACATTAGGAGTTTGTCCTGCGGTGTTAATGTAAATTGCTTTATAACCTTTTAAACCATTAGCATTGGTGAATCTGTCTACCGATAAAACTCCTTTAAGACCAGAAAATCTTTTCCACCAGTTGTGAACAAAAGCTTCGGTATTACCGACGTTTTGGGGGTCTAATTGTTCAATATTTTCAATATCTAACAAAATATTAAACTGAGGGTTAAGATTACCCCAAGCAATTCCAACGGCGTCTAAAGGATCGTTGGGAAAATTGGCTAAAGATAAAGTTTTAGGATAAGAAAAAGTGTAAGGATAGACTTTTCCTTGATAAGTAACCCATTCCACATCTGCTGGGGCGGTAAAACGAAGAGGGGCGGTGGGGGGATTAGCATCTTGAAAACCACTTTTTTCGCCAGTATAAGTTCCTCCCGAAGGTAAAGTAAGTTTAATTCCTTGTTTTTGGGAGTATTTCCAGGCAAAATATAAGGCACCTCCTAAAATTACCAATCCCAAAATCATTCCCGCGGCGATTTTTTTCAAATCAGGTTTTTCCTCCATACTTTTTTAAATTAGCAATTTTTATTTCAATTGTCAATAATCAATTTTAAAATTTCACTTGGTAAATTTGATTCCCTTGATTGAAAAAAATCAATTTAAAACCTAATTTTTCTATCAATTGAGAAGGAATAGTTGGCGTCTCTGGACTAAAAAACCAATAATCAACTTTATTTTTTTGGAGAATCTCCTTAATTTCTTCTTCTGGTGTAGAAGGAGAAAATAAAAGATTTAATTCTTGAAGTTTTTCTTCCGCCAAGTAAGTAGTAAAATCATGACCAAAAAACACGCGATTGTGAGAAAAAGCAGGAATCATATTGGCAGTGTAATAACCAGCGGCGACTACCGAGAGAGGGGGAGTATTTTGATCAAGCCACCCAAATGCTTGAAGGGTAGTAATAGGAATATAAATATTAAAATAAGGAGAGGCAAACTGCTTGATATGCCATTTCAAATCAAAAACGAAATAGGGGAGAATAAATAAAAAAAGCAAAGTTAAGGCAATTTTAAATTTAATTCCCCTTAAGCTTTCTAAAGTTTTTCCGCCAAAAATTGCCAACGGTAAAAAATGAGATATTTCAAAAAGGCGTTCTTGCGATAAAGGAAGAATTCTTCCTAAAAGAGGAGCTAAAATAAAAGAGATAATTACCCAACTTAAAAGAAAGTTAGTTAAAAAATCTTTTTGAGAAAAGCTTTTTAAAAATCCCCAAAAACCAACTAATAAAAACGGTAAAAGAGCCAAAAAGTGATTCTTAAAATCCAAAACCACTACTGTTTTTTGGCGATGAAACATCCACGAAAAAGGGAGAGTAGTGGCAAAAAGATGTTGATAGTAAAAAAGAATTGGCAGGCTAAAAATAGCCAAAATTATTCCTCCCAATAATAAAGGAAAAAATTTTTTGTTTTTAACCAAATATAAAAAACCACCACCGGCAAGAAAAAGCAAAAATAAACTGGTAATTGCCGGATTAAAAACTGAGGCAATGCTTAAAAGAAGTGCGGATGAAAAAAGAAAAAGAATTTTTTTTTGCCGAAGATAAAAATTAAAAAAAATAGCGGAAAACAAAATTAGAGCTAAAGTAGCGCTGTCGTGGGGGATAAAAAGATTACGGGCAAGGGGGTCTAAATTGGAGATATTTTGAAATGTTAATTTTCCGGAAAAAATTTGGTAAAAAGGGGGAAGAAACAAACAAAGAAAAAAAGTCAATAAACGCAAGTAGGGTTTTTTGATTATCTGAGTAATTAAAAAATAAATTGCCAAAAGACGAACTCCCGCCCAAAAAATTCGCCCTAAGGTATAGCCAAAGACTAAAGGTAAACCCATTTTTTGCGAGAGAAAACCTAAAAGAGGATAAAAAAGATAAACTGGTTTAGGTACGAAATCAACTGCCGAATAACGAGAAGTGATAAAAAATTTACCATCCGCGCCATCTTTCATCCAAGAAAGATATTGATAATAATCAGGCATATAATTATGAGCAAAAGAGTAGACGGTGTTGGGGGGAGCATGGAAAAAAATATCAGTAAAGGTAGAAATAAGACTTAAAAATAACGCAAAAAAAGAAAGAAAAATTACTCCGATTAATTCCTTTTTTTCCGTGAAATAAAAAAAATTAATTTTCAGAATTTTTCTCATCATTTTTATTATATAATGAACTAAAACTAGAAAATGAGGATTAAATTTAGGGAGATAAAATTTTTCTTTCTTCTTGTTTTAATTCTTTTTGCCTTTTTTTCTTTTTTTCATTTTTTGCCGGGAATAGTAATGTGGGATGAGGCGGGTTATATTTGGGAGGGATATCGGGTTCATGAAGCCCTGCGGGCTGGCAATTGGCAAGAATTTTTAAAAATTACCCAATCACAGTTTTATTATCCTTTCTTTCAGTCTTGGTTTTTAGGTTTGACTACAATTTTTTTGCCTTATAATTTTTTTACTGCTCGCTTGGTGAGTTTTTTATTAATTTTTCCTACTGCTTTATTGATTTATCAAATAAGTTTAAAAATAAGTGGCAAAAAATCTTTAGCTTCCTTTTTAGTTTTATTTTTTCTTTTTACTTCGCCGCTAATTTTATATTACTATTCTACGGCAATGAAAGAAGGATTAGGGACGGTTTTAACTTTACTAGCTTTTTGGTTTTATATTAAAGGACGGGAAGAAAAAAAATTATTTTGGTTTTTTTTAAGCGGATTGGTAAGTTTAATTTTAACCCTCACTAAATATAATTATGGAGTATTAGTTTTGATGGTTTTGGGATTAGAATTTTTTTTCTGGCGCCGATTAAAAGAAAATTTAATTTTGTTTTTACCCGTATTTTTAGTTTTAGCTATTTGGCTTTCTCCGTCTGGTCGGTGGCAAGAATTTTGGTTAATTTTACAAAACCGGTTTACCATTCATCTTTACGAGACAACAGTAATTGGCCATCTTTTATATTACCCTCTTGTTTTAGCTTTTGAGTACTTTTTTTCCCCTTTAGTTTTCTTATTGGCTTTTTTGGGATTTGTTTATTCCTTTAAATGGTGGCCAAGAGACTTTCGTTTGCGAATTTTGGGGTTTCTTTTTTTAATTAATTTTATTTTAGCGGAAAGACATATGGGCAATAATCAGGGAAGATTTATTTTTACCAGTGTTCCTGGATTTTTGGTGGTTGCCAGTTTTGGATTAGAAAAAATTTTATTTTTAATTTTTAGCTTTTTTAAAAAAATAATTCTTCGGCAAACTTTTTTAGGAGGGATATTTTTTTCTGGGTTTTTAATCTTTGGAGGGGTAATTTTAAAAGATTTAATTTTTTTACCAAAAATTTTACGACCTACTGTTTCTCATGAAAGTGATACCGCGGTTTTTTACGAGCAAGATCAATATCGGAGTTGGCGGTTTGATTTTACCCGTGATAATTGGCCCCACCAATATCCCGACTATCAAAAGCAGGAAAAACAAGAAGATGTTTTTAAATTTATTTTTTCTCAAGTTGATTTGAGAAAACCAGTAATTCCTTTGAATTTTACCAATGAATTTAGTCCCCTTCTTTTTAATTTTTACTTTGCGGTTGGTCAAAAGGCAGGGTGGGGAATAAGGGAAGATAAATACTCTTCTTATTTTATCGTTTTAGAAATTAAAGAAGGAGGAATGTTAGATACTGTTGACTTTCGGAAAGCCAATTTAGGAACTGCCTTGCAGGCAAAAGAATTTTTAATTAGCAATCGAGAAAAAAAGATTGCCGAAAAAGAATTTCCTACCTTGGGCTTAACAGTTCATATTTTAGCCACCCCTTAGGTGGGAAAAAGGGCTAAAATTCAAAGATTTTTATTTTTGAATTAGAAAAGATTAGTTTTAAATTTAATTTTGAGAAATTTTTAGAAATATAATCGGGAAGGTTAGGGTCTAAATCAGGAGAAACGTAAATTACGTATTTAATTTTGTTTTCTTTAAGAAATTTTATTTTTTCTTCAATTGAGGTTTTTTCTCCATAAAAATTAGCCGCCATCAAAGCCTTCGGATAATATTGATGGGTACCGCTGGGCGATCCACAAAAGACTCTTCCTTCGACAAAAACCGGCAAAATTAATCCTAAGAAATTAGGAGGAGTTAAAATTATTGTTTGGGAATTACTTTTGGTATTTAAGTAAGTGAGACCTTCAATTATTTCTAAAGGAAGATAACGATAGTTTTTTTCAAAAAAAGGATCCGTTTCTAACCTAGTAGGAAGATAAGCATACCACGCAGGAAGAGAAAAAAGAGTAAAAAATAAAAGAAAAAAAATAATTAATTTTTTGGGGTTTAATTTTAGTTTAAGGGCAATTTTTTCCAGACTTAATCCTAGGGTAATAGAGAAAAAAAGATAACTTTCTCCAAAGAGCAATCGTGAATTATGATTATTAAAAAAAGCAGAAAATGGGGTATAAAAAAGAAGATAAGATAAAAAAGTGGCGGTTAAACCGAGAAAAAGAAAGGGAGAAATTTGATTAAAACCAGTAAAAATTAATAACCAAAAAGCGATTATCCCCAAAATTAAAAGCGGTCCTGAACCTAAAAGAAAATTTTTAAGAGAAGGAAATTCCATTTCTTCTTTTTCAAATGTTTTTAATTCCGGTAAAAAAGCTCCTTGGGAATTTTTTTGAAAATATAAACCAAAAAAGAGAAGTAATAAACCAAGAGGGATGAGATAAAAAAGAATTTTAAAAAAGAATAATCGAAAGGAAATTTTGTGACGATAATGAAGAAAGAAACAATAAATAAAGGTTAAAATAAAAGTAAAAAAAAGATAAGTAATTTTAATCGGAGTGAGAGAAAAAATTAAAACCAAAACGAAGGTAATCGCTAAGAAATAAAAAAAATTTTTTCGAGAATGAATTTTCTTTAAAAAATTTTCAAAAAAATAATAAGAGAAAAGAAAAAAAAGAAGAATTAGAAGATTAGCAAAAAGATGATGAGGAATGGCGGAAAGACGACTAAAAATAAGCGTTTTATAATACCAGGTTAAAGGAAAAAAATCTATTTTTAAAGGATTAAGGTTATTAATTTGCCAAAAAGGCCCGGCAAAAATATAAATTAAAAAAACCGGAAAAACTAAAAATTTATTTTTAGCCAAAGTAATTTTAATAAGGAAATAGGTGATGAAAATTATTAAAAAAGTTAATCCAAAAACGGCGATCCAATAGCCAAATTGAGGAAGAAGACCAAAAATTCTTGAAAAATGACCTATTAGCAAATACGGCCAACTTATTACCCAGTAGGAGGGAGTGTTTTCGCTGGTTAAAAGATTAACTAATTGCCATTTTCCTCGAAAACCCTGAGCAATAGAGATAAGATAAGCGAAATAATCAATTGGATAATGACCATCAGGGGCTAAATATTGGGTATTATAAGGGGTTTTTGCTTCGTACCAAACAACTTGAAAAATATTTAAAAAAGCAATCAAAAAACTTATTAGATAAACCACAATTAGTTTTTTCATTTTCTTCCTCTGCCCACCCCTTAGGTGGGATTAAAACGAAATATGGAAACTAAAGAGTTTTCAAAGACTTTTTCTAAAAAGGGATAATCTAAACTGTTTTTTCCACTTAAACTTTTTTCTTCCTCTCCCCAAAAAATATATCTTATATTTTCTTTTTTAAGAAATTCTTCTGCTTGGTTAGTAGACCAATTTTGTTTAAAAAAATTATAATAATTTTCCCAAATAAAAGAAAATTCTTTCTCTTGGGGAAGATAAACAGTGATATAAGGATAATTTCCAGCAAAAGCAGCAATTAACATTCCATTGATAGGAGAAGAAAGAATAATTTCTTTCTCTTGAGTATTTTCTTTTAGCCATTTAAGCGCTTCTTTTTTAAAAGGAGAAGTAAAAATATAAGGATGGGTGGAGGAGAAATTATTAATGTTGGTTTGGAAACTAAATTTTAATCCCGGAATACCGGGAAAAAGAAAAATAAAGAAAAATAATAAAACACTTAAGAAATTTTTTTTCGGAAAAATTTTTTGCCAAAAAAGAGTAGTTAAAAAAGCTAACCAAATAAAAAATGGCGTTTGGAGAAAACGAATACTGTTGTAGCCAATAAAAGAAGAAACAAGAAAAAAACCTAAAAGATATCCAAAACTTTGGGGTGCCAAAAACCACCAAATTCGTTTTTTTTCTTTAATTGCCAACCAAGAGCCAAGGAAGGCAAAAATACTTGCTGGTCCTAATCCTTTTAAAATATCCCCAAAAGAAAGATAATTTTTAAAATCATAAGCTAAATCAAATTTAGAAAGTAAATCCCAGGGATGAAGATTTCTTACCTGATAAAGATAAACCAAAAAGGGCAAAGCGGAAACAGAAAAAATAAAAAGAAATAAACATTCTTTTAGAAAATCTTTTGTAGTTGGTTTTTTTTGATAAATAAAAATCAAAAGATAAAAAGGTAAAGTAAGATAAAAAGATAAAATTACCGGGGGATGATTGCTAGCAAAAAAATTAAAAATACTGGCAAAAATTAAAAATGAGATTTTTTTTGTTTCCAATGCTTTTACTAAAAACCAAAAACCAGCTAAGAAAAAGACAAATGACCATAAATAATGAGGGTAATAGGCCCATCGTTGAAAAACTCCTAACGGGGTCCAGAGGCTAATTAATTTTGTTTCCCAACCGGCGGAAAAAAAGGCTAAAATTAACGCCGGTAGATAAAAGGAAGGAAAAAGAGAAAAAACAAAAACAAGAGTAAAAAAAATTAAACTTAAGGAAAAAAGAAAGCGAAAAAGATGAAAAGAGATAATTTCCTCAAAAGGTAAAAGGCGACTTAATTGGCCTAAAAGGTTATATTCCCATCTTACGAGGGTAGGGGGAGAAGAGAGGGTACTAGAAATTTTGGAGTAGTGAAGCCAATGGCCTAATCTTCCTTGCTGATAAGAAATTAAATTGCCAAAGAAATCATGAGGAAAACCAACGCTTCCTAAAAAAATTTTTCCGGAGGGGGGGAAAAGAAAATGGACCAGCAGCGGTCCCCAGGAGCCTAAAATTAAAATTAAAAAAATTAAAATAATAATTATTTCTTTGATTAATAAACAGTTAATATTTCTTTTTTTCATTTTTTAAATATCGACCGATTTTATAAGGTAATAAAGTAGGATCTTTAGCTTTAATTTGGTAAAAAAGCTTTCTTATTTTTACTGCGTAGTTTAATAATTTGGCTAAGATAGGCAACTGCCAATTTAAATTAACTAATTTTAATATTTGAGGGGGAATGTTTAAAAAAGAGGCTAAGGGAAGAATTACTCCTCCATAGATTTTTTTGGATCCTGCTACATGATTCTGGATGGTAAGCGGGGAGGGAGAAATTATTTTTTCCTTTATTGCTTGATTATAAATTGTACATCCGGGATAAAGACTTAAAGAGAAAGCTTCAATAGTGAAAGGACGAGGAAGAGAATTTAAAAAACTTATTTCTTTAATTAAGTCTTTTTTATTAGCCCAGGGGATGTCGGTAATGATATCGATGATTGGTAAAGAGATTTTACCTCGGTATTTTTTTATTTTTTCAAGAATTTTTCTAAATTTTTTATAATCCGTTTTTCGATTAAAAAAATAAAAATTAATTCTTTTGCTTCCCGATTGTAAGCCAATTTTAAATTTTTTCAGACCATTTTTGACTAAAAAATCAATTTGGTTAGGATTCAAAGTGAAGGGATCAAAATAAGCGCCCCAAGGTAAGCCAATTTGTTGATTATAAATTTTTAAAAAATTTTCTAATTCTTCTTTTTTCCGAAAACTCATTGATTCATCATTAAAATAAACACAATTTAAAAAATTAAATTTCCTTAAATTAAGCTTTATTTCTTTAATTACATATTCAGGAGAATGAAATCTTACTTTTTTTTCTTCTGGCGAAAGAAAGGAGTTAATACAGTAAGAACACCTAAAATAACATCCTCGGCTGGTTGCTGTCCAAAGAGTAGTGCCAAAGAAGTCTTTGATATCTTGAGGGGAAATTTTTCGACATTGACCATTTAAAACAATTAGGCCTTTTGAATAATCAACGGGAGGGATTTGATCTATATTATTAATTAATTTTTTTCCTTTATTTTTAAAAATTTTTCCTTCTTTTTTAAAATAAAAGCCAGGTGTTTTCCAATAATAATAATTTTTTACCAATCTTTCCAAGAACTCTAACATTGCTAATTCTCCTTCTTGAAAACAAATTCCATCTATCCAGTTTTCTTTAATTAATTCATCTTTTTGAGTAATACCCAAAATACCTCCTAAAAGAAAAATTTTTTGCGGAAAAGTTTTTTTAAGTTTTTGGCCTAGATCTTTGGTTTTAATAAAATAGTCGGCCATCGAAGAGAAACCAATTACCTGGTATTTTTTTAAAAACCGCAAAAGAACATTTAAGTCTTCATTGGTTAGTCTTTTAGTCCCTTTAAGTCCTAAGCCAATTAAATTTTTTTCTCCAGGGAGGAAAAAAATTTCGCTTTTTATTCCATGTTGATTTAAAAAGCCTACTAGTTGTCGAGAACCGCGAGCGTAAAGATCACCCGTTAAATTAAGAAGAGCAAAATTAATATTCTTAATCATTAAAATTTTTTAAATCCAAGCAAAATTTTGAATAGATTTATTTTAACACTTTTGTTAAAATGAAAAAAATGACAAATTTTTTTGTTTCGGTGATTATGCCGTGTCTGAATGAAGAAAAAACGGTAGGGGGGTGTGTTAAAAAAGCTTTTTTAGGTTTAAAAAAGGCTAAAGTAAAAGGAGAAGTAATTGTAGTTGATAATGGTTCAGAAGATAGTTCTCCCCAAAAAGCAGAAAAAGCAGGAGCAAAAGTAATTTTGGAAACTAAAAAGGGTTATGGTCAGGCTCTTTTAACCGGATTAAAATCCGCCAAGGGAGAAATTTTAGTTTTTGCCGACAGTGATGGGACTTATGATTTTCGGGAAATTCCGAAATTAATTGCCCCTCTTACTCATGGCTATGATTTAGTATTAGGGTCAAGGTTAAAAGGAAAAATTAAAAAAGGAGCAATGCCTTTTCTAAATCGGTTTTTTGGTACTCCCACTTTAAATTTGTTTTTACGTTTATTTTATGGTCTTAAAGTTTCTGATTCGCAAACAGGAATGCGGGCTTTAACCAAAAAAGCTTTTAAAAAAATGCGCCTCTTTTGTTTAGGGATGGAGTTTGCTTCAGAAATGCTTATTCGCGCTAGTCAAGAAAAATTAAAAATAAAAGAAGTGCCGATTGTTTATTATCCTCGGCAAACGCCTTCAAAACTTTCTCGGTTTCGTGATGCCTGGCGACATATCCGTTTTATGCTTTTATTTGCCCCCACCTGGCTTTTTCTTTTTCCGGGAATGATACTAATGGTAGTAGGGGGATTAGGAGTATTATCGCTTTTGCGTGGACCGGTTTTTCTTTTTGGAAGAGGGTTTGATTTTCATACAATGATTTTTGCTTCAATGTTAGTTTTGGTTGGTTATCAAGTAATTATGCTTGGAATTTTCGCTAAAGTTTTTTCTTGGACAGAAGGATTAGCTAAAGATAGTCTTTTGACGCCAATTGTTTTTCGCTACTTTCGTTTAGAAAAAGGATTACTGTTAGGAGTATTAATTTTGTTAATTGGTTTATTAGTGGGGGGGATTACTTTTTTTAATTGGGCAAAACAAGGATTTGGTGAGCTTTGGGCAATTCGGCCGACAATATTTTCCATGATGTTAATTGTTTTGGGAATTCAGATAATTTTTTCTTCTTTTTTCCTTTCAATTTTGGGGGTTGATCGTCATCTTGATCTATCCCACCTAAGGGGTGGGCGGAAATAAGAAATGGAGAAAAAATTGATTTCGGGAAAAAAAATGGCTTCCTTTTTAGACTATACCGGGGTCTTTTTTCGTAAACCATTCTTGTTTTTTCGTACCCTTAAAGGTTACCTTTTTGCTTTTTTAAAATCTTTTCTTCCGCCCCTTCATTATTTGGATATTGTCACTGATTATCAATGTAACTTAGCCTGCCAGCATTGTTTTGCGGCAAAATTTGCTCGTTTTCAAAAAAAGAAACTCACTTTAAAAGAGTATCAACGATTAGCGAAAGAAGCAATGGAATTAGGGGCGATTCATTTTTCTTTTCAAGGTGGGGAGGTTTTTCTAGATAAAAGAATTTTTGAAATCATTAAAGCTTTTCAGCCAAAAAAAAATTATATTTCCATTACTACCAATGGGACACTTATTACTTCTAATCTTTTAAAAAAATTAAAAAAATTAGGAGTAGATAAACTTAATTTTAGTTTAGATAGTTTTGATCCTAAAGTTCACGATCGCTTTCGGGGAAAAAAGGGTACCTTTATCAAAGCAATGAAAGCTTTAAAAATGGCGCAAAAATTTGGTTTTAAGGTTTCGGTGAATACCACCGTTTCTCATCAAAATATTTTTAATGATGATTTGCAAAAACTTTTTGCCTGGGCAACAAAAGAAAAAATTGCTCTCAATCCAATTTTTGCCTGTCCTGTTGGTCGTTGGCAGGAGAATCAAAAAATTCTTCTTACTCCTAAAGATAAGCAAGAAATTAATCGTTGGCGGAAAAAATCAGCTTGGATTCGTCGCGATATGGAAAGCAATTGGTTTTGTTTTGGTTGTCCGGCGGTAAAGGAAGTGCTATACATTACTCCTGATGGAGAAGTTTTGCCTTGTCCTTTTTTACATTTTTCTTTGGGAAATGTTAAAAAAGAATCCCTCAAAAAAATTCGCGAGCGGGGATTAAAATTTAAGATTTTTCAGAAATACCACTCGCAATGTCTAGCTTCAGAGAATAAAAAATTTCTTAAGAAATATCTTTCGCTAATTTTTAATCAAAAACTACCTTTATCTTTTAAAAAAGCGGAAAAATTATTAAAAAATTATGAAGAAGTTTGATTTGGATTATTATCGCCAGCATACTGATCATTATTTAGAAAAGAATTTAGAAAAAATTCCTTCTTTTAATTGGCTTAAAAAAGAATTGGCAGTAAAAAAAGGAGAAAAGATTTTAGACGCAGGTTGTGGAACAGGTTATCTTTTAAATTTTGTTTGTCCTCCTTTAGTAGAAGGAATGGGGGTTGATATTTCTTCTTTTGCAATTAAAAAGGCAAAAAAATTATTCCCTAAATTAAAATTTTTCCAAGCAGATATTACCAATTTACCATTTAAAGATAATTTTTTTGATAAAGTTTTTTCTATCAATGTTTTTGAGCATTTAAAAAACCCCCAAAAGGCATTAAAAGAGATTAAAAGGATACTTAAACCAGAAGGAATTTTTATTATTGGGACCAACAATCGTCTTTCTTTATCGTGGCGGTTGTTTAAAATTATTTATGGAGGTGATCCTACTCATATTTTTGAATTTAGTAAAAAGGAGTTTAAAGATTTTGTTAGTCAAGAGTTTACTATTTTAAAAGTGGCTAGTTTAGGATCAATTGGGCGGTTTCCTGATTTTTTTAATTTAATTTTAAATTTCTTTTTTCGAGGAGATATTTTAATTAAAGCAAAAAAGAAATGAAAATTGCTTTTGTTAATCCACCATTTTTACCGGGATTTTCCCGCGGTCAACGCAGCCCGGGAGTCCCGGTAGGGAAAACTTTATATTATCCTTATTGGTTGGCATTAGCTTGCGGTTGGGCCCAGAAATGGGGGAATGAAGTTTGGCTTTTTGATTTTGTCGCTAAAAAAATGAATTTTTCCCAGGCAATAAAAAAGTTAAAAAGGTTCTCTCCCCAGTTAGTAGTAATAGAAACCAGCACGCCGAGCATCAATAACGACTTACGTTTTGCCGAAAAAGTAAAGAAAAACTTAGATTGTTTTGTTTTACTAGTTGGTCCTCATGTTTCTGCTTTACCAAAAGAAACCTTAACTTCTGCTTCTTTGGTCGATGGAGTGGCGGTAGGGGAATATGATCAAACAGTGGTTGAGTTAGCGGAGGTATTAGAAAAGGGGAAGCCGTTAAAAAAAGTAGCCGGTTTGGTTTATCGCCAAGGAAAAAAAATTATAGTCAATTCTCCTCGACCGCTTTTAACTAATTTAGATGATTTTCCTTTTGTTTCCCAAATCTATAAACAATTTTTAGATCCGCGCGATTATTTTTTTGCAGCCGCCCGTTATCCAATGGTAATGATTATTACCGGTCGGGGATGTCCTTATGGATGTTTTTATTGTCTTTGGCCGCAAACTTTACATGGATTGAAATATCGGTTTCGTTCTCCGGAAAAGGTGGTAGAGGAATTTTTTTGGATTGCCAAAAATTTACCCCAAGTTAAAGAAGTGGTGATAGAAGACGATACCTTTACTGCTAACATTCCTCGTGTTCGTAGGATCTGTCAACTTCTTATTAAGAAAGGCAATAAACTTCCTTGGTCAACCAATACCCGTGTTCATTTAGATTTAGAAACAATGAAATTAATGAAAAAAGCCGGTTGTCGTCTTTTGATTGTTGGCTATGAGTCAGGTAATCAAGAGATTTTAAATAAAATGAACAAAAAAATTACTCTTGAGCAATCGCTAAATTTTGCCCAAAATGCCAAAAAAGCAGGCTTACTTGTTCATGGTTGTTTTATTATTGGAGGGCCGGGAGAAACTTTAAAAACCGCCGAACAAACCTTTCAATTTGCTTGTAAACTTAGTCCTGATTCTGCTCAATTTTATCCGCTTTTTGTTTATCCGGGAACAAAAGCTTACTATTGGGCAGAGAAAATGGGTTATTTAAGAGAAAAAAATTTCCGGCGGTGGTTAGGAAAAAAAGGAGAATATCAAGCAACCGTCAATTTGCCTACCTTTTCCGCAAAAGAAGTAGAAAAGTTTTGTCGGCAAGCTTATTTTCGTTTTTATTTTCGGCCAAAATATTTAATTAAAAAATTGATTCAATTAGTAACGAATCCAGCGGAAGGAAAAAGGAGCCTTTTGGGAGCAATTAATTTTTTCCAAAATCTAAAATGAAAATTTTACCTAAAGTTACCGTCGCGGTTGTTTGTTTTAATGAAGAAAAAAATATTGTTGATTGTTTATCATCTCTTTTACAACAATCCTATCCTGCTTTTAAAACAGAAATTTTGGTGATTGATAATAATTCTACTGATCAAACAATTCCTCTTATTAAAAAATTTCAGAGAAAAACAAAAAGAGTTCGTTTGATTATTAACCCCCGGCGGGGAATTGCTATTAGTCGGAATGTGGCGGTTAAAAATTGTAGAACCGCTTTTTTGGCTTTTATTGATGCCGATTGTATCGCCCCAAAAAATTGGTTAAAAAGTCTAGTTTTAGGTTATCAAAAATACAAACGAAAAATTCCTAATTTGGTAGCGGTAGGAGGGCCAAATTATCCTCCAAAAACCACTTCTTTTTATCAAGCCTTAGGAATTGTTTTAAATACTTTTTTAGGAAGTCGGGGTTCAGTTCAGGGGAGACGATATGAGGAAGATCGCGAAGTTACCCATTTGCCTTGTGTGAATGTTTTGTATGAAAAAAAAGCGATTGAAGAAGTAGGGTGGTTTGATGAGAGTTTAGGAAGTATTATCGAAGATGAAGATTTGACCTACCGCCTTTTAAAAACCGGCAGACGATTTTTTTACCTGGCTAAAAGCGGGGTAATTCATAAAATGCGGAGTAACTTAAAAGATTGGGCAAAGAGAATGGTTGTTTATGGAAAGGGGAGGATGATGTTTTTAAAAAAGCATCCGGAGGCAAAAAAACCTATTTTTTATTTACCAGTAATCCTTGTTTTAACCGCTCCTTTATCTTTTTGGTTTTATTTATTCTTTTTTGGTTTTTATAGTTTTTGGCTTGCTTATCGGCAGAAAAAATTAAATTTATGGGGTAAAATATTTTTAATCTTTTTTGTTACCCATTGGTTTTATGGATTAGGAGAAATTAAAGAAATTTTTAATGGTAAAAATTATTAAAAACGAAACATTATTAGTTTTGTTGATTTCTTTTTTAGCCTTAACTATTTCTTTTTCGCCAACAATTTATGAATTTTTTGCCAGTGGGAAATTAGCGGATTCTCGGCGGATTTTTTTAGGAGGAGAGCATAATCATACTTATGACTACAATGTTTATTTAGCCAAAATGCGTCAGGGGGCAGAAGGGCGTTGGACGGTAATCAATAAATATTCTACCGAGCCCCACCAAGGAAGCTTACTTCAAGAATTTTATCTTTTATCAGGAAAAGTTGGAGGGATTTTTGGTTTTTCACCGGCCTTAACTTATCATTTTTTGCGCCTTCTTTTAGGGGCAATTTTATTATTGGCAATTTACTGGTTGGGAAGTTGGTTTTTTTCTTCTTTTTCTTCGCGGATAGCTTTTTTTCTTTTAGCTTTATTTTCCGGAAGCCTTCCTCGCTTTGGCTTTTGGGAAGGAAAATGGCATCCTATGCTTTGGCTTGATTGGTGGCAAGAAATGGATCAAATTAAAAGAATTACTTATGTTCCTCATTATCTTTTGGGTCATTTGGGAACGGTAATTGGGTTATTAGCGTTTTTAAAATATTGGGAAGAAGAAAAAAATCAGAAAAAATGGTTTTTTTTAGCTACCGGAATAGGATTTTTAGCTGGTTTTGTTCATCCACCCAGTTTACTGATTTTATGGGGAATTTTTGGCTTTATTTTTTTAGAAAAATTTATTTCTCAAAGAAAATTTTCTTTAATTTTTCCCTTTTTGTTTTTTTATTTATTAACTAGTTTACCTTTAATTTATATTCAATGGATTACTCATTTTTATCCTTGGAAAAGCGTGGTTGATTATGATCGGGCTCACCCTTGGCTTTATTCTTTTTACGAAGTAATTTTTGCTCACGGATTAACTTTATTTTTGGGAATTTTGGGAAGTTTTTTTGTTTTTTTTCAAAAATTAAAGAAGTTTTACCCCCTAATTTGGTGGTGGTTAACCGCGTTAGGAGGAATGATTATTTTTCGTCTTACTGGCCTTCACTCCGAACTTTATTGGATTCAAACTGCCTTACATTTGCCTTTTGCTGGCCTAACGGTTTTTCTTTTAGGAAAAACGAAAAAAATTATTCCCCTCACTTTAATTATTCTTAGTCTTTCGTTACCCGGAATATATGCTTCCTTGAAGGGGCAGTTTCAATTTATCAATCAACGTTTGGCTGCCTTTTTACCTTTAGTTCCTTATCCCTCGCAGGTGATGTATCCTTTAAAAGACTGGTGGGAGGCAATTAAATGGTTGGAAAAAAATACTTCAGATGAAGAGGTGGTATTATCCGGTATTACCGCTGGCAATTATATTCCCGCTTATGCGGGAAATTTTGTTTATTTAGGTCATTTTACAGAAACCGTTGATTTTGAAAGGAAAAATTTGGTGGTGAGATTATTTTTTTCTGGCCAGATGGGGGAGAAAGAAGCGAAAGATTTTTTAAAGAAAAACAAGATTGCCTTTGTTTTTTGGGGTCCGCAAGAAAAAGAATTTGGCGATTTTAAACCTTTTTCTTTTTTAAAACCAGTTTTTACCAGCGAATATGTTACCCTTTTTCAGGTAGAAAATGAATAAAGTTAATTGTCCTTTGTGTCATCATTTTGCTTATTTTAATTTTCAAAAAGGGGAAAGAAAATTTTTTAAATGTGATTTTTGTCAAAGTCAATTTATTTGGCCGTTACCGACTGCAGCTGAACTTCAAAAGTTTTATCAAGCAGAGTATTGGGAAAATCAATCATTTCGCGGAGAATCCGCTTTAGGCTATTCTTCTTATTTGGCAGAGAAAGAGTCATTTTTGGATTATTTTGAAAAGGTTTTTTGTCAGATTAAAAATTTTTTCTCCAAACCAGGAAGAGTTTTAGATATTGGATGTAGTTTTGGATTTTTTTTGGAAGTAGCTAAAAAATATGGATGGGAAATTTGGGGGGTAGATCTTTCGCTAACACCCGTAAGTGAAGCAAGAAAAAATTTAGGGGTAAAAACAATTTTTAAACGTGATTTTTTAAAAGTAAAATTTCCCCCAGCGTTTTTTGATTTAGTTACCTGTTTTCAGACAATTGAACATGTTGCCTCCCCAATTGATTTTGTTAAAGAGGTTTACCGAATTCTTAAACCACGAGGTCTTTTTCTTTTTTCTACTCCCGATGCTGGAGGTTGGCAAGCAAAACTAATGAGAAAAAATTGGTTTGCCTTTCGTCATCCGGAGCATCTTTGGTTCTTTAAGCAAAAAAGTTTGTTTTTTTTGCTGAAAAAAGGAGGATTTACTAAAATTAAAAAAATAAAAGATCCAACACGATTGTATCCTTTAAATTATCTTTTGGAAAATTTTAAGTTTTATTTTCGTGAAAGAAATTTAATTAAATTAGCTAAATTTTTTGGAAAAGCAATCAGTCCGGCGGGAAAAATAAAAATTCCTATTCCCTTAACGAGTTTAGTGATTACTGCCCAAAAATGAAAAAAAGACCATTTTTATCGATTGTCATTCCTGCTTACAAAGCGGCGGGAGTTTTACCGCGACTTTTGGATTCAATTTTTGCCACTCGTGGTTTTTCTGATTTTGAAGTAATTGTCGTTGATGATTGTTCGCCTGATGAAACCGCGCGAGTGGCAGAACTTTATCAACCAAAAGTGAAAGTTGTTCGTTTAAAAAGAAATTCCGGACCGGCAAAAGCTCGAAATGAAGGAGTTAAAAAAGCAAAGGGAAAAATAGTTTTGTTTTTGGATGCGGATGTAATTTGTTATCCGGATACGATTAAGCGAGTTGCCGAACGGTTTTTAAAAGATAAAGATTTAACTGCTTTAACTGGAGTTTGGGTACGTCCGCGAAAAAGCAAAGACTTTTTTCCTAATTATAAAGCCCTTCGTGATTGGAGTTATTGGATTAATGAACGAGACCAACGGGGCTATTTTTATCTTTTTTCTACCCGAATTGCGGCAATCAAAAGAGATGTTTTTTTGCGTTTAGGAGGATTTGACGAGCGTTACCGGCGAGCGGATATTGAAGATATTGAGTTTACCTACCGGATTGCTTCTCGTTATGCCATTATTTTTGATGACCAAATCAGAGTAAAACATGAGTTTGAAGGGTTTGGACCGGTAGCCAAAAAGTACTTTCGTCGTAGTTTTTATTGGAGTTTGCTTTTTTCCCAAAGAAGGAAATTTGCTCCGGTAGCAATGACCCTTCGGGAAACGATTACTGGTGCGGCGGCAGTTTTGAGTTTACCGTTGGGAATGGGGGGAATTTTTTATCATCCCTTATGGTGGGGGATGGCATTTTGTTTTTTAGTTAATTTATGGGGAGGGAGAAAATTTTTACGGTATGTATGGCAAGAGGAGGGACCTATTTTTGTTTTTAAATCCTTTTGGACGAGTTGGATTTTGTACTTTGTAATTTACGCTGGCGCAGGAATGGCGTTACTTTCTTTAATTATCCGCCAGTTTTTTGGTCAAAAAAGCGCCGAGCGGTTTAATCAAAAAATAAGTGAGTTTGTTTAATTTTCTCTATCCCACCTAAGGGGTGGACTAGATAGGACACCTAGGGAGAGTTGAGAAAATAAAAGAAAAACAATTATAATTGTTTTAATGAAAAAATTTCTTTTACTTTTTTTAATTATAATTATTCTAATTTTTTCTTTAGGAGGATTAGTTTTGGTAATTTCTCAACGAACAACCTTTTTTGGCCGAGCTTACACTCCCAGAAGTGAAGGAGTAATTTCTTTAGAAAATTCTTATCTTTTTGCCTCGCCGTTGCAGGCTCAAGCAGGAGGGGAGGAAAAAATTCGGGTCACCGTTTTTATTTTAGATAATACTGGTCGTGGATTAGCCAATCAACCCGTTTTTTTGGGAAACAACGAACAGTCTTTAGTTATTGTTCCTATTCAGGGGACAACCGATGAATTAGGAAGGGCTATATTTGATGTTTCTGCCCAGCAACCAGGAGAGTATTTAATTGAAGGACAGGTAAGAGGAAAAATTTTACCTCAACGGGTAAAAGTAATTTTTCGTTAATTTTTTTCTTTTTTAATTATCTGACGGGGTGGGGAAGTCATTAGCCAAGAAGATTTCTTTTTTTGACGGAAAAGAAGAAAAAGAAGAATGATTTCTCCAATAATAATTACCCACCACCAATAAGGCCTTAAAAAATTTAAAATAGTTAAGAAAAAAATTTTTATTTTTAACCAAAACCACTCTTGCCAACCTAAAATTTTAAAGCTTAAAGAATTACTTTTAGGCGAGGCAAAACCTTGAAATTCGGCAGTGGCAAATGCTTGCCAATAGTTTGGTTTGTCGGCGGGCAAATTAAATTCAAAGTTGCCATTTTCGTCACTTTTAATTTCGTATTTTGGTAAAAAGAAAGCATAAGCAGAAGGAATAATTTTTTCGGAAATAGAAAAATTTTGATTTTGACTATTGGCTAAAAAGATGGTGACTAAAGAATTGGGAAAGGTTGCCCCCACTGCTTTTACTTGTTCACCAGGTAAAAATTCTCCTTTTTCTAAAGTTAAAGTCGGAGGAAGCAAGACTGGACCAACGCGAATTTCTGCTAATTTTGGGGGAAGAAGGGGAAGACAAGTAGGAAAGGAAGAAACTCGACTTTGGCGATCGACTACCGTTAAACAAATTTCGGGATAGTGAGGTTTAGGAGGAGGTAAGAAAACTTTATTAAATTGAAAATAACCAGTAGCGTCGGCGATGGTTAATTCAGAAATTCGGTTTCCTTTTAGTTCAACTAATGCTTGGGGTGAAGTATAACCATAAACGGTTAATTTGGGTTCTCCAATGGTAGCGGAAACGGTAATTTCCCAGTTTTGTGGGGAAAAAGCAAAGGTAGGAGAGGAAAACGACCACCAAAAAATTAAGATTAAAATAATTATCATTATAAATTTATTTTAAGTTGAAAATTAAAAATTGTAAATTGAAAATTGAAAATTGAGGAATTACTTTTCCTTAAGCTTCTTTTCCAATTCCTTTACCCTTTCCTGAAGTTCCAACTGGCGTTTTATTAATCGGCGGTAAAGGATAATTGCCAGAAGAATTATAATTGCAATTGCTAAAACGCCAGCAATAATTTCTTTGTAAGGAATTACCCAGAAATAAGTGGTAGCGGTTAAAGCTTTTCCTGTTTCTCCATAAGAAGCACTTAATTCTGCTTTATACTTACCAAACATCCATTTTTGGCCAACCTTATTTTCATAGACTCTTGAAGCATCGGGAAAGATATTTTTTTCTTCCAGTTTTTGCCGATCTATTTCTTGATTAAACATATTGTAAATTTTAATTACTCCCTTAGGAGTGATGTGGTAATCGCCGCGGTTAAGAATTTCCGTAAGAATGGTAATTGGTCCATATTGGGAGAAATTGGGTCCACCAAAACGGACAACGTAAGCGTCTTCTTTAATTGGTCCGGCGACACGCAGATAAACTAAACCAACAATTCGGGAGGCTACTGGCGTTGTTCCTTCTTTTGCCAATCCGGAGGGGGGAGAGGGGGTAGTACTCGGTTCGAAATAAATAGCGACATATCTTCCACCTGGGCGAGCATCTACCGGCACACGAATTTTTGCTTGAATTAAAACCTTGCCGTTGGCGGGAATAGTGGCGCGGTCATAAGGAAGTTCAAACCAAGAAGCGGCGGAAAAACGAGAAGAAATCTGAGTTAAACCGGTAATTACTGGTGTTCCTTCAATAAAAGTAGGTGTTCCTTCTTTATCTTCGACAATAAAATCAACTGCTCCCACTGTTCCGGGAATGGGAGCATCCGTCTGATTAAGAAATTTAATATTTATTGCAGTAGTTTCTCCTGGTTCAACCAGAATTTCTTGGCGGGAAGGAGCGACAATTAAGTGGGTAGTATTTTGGGCGTTTGCGGCTCGGATAGCAAATAGCAAATAGAAAATAGAAAATATTAATAAAGAAAAGTATTTTTTATATTTGCTATTTAATATTTTATCTTTCATTAGAATACAGGTGTGGCGGTATATTTAACCTTATTGTAATAATAACCTGCTGGTTGAGTTCCGGAAATAGAAATTCGATAACAGACATAAATTTGTTTGGAATTAACCGGTCCACTATTGCTCATAATTGTTCGGCGCGTTTCATTGGCTTCGCGATCGGCGATTTGTTTTGCTGAAAAAGTTCGTCCAGATTCATTATAAGTAAAAACAGCATCGGTTCCCGAAATATTAGCTAAAGAATAACCCAAACCGTTATTAGTAGCCGTGTTCCATTCTGCCGAAGTTGCTTCAGTGCAACTACCGTTATCACAAGTGGTATCTTTAATACAATCATCAGCTTCTCCGGCGTTCGCCCCGGTACAAGTTTTGCCGTTTAAGCCCATTTGGTCGTTTTCTTCGATAACTACGGTATAACCATTATTGGCATTAGTGGAAACTTCTAGTTTTTGCGCCGCCTCTTTAAAAGTATTCGCTTGAGATAAAGTTCCCCAGGGAACCGCATAAGGATAAGTGGTAACGTCCATTACTTGACCACAAGCAGTCGTACCGACAGAGACACCACTAACAATAAAGGTTAAAGTTTCCTCAACAGTGGCTGAGACTAAAACTGCTTCAACTGGAGCTACCCTGGCATAACCGCTATCAATTAAAGCCCCACCACCATCAGGATCACCAGCATAGGTATAAACAGAAACAGTGTAAACATCAGCGGTTCCTTGGGTATGACCAGAATAAACTGGTGCAGGATTAACTAAATTAACAGTGCCATCACCAACAGTAATAGTAATTGTTCCTCCAGTGCATTCACTGGTGGTTTTTACTTTATAGCGATGGCCATTACCTGTTCCGGGGGTAACTGTTTCTGTTGACCAAGTACAACCCGTACCACCACTGGTAGAAATATTAGCTGCTGTTATTCCATTCAAATCAAAACCATTATCGGTGGTAGAAGAAGCGGTATCGGGAGCTCCATCATTACCATTGCTAGGGGGATCAGGAATAATGAGTAAAACATAACCATTAGCAGGAATATTACTGTTTAAAGTAAAAGAAACAGTCATTTGCGATGATTGAGTAGCGTAAACAGGATCTCCATCGCTAGCCCCTACCGTTAATCCTGAAGTGAGAACAAAATCATCATCATCAATAATCGAAGCCACTGTTTTTCCTCCATTTGGTCCTACCGAAACCGTATCATTGGGAAAAAGATGGTTGGTGTTTTTATCAGCATAGTTTCCTGAGGTTTTAATTTTAATCGCTGTTGCTCCCGCCGAAACCGCTCCATTTAAAACTCCATAAAAAGACAACCGAGAATTAGAGAGGGTAGCGGAGACGTTGGTTAAAGAAGCAGCTTGGGGCTTTTGGGGTTTAAACAATAAACTTAATACTCCAAGAATAAGAAGAATAATAAAAGTAATTAAAATTCTTTTCTTCATTCTTAAATTTAAAATGACATTTTCTTAATTTATTATCTTGAAACGTTTTTTTTAATTTGTCAAGATGGTAATTTTTCCCACCTAAGGAGTGGATTTATATTGACACCTAGGGAAAACCCTTTGAAAAAATATTATCAAAAAAAAGAAAACAATACCAATGCCAATAATCAGTTTTATTGGGATGGCCCAAAAAATTAAAAGAGCCTGATATTTTTCTTTTTCTCCTTCAAGATTAAATTCTAACTTAGCGGTATATTTTCCTAAAAGAAAATTATTTGAAAGTTGACAAGGGGTAGGGGAATAACTTTGAGGTTCATTCTTTGTTGTTTCTTCTAATTTTAAAGGCAATCCTTGGCAGTTAATTTGGCGAGTGGAATTTACTAAAACATTTTCCGGAAGTAAAGTTAATTCCCATTTTTGACCAAACCAACCATTAACCGTAATTGTTCCTTGGGGTTTAAAAAAGGCTTGACCGGTATTGCGAACTCGGATTAAAAATTGTGGTTGATTGAAAGAATCGATAAATCTTAAGCCGAAAACAGAAAATTGAAAATTTTTAAGTTTGAACTCTTCAATTTTTGCTTGGATTTTCGGTTTACCGGTTTGGGAAACGGTCAAAAGAATATTTCCCCCAATTTTTGCCTCAATTTGGCCGCCACTTTGAGAAGGAAGATACATTCCCGGAATTTGGACAGTTTCTAAAAGTAAAGTAAGGTAATAGTCTCCTTCTGGGGCGTGAGGAGGAATTTTAATTTTTAAAACTAATTGTTGTTCTTTTCCTTTTGGCAATAAAAATTTTTCTCCCAGTTTTAAATCCGCATTTTGAAATGAAAACCAATCTAAATAATCCACTTGCTTTTCTAAATTTAATTTCGGCGTTCCTAATTCGTCTTCTGGGGTAAAAGGAACGATTTTGCTGGTTAATACCAAATCAGTTTCGCTTTGGTTAATTACTTTATAAACCTGAGTAATTCCTTTTCCCGGTTGAATCATTACCTCAAGTAGGGGCGGCCAAATTCCCAAAGAAAGTTCCTGTGCTTTTGCCGGAATAATAATTAGAAACAAAAAGCAACCAGTTATTAGTAAAAATTTTAAATTTAAAATGTAAATCTTAAATTTGCTATTTAAAATTTTAAATTTCATTTAGTATGTCGGTATCGCTAAAAAAGTTAAAATATTTTGATAAACTCCTGCCGATTGAAGCGGGGAAATATTGACTTTATAAGTAATAGTTGCCTGTTTATTTCGACCAACATTTGGTCCGCTCATAATCGTTTGAGGAGATTCTCCTAAAGAGCGGTCAGCAAATTGGCGAAAATACGAAGAATTAATAAAATCAGAAGGAATATCCGTTCCGCTCATATTAAAACCAAAACCATAAGTAGTATTTTGCGCCCAAACTTGGGCTTGACTTTCGCTACAATTACCATTGTCACAATTTGTATCGGGAATAGTAGAGCCGGCCGTGGAGGTGAGAGGATGGTTTTCAGAAACTTTAACTACATAACCACCTGCACCTCCTACAGAAACTTTTAAAGTCGCTTGTTGGGTAATTGGCGTTTGGGGAGAGAGAGTGCCAAAATCAACAGAAATATCGGAGATAGAAAAAGAAAAGGGAATAATTGAATGAATATATTGGAACCCCGCGCGGACTTTATAACCGGTGGAAGAATAAAGACCGGGAGCCGTCTGACCGGTGGTTACCCCTAATTGATAGTTAGTTGACCCTGGAGTTCCTCCACCCATATTAACATTAGGCCAGGTAATTTCGTAATTATCTGAGCGAATTTTTGATTGGGCCCCGATGGGAATAGTAAATAGTAAATAGCAAATAGCAAAAATGAAGAAGGAAAAATATTTTATATGGTATTTTTTATATTTCATTCGTCGGTAGTTTTGTCGACCTCTTCTTTAAGCTTTTCTCCGCTTTTTAAAAGTTCTAATGCCTTTCGGCGGATTTTTTCTAACGATTCTTTTTGGCGAACAGTAAGATGACTTACATCCGCTAACAAATTGCTTATCTCATCTAAAATTACTGTAAGGGCTTCTTTGAAATTCAAAGTGGTCCACAAAAGAGTATTGGTTTCGGTTTTGGCGATTTGCTCCTCGGTAATTTGATTTTCTTCTTTTAAAATTTTTATTTTTTCCTCACTTTCTAAAAGTTTGAGATATTGATTGCCAAAAAATAAAGCCAATGGAGTAATTAAAAGGAGAGAAAAAAGTTGAAGAAATTCGTTTAGGGGTTCTTGTTTGGTGGGGGTGAGTAAAAAAAGCAAAACCATTACTCCCGCCAAAGAAAGAGTAATTAATGGTTCAAAAAGCAAGGCTAAGCCAAACATTAAAAAATAAACTAAAAAAAACAGGGGAGAAGTTAAACCACCGGTAGAATAGACCAAAAGCATTATTACTAAGGTAAGGATTATTCCGTCTACTGCTAATAAGGCTCGTTGGTTAATTTTGGTTTTGGTTTTTGGTTGTCGACGAAGAAATTGATTAAGAAAAAAAAGAAAAACAAAAAGACCAATAAGTTGAAGAGTGTATAAAGATAAAGTAGGAGAGCTAGTCCAAAAGAAAGCTAAAAACACCGCCACGAATAAAAAAAGAGAGTGGAGAAGAAACTTTCCCATAATTAAAAATTAGTCTAATTAATAGAATTTGTCAAATTAAATAAATTTGCTATAATTTGAGAAAATGAAGCCATATCACCCTTCAGAAATTGAACCAAAATGGCAAAAAATTTGGGAAGAAAAAAAACTTTTTTGGGAAGTTGAGGAAAAAGCTCCCCGTGATAAAAAATTTTACGCGTTGGTAGAGTTTCCCTATCCTTCCGGAAGCGGTCTTCATATTGGTCATGCTTTCACAATGACGATAATGGATGTTTTGGCTCGTCAAAAAAGAATGGAGGGAAAAAATGTTTTGTATCCGATGGGTTGGGATGCTTTTGGGTTACCAACCGAAAATTACGCGATTAAAACTGGAATTCACCCAACGGTAGCTACTAAACAAAATACCGATCGTTTTCGATCCCAAATGAAGCGTTTAGGTTTTGCTTATAACTGGGAGCGAGAAATTAATACCACCGACCCTAATTATTATCGCTGGACTCAATGGATATTTATTCAATTTTTTAAGCATGGTTTGGCTTATAAAGCGCAAATGCCGGTGGGTTGGTGTCCCCGCTGTAAAATTATTTTGGCCAATGAAGAAATTGTCGCCGGAAAATGTGAGCGGTGCGGAACCGACGCAGAACGGCGAATGCAATCTCAATGGTTGTTACGAATTACCGCCTATGCGGATCGATTAATTGAAGATTTAAAATTGGTTGATTACCCCGATTATGTTAAAGAATCGCAAATTAATTGGATTGGTCGGAGTGAGGGAATTATTATTGATTATCCGGTGGTAGACGAAAAAGGCAATCCCCATCCTGAAAAATTGATGGTTTCTTGTTATACTACCCGGCCAGATACTAATTTTGGGGCCACTTTTATCGTTATTGCTCCAGAACATCCCTTTTTAGAAAAATTAATTACCCCCGAAAATCGTTCTCAGATAGAAGAATATATCAAAATATCTAAAAAGAAATCAGAATTAGAGCGGACTGCCCTAGAGAAAGGAAAAACAGGAGTGTTTACCGGTTGGTATGCAATTAATCGACTGACAGGAAAAAAATTGCCAATTTGGGTAGCGGATTTTGTCGTGCTAACCGCCGGAACAGGAATGGTAGTGGGGGTACCGGCTCATGACCAACGGGATTTTGATTTTGCCAAAAAATATGGTTTGGAAATTATTCCGGTGATTAAACCGCAAAAAGGAGAGTGGGATTTTAGCCGAGGGGCTTTTGAGGAAATTGATAATGGAGTGGTTTTTAATTCTGATTTTTTGAACGGATTGCCAGCGCGGGAAGCAATTAAAAAAATTATTGATTATTTAGAAGAGAAAAAGTGGGGAAGACGGGCGGTTAATTATCATTTGCGTGATTGGATTTTTTCCCGTCAGCATTATTGGGGTGAGCCAATCCCGATGGTTTATTGCGAAAAATGTGCCCAAAAGGGGATTAGCTGGTGGGATACTCCAGAAGGAAAAAAATTTAAAATTTTAAATTTAAAATTTAAAATTGAAAATATGGCTGGTTGGTTTCCTCTTCCGGAAGATGAATTACCACTAGAATTGCCTCCGGTAGAAAAATATCAGCCAACGGAAACAGGGGAGTCACCTTTAGCCAATATTAAAAATTGGGTAAATACTACCTGTCCTCATTGTGGTGGACCAGCGCGGCGGGAAACCGATACTATGCCTAACTGGGCAGGTTCTTCTTGGTATTATTGGCGTTATTGCGACCCAAAAAATAATCAAGTGCCGGCTGATTTTGAAAAATTAAAATATTGGTTACCGGTAGATATTTATTTAGGAGGAGGGGAGCACACCACCTTACACCTTTTATATTCTCGTTTTTGGCATAAATTTTTATACGATATTGGTGTTGTTCCTTATCCAGAACCTTACCAAGCTCGCCGTCAGCATGGAGTAATTTTAGGGGAGGATGGAGAAAAAATGAGTAAATCGCGGGGAAATGTTGTTAATCCTGATGAAGTGGTGGAAAAATTTGGTGCCGATACTTTACGGACTTATTTATGTTTTATGGGTCCTTATGATGCGACTATGCCGTGGAGCTATCAAGGATTGGAGGGAGTGTGGCGATTTTTAAACCGCATTTGGCGAATTTATCAGCAGACAGAAAAAATTGCTGATAAAACAAGTGAAGAGTTAGTGACTCCCTTTCACCAAACAATTAAAAAGGTAACCGAAGATATCAATCGTTTAGCTCATAATACCGCTATTTCTGCCTTAATGGAATTTTTAAATCTTTGGCAAAAACCAAAAATGGTATTGAGTAAAAAAGAAGCAGGTGAGTTTTTAAAACTTTTATCACCCTTTGCCCCTTATTTAACTGAGGAAATTTGGGTAGAGATTTTAAGAAATGAATTTTCAATTCATCAACAACCTTGGCCAAAATATGATCCTTATTTGATAGTAGAAAAAGAGGTGGTGGTGGTTATTCAAGTTAACGGAAAAGTTCGCGGACAGATTAAAATTGAAAGCGAAAAAGCAAAAATTCAAAGTGAAGTAGAAAAATTAGCCAAAAATGAACCGGGCGTGGTAAAATACTTTGTAGGTAAGGAAATTCGTAAAGTAATTTTTATTCCCGGGAAATTGATTAATTTTGTGGTTAGCTAATTTTAATAAACTAAAACAATAATGGAATTATTAAGAGAACCTTTTCGTCGAAATAGTCAAATTCCTCCTGAATTTAAGAGTTTAGGTTTCGATAGAGTAATTAGTTATAAAGTTGGCAAAAAAAGAGAAATAAAAGTTGGGTGTTATACTTATAATAGTACTCCCGATAAGGATGATTACAATTGGGTGGGTGAGGATTATTTTTTGGTTGATGAAAGGGGAGCGGTTATTGTAATGGATACTGCTTCTAGAAGAGAAAGAGAAGGAAATATTTTAAATACTAAAGTTTTTGCCAATGAATTTCTCAATTATTATTTCTACTTTTTAGAAAAATTTCTACCCGATCAAGCAATAAAATTAGCTTTTAAGACTGTTTGGGAAAAAGAACAGAATGTAGAAGGTTTAGGATTAAAAAAATTAGGTTCAATAACTGAGGCTACTTTTACGTTTGTGACGATGGTTGACGATAATGTTTATATTTTATATGTAGGAAACACATCGGTAGTAATAATAAAAGAAGATGGTTCATGGGATAAAGTGACTTCTACTGAGGGAATGGTAGATCAACCACAAGACGGAATTCAACAGACCGTTGTTTTATCTAGTCTTTCTAATTATTCTACATTTTTACCGGAAGATCAATTACCGTCTCCGGGAGAATTGTTTAAATCACCGAAATTAGCTATTAGAAAGGTTTCTAAAGGCAGTTATGTTTTTATTTTTACAGATGGAGCTTCTGGACCACCTTTGGCTTTAATTAAAACCGATGATGCGGTTGTAGTTTGTATGCCAGTATAATACAACGGGATTTGAGAGATTTTTTTGCGTCTCTTAGAATCCTTTTAGCTCTTTGAGAAAAAAGAAGGGGGGAAGAAAGGAGGAAGAGGAGATGGAGTTGACAACTCTGATTTCTCTTGGGGCAGTGTTGTGTGCATATTTATGCACACAAAGACTGATCGAAAAGATGGGAGGGGATTACTGGTCTCACGCACAGTTTTTCGTCGTGCTGATGCTAATTTCAGTTCCCCTTTCATTTATTTTCTTTTGCTGTTTGAAGCTGTTGATAGAGTTCATCTCGGGATGTTGGTGAGTTTATTCCCCCCTTCTTTTTTTCTTTCCAAACATAAATTTGTGCTAAAATAACTTTAATGAATTGGGAAATTGAGGAAGAGAAGTTGATAAAGTTTAAGATTCCTTTAATAATTCTTTTTTGGGGAGTAATTTTTTTAGGTTTAGGTTTTCTTTTTTTAAAAATCCAAACTCAAGAAACACCAAAGATAGAAATTATTTCTTCTGAAGAAAATTCATCTAAAAATACTATTTTTGTTGATTTACAAGGAGCAGTTGAGAAGCCAGGGGTTTATGAATTGCCAACAAATTCACGAATTAATGATTTGCTTATTCGCGCAGGTGGGTTATCCGCCTCGGCCGACCGCGATTGGGTAAGTAAAAATATCAATTTAGCACAAAAACTAACAGATGGTATAAAAATATATATTCCAACCCAGGATGAAGTGAGAAAATTTGGTGGGCCGGGAATAAGTATTAGTCAGGAAAGTGGGGGAGTAGCAGGAGTTTCTTCCCAAGTTAGCGGAAAGATTAATATCAATACCGCCTCTCAGTTCCAACTTGAGTCTTTATGGGGAATAGGACCTTCGCGGGCAAAGGCAATTATTGCTAATCGTCCTTATCAGAATATTGAAGAGTTAGTAACGAAAGCAAAAATTCCTCAAAGTGTCTTTGAAAAAATTAAAGACCAAATTACAACATATTAAAAAATTCTAAATTCAAAATTCTAAATCCTAAACAATTTCAAAATTCAAATGACCAAAATTCAAAACTTTAATTAATTTCTTTTAAATTTTGGTTTATTATATGCGATGGTTTGTTTTTTTAATTGTTTTTCTTTCTTTTTACCTTTTTCGTTTATGGCAAACCTCTTTATCTTTAATTAAAAATCTTCCTCCAGGTGTTTCTTTAAAAGTTACCGCCCGTGTTTCCCAACAACCTTATCTTAGTGCATCAAAACAGATCATTAGGTTAGGTCAATTTTTGGTGGTTACCGAGCCTTTTCCTGAGTATTTTTATGGTCAAAAATTAGAAATTATTGGCAAACCAACCGTAATGCTGATAAATAAATTTCAAAAGTCGTTTGTATTTAATTATCCAACCATCCATGTTGTTTCTGAAGAGGAGAGTTTAATTAATCAAAGAAAATTAGTTAAGGGAATTTTATTTTTTCGCCAGCGATTAGAAAAGACTTTTTCTTCCGTGTTACCTGAGCCTCAAGCAAGCTTAATTTCCGGCATTGTTTTAGGAGCCAAAAAACAAATGCCGGCAAAATTTACGCAAAATTTGCGGAAAACAGGTACGATTCATCTCGTGGTTGCCTCGGGATATAATATCACCGTGATTGCTGGGCTCTTAATTGTTTTTTTAACTAAATTTATCCGTCGGCAATATGCATTAGTGATTTCTTTTTTAGGAATATTGATTTATACCTTAATGGCGGGTGGAGAGCCACCAATTGTACGGGCGGCTATTATGGGAAGCTTAACTTATTTGGCACAATTTTTAGGAAGAGAAAAAGACGCTTTAAGGGCATTGATTTTTTCAGCGGGAGTTATGCTACTAATTAATCCTTTGATATATTTTGATAGGGGATTTCAATTATCTTTTTTAGCGACGGGGGGAATTTTATTGATTGGTCCTTGTTTAAAAGGAAAAATTTTTAATATACCAGCGGCAGGGGAAAATTTAAAAACAACGTTAGGGGCTCAAATGGGAGTATTACCGGTTTTGTTGGCCAATTTTGGTCAAATTAGTTTGTTTTCCCCGTTAGTTAATCTTTTGGTGTTACCCTTTATCCCCTTATTAATGATTTTAGGTCTTATTATCTTATTTTTTGGTTTATTTTGTCACTCTTTTGCCCAAATTGCTAGTTGGTTTGCTTGGGTACCGTTGACTTTAATGATTAAAATTATTGATTTTTTTGCCAGAATTCCATGGGGAGTAATTAAAACAGAAAATTTTCCTTTGTGGTTAGAGATAGGGTATTATTTGATTTTGGGAATTTTTTGGTATTTTTCTAAAAAAAGAAAAAAATAAAGTTAAAATTTAAATTTAAATTTTTGACATTTTCAGACACCTGTCCAAAATTGTCAATTAATATGAGTCGTAATTTTTTTAGGATTATTTTCATTTTTCTATTTTTATTAACAGGTTTAATTTGGGGAGCGGTTTTTCAATTTCCCGATAATAAACTTCATTTAGTTTTTTGCGATGTAGGACAGGGAGACGCAATTTTAATTACCAAAGGGAAAAACCAAATTTTAGTAGACGGTGGACCTAACGAAAAAGTTTTAATCTGCTTAAGCAAACATTTGCCCTTTTGGGATCGCCAAATTGAGTTAGTGATTTTAACTCATCCGGAATTTGATCATCTAACCGGTTTAGTTTCTGTTATAGAAAGATATAAAATATTACAGATTATTAGTAATTCTTTAATAGCAGAAAGTGGAGTTTTTCAAAAATTTCGGGAAGAAGTAGTCAAAAGGGCAATTCCCGTTTATAGCCCCCATCAAGGAGAAAGAATAAAAATTGGCGAAATTAATTTAGAAATTTTATTTCCCGAAGAGAGATTAGGAGAAGAAATTATTTGGCAAACTAAAGATTGGTCTGCTAAGGAAAATTTGGTTTCGAATTCTTCGGTGTTGGGAACTACCTTTGTTTCATTTAAAGGTAATCTCAACGAAACTTCCATTGTTAGTCTTTTAGAGTTTGGTGATTTTCAAGCTTTATTAACTGGTGATATTGGAATAAAAGAGGAGAAGAAAATTATTTCTTTCTATCAATTTAATCCTAGGGAAATTGAAGTTTTAAAAATACCTCATCACGGAAGCAAATATTCCAGTTCTGAAGAGTTTTTAAAAACCATCAATCCTAAAATAGCAATAATTTCCGTGGGAGCCAATAATCGGTGGGGACATCCCACTGCTGAAGTTTTAGAAAGATTAAAATCATTAGGAATAGAAGTTTACCGCACTGATTTAGAGGGAGAAATTGAGATAGTAAGTGATGGAAAAAAATGGTATCTGGTTAATTAAAGGTTTATTTTACTAATTGAGAAACCGCTTCAATTAAAGAAGGATAATTAAAGTAATTTTCTAATTCTTTTTTCCAGTTGGGATTGTTAATATCAATCGTAGGTTGAATTCCTCTCCCTTCAATGGGTTGACCATCATCCGCTAAAACAAGGCTGTGTACTAAAAAGATAGAGTATTTTATATTTTGAGAGATTTGGTTGGTAAGAGGAAAGACTCTTTCTATCGTACCCCAGCCCTTAGTTGGTGTTCCTACCAAAACACCGACATTATATTTTTTTAACGCTCCCGCCATTGCTTCCGCTGAGGATTGAGTATTTTGATTGATTAAAATGACTACCTTTTTATAACGAACCAAAGAAGGTAACCAACCAGTTTGGGTGCGAAAAGGGTGTTTTTCTCCTTGCTGATAAAGACGAAAAGCTTCGCTATCCGGGCCAATAAAAGGACCAAGTAAATAAGGTAAAATATCCAGCGATCCGCCCACATTATCACGTAAATCCAAAATTAAACTTGTTGGCCCACCGTCTTTATCAAATTTTTGGGTAACTCGTTGGAGTTCCTCCAGAGAAGTAGGGGAGATCTTTTTTAAATGTAAGTGTAAAACATCAGGATGTAATAAAGCGTATTCAATTGTTGGTTCAATTCCTGCTTGGTCATAAAATTGACGGTTTTCTTTTTCACTTAAAGTTTGGTAAGCCTTTTGAAGTTTTTTTAACTGAGCGGAAGCGGTAGGAGAAAAAGAAGCTTCTTTTTCTAGTTGAGTCTTTTTTTCTTGGTAAGCTTTGGTAATTTCTTCTTCATTAGCTTGTTTGGGTACTTCTAAAGTTTGATAAAAATCTTCATTAGTGACATTGTAAACTGCTTCTGCTAATGATTTTTCTTCTTTTTGGGTGTAAAGGCGAGAACGATCAACAGGTTGGAGATTGGTTAAAACTAAGTCTGCGACTTGAGTAACAAAATCAATCTTTTTTTCTTCCGGAATTTTTTCCAAAATTTTTTCAAGGCTTTGCCAGAGAGTTTGGGGGTCAGTTTTTTTTCTTAATTGGGGTTGGCCACTGACTTTTTCTCCAGCGGATAAAAAAAGTTCCCCTAATTGTTCCTCGGGAATTCTTTCCCAGTAGTTTTGTTTAATAGTTTCCTTAACTTCTTCCAAAAAGGCTAAATGGGGATTAGAAGGAGAAGGATTTCTTTTAATTATTAACCCACGACTAAACCAACCGGCAGAAAAAGCAATAGCCGAGCCAAGAATTATTACCAAAAGCAAAAAGAGTTTTTTCATTTTATTAAACTAATAAGAGTATCGTCTAAATATTTTTTTAACATTTTTTACCACTTATCTAATTTTGTCAATTATTTTTCCGAAGAGGAAAACCTTTTAAAAAATTCTAAGTATGGCAAAGCGGGTTTAATTCTTTCTTTGGCAAAAATTAGAAATTCTTTGGTAGTTTTTACTTTATTCCAGTCAATTTTTCCTTCTTTATTAGCCCATCCCAATTTTTTTAACGCCTTTGGTCTTATTTTTTGGCATTCAACGGCAAGAACAACCGCTCCTTGTCTTTTATTGGGATAGATTTTATTTCCCACTAAAATATTTACCTCTTTTTTATGAGCCGGATTAAGGACTTGAAAAAAATCAGCCGCATTCAGACAGTTACTAAAAATTTGCCAAAGAAGATTTTGATAAGAAGAGGAGAGAGAATCAATTAAGGAAGGAACATTATTAAGGGGCAGAAAATTTTCTTTATCCTTTGGATTTAAATTTTTCGCTTCAAAGATACCTTCTAAAGGTGATTTATTAAAGTTGTTTAATAATAAAAGACGGTTAAAATCAAAAGAAGAAAGTTGATTTTCTTTAAAGTAATGAAGAATTAAGTTTTTAACTTCATTAAATCTTTGCGAATAACCTTTTTCTTGACGAAGAGAAGGAAGATTCCACCAATCATTAATTTCATGAAAAAGGGAGACAAGATAAATAAGCTGAATAAGGTTTTCAGCTCGAGAAATTTTTAGTTGATGGTAAACAATTGCTCCCAAAAATAATTTAAAAGTAATAATCCCGGTTATAACGGCGTGATCTTGATTGTGATAATATAAAGGAGGGGATTGAGGAAAAAGAGTTTGCCAGGCTTTATTAGTTAATGAAATTCCGTCTTGAAAAATTTCTAAAATTTTTTGAGGATTGGAAGGAAAAAATTTCGATTGGTTTGCTAAAAAATTATCAATTTCTTTTTCTGATTGATTTAAATTTAGCCAGTTAAAATCCCAATGAAATTGTTTGGCAATTTCATTGGGAGATTTTTCCTTTTTGGAAATTTTTTGCCCCACCTTTTCATTTTATCATTTTTATTTTTTACTTCCCACCTAAGGGGTGGATTTGGATTATTCCTATATCTTATAGTATAATTTCCTCAATGAAGGAAAGAAAATCTTTAGACTTGGAGTGTAATTTGGCAGGAGGTTTGCCTCTTACGCTTACTGAAAAGACTTTTGCTTTTTTGTGTCAAAAAGTAGTAGAGGCAGGATATTCTTATGCTTGCCTTCTTCCTTTTAGAGGAATTTCTCAAAAAAAGGAAATTCCTTTACTACCATTAACAATTGTTCATATTGAAGACGCTTGGAATCCAACTCCTTACGATTTTTTACCAATGGCGGTGGCAGAAGGAATTTTTGGTTATTTCAAAAGAGTTTTAGGAGATAAAAGCCGTTCGATTCTTCAAGACTCTTTGTTTCCCGGAAAAGATACCAGTAGGAAAATGGTTGATTATTTAATGGAAATTTTTTCAACCGCAAAATTTATTACCCATGAAGTAGAGATGATTGAAAGATTTCCAGGAAGGACGATTTTAGAGATTAATCCTGGCATCTCACTTTCCTATTTTCAATTTAAAGATTGGCTTCAAGAGCAGCAGGGATTAGGTTTAGTTTTTGATCCCGCTCATCTTCTTTCATTACCAACTTCACCAAGTATTAGTTTAAGAGGAAGGCCTACTCAAAATTTTTCTCAATGGGAAAGGCAATGGAGGGATTTTTTGCCCTGGATTGAAGTAGTAGATATTCATCCTCCTACTTCTAAGGACTTAAAGTTATTTTTTCAAAGAAAGGGAATTTTATGGGAATTAACTAAAGCTACCAAAGAATCAGGATCTTCAATAAAGTTTTTAAGAGTAGAAGTTCCCTTTGGTTGGCGATTTGGTTTGTTAAGAAGAATAGGAGAAAGACTAAACGAAGCTTTATATTAAAAATATCCTTAACGATAATTGTTGTATTTAATAAATTTTTTTCGCCCTCTTCCAACCTTTCCCACCTAAGGGGTGGATTTATATTGACACCTAGGGAAATTGTTTTTTAGAAAGAAATTAATTAAAATATTTATATGGAACTTCACTACGAACCACCTCAAGACCAGGGAAATCCTTTAGAGAAATATACTATAAATTTAACTGAAAAAGCCCGGGCAGGAAAATTAGACCCGATAATTGGTCGTGATTATGAAATTCGCCGGGTAATGCAAATTTTATCTCGAAGAACCAAAAACAACCCCGTTTTATTAGGCGATCCGGGAGTAGGGAAAACTGCTATTGTTGAAGGTTTAGCGCAGCGAATCGTGAGTGGTGATGTCCCCCAAACTTTAGCTAATAAAGAAATTTTAGCCTTAGACATTGCTTCGCTTTTAGCAGGAACTGCTTTTCGGGGAGAATTTGAAGAGCGGTTAAAAAAATTAATTAAAGCAATTGAAGAATCCGAAGGTCGTTATATTTTATTTATTGATGAATTACATACCATCGTTGGAGCTGGTGGAGCAGAAGGAGCGGTTGATGCCAGTAATATTTTAAAACCGGCTTTAGCCAGAGGAACTTTACATGCCATTGGCGCCACTACTGTTCGGGAGTATCGTCAATATATTGAAAAAGACGCGGCGTTGGAACGGCGATTTCAGCCAGTTTATGTTGACGAACCGACACCTGAAGATGCTTTGGCTATTTTGCGGGGGATTAAAGAAAAATACGAAGTTCATCATGGAGTAAAAATTACCGATGATGCTTTAATTGCTGCCGTCAATCTTTCGGTGCGTTATATTACCGACCGATTTTTGCCTGATAAAGCTATTGATTTGGTTGACGAGGCAGCCGCCTCAGCCAGAATCGAAATTGATTCAATGCCTTATAGCCTCGATGAGATAAAGCGAAAAATTACCCAATTAGAAATAGAATTAGCCGCCTTAAAAAAAGAAAAGGGACTGGAAGGAAGAAAAAAGAAATTGGAAGAAGAAATTAAGCAGTTGAAAGATAAGTTTGCTAAACTCCAAAAAGCTTGGGAGGAGCAAAAAGGAATTATTTCTCGCCTTCAGGAAAAGAGGGTGGAGTTGGATAAATTGAAAGGAGAGTTAGAAAAAGCAGAGCGAGAAGTTGATTTAAACAAAGCAGCTGAGCTTAAATATGGCAAAATTCCCCAAATTGAGAAAGAGGTTGCCGAATTAGAAAGACAATGGTTAGCAATTCCTCCTGAGGAGCGCTTATTAAAAGAGGCAGTCGATGAAGAAGATATTGCCAAAATTGTTTCTCGCTGGACGGGGATTCCTGTATCAAGATTACTAACTTCTGAAGCAGAAAGATTGCTTAAGTTGGAAGAAGAGTTGAAACAGCGGGTTATTGGTCAAGACGAAGCATTAAGACAAATTGCCCGGGCAGTCAGGCGAGCTCGTTCAGGGTTGGCGGAGGCGCGTCGGCCAATTGGTTCGTTTTTATTTTTAGGACCAACGGGAGTGGGAAAAACGGAAACCGCCAAAGCGTTAGCTTGGGCATTGTTTAATGACGAAAAAGCTTTAATTAGAATTGATTTATCAGAATATCAGGAAGCACACACTGTTTCCCGTTTAATCGGTGCTCCTCCTGGTTATGTTGGTTTTGAAGAAGGGGGGCAGTTAACCGAAGCAGTTCGGCGTAAACCTTACAGCGTGATTTTGTTTGACGAAGCAGAAAAAGCTCATCCTCAAGTTTTTAATTTATTTTTACAGATTTTAGATGATGGGCGGTTAACCGATGGGCGAGGAAGGACAGTTGATTTTCGCAATACAATTATTATTTTAACCTCCAATCTAGGAAGCGAAATTTTTCAGGAAGAGATTAAAAAAGGAAGAATTGACAAAACTGGACAGGTGGCAAAAAGTGTCAATGAAGAGGAAGAAAGGAAGATAATGGAATTAGTTCATCGGTTTTTCCGGCCGGAGTTTCTTAATCGATTGGATGCAATTGTAGTTTACCGGCCATTGGATCAAGAAATGATTCGTCAAATTTTGGAAAAGGAGTTAGAAAAAATAAATCAACGATTAGGAGAACAAAAATTGACCTTAGAAGTTTCTCCTTCAGCCAAGGATTATCTGGTAAAAATAGGATTTGACCCCGTTTTTGGTGCTCGTCCTTTAAGGCGAGTTTTGGAGGAGAAAATTGTTGATGAAATTGCTTTACGGATTTTGGAGGGGAAGATTAAAGCGGGGAAAAAGATAAAGGTTGATATTCAGAAGGGGAGTTTAAGAATTATTTAATTTTATTAATTTTAATTTAATAACGATTCCAATTTTTTAGAATTTTTAGAAAGGGCAATCTATCTTTTTTCTTTTGATTTATCTACTAAACTCCTGCTTGTTGACGAAATTCATCTGCTGTTGGTCGACGAGCGGGAGTTCCTTTTAATTCTGTTGGAGTTAAAGGAGGAATTGATTGTTCCTTTGGTTCATCCATAAATTCATTTTAACAAAATTTTAAAAAAATGATAAAATAAATCAATGAAATTTGAAGATAAAGAAACTTTAAATTATCAAATTCGTTGTCTTTTAGGGGAAGCGGTTAAAAAAATTACCGGAGAAAAATTAGATATCTCTTTTATTACCTTAGAGCATCCTCTGGAAAAAGACCATGGAGATTATGCCACTGGTGTTGCTTTAAGACTTTTTTCTTCTTTGGGAAAAAAATATTCTAATCCTTTAGATTTCGCCAATGCAATTGTTAATGCCTTTCGAGAAAAAGGCGTTCCTGATTTTATAGGAAAAATAGAGGTTGCTTCTCCAGGTTTTATAAATATATGGCTCCAAAATGATTATCTTATCAATCAGGCTATTGAAGCGCTAAGAAAAAAAGAAAAATTTGGACAAACCTCTGTTTTAGCGGGTAAAAAAATTTTATTGGAACACACCAGTCCTAATCCCCAAACAACGATTATGTTAGGGCATCTGCGGAATAATTTTTTAGGAATGACGGTGTCTAGAATTTTGGAAAGTTTGGGGGCAAAGGTGACTAAAGACTGCGTCGTTAACGATCGGGGAGTTCATATTTGTAAAGCGCTTTGGGGTTATTTGGTTTTTGCTTCCAAAAACTCAGGTTTAACTAAAACCCACCTTAAAAATTTCCGGGAAATTACCACTCAGCAGATAAAAAAAGTGATTGCTAAAAAGAAATGGCAGGAGCTACTTGAAGAATGGTTAAGAAATCCCAAAAAATGGTTAACTTATAAAGATTTACAACTTAAACCCGACCACGCTAATTTACGTTGGTATGTTTTAGGTTCCCGCGCTTATGAATTATCAGAGAGAGTAAAAAAAGAAATAGGAGAGATGTTGAAGACTTGGGAAGAAGAAGCAGAAAAATATTCTTCGCCCCGAAAAGCAAAAAAAGGAACGCTATTAATTTTGTGGCAAAAAATTCTTTCTTGGTCAGCTGATGGCTATGCCCAAACTTATAAACGAGTAGGGAGTATTCATGATTGGGTTTGGTATGAATCAGATCACTATAAATTGGGAAAAGAAATTGTCAAACTGGGATTAAAAAAAGGGGTTTTTCGCCTTAGTGAAGGAGCGGTGGTAACTAATCTATCAAAATATAACTTACCCGATACGGTGGTAGAAAAATCTGACGGAACCGCTTTGTATATCACTCAAGATTTAGCATTAACAAAACTTAAGTGCCAAAAATTTCCCTCAGATTTATATATTTGGTGTATTGGCGAAGAACAAAGTTTATATTTTAAACAATTATTTACGATTTGCGAACAACTGGGAATCGCCAAAAAAGAAAAATTGTTTCATTTAGGTTATGCCTTAATTAATTTTAAAGGCGGAGGGAAAATGGCCACCCGAAAAGGAGATGTAGTAATGGCCGATGAAATTCTGGAAGAATTAAAAAACAAAGCTTTGGAGATTATTAAAGCCTCAAATCAGGAATTACGAGGAAAATTATCCAAAAACCAACTTGATAATTTGGCGGAAAAAGTAGCAGGAGGAGCATTGAAATATAGTCTTTTAAAGTTTGCCCGAGAAACCACTATTTATTTTGATATTGATGAATCGTTGTCCTTGGAGGGGAACTCCGGTCCTTATTTACAATATACTTACGCGCGGACGCAAAGTGTGCTTCGCAAAGCTCAAAGCGCAAAGCTCAAAGCGCAAAGCTCAAATTTTAAATCTCTAAAATTAAATTCTGAAGAAATTGCTTTGTTGCGAGAAATTTATAAGTTTCCGGAAGTAATTTTGGAAGCCGGGCAAAATTTTGCTCCTAATCTAATTTGTAATTATTTATATGATTTGGCAGGGAAATTTAATTTCTTTTATAATAAATGGCCAATTTTAGAACCTGAAGTAAATGAAGTTTCCGAGAAATTAAAAGAAAAACAGAAAGAAAATATTCGCCATTTTCGTTTGCTTTTAACTTCAGCGGTAGGGCAGATTATTAAAAATGGGTTAGAATTGTTGGGAATAGAATGCCCGAAGAGAATGTAAAAACCCAAAATCCTAAATCCTAATTTCTAAGTAATATTTAAATTCAAATGACCAAAATTCAAAAATATGATTTAGAAGAAAGAACTTTTATTTTCGCCAAAAAATGTCGGGAATTTGTAGCAAGATTACCTAAAACTGCGAACAATGTTGAAGATGGAAGACAATTGATTAATTCTTCTGGTTCGGTTACTGCTAATTATATTGAGGCTAACGAGGCTTTGAGCAAAAAAGATTTTTTAATGATATTGGAAGGAAGCAAAAGAAACTCGACTTTGGTTAAAATTACTCAATTCAGATTTTAGAACAAAAAAAGAGAAAATTGAATTAATTGAAGAGACAACACAACTAATGAAAATTTTTGGTTCAATTTTAGAAAAAACAAAGTAGTTTTTAATTATTTTGGATTTTGAATTTGTTTAGAATTTAGATATTAGAATTTAGGATTTAAGATGGATTATTCTTTATTTACTCTTAAAAATGGTTTGCGGGTAGTTTTAGTCCCGATGTCTTCGGTGGAATCGGTAACAGTGATGGTTGGCGTGGGGGCGGGAAGTCGTTATGAAACTCGGCAAATTAATGGCATTTCCCATTTTTTGGAGCATATGGCTTTTAAAGGCACAAAAAAACGGCCAACTACCAAAGAGATTGCCAGTGAAATTGAGGGAGTAGGGGGGATTTTTAATGCTTATACCGATAAAGAATTTACTGGCTATTGGGTGAAATTACCGGCAAAATATTTACCACTGGCTTTGGATATTCTTTCTGATATGCTTACCAATTCTTTATTTAAAGAGGAAGAAATTGAGCGGGAGAAAGGGGTAATTATTGAAGAAATTAATATGCGGGAAGATGTGCCAATGACTAAGGTAGCGGTGGAGTTTGAACGGCTTTTTTATGGTGATAATTCCATGGGTTGGGATATTGCTGGAGAAAAAGAAACGGTAGTTGCTCTTAAAAGAGATGACTTTTTAACTTATTTGCGTCAGCTTTATTTTGCTCAAAATATGGTTTTAGTAATTGCTGGCCAAAAAGAAGAGTTAAAAAAGACAAATAAATTAATTAAGTTAATTGAGGATTATTTTGGTCAGCTTCCAAAAGTAGGTAAAAAAATATCAAAAAATATCAATTACGCCTTTCTTAATCAAAAAAAAGCAAAGCAAAAAATTATTCGCAAAAAAACTGAGCAAGCCCATTTTTGTTTAGGAGTACCGGCACCTTCTTTAAAAGACCAGTTTCGTTGGTCAACCGCGGTTTTGTCGGCAATTTTAGGCGGAGGAATGAGTTCGCGGTTATTTTTGGAAATTCGGGAAAAGCGAGGGCTAGCTTATTATATTACTACTGAATATGAACCAAATACTGATTCCGGTTATTTAGTTTGTCGGGCAGGTGTTTGTCTTGATAAGGTTAACCAAGCTATTAAATTAGTGAAAGAAGAAATGGAAAAATTAGCGACCAAAAAAGTGGAAGATAAGGAATTGACCAAGGCAAAAGAAATGCTTAAAGGGCATTTAATTTTAAGGTTGGAAGATTCTCAGGCGATGGCAGACCGCTATGCTGGTCAATTAATTTTGGAGGGAAAAATTCGGACTCTTGCCCAAGCGCTAGAAGAGATTGATAAAGTAGGGAAGGAGGAAGTTTTAAAAACCACCCGTCAGTTATTTAAAAGGGAAAAAATAAATTTAACGGTGATTTTACCATAAAATTTTAACAGGATTTTCTTTTTTTAAAAAATCATTAAGAGGAGAAATTACTTCATCTAAATAAACCCTCATCAATTGATATATCCATCTTAAATAAGTTAAATATAATTCTGAAGTAAATTGAGGTAATTGATCTTTTGGTAAATTGGCGATTCTTAAATATTCTCCAACAATCTTTTTTATTTCATTAAAAACCCTATTAAGGTCAGCTGTAAATCTTTTTCTTAATAACATTTCTACAAATTGAGTAAATTCACCTAAGTTTTGAGGAGAAGATTGTTGGTTTTCATTTTTTTCGCTTATAGTGCACGGAAAAAGTAATTCTGTATTTGGAGAATTGATGGAATAGGGAAAAAAACACCGTTTTGAATTAGGTGAATGTGGTGAAGAATTTATTACATTTTTCAGTGTTGGCCAGGGAACTGCTAAAGTTGCTGAAGACTTTAAACCATTAATACTTACTTGGTCCACTTCTATTTCTAATGGCATTTGTAATTCCTGAAGGGTTTCAATATAAGAAATTAATAAAGCTTCTATTATTTTTTTCCAAGAATCTTCTTCGTCTATTATTGGGCTTATTATTGGTACGGGAGGCATTTCAAAATGAGGAATTGGTTGTTGAGGATCAGGCAGACAGGTTATTCTTACTACTTTTTTAATCCATGTTTCTGGATCTTTTTTGGAGTTTGTTGTGGTTATTATATTGTCAATACCAACAAGATATAATTCAATTACTTTCTGAGGAAAGTTCATCCTCATCATAGGTTTTTTTGATTTTTTATCCGAAGGATTAAGAGAATCGGGAAATAATTCACTTAAAGCACCCCATAACGTTAAAAAATTTTCGGGCGTTAATATATTTGAGATATCTCTGATTAATTTTATTCTTCCTTCTTCAGATGAGTTAGAAGTGGGTATTATTGCTTTTGTTTCCGGAGATGGATTATACATTTTGTTATATTATATCATAATTTGTTGAAAAATTAATATTTCAAATTAATAAAGATTAACTTTTGTGTCGATTAAAAATTTTTTAAAAAAAATGATATACTTAAATGTAAATGAATTGGCCGGAAAATTATTGCCCTTTTAGGATTACCCCCGAGACAATTCAGTTTGGTAATCCTTTATCAGTTCCAAAAAAAGAAATTCCTTCGCAAGGAATTTGTGCGGTTAGCGATACAAGAAGAGAATCTTGCCTTTATCCTTTCGGTTCCGATTGTTGTCCTTTAAGAAGAAATCAGGATTTTTGCAATAAGCCTTGGGCAAGTGGTGGAGGATAATTTGTTTTAATGATTTAAATCAAGAAGACAAAAAAGGGTATTGTTTTTAAGAATTCTTTGTTTTAAAATTAATCAATGGCCGAAATTCCTTTAGAACAAACCGTAGTTTTAGTAAAACCCGATGGAGTGAAAAGGGGATTAGTGGGAGAAATTATCTCTCGTTTTGAAAAAGCAGGATTGAAAATTGTGGCTTTAAAGATGGTTTGGATTGATAAGGATATGGCTTTTAAACACTATGGAGTCAATGATGAATGGTATGAGAATGTAGGAAAGAAAGTAAAAGAGTTTTATAAACAGCAAGGATTTGATCCGGGCGAAGAAATTTTTAAAATGAGCAATCGGGAAATTGGAGAAATGGTTCAACGTTGGAATGTTGATTATTTAACCGAAGGGCCAGTTGTGGCTATGCTTTTAGAAGCACCGGGAGCGGTGGAGGTAGTACGCAAAATTGTTGGTCCTACTTATCCTCAACAAGCACCCCCGGGAACAATTAGAGGTGATTATAGTTTTGATTCTCCTTTACTTTCCAACCTAAAACGCCGGTCAGTCCATAATTTGATTCATGCTTCCGGCACGGTAGAGGAAGCAAAAATTGAGCGAGAGCTTTGGTTTAAAGAAAAAGAAATTCATTCCTACAAAAGAGTAGAAGAGTTATTAATGGTGGGGGAATAGTTGTAAATTTTGATTGACTTTTGATAAAATTTTATTCTATGGTTTATCACCGTCATTATTGTTTTTCTTCTTGGAGTTCTAAAAAAATTCGTCAGGCTTTTGAATTTGCCGAGGGGTATAAAAAGTTTTTAACCGCCGCTAAAACAGAACGTTTGGTAGTCCGTTGGATAGCCGAAAAAGCTAAAAAAGTTGGTTTTCAAGAAATTAGTTTTCGCCCCCAAAAATTTGGAAAAAAGATTTTTTTGATAAATAGAGATAAATCAATTATCTTAGCAATTAAAGGGAAAAAGTGCTTAAAAGAAGGAGTGAGGATTTTAACTGCCCATATTGATTCTCCAAGGTTGGATTTAAAAGCCCTTCCTTTGTATGAAGAAGAAAAATTGGCTTTTTTTAAAACTCATTATTACGGAGGAATCAAGCCATACCAATGGCCCGCTTTACCTTTGGCAATTTATGGCACGGTAGCAAAAGAAAATGGCCAAAAGATAGAAATCGCGGTGGGGGATAAACCTCAAGACCCCGTGTTTATTTTAACTGACCTTCTTCCTCATTTAGCAGAAAAACAGTTAGAGAAAAAACTAGCGGAAGCAATTGAAGGAGAAAACTTAAATTTGCTGGTTGGCGCATGGGAGGAGAAAGAAAAGGGTAAAAAAGAGGAAAAAGATTTAGTGAAGCAAAAAATCCTTAAAATTTTAAATGACTGTTATGGTTTGATAGAGGAAGATATATTTTCGGCGGATTTAGAAATTGTACCGGCAGGAGAAGCTCGTGACGGAGGGTGGGATAAAAGTTTGGTTGTTGGCTATGGTCAAGACGACCGGGTTTGTGCTTATACCGCTTGGCAGGCGTTTTTGGCGGTTGATAATCCCTCTTATACTACCGTTTTAATTCTTTTAGACCGAGAGGAAATTGGTAGCGAAGGAGTAACTGGTGCGACTTCTTCTTTTATAAAAGACTTTTTAGCTTCATTGTTGACCGCAGAAAATCCTAAAGCTACCGAAAATGATTTACGAGATATGTTGGCAGTTTCTAAAGCGATTTCTGCTGATGTTACCGCCGCTTTAGATCCTAATTTTAAAGAGGTTTCTGATCCGATAACCGCACCTCGTTTAGGAGCGGGTTTGGTGGTAGAAAAACATACTGGTGGCAAAGGAAAAGCTTATGTTTCCGAGGCTTCCGCCGAATATACCGCTTGGATAAGAAAGGTTTTAAATCAGGCAGGAGTAATTTGGCAACCAGCGGCGGGAATTGGTAAAGTTGATTTGCGGGGTGGAGGAACAGTGGGAATGTTTTTTGCTCGGCATAACATTGAGGTAATTGATGCCGGGGTAGCCCTTTTAAATATGCACGCTCCTTTTGAAGTCGCCCATAAGGGGGATATCTATTGTGCTTTTGAAGGTTATAAAGCGTTTTTGGAAGCCCAGTAAAAATTGGGGTAAAATTTTTTTATAAAAAATAATTTCAAAGATGAAAGAAGAAGTAAAGGAAGAAACAAAAAGCCAAATTCCCCCGCTTATCGAATTTTTAGATAAAAATAAAGGTAAAGAAAATATTTTTGGTTCTCCCTTAACACATCAAGAAGAAACTTCATTGGGAGAAAACGTTTATTCTTATGAAGATGGAAGTATTTTAATTTTTGATCCTTTAAATGATGAATATCGCTTTTTTACTCAGAGGGGGAGAGAATTAAAAGAATCAGCAGAAGAATTAGTGAGAAATCCACAAAGATTAAATCAAATGAAAAAAATAGGAGAAGGAGGGTTTTCTGAATTGTTTCAATTTAATACTTCTCTTGGGGAAGTAGCGATAAAAGTGACAAGGAGGAGCATGTTTTGGTTAAGAGAAATGGCGGAGAAAATCACTAAAGAAGAGGATTTTGTTACTGCTGATCAAATAATAGGAAGAAGCGGAAAAAAAGTAATCCAAAAAATGTCCCTTATTGATTGTTTGGGGTTGTTTAAAAGATTAAATGAGGATGGTATTCTAACGCCAGAATTTTATGGATTTATTGTAAGAAGAAATCCGAAAGATGACGAGATTCAAGAATTTCAATTTATGGAGAGAATCAACAAACCAACTATTTCAGAAATATTTGAGTTTTTAACAAGGGAAGGAAAAAAACCAACCCAGAAAGAAAAAGAGAAAAAGGAATTTCCCTACGAAGGTTTTTTATTAGAACTATCTAATAAATACTTTGCCGGTAATTATAGCGCTTTTTTAAAATCTTTAATAGAATCGGTTAAAAATTTAATTGAAAGCCTTAGAAGAAGAGTTCCTGATATTGGCGATTTAGAAGGAGATAATATTTTTTTAATTGGTTATGATGAAAAAAAGAAAGATTTTGTTTTTATGATTATTGATCTAATAAGGGAAGAAATAATTATAAAAACAAAAAGAAAAGGAAGCCTCCAAAATTTAATACCAAAGGAAAGATTAAAACCAGAGGAAAAATTAAAAGAAAATAATCTACCCTTATTTACAAAAACAAATTTTTATAGATTAAGGAAAGTAATTTAAAAATTAATTTTAGTCGGAGCGCTGGGAGTTGAACCCAGTGCCTCTCGGTCCCGAACCGAGCGTTCTACCGGTGAACTACGCTCCGTGGTGTCCCCAGGAGGAATTGAACCTCCATCAAGGGTTTAGGAAACCCTTGCTTTATCCGTTAAGCTATGGGGACGGGAATAAATTATTTTACCATATTTCCTCTTGACAGAAAAAAATTTTTGGTTTTAAACTAAGAAGGGTTTCTCCCTCCAGAAAGGAGGTGAGAAAATGGCTTCTTCAGAAAGGCGACCAGAAATTTCTGCCGGCAAATGTGATCATGAAATCGGTTGGGTTTCTGGATCGCGAGAGCCAGTAAATCCTAAGGAAGAAGAACCCCAAGATGCAAGTGGTGATGGATTTGTTGGTTGTATAAAATGCGGTGAACCAGTAAAATAAGCGCTTCGAAAAGTAATTTATCTTAAAATTAAAGCATAAAGATTAGGAGGGGTATCTTTACTGATGTTGGTAAGAAGAAGAATTTTATTTCCTGAGGGAAAAGGAAAAGCAAAGCTATCAATAAAATAGCCACTATAAATTACCGTCTCGTTAGTTCCATCATACTCCTTGACTATTATTTTATCATTTTGAACTATAAAGATATGTTTTGATGTGGGAAACCAAGAAACTGTTTTTTGTGAGGTTTCTTCGGTAATAAAGAAATTTTTATCTTCTTTTAAATCATAAACATAAATTCTTCCGGGCTTAATTTCTCTTTCCTCCTTTTGGGTACTGGGAGCTGGCGGAGGAGGGATAATTCCCTCAGGTAAAGAAGCAGAAGCGGTGGCGGTATACAAAATCTTTTTTTCATCAGGAGAAAAAATAATCTCTTTGGTTTTATCGGTAATAATTTCTTTAAGTTTTGGTGGTAATTTGGCTAATTGAGAGTCCTTTTTTGTTTTTTCCTCAATTTGCCAGCTGGCAAGAAGAAGATTTAAAGTAGGGGTAATATCTTGAAGCTCTGAAGGGGGAGTTAATCTTTCCGAATCTAAAAGAAAGTTTTCTTTTTTAGGAGGAAGTTTTTTTCCTTGAGGAAATTCAAAACTAACCAAGATTTGTTTTGAATCAGGAGACCAGCGATATTGTGATTTAGCAAAGTCATATTTTCCACTGCTAACAGCAATTTGTCTTGGTTCTCGATTTAAACCTAAAGGACGGTCGATTAAATCTAGCACCCAAAGTCCTTGCTTGCTAAGAACAGCGGAGGAAGTACTGACACTATAAACTACTTTAGTGCCATCAGGAGATAAAAGCGGATTTTGGGCGCCGGTAAAGGTCAAGGCTTTTAAATCAGGAAAAGTAGGGAAAAGAAGGGCATCAGTTTTAGTGACCAACTCTTTTCTAATTTCTAAAGTCTTTTTCCAAGGATAAAAACCGTCTTTGCGAATTTCTACTTCGTATTTTCCAGGAGAAAGATTAATCGTATTATTGGTGGCGGTTTTTAATTTTCCGTCAATATAAACTTGAGCGCCATCGGGAGTAGAAGTAGTCACCAAAATCCCGGTTGGTAAAATTCCTCCTTTAGAAAAATCAGGGCGGTATCCACGGGCAATTAAACTTGCCAAAAAAGCGCCACTAATAATAAAAATAAAAGCGATCAAAAATAAAAAAAGGCGAAACTTTTTTTCTTTCATTTTAAGATTATCATATCATAATAATACTTATTGAGCAACGGTTGATTGTATTTTCTAAAAAGTGTTATTATCAAAGAAGAAAAGAAGTTTAAAATAAATCGATCAAAATATGTTAAAAAATATCAACCTCAAAAATTTTAAGCAATTTTTTTCTTCATTGGGACCAAAAATTGGCATTGATTTAGGGACCGCTAACTCGTTAGTTTGGGTAGAGGGAAAAGGAATAGTTTTAAACGAGCCAACAGTGGTAGCGGTCTCCACAGAAACAGGAGAGGTATTGGCAGTGGGAGAGGAAGCAAAACAGATGATTGGCCGAACACCAGAAACAATTATCGCTTCGCGACCAATGCGCGATGGGGTGATTGCTGATTATAAAATTACGGAGGCAATTTTGAGCTATTTTTTGGAAAAAGCGATTGGGAAAAGCTTTTTTTTACGTCCTGAGGTGATGATTTGTGCCCCGGCAGGAAGTACACAGGTTGAAAGAAGAGCAGTTTTAGATGCCACCTTATCGGCAGGAGCACGGACCGCGTGGCTAGTAGACGAACCCTTGGCGGCGGCATTGGGAGCAGGAATTACTATTGATGTTCCCTCAGGAAGTATGATTGTTGATAGCGGTGGGGGAGCAACAGAGGCAGCGGTAATTTCTTTAGGAGGAGTGGTTGTCAGTCGTTCGGTACGAATTGCCGGCAACCGAATTGATGAGGCAATTGCCAGCTGGTTAAGAAAAAAACATTCTTTAATTATTGGCGAGCAAACCGCGGAGGAAATCAAGTTAAAAATTGGTTCCGCCTTACCGGTAGTAAAGGAAGAGGTAATGGAGGTTAAAGGAAGAGATTCAATTAGTGGTTTGCCTAAGTTGATTGAAATTACTTCGACTGAAATTACCGAAGCAATTCGGCCAGTCTTAAACCAAATTATTGGGGTAATTAAAGATGTTTTAGAAGAAACCCCTCCCGAGTTATCAGCCGATATTATTGATAAAGGAATTTTTTTTGCTGGAGGAACAAGTTTGCTTCGAGGGTTTGATAAGTTGATTACCGAAGAAATTGGCGTACCCGTTCATGTTGCCGAAGAACCACTTTATTGTGTCATTAAAGGGATTGGTATTATTTTAGAAAATTTGGATTTTTATCGTCAGGTGATTAAAAATAAATAAATCCTATATTTTTTTAAAAAAATTAAGTTAAAAAATAAAAAATTAAAAAGAAAATTAGAAAATTTTTAATCCTATATTTTTATAAAAAAATTTAAATTAAATTTTTTGTTCTTTAATAATTTTTTTAATACTTAAAGGGCCTTTTTTTGATTATTTTTTTTACTCAAAATATTTTAAATTTGAAAAACATGGGTATTGAAAATAAACCCTATATTTTAAAGCCCTTTTTAGACCGTTTTTAATTTAAAACTTTTACAAAATTAAAACCTATAATAAAATATTATAAGATTAAAAAATAGAAAAAAAAGACCAACTTTTTGAGCGTAAATCGTTTTTAAGTCAATTTTTTCGAGTTTAAACTGTTTAAAATATTAAAATTTTTCAAAAAAATATGAATAAAAAGGATAGAAAAATAGTAAAAATCTTAGGAATTAATTTAAATAGCAATCGATATAATGAAGTGCTAAATTACCTTGAAGAAGGAATTAAAAGAGGGAAAAAAACTTTTTTAGTAACCGTTAATCCCGAGTTTGTGGTTTATGCCCAAGAAAATAAAAGATTTAAAGAAATTCTTAACTTAGCGGATATGGCGGTGGCGGATGGAATAGGCTTGGTTTGGGCTTCTCGGTATTTAAAATGGCGAGGAAAAACTTCTTATTCATTACCGGAGCGGATAGCCGGTGCGGATTTGGTGGAAGATTTATTAAGGTTAGGGCAAACTTATCGATGGCAAATAGGAGTGGTGGGAGCAAGAAATCATGATGATTCAGGAGAGGAAAGAAGGCGACAGATTAAAATTTTGCAGGAAAAATTTAAAGGAGCAAAAATTTTTTCTTTAGAGGAAACTCCCAATTGGCAAAAACAAAAATGGGATATTGTTTTTGCCTGTCAAGGAATGGGAAAACAAGAGGAGTGGATTAAGAAAAATTTGCCAAAAAACGACATTTTGTTGGCAATGGGGGTAGGGGGGGCATTAGACTTTTTAACTGGTTTTGTTCCTCGTGCACCACTTTTTATTAGAAAGATAGGGTTTGAGTGGTTATTTAGGCTTTTGATACAGCCGTGGAGGTGGAGAAGGCAAATAAATTTATTAAAGTTTGTTTGGTTAGTTTTTTTAGACCGTTGATTTTTATTTTTTTTATCAAAAATTTTTGAGAATAATAGTTAAATCTTCTTCATCATTGATTGAATCCTGATTTAAGTTATAAAACTTTTCTAGCCATGAATTAATTGCGATATTAATATCGATTGAGTCTATTTTTTCATCGCAATTAAGATTACCTTTATTATAATCTGCACAATCCGGGAAAAAGGTAATTATAGTGGCGGTGAAAGGAGTTATAGAAAAACTAAGATTTCTTTCGATAGTTCTATCATAAGTGGTGATTTTTGCTATTCCTCTTTCATCTAAAGAGAGCCTTTCAAAATTATCTCTATTGGGAATAGTTAAGGAATGAAAAATGACTAAATTTTTATGAAGAAAATTGTTTATGTTTAAAATTACATTTTGATTGTTTCCTGTTTTATTAATAAGGAGGACTTTTAATCTTTTCCAATCATCCAGGGAAGCGTGAACATTTAATAATTGTGGTTGATCTGAATAAGAGTGAACTATTTTATTACCAAAATATTTAGCGTAAAGTTCATAAGCGTAAGAGAGAGGTAATCTTTCTCCTTGGAAGCCAATTGTAGGAAAAGTATAAGTAGAAAGAACACCGGGGATTATTTTGCCATTTAAGATATGTTTCTGAGCATATTTGATTCCCGCCTCGGCCATAATTCCTATTACATCCATTGTCCAAAAAGCTGCTCCCCATGTGACATTATTTTTCTGAAGCGAAGGAATATTGTTTGTTAAACCAACGGTACTAAATTCACCGATTCCTACTACCGCATTTTCGGTGTTAGAATAGTTTTTAGTATAACTTACAATGCCAGTACTGGAGTTAGTTAGTTCATAGGGATAAAGCATTTTCTGTCTTTTATTAGAGGGATCAATCCCTTCCCAAGTAAGAATACTTGTTCCTGTAATTGAACTTATTTGAGAAGAAATGTAAGGATACCAATGAGTAGCCACTACATCAATTTTTGCATTAGGATTAATTTCATTAAGGAGTTTTATGATACATTGTCCGATATCATAATTAGGACATTTCTCCTTACAAGGAGAAGTTTGTTGATTAACTGTTAAAGGGTAATGGTAAAGTTCTAAAGCATGAATAATAGCGTTAGGAATTTCTTCTTTAATTAAAGGAAATAATTTTGGATAATAAAGAAGCTACTTGTTGGATTTTATAGCATTCTTTTGAAGGTTCATTTCCTATATCCCAATGAAGACAATGGTTATTATCTTCAAAAATTGTTTCGCATGAATTTTTAATAAATCTTATTTTCACTTTTATTTGTTCTCTTATTTGTGGGTCATTAAGATTAAGATTATCGGAAAAAGCAAACATAGGATCACAATTTACTTCTTTACAAAAATTAATAATTTGGATTATTTGGCTATTAGTAAGGTCCCAATAAAGGCGCATTACCGGAGGCTCACCCGCTTGGGGAATAATTTGTTTAGCACTATTAATAAATTCCTGATTGTTGAAATCTTGAAAAAAACTTCCGGTGGTAAGATTGATATAATTTCCTAAAAGTTGATGGAAATGTTCATTTTTAATAATTTTTGGATCAATATTAATGTTGACTGATAATGCTTTTCTTTCAAATAGGAAAAAAAACAAGAAAGTAAAAATTAAAATTTTTAATAATTGCATTTTTTTATGGAGTCTTAATCGCCACTTCTTGACATTGAATTTCTTGGCATCCTAAAGCTAAGGGATTAACTTTGTATAAAGAGGTATTGTTGCAAGGTAACCAACGCCAACGATAAGTAGTTTGGGTGGTAGTTTTGTAAGTAGAACTATTTCTAACAATTTTGTAGGAAGTGGCATTAGGAACAGGTTTCCAAGAAAGCTCTACCCAACAAGTACCATCAGTTTCTTTCCCTGAAGAATAAGAAGTAATTTGGGGACAAGAAGAAGGACAAGAGGAAGAAGAAGGTGTGGGAGTAGGAGTAGGAGTGTTGGTAGGAAGGAGTGTAGGGGTATTGGTAGGTAAAGAAGGTGAGGGGGTAACTGTAGGTAGAGGGGAAGGAGGTGTAGGTGAAGGAACAGAGGAGGAAACATTAACCTTGATTTGAGTTATTTTTTGGTTTCCCAATGAATTAATAGCTTTGACATAAAGAGTATGAACGCCTGGATAACCAGCGGTATCCCATTCTTTTTCGTAAACTGAAAATCCTTTCTTTTCCATTCTTATCCAATTTTCAGAATCTATTTTGTACTCAACAGTATTTATGGGATTAGGATCAAATATTTTGGCTCTTATTTTCACTATTCCCGAGATAATTTTTTGGTTATTTAACCCATAAAATGATTGAGGAGAGGTAATAACAACTACTGGCCAGCGGGGACTTTCATTAATATAGGTAACATTACTAGAAATTATGCCATTATCTAAAGTAATAATTTCGTAACCAGATTTTTGAGTAGTGGCTAACACACTTAAGTTAGGAACTAAAGTTTCTGGTTCTTCTAAAAGAAATCTTTCATGGACATGACCGGAGAAATAAAAAAGAGGAGAAAAATTTCTAAATAAATAAATTAAAGCGGTTTTTTCTGAGGGAGACATCTGATATAAAGAATTGGAAGCTTTATCAGGAGGAAGGACGACGGGATAATGAGAAAAAATTATTTCCTTTTTATTTTCTTTTAAAAGATTTTCCGCCCAATTTTGATATTGAGCAATTTTGTAACAGCCAATTCCTAAAAGACGATAATTTTCGATGTCTAAAAAGAATTTTTCTTTTGCGGCGCTAAGGGCATTTTTTAAACTGGCTCCGCCGTCAGTAAGATCATGATTGCCGGGAATAATTTTGAGGGGGATTTTCAAATTTAAATTATTTATAATGTTACTATAAAGCTGATAATTAGCGGTAGAGGGAGTGGTAACTAAATCACCGGTATCAATAATTAAGGCTGGTTTGATCACGTCTTTTATTTCTTGAAGAACCTGAGTTAATCTTTGAGGATATAAAGAACTACTTTCAAGATGGTTATCAGAAATTTGGGCTAAGGTAATTACTCCATCATCTTTTTGATAAAAATTAACTAAACGATTATCCTCATCTTGTTGTCCAATATCATCAAAAACTTTTGCCGTAAGAAGATGAGTCCCCAAAGAATAATGTCCAGGAACAAGAGAAAAAATATAAGGAGGATTAGTTAAAGAAGTAATTTTATTGCCATCTAAATAATATTCCACTCGGGAAATTCCTTTGTCGTCTTGAGTGATTACCTCTAAAGCGAAAGGATCGGTGATAAATTGTTCAGAAGAAGGAGAAGTAAAACTGACATAAGGAGGAAGATTATTGGTTGGAGAAAGAGTATAAGAAATAGTGAGTTTTGGTCGGCTGGAGACAGTAGGATAACTTTCATCGGCAAAAAAATAACCAACTCCCGCCCCTTCTAAAGAGGCTAAAATAATCCCCTTATTAGTTTGAGGATAAGCGACCCATCTTTGAACTATAGAAGTGAGAGGAAAGTTATAGCAACCTACGTTGTTAATACCCAAATTAGCAACATAATTATTTTTTCGGTCTTGAATTGGATCTTGAGCCCCTGGTTTTGTCCATTCCTGGTAAATGTCTGCCTGAAACCAAGTAACTGTTTTAGGATTCCAAGATCTTATCAGTGGGAACACTTTTATACTTAACGGGGAGGTTGAGGAACCATATTTACTAACGGCGCATAAAGTTAAAGCAGCGTTGTCAATTTTAGCATTTTGAGGAAGAGAAGAGAGATCAAATCTTATTAAAGTAAAAGCGGAGGTAGTGTAGATTAAATTTTTATTTTCTGATTGGAAATTTTTATCAGGATACCAAGAAAAAATATAACTACTGGTTGTTCCTTGATAATTATTGACTCCTTGCTGAAAAGTGATAGTGGCCGAAGAAAATTCTTGAGCTTTGGAAAAAAATGATGGTTTTTCTTGGAGAAAAAAATTGGAAATAATTAAAATTAATCCTAAAGAAGAAATAAGAAAAAAAAGAAAAAAATCTTTTCTTTTAAGCATTTTATAAACTATTTTAATGGTAAATTTCCAACCCTGTCAATAATTACTTTAAAAATGCTGATATTTTATTGATTGGGAAGAGGAGGGGTTCTTACCGCTACTGGCGAACAGGAAATTTCTTGGCAATTAGGAGCAGTGGGCTGGACTTTATATAATGAATTATTGTTACAAGGAACAAAGTGCCAGGTATAGTGATTATTAGTTGTTTCTTTATAAACCGCATTTCGATAAACTCGATAAACGGTGGCAGAAGGAGAGGGATTCCAAACTAATTTTACATAGCAGGTTTGTTGATCACCTTCAATTCCTGAACTATAGAAAATAATTTCTGGGCAGACAGAGGGACAATTAGTCGTAGGAGGAGGGGTAAGAGTAGGAGAAGCTGATGGAGTAGGAGTAAGGGTTGGGGTAGAGGTTGGCGCAAAAGTTCTTAACCAATTAAAAAGCAGAATATGGAGATCTTTTTCTTCTACCTTATTATCATTATTAATATCTCCTAAAGAAACTCCTGGGATTTCTCCTAAATAATTCCAGAGGTTTAAAAGATACTCCAAATCTTGTTGATTTGTTTCTCTATCACAATTAATGTCTCCTATTGACCGCGAAGGACATTCATCAGCAAATATTAAAGAAGGAAAGAAAATTAAGAGGAATAGTTGGGGCAAGATTATTAAAAAAATTTTTTTCTTCATTTTTTTAAGAATAACATAAAGAAAAAAATTCTTGCAACTTTTTCTCTTGACAATACCCTTAAATTAATTTAATCTTAAGTTAAAGTGAAGAAATTAATTTTCTTTTCTTTTTCTCTGTTATTTTTATTTTTAGTTCTTCTTTTTTTTCCTTCGAAAACGTTTGCTTATATAGAATGTTATGTTGATGGAGTAAAAGTAGGAAATATGCATACTTATAGTTCTTTATATTATGCTATTTCGGGAGAACGTGGTTCTGTTTTGCAACATTTTAATTTCTTAATTGAAAAAGCTGATACTACTATAGAATTTTGGATTAAAGAGGAATACCTTCGGGAGCAACCTCTTTTTAAATTAGGCAATTCAAGCTGGATTCCTGCTTCTTCTTCGAAGAGAGAAATTTGGAATGGAGGAATTCGTTTTTTTGCTAAATTTACTGCTCCTATTGGGTGTGGAGAGTGTTGGGCAAATGTGATGTATCGATATGTAGGGGATGGTAAAATTCATTATTGTGAAGAAAAAAGACCAGAATACAAAAAAAGCGACGAAGATTACCCTAACTATTTAAACTCAGGATGCTTAAACTCTTCGGGGTGTAATCTTGTTTATACAAACGCTCGATATGGATGGTTTTATCAATATCCCTCCGGCCCAGAAATTAGAGGGATAATTAATGGTGGAGGAAGTTGCGATAATTATCTTTTTTGTTTGAATAATTATTGTGCTCCATTTTCTTTAAATGAAGGCAGATGTTATTATAATCCTATTACGTTATATCCAACAACCAACGGTACTTTTAGAGCACTAAAAACTATAAATTCTCAAAAACCACCGCCTATTGGATCTAGTCTTGTAATTACTTCTGTAGAATTCGGTGGATTTACAATTTTTTATAAATTTTCCGATACCGTTTGTGGAGGATCACAGGGCGGTGGAGGGATAGCAACTCCTACTCCCACTCCCGCCTATATTTGCCCTTTATCTTTGCAACAACTTGATCATAATACCGGTACTGCCTTAATTGATTCTTATAACGAAAATCAATACGCAAATTTTATCGCCAATAAAACTGGTTACATTGACAGGGTAGAAATTTTGGGAGAATTAGATCGAGACGTTGCTAAAGGAAATAAAGTTTTAACCTGTAAAATTACCGACCAAACCGGTACATTAAATTTAGGAGAAAGTTTACCCAATGATGGTCCATTTTCTTTAGGGCAAAATTGGTTAACTGTTTATTTTTCTTCTTTTCCTTCGGTGATTGATGGTAATTCTTACCGATTATACTGTAAGGTTGATAATAAAGCCGGAGGAGGTTGGATTTACTGGCGGGATTTATTAAAAGATAAAACTAATAAAACAAGGAAAATTTATATTTGCAAACAAGATATATGTCCTTTGTGTCCTTCGTTGGTAACCGATGACGATGTTCCCCGACGTGACGGAAATTACAATAAAGCAATTAGATGGAGTGACGTTAATTATGAAGATAGATATGAAATTTATTTATGTCAAACAGATTCTTCTGGTGAATGTTTTCCCCGATATTTAGCTACGGTAGGAAGAAATGTTACTTCGTATACTGCTGACAATAATGGCGAAGGCTTTCCGCCAGGAAGTAAGGTAATTTATGAAGTAAGACCAATAAAAGCAGGTTGTGATCCTCTAAATTGTAGTGATCAAATTAATAATGTGCCAGCTCCTCCTTCTGTTTCTCCAAGTGTTACCCCTGCATGTGTTTGTGGTAATTGGCAAAATCTTTCCTGTGGTGATTGCGATTGTGTCCCCAACGAAATTTGTCAAGTTCAATACTGTTACTATAACGGCGATCCCACCCAGGGTCAATGCGATTTTAATACTCAATGTGTAGAAGATCCAAGCTGTCAAAAAACTTGGTTTCAAACCCAAGAAGGAGCAGTTCATACCCAAAATGAAATTATTTCCTTTATGCCCTCAGGAAACTTCTTTTCCTTAGAGGGGTTGGGAGGTTATCCGGGGATAGTTTCTTACGGAGGAGAAGAAGTGATTTTTGGTTTGGGAAGTGTTTCTTCTTTAGGTTGGTTAGCCAATACTACCTTTGTTAATTGGTTTGATTTTGATTATTTTAAAAAGATTACCGAAGTTTCTTCTTTTGAAGAACTAGAAGAAATTTTTCAAGAAAATCTTTCTTCCGATAAAGATATTTTTGGTTTTAGGGGAAATTTAAAATTAGGAGAGTCTTTGAATATTGGAACACGAAAGATAGTTATTCTTGTTGAAGGGAAACTTTTAATTAATCAACCAATTACTGTTGATATCAATAATGGCGGAAGTTTGGTGATAGTAGCCTCCGAAGGAATAGGAATTTCAAAAGATATTTCCTCTTTATCAGGATTTTTTATTACTAACGAGGGATTTTATTCTTCAGTAGAGAATGAGTATTCCGCTAATGATTTTAATGAAGGAACACCTAGCTCCCAACAATTAATCGTCAACGGAGGAGTAATCGCTAAATACTTCCGTTTAACCCGTGATTTAGGAACCCAAAGAAACAAAACTACGCCAGCAGAGAAATTTGTTTATCAACCAAAGCTTTTTTTAAATCTTAATTCTTCTTTATGGAGGCGAGCTTCTTTATGGGAAGAATTGGCGCCTTAAAGTTTTAGCGCACAGTTTGAATTGGAATCTCTGGACATTGAGTCTCTTCACAGCCTGAAGCTAAGGGATTAACTTTGTATAAAGAGGTATTGTTACAAGATAGCCAACGCCAACGATAAGTAGTTTGGGTGGTAGTTTTGGGATTAGAATTATTGCGATAGATTTTGTAGGAAGTGGCATTAGAAACAGGTTTCCAAGAAAGCTCTACCCAACAAGTACCATCAGTTTCTTTCCCTGAA
>JBNASD010000002.1:94061-113373 GCA_049720225.1 Microgenomates group bacterium | reverse complement strand
TATATTGATTACCACCAAAATACCAACTGTTTTGGTAATAAGTTTGCACTTCTCTTTCCACCGTACCGTTAGTAAATTCTAAGGTAAGATAAGAAGGAGTAGGGGTAGGAGTCAAAGTTGGAGTCGGCGTCGGTAAATAAGGGAGAGGATTCACTAATTTTAAATTTCCATTTTCATCACGACTCTCATTTATCGCCAAATCAAAATTTCCTATATAGACCCACCAAACTGAAGGAATATTTTGCATCCACCAAATTTTAAATTTTGTTCCCCCATCATCTTCACAAACTGGTCCATACCAAGTATGACAACTTACCAGTTTTTTCTCTCCTTTCCCATCAGGTCGCCAATTCTCGCAATCAGAAAGTACTTCCCTTTCGTTACGCCAATCATAGTCACTTTCCCCATTTGGAGGTCTATGAGTCCAACCACATCCTGGTTTAATAATTTTATGAGAAATATCACTTCCAACAAAATTTCCCCAAAAAAGTAAATTCTGCCATTGATCAGGAGGAGTTAAGTGTCTGCCGTCAAAATAATTTAAAGTTTCTTCAATTCGATGAGCATGATCTTCTAACAAATCACCTAAACCTCCTTGGTAATTATAATCAAAAACAGCATAACTTTTATTGCAAATTGGAAAATTTATATCAAAATAACTAATTTTATGTACCCTTCCCTCTTTATCTTTTCCTACTACGGAAAACTCAATTGGTCCGACCCAATCGTTGTGATACATCCAAATCCAAATTTCTTTTATTCCTTTACTCTCAATATAATTACAAAAACCCTCTGGGGGATTTAATAATTTAGTAAAAATTTTATAATGATCGGGGGTAGTGGGTTTTTTAAACCCTTCTTGGCTGTAAATTATTGCTTGAGAAAGATCAATATAATTATCATCTAAAAAAAGGTTAATTTCATATAAATTCGTTTGTTTGGTATATCCTTCGGGATTATCATCCCGATATTTATCAATAGTAAATTTAATATATCGTCCAGAAACATAAGGAAAAAAATATTCAAGAGCAAAATGAGAGGTATAAGGGGGAGCGTTAACTAAAGCATTCTTTTCATTAACTACCCTAATTTCCTCTCCTTGAAACCTTCCGGTAGAAGATACATCAATATGAAATTCTTTAGGTCCATTATCATCATAAAAATACAAAAAAATTCTATTAAAGGTTTGTTCTTCGCCTGCATCAATTATAAAATAATCTCCAATAAATGGAGGTGAAGGACCCCATTTTCCTGTTTCTATGTTGCGATCAACTATTTTATAAGCTTCATTTTCTGCCGGAACAAATGTTAAAAATTCTTTTTCTTCAATAATTTCATAATTTAAAATTGGTTGACCATTGGGATTTTTATAACCATGATAAATAGAACCTTTATTTAACGATTCTATTAATTGAGCATTTAATCTTCTTATTTTTTCTCTAATTTCTTCTAGAGTAACATAGAGGTTTGTTTCTTTATAATCAAGTCTAGTTCCCGTAGAGTCCAAGGGAAAAAATTTTAAAACTAAAACCGGTATTTTTTGCGGTGGTGGAGGAAGATAAGATTCAATATTCCCCGCTGCCTTAGTTCTTGTTTCTAAAGATTGATTATTTAGTATAAGATAATAAGGAAGCAAAAGAGCAACCGCACTTAAGATTATCAACGAAAAAAGACCAAATAAAACCTTCTTAAGAAACTTCTGGTTATTTTCTTCCATTTAATAAAAAAAATTTTATTTAGCACTATTAGGATTTAAAGATTCCAAAAATTCTTGATTGGTTTTTGTTTTTCTTAGTCTTTCTAAGAAAATCTCTGTTCTTTCCTCTGGGCTTAACATATCAAGCATTCTTCGCATGGTAATAATTTTTGGGTAAATCTTTTTATCATAAAGCAACTCCTCTTGACGAGTCCCTGACCGCTGAATATCAATTGCCGGAAAAATTCTTCTTTCTGCTAAATTTCTCACTAAATGAAGCTCCATATTACCTGTTCCTTTAAATTCTTCGTAAATTAAATCATCCATTTTCGAGCCAGTCTCAATTAAACAAGTACCAATAATGGTTAACGAACCGCCGTTCTCAATATTGCGTGCCGCTCCAAAAAACCGTTTGGGTGGCCACAACGCCGCCGGATCAAAACCACCGGTTAAAGTCCTCCCCGACGTAGGAATGGAAAGATTATAAGCCCGCGCTAATCGGGTAATTGAATCTAAAAGGATTACCACGTCTTTTCCTAATTCTACTAACCGTTTGGCTCTCTCTAAAGCAATCTCGGCCGCCCTTGTTTGGTGTTCCGGCGGTTCATCAAAATTAGAAGCGACTACCTCTCCTTTAATGGAACGAGAAATATCTGTTACCTCCTCCGGTCTTTCTCCCACCAAAACCGCCATTAAATGAATCTCCGGATGATTTTGGCTAATTCCGTTGGCAATATCTTTTAAAAGCCAAGTTTTTCCTGCTTTTGGCGGCGAGACAATTAACCCTCGCTGTCCCTTACCGATTGGGGAAATTAAATCAATTACTCTTGTTGATAACGGTGTTGGTCCGGTGGTCAATTTAATTTGCTCGTTAGGATAAATCGGTACTAATGCCTCAAAATTTGGTCTTTCTTTTAACTCTTCTACGGGAATTCCGTTAACCTTTTCTACCTTTAAAAGTCCATAATATCTTTCTTTTTCTTTAGGCGCTCTTACTTGTCCCCCAACCACATCTCCTGGTCGCAAGTTAAACCGCCGAATTTGCGATAAAGAAATATAAACATCTTCAGAAGAAGGAGTAAAATGAGGCCGTAAATAACCATGTCCTTCAGGCGAAGTATCCAAAACCCCTTCTTTATATTCCGTTGGTAAACCCGCATCGGGAATTACTCGGTCATCAATTACCCCATCAAAAACTTTTTTTTGGGGTTTTTCCTCTTTTTCCTCCGACGCAACCACTAAATTATCTAAATCAATGACGACATCGGAATCTAATTGACTTGAAGACGATTTCTTGCCTGGCATAAAAATTATTTAAAAAGATAAAAAATTCTAAAACTGGGGTTCATTACTTAAAAATAGATAGTTCCCAAATAATGTAGTTATTTTAATTAAAACAAGGTTTCTTCCCCTTGTCAAGAGTTAATTTTCCTCTATTCTAAAAGGGAAGGTGGTACGCCTGCCCTACATACCACCCCCCCTTTTAAAATAGAACCGTTGACAAAAAAATTTTTTTGTGCTATTTTAAAAATCAGTTGGTTGAGCCTCCTGTCCTGGTCAACCAACATTTTGGAAGGGCATTTCTATTCGTGGCACGGTTTCTCCAGGCCAACGATAGCAATGCTCTTCCCTTTTTTATACCAAAAAAAATCCTCGTTGTCAAGCCTATAATAAATTTTGCCTTCAAAATTGAATATCTTATAACTTTAAATAAAATCATTTTGAACTTAATTTAAACTATTTTCCACCAAAAAAATAATTTGTGGATAACTTTAACTAATTACTTTTAAAAACTCCAATCAAGGAAATTTAACGAAGAGTGTGGATAATTTCTTTTAAGGAAGAAAATTTTTGAGGACTGATGACATTCTTAAAACCTAATCGTAAAGCTTCTTTTTTTCTCTTTTCTTCTTGGGAAACTTTTCTTAATTCCCCTAATAACCCTAATTCACCCCAAACGACCGTTTTTGCCGGTAAAGGAAAATTTTTAAAAGAAGAATAAACCGCTAAAGCAATTCCTAAATCAGCTGCTGGTTCTTCAATTTTTAATCCCCCAGTGACATTAACATAAACATCAAATCCCCCTAAAGGAAGTTTTAAAATTTTAGTTAAAACCGCCAAAACCATTTGTAAACGATTGTAATCTACTCCCTGCCCTACTCGCCGAGGAATTGCTAATTGACTGGCCACTACCAAACTTTGAATTTCTACCAAAAGACAACGCGTACCCTCGATAGTGGCAAAAACTACCGAACCAGGAGTTTTTTCTTGAGTTTCTGACAAAAATATTTCTGAGGGATTAACTACTTCTTTTAATCCCTCGGTGGTCATTTCTAAAATCCCTACCTCATCAGTTGGTCCAAAACGATTTTTAATTGCTTTTAAAAGACGAAAATTGCCAAACCTTTCTCCTTCTAAATATAAAACCGTATCTACCAAATGTTCTAAAACTTTTGGTCCGGCAACCACCCCTTCTTTAGTAATATGTCCAACCAAAAATATTGGTATATCAATTTTTTTTCCTATTTTGAGTAAACGATTTGTACATTCACGAACCTGGGCAACTGACCCTGGATAACCAGGAAAGGCTTCGCTTTTAAGAGTCTGAATTGAATCAATAACGACAATCCCCTCTTTTTGTTTTTCAATCGCCGACACTACTCCCTCAATTTCTGTTTCTGCTAAAAATAAAAGCTTTTCTCCTTTAATTCCTAGTCTTTCCGCCCGAATCTTAATTTGCGAAAGCGATTCTTCCCCCGATACATAAAGACCGCCTAATTTATCTGCTAATTGAAGAAGTAGAGTACTTTTCCCAATCCCTGGTTCTCCAGCAATCAAAATTAAACTTCCAGGAACCAATCCCCCTCCCAATACCCGATCTACCTCCTCATTTTGAGTAGAAATTCGCTTTTTGAATTGAGAGGAAATTTCTTTAAGAGAAACGGGAGGGGAAAAAGTAGTCAAAGAGGGTTTTTTTGTTTCTAATTTAGTTTCAACAAAAGTATTCCATTCTCCACATTCTAAACACTTTCCTAACCACTTAGTGGATTGAGCGCCACAATTTTGACAAATAAAAATAGTTTTTTTCTTATTCATTAAAACCTTATTTATAACCAATCGGTTTTTCTGTCAAAACCAAACCCAAACTCAAACGCCGATTCTCTTTGTCTAGAAATTCAACAAAACAATCAATTTTTTCTCCTTCTTTAAATTTCTTTTCTACCGGAATTTTAGAAATATGAACTAAACCTTCAATTCCCGGTTCTAAATTAACCAATAAACCAAAGGGGGCAATTTTGGTGATTACTCCTTTTACTTTGGCATCAGGAGGATATTTATTTTCAATTCCCTCCCAAGGATCAGGAAAAAGTCGTTTAATCGAAAGATTAAGGCGACCGGTTTTTTCATCCACTCCCAAAACTTTAAATTTTAATTTTTCTCCTTGTTTATAAAATTTACTCGGGTCATCAACTTTTTCCCAAGATATCTCTGAAATATGAACAAAGCCATCAAGCACTATATCTTCCTGCGGAAGGGTAACTTTAACAAAATAACCAAAGGGCATAATGTTTACTATCTCTCCCTCGACTAAATTTTCTTTTTTAATTTTCTTTAAAACTTTCTTTTGTTGTTCTAAGATTTCTGCCTCGGAAACTGCCTTTTCGGAAAAAACTAATCGGTTTTTTTCTTTGTCAACCTCAATTACTTTTACTTCTATTTGTTTTCCGGGTAATTTTTCAATTTTTTCCAAATAAGAAGAAGAAAATTGAGAAACTGGAATAAACCCCTGAAGACCTTTAATTTCGACTAATAAACCGCCTTTATTTACCTGAAGACCTTTAACCTTAACCGTTTCTCCTGTTTTTAATTTTTCTTCCATTTCCTGCCAAACTTGATCCAACACCGCGTTTTTCAAAGATAAAAGAGTTTGTCCTTTATCGTTTTCTGGCTGAACAACAATTGCTTTTATCTTATCCCCTACCTTCAAATCCTTAATAAAATCTGCCAACAGCTTCATCTCTTTATTTAAAACAACTCCTTCTCGTTTTCCGCCAATATCAATATAAATTCCTCCTTTATTTTTTTCGGTAATAATTCCTTCAACTTCTTGACCAATGGTTAAGGTGGGAAATTGATAATTAACGGAGGCTAATAATTCCTCCATTGTCTGGGGTTCAGAAGATGATTTTTTTGGTTTGGCTGAATTTATTTTTCTTTTCACTCATTGATCCTCCTTTAAAAAAAATTTTTCTTTTCTTATTAAAAGAGGGTTGGCCTTGACCTATTTTCGCCGTCCCTTGCGGGACTACTATCGTCGGCGCTGAAGCGTTTCACGACTCTGTTCGGAATGGAAAGAGGTGGGTCCGCTTCGCTTTAAAGACCAACCCAAAGTTTATTATATCAAAAAGCTCTCTCAAAAGTGAATAGAATGAAAGCCGGTCTTTGACGGAAAACGGGCGATTAGGACTGGTCAGCTAAACTCCTTACGGAGCTTACACCGCCAGCCTATCAACCCCCTAATCTTGGGGGGCCCTAGGAGACCTAATCTTGGGGCAAGCTTCCCGCTTGAGATGCCTTCAGCGGTTATCTTGCGCGAATGTGGCTACCCAGCGCTGCGCCTGACGGCAACAGCTGGAACACCAGGGATTCGCCCAGCCAGGTCCTCTCGTACTGTGGCCAGCTTCCCTCAGGTCTCCAACGGTGACTGCGGATAGAGGCCGACAAAAATATCTTTCGACCATATCTTCTCCGACGTAAAGCCGGAGTCTGGCGTATGGTCTGTGAGGATTCTAACCTTGATGGATTAAAGAAAGAATTTTTTCTTTGGGAATTTTTCTTCTTCCCGAATTCATTGAATAAGCTAAATCAATAATTTTGGTTAATCCTTCTTTGGTAAGATGTTCTCCTTTTCCTACTAATTCCAAAACTTTTTTAAATTTTTCAAAATCTTTCCTTTTAATAATTAACCGTCCTTCTAAGAAAGGAATAACCTTCTTAACCAAATCGTTAAAATCTCTTACCACAAAAGCCAAAGTTTTATCGGAAGGGTCATTCTTATCATTAGGCTTAATATAACCACACCCCAATCTTTTTTTAAGATAATCCAAAATTACTTTTCCTGAAGGATTTTGACTTACTTTAAAAAAATAAACAACCTGCCAACCAATTCTTGTTTCCCTACTGGGAACAATTCCGACATAAAAAGACCCTTCTCCCTCAATAAAACCTATTAAATAATCATCAGTAATTTTTAACATATTTAGCCATCAAGGTTAGTCTTTCCTGCTGGTTGCCTTGCTCTCCCTTCGGGGAGAACGAACAACCATTTTCACTAAGACTATTTAATTTTAGTCTTAGTAGGTTGTTCTTATCAAGGGTTTCCAGCATATAGCCAGATTTATATCCCCTTATTCTTTAAGGACAAAAAGACCAAATTGGATAACAGCGAAGAACGTCGAAGGGGAGAGACAGCTCGGTGTCGCCTTTTTCAGGCCAACTGTCTCACGACGTTCTGAACCCAGCTCGCGTACCGCTTTAATGGGCGAACAGACCAACCCTTGGGACCTTATCCAGCCCCAGGACGCGGTGAGCCGACATCGAGGTCGCGAACCGCGCCGTCGATATGGACTCTCGGGCGCGACCACGCTGTTATCCCCGGGGTAGCTTTTATCCGTTAAGCCCGGTCCGCCGCTACAGCGGAGCCGAGGATCACTAAGCCCGGGTTTCCCCCCTGCTTGACCTGTCGGTCTCGCAGTCAAGCCGGCTTATGCCTTTGTACGTCCGGCACGGTTTCCATCCGTGCTAAGCCGACCTTTGGACCCTTGCGTTACCTTTGAGCAAGGGGCTTCCCCAGCCAAACTGCCTGCCAAGCACTGTCCCCGTCGTCTTCTCCGGACGACTTGGGTAAGGATTAGACAGAAGAAAGAGAGGTGTCTCATTGACCCCCGACGTAACGTCGGGGTCCCTCCTACGCTCAACAGTTCTTCCGCCCAATCCAATACCTAGCTGCAGTAAAGCTCCACGGGGTCTTTTTGTCCTGCAGTCACTAGGCCGCATCTTCACAGCCATTTCAATTTCGCCGGGTGAAGGCTCAAGACAGTTGCTCTCTCGTTGGGTCTTTCATACGGGTCGGAACTCACCCGACAATGGACTTCGCTACATTATCACAGTTATAGTTACTGCAGCCACTCGCCAGGGCTTAGCCCCCCTTAGAGAGGGGTTTAACCTTCCGGCGTTGGGCAGACTTCAGCCCCTATACCTTGCCTTACGGCTTTGCAGGGACCTGTGTTTTTGTTAAACAGTCGGAGAGCAATCTTTCGCTGCGCCCCGACGTGATGTCGGGGAAGGCATCTCGTGACCTTACGCCTAGCTTTTTTGCCGAGTTCCTTGAGCCTCCTTATCCCGTCAGCCTTGGTCTTCTCGACCAGCCCACCAGTGTCGGTTTGCGGTACGAGCAGAGTTTTTTCTCCCAGCGACCCTTTTCTCGGACAAAGAAATCACCCAAATTGCCCTTCGGAAAACCTCAGGACTTTTCATCTCAACTCGCCGTCGTTTTCGGGGATTTTCCTCCGAAAACTGGCTTGCTGATTGAACGTGAGCGTCTTCAACGCCCCGCTTGGGCTATCCTTTGTCGTCAGGCCCCTGGTAATAATGAAAAAACCCTGGTACCGGAATATTAACCGGTTATCCATCGGATACTCCCCCAAGGGGATTTTCCTTAGGCTCGACTAACCCTCAGCCGACTGACGTTGCTGAGGAAACCTTGGGCTTCCGGCTTGCCAGGTTTTCACTGGCAATAACGCTACTCATTCCGGCATTCTCACTTCCCAGCGCTCCATCCCGACTCTCGTCGAGACTTCACTGCCCTGGGAACGCTCCCCTACCCCCCCCGACGTAACGTCGGGGAGCTCCGTCTTCGGCAGAATCCTTAGCCTCGATCATTTTCGGCGCGAAATTCCTCGGCCAGTGAGCTGTTACGCTTTCTTTAAAGGATGGCTGCTTCTAAGCCAACCTCCTGGGTGTCTGAGGAATTTCACTTCCTTTACCACTGAGGATTCATTTAGAGGCCTTAGACGGGAGTCTGGGCTGTTTCCCTCTCGTCCCACCAGCTTAGCCCGGCAGGACTGACTGGCCAGAAAATACTTACCGGTATTCGGAGTTTGGTTGAAAACGAGAACTTGCGTCCCCGCTTTCATCCAGAGCTCTACCCCCGGTAAGTTTTACTGACCGCTATACCTATATATATTTCGGGGAGAGCCAGCTATCTCCGAGCTCGCTTGGCATATTACCTCTAACCACAGGTCATCCCAGCCTCTTGCAACAGACACGGGTTCGGGCCTCCCTCCGACTTTCGTCGGAGTTCACCCTGCCCATGGTTAGCTCGCTCGGTTTCGGGTCCTCCGGTAGCGACTAAACGCCCTATTCGGACTCGCTTTCGCTCCGGCTACCCCGCCTAAAGCGGATTAGCCTTGCCGCTACCGAAGACTCGCCGGATCATTCTTCAATAGGCACGAGATCACCCCGACGAAACGTCGGGGCTCTCTCTGTTTGTCAGCAGGCAATTTCAGGTTCTATTTCACTCCCTTTCACGGGTTCTTTTCACCTTTCCCTCACGGTACTGGTGCCCTATCGGTCTGGGACGTATTTAGCCTTGGGAGGTAGCTCTCCCAGATTCCCTCAACTTTGGGTCGAGGTACTCAGGAACCCCAAAGAGGTCCTTTGGATTTCGCCTACGAGACTTTCACTCTCTTTGGTCAACCATTCCAGATTGTTCGGCTATCCGCTGGACTCCCTTTATTTGGGGCCCTACAACCCCCCGACGTAACGTCGGGGTTTGGGCTGTTCCGCTTTCGCTCGCCGCTACTTACGGAATCTCCGCCGACTGGCGGATTTCTTTTCCTCCGGGTACTTGGATGTTTCCGTTCCCCGAGTTCCCCCCCCTCCGACTTAATGTCGGAGGAGTCTCCGATGTTTCCATCGGAGGGGTTACCCCATTCGGAGACCGCCGGATCACAGGTTGCTTGTCACCTCCCCGACGATTTCGCCGACGGCAGCGTCCTTCTTCGGCGTCCTCAACCTAGGCATCCATTGCCTGCTTTAATTCCCGGCAAAGACCGGCTGTGATCATTCTATTCACTTTTCAAAGAGCTTAGTGGACCGAAGCGGGCTCGAACCGCTGACCTGTCGCGTGCAAGGCGACTGCTCTACCAACTGAGCTATCGGCCCAAAATTAAAAAAGGCTGACCGGAGTCAGCCTTTTAAAATAATTTTAAAGTTCTTCTATACCACAAACTGCCTTAAAAAGATAAAAGTTTGCTCAATTAAGAATTTTCTCATAGAGATTGGCCGACTCCTGAAAACGGATAAAGTATAGCAATTAAATTTTAGAGTGTCAAGGGGTGGTGGGCGCGTCAGGATTCGAACCTGAGACCTTTGTCTTATCAGGACAACGCTCTAACCAACTGAGCTACGCGCCCTTTTTCTTTGACAACCAAAAGGCGACAGGAAGCGGATTTATAAAAAATTTTCTCCTAGAAAGGAGGTGATCCAGCCGCTCCTTCCAGAACGGCTACCTTGTTACGACTTAGCGCTCATCGCCGAGTTTGGCTTCGTCCCCCAAAAAGGGAGCCTTCGGCCACCCTCGACTTTGCTCGCTTGACGGGCGGTGTGTACAAGACCCGAGAACGTATTCACCGGAGTCTGCTGACCTCCGATTACTACCAAGTCCGGCTTCATGAGGGCGGGTTTCAGCCCTCAATCCGAACTGAGGCGAAATTTCAGGGATTAGCTCCGCCTTACGGCGTCGCAACCCGTTGTTTTTCGCCATTGTAGGATGTGTGTCGCCCTGGGCATAAGCACCATGCTGACTTGACGTCTTCCCCTCCTTCCTCCCCGACGGACGTCGGGGCAGTCCCTGATGAACATTTAACATCAGGCGGGGGTTGCGCTCGTTTCCCCACTTAAGGGAACACCTCACGGCACGAGCTGACGACAGCCATGCAGCAGCTGTGCTAGCCTCCTTGCGGATTTTCCGACTTTCGTCGGAATAGAACGCTAGCATGTCAAGCCCAGGTAAGGTTCATCGCTTCGTATCGAATTAAACCACATGCTCCCCTGGTTGTGCGGGTCCCCGTCAATTCCTTTGAGTTTCAGCCTTGCGGCCGTACTCCCCAGGCGGTCCGCTTAATGGGTTACCTTCGCCACTCCCCTTAGGGGGGAATAGCTAGCGGACATCGTTTACGGCTAGGACTACAGGGGTCTCTAATCCCTTTCGCTCCCCTAGCTTTCGTTCCTCAGCGTCAGCCAAGCTCCAGAGACGTGCCTTCGCCCTCGGTGTTCCTCCTGATATCAACGGATTTCACCCCTCCACCAGGAGTTCCCGTCTCCCCTCGCTGGCTCTAGTCTGTCCGTATTTAGAGCCGTTCCTCAGTTAAGCTGAGGGCTTTGACCCTAAACGCGACAGACCGCCTACGAACTCTTTACGCCCAGTAAATCCGGATAACGCTCGGGCCCTACGTATTACCGCGGCTGCTGGCACGTAGTTTGCAGGCCCTTCATCCTCCCCATAGGGGATTGAGGAGTTTACAACCCGAAGGCCTTCATCCTCCACGCGGCGTTGCGGGATCAGCCTTTCGGCCATTGTCCACGATTCCCGGTTGCTGCCACCCGTAGGTGTATGGCCCGTGTCTCAGTGCCATTGTGGGGGTCCAGCCTCTCAGCGCCCCTACCCGTCATCGCCTTGGTAGGCCATTACCCTACCAACTAGCTGATAGGACGCAGGCCCCTCCCTCGGCGGCCAGTTACGGCCTTTCCCCCGACAAAACGTCGGGGCTTATGCGGTATTACCCCGCCTTTCGGCGGGCTATTCCCCTCCGACGACCCCCTGAGGGGTGTCGGAGGCCGACTTAACGTCGGCCACCAAGGGGTAGGTTCCTACGCGTTACTCACCCGTCTGCCGCTCTCCGACTTAACGTCGGAGCGCTCGACTTGCATGCCTAAGGCACGCCGCCAGCGTTCATCCTGAGCCAGGATCAAACTCTCAATCAAGAAAAAATTTTCTTAATTGAAAGTTTGCTTCCTGTCGCCTCTTGGTTGTCAAAGAACAAAAAATCCCGACCAGCGTCGGGATTATTTCCCTTTAAATTTTAACGCTGGTCAAATTTTTAACCCATTTGGTATTTAAATAATAACAAAAGTTTAAAGGAGTGTCAATTATTATTTTTTAGTGGGACCGGGAGGATTTGAACCTCCGACCAATCGCTTAAGAGGCGACTGCTCTACCCCTGAGCTACGGTCCCAATAAAAATTTTAAATTTTAAATTTGAAATTTGAAATTTAAGCGACTAAGAAATTATACCAAAAAACTTTTATTTTAAAAATCAAATAATTATCCCTCCCCCTACCACCTCAAAATCTTCACCTTTAAACTTTTTATAAATCACTCCTGCCTGACCAGGGGCAATTCCTCGTTGACCTTCTTTTAAAATAACCTCCACCCATTCTTCTCCTCCCTTTTTTAGCTGACATTCCAGTAATTCTCCCTGATTTCTTATTTTTATCCAAAATTTTTCAGAAGGAGAAAAATCTGTTTCGATAATAAAATTAACATTTTTTAATTTAAAGAGCTTTCTTTCTGTTTCTTGACCAAAACCAACTATTAATTGATTTTTTTTAACATCCTTTCCTATCACATAAAATGGAGGAATTAATCCTTTATTTTTAGATTTCTTTTTAACGGTTATTTCAAATCCATGACGTTGACCAATCGTATAAAGGGGAAGACCGAAGTGACGACCAATTACCTCTCCTTTATTATCCACTACTTCCCCAGGGATAATTTTTTCTGGAATTTGGCGACGCAAAAAAAGACGATAATCAGACTCGGAAAAAAAACAAACTTCTTGAGATTCTGGTCTTTCTGCTACTGGCAATTGCCATTTTTTGGCCATTGCTCTTACCTGCTTTTTGGTATATTCTCCTATCGGAAACAAAATATGAGCTAATTGTTTTTGGGTTAAATTATAAAGAAAATAACTTTGGTCTTTAGCTTTATCTTTTGCCTGTAATAAATGATAATTAACACGTAACCCTTTAACTGTTAAACTCTCTAACAATTTAACGGTTTTTTCTGTTACGGGTTGCGAGTTACGAGTTATCCGGGCATAATGGCCGGTAGCTAAATAATCAAATCCTAACCCTCTTATATACTCTAAAAGTCTCCCAAACTTAATATATTTATTACACATCACACAAGGATTAGGAGTTTTTCCTTTAGCATATTCTTCCAAAAAATACTCAACTACTCTTTTTTTAAAAACCTCGGCAAAATCCAAAACATAAAATGGAATTCCCAACTGCCAACAAGTTTTTCGTGCCGCTTCTAAACTTTTAAGATCGCAGCATTTATTTTCAAAATCATTTTTTCCTTCTTCTTTCCAAAATCTTAAATAAAAACCACTACATTGATAGCCCTCATCTACTAATAACTTAGCGGCTACTCCAGAATCAACTCCTCCTGATAAAGCAACTGCTACTTTGGGAATTTTCATAAATCAATTTTAGCAGAAAAAGAAAGAAATTATTTTTTCTTAATCACAAAAAAGATTAAAAGAAGAAGGACTACCTCGGTGGTAATCAAAATCGGCCAAGAAAGATTAGTTCTTACCAAAATCGGCGCAATAATTACGGAAACTAAATTAATCACTTTAATAATCGGATTTAAAGCTGGCCCGGCAGTATCCTTAAGTGGATCCCCAATAGTATCCCCCACCACCGCCGCTTTATGCTCTTCGGAACCCTTTCCATTTAAATGTCCCTCCTCAATATATTTCTTGGCGTTATCCCAAGCCCCTCCTCCATTAGCCATAAAAACCGCCAACAATTGTCCTACCAAAATCACTCCCGCTAAAAATGCTCCCAACGCTTCTACTCCTAAAAGTAAACCAACCAACACCGGTGAAAAAACCGCAATCACCGCCACCGGCAAAAGTTCTTTTTGGGCGGCTTGAGTACACAAGGCCACTGGCCTGGCATAGTTTGGCTTATTTTTCTTACTGACCAAAAGTTTTAATTCCTTAAATTGTCTTCTTACCTCTTCAATGATTGTTTGGGCTGCACGAGAAACGGAATTGATTAATAAAGCAGAAAACAAAAATGGTAATGCTCCGCCAATTAAAAGCCCAACAAAAACTTGCGGTTCAGAAACTCTAATCCCACTGGCTAAAGTGCCTGGAGAAACTTTATTAACATCAGTAATAAAAGAACCAAATAAAGAAATTGCCGCGATTACCGCCGAACCAATAGCTACTCCTTTAGTAATTGCTTTAGTGGTATTTCCAACCGCATCTAACTTGGCCAAAATTTTTTGCGCTTTAGGAGAAAAACCAGCCATCTCCCCAATTCCCCCGGCATTATCGGCAATTGGACCGTAAGAATCCATCGCTACATTATTACCGGTTAAAGTTAACATCCCAATTCCGGTCATTGCCACCCCATATAAAACAAAAACCGCCGGTTGACCAGAATAAATCAAAAGCGTAATTCCTACGGTTAACACAATCAAAAAGATCGCCCAAACTGAAGAATTCATTCCTACCGCTAAACCCGATAAAATGGTGGTTGCCACCCCGGTTTTTGTTGATTGGGCGATACTTAAAACTGGCCAAAAACGATAATCAGTGAAAAATTCCGTTAATTTACCAATCCCAATGGCTAAAATAATTCCCACCACTGTTGAAGCAAAAGCGCGCCATTCGTGCATATAAAGGCTAGCAGTGAGAGCAAATCCTAAAATAGAAATCGCAGCTGAGGTATAGAAACCTCGATTAATCGCTCCCATTGGGTCTTGTTTATCTTTTTGTCCCCGAACAAAATATGTACCCAAAATTGAAGAAAAAACCCCAATTCCTCGAACAATTAAAGGAAAAACAATCCATTTAACCTCCCCGGTTAAATGCCATAAGGCTAATCCCAAAATTAAGGCGGAAACAATCGTCACCTCATAAGACTCAAAAATATCGGCGGCCATTCCCGCACAATCACCAACATTATCACCCACTAAATCCGCGACTACTGCCGGATTGCGAGGATCATCTTCAGGAATTCCTTTTTCTACCTTTCCTACCAAATCAGCACCGACATCCGCCGCTTTGGTATAAATTCCTCCCCCAACCCGCATAAATAAAGCCAGCAACGTCCCTCCAAAACCAAAACCTAATAAAGCATCAGGAGCCGCTTTCCGGAATAAGATAAAAATTAACGTTCCTCCCAAAAGCCCCAATCCATCGGTTAACATTCCGGTAATTGTTCCTGCCCGATAAGCAAATTTTAAAGCGGAGGGATAATCTTCTTGTTGAGCCGCTCCGGCTACCCGTAAATTTCCCTCCACTGCCATTCGCATTCCCAATCGCCCAACCATTAAAGAAAAAAACGCTCCCAACAAAAAGGCGCCCGCCCTTCCAAAAGCAACCGCTAATGAAGCTTTTTCTCCAAATTCCAAAATGGCTTCTTCCGAAGGAGGAACCACCCAGGCACTTAAAAATAAAGCGATTGCTAACAATCCAATTCCAAAACGAATCTTTCGCCATTGAGCGGATAAATAAGCTTCCGCTCCGTCTTTAATTCCCTGCCAAACAGTTCTTCCTTTTTCGTTAATTTGGGGTTTTTCTCCTAAAATTTGTTTCCGAAGTAAAAAGGCATAAGCCAAACCTAATAAAGCCACTCCTAAAACAGAGAAAATGGCAATATTTTCGAAAAAAGAAAATTCCCCTAACATAAGAGAATTATTAAATCATAAAAAGCCAAATTCGTCAAGAGGGTTTTATTTTTTATTTACTAACGATCCTCTTGCTGTAAAATACCATCCTCCATTTGGACCTTTAAAAAATTCTAAAACTTCCTCTACTTTAAAAGGTCCTTTTGGGGTTACAATTGTTTGTCCGGGTTGAGGAGGATACCAACCTTTTTTTCCATCTTGCCCTTCTGTCATTCTTGAAATTCGTTGGGTATAGATACCTTCACCTTGAAAACCACCGATTCTTTCTGCTGTCATATTAAAATTTTACAATTAGGTGTCAAATAAGAAAATGAGAGTTTTATTATATTTTTATTAATTTATGGTATTATTATCTTAATGAAGGTTATCCCTTCTATTTTCCGCGAATACGATATCCGGGGAATTGCCGGAGAAAAATTTGACCAAAAACTGGTTGCCGAATATGAAAAACTTTACGGAAAATTTCCCGGAGTAACATTAGACCCCAAAACCGCTCAAGCGGTGGGTCAAGCCTTCGGAACAATTATTAAAAAACAAGGCGGGAAAAAAATTTTAGTGGGTTTGGAACTAAGACCTTTTGCCGAAGAACTAAAAAAAGCTTTTATAAGCGGAGTAATTAAAACCGGAATTAATGTTTTGGATATTGGTCCTTCCCCTACTCCTTTGGTTTACTTTTTAGTTTCTCATCTTAAATTAGATGGTGGGGTTTCCATTACCGGCTCTCACAATATTTGGTTTTATAATGGCTTTAAATTGGTCGGCAAAAATTCTTTACCTTTATATGGTCAGGATTTACAAAAACTGCGAGAAATTATTGAAAAAGAAAACTGGCTCTCCGCAAAAAATTCCGGCAAGGTTGATTTTTTAAAAAATGCTTTTGTAATTTACCAAGAGTATGCCCAAAAATATTTAAAATTAGCCCGACCGGTAAAAATTGTGATTGATTGTGGAAACGGTACCCCTGGGCTTTTTGCCAAGGATTTTTTAGAAAGCTTGGGAGCAAAAGTGGTTGCCGGTTTATATCTTGAACCGGATGCTAACTTTCCCAATCATATCCCCGATCCAGAACAACCAAAAAATGTGGCGGATTTAGCGGTAAAGGTCCGTGAAATAAAAGCAGAATTGGGTTTAGCCTTTGATGCCGATGGTGACCGAGTAGGAGTCGTTGATGAAAAAGGAAATTTGGTTTGGGCGGACTATCTTTTGCTTTTATTAGCCAAAGATGTTTTAACCCGCCATCCCGGAAAAAAAATTTTATTTGACGTGAAATGCTCCGGTTTACTGGAAACTCTTATTCCCTCTTTTGGAGGTATTCCTTTAATGCACCGCACCGGCCATGCTCCCATTAAAGCTACTTTTCAAAAAGATAAAGAGGTAATTTTGGGCGGTGAAGTTTCTGGTCATTTTTATTTTGCGGAAAATCATTACCGCGTTGATGACGGTTTTTGGGCGGCGGGAAAAATTTTACAAATTTATTCCCAAACTAAAAAACCTTTTAGTACCCTTTTTTCTTTTATCCCCTCCTTAGTGCGGACTCCAGAAATTAAACTTCCTTGCGCTGATGAGGTAAAGTTTGTCGTCGTAGAAAAAATTAAAAAACAATTAGCAAAAAAATACAAAGTGATTACTATTGATGGAGTCCGGGTGGTCTTTGATAGCCAAACTTGGGGATTAGTCCGTCCTTCCAATACTTCTCCTTATTTAACTTTGCGCTTTGAAGGACCAACAAAAGAGGCGGTTTTAAAAGCTAAAAATATTTTTGCTGATATTTTAGAAAAGTATCCGGAAGTTGGCGACAAACTCTCTCGCACCGAAATTGCTTCTCCTACTGGGAAGTTGGGTTATGTTTAATTTTAGAAATATCGCTTAAAAATTTAACGAAGCTCTAGCCTTCTTACAAACTCTTCCCCAATGTCTAAAAATCTTCCCACCGTAAAAGGATCAAAATTCATTGCATCCCAAACATCAAGATTGATTTCGTAATATCTTCCGCCCCGGAGGGTAACCCACGTCACTAAACGATCACAAGAATAATTCTTGCTAAAATTAAAATTTCTAATAACTAGGTATTCCTGATTATTTATTATTTGTCTATTTACACTCTTAATACTTTCTTCAAAATTTTCAAAATCAGTTATTAATGATTTAACTCTCGGCTCATAATTAATAAGATCATCAATTGTCTTAATTGAATACTCCTTTTGAGGAGAAGAAGAAATAGGTGAAACAAGAGGAAAAGTAAAAATATTAATTGTTGCATATAATCCAGGAACGTAAGTAACCTGAGAACTAGAAGGAGCAACGGGATAACCGAATTGAATAAAACAACCCTCTGATTGAGAACCATCATCATTACCAACTAAAATCATTTCTTCACCATAAGAAGAAAGTTTCCAAGAACTAGGATAATAGATAGCTACCTTAGAAAATCCTTGACATTTAGCTGAATAAATTTTCCATTTCTCATTCTCCGGAAAGTCTATTTTCTTTTTGGGTGTGGGGGTAACCAGATAAGAAGTAGGGTTTGGGGCAACAGTTAGTTGAGGACAGTTAACTTTTATTTTCCATTCAAGCTCTGATTTAACTTGTTCGCATTGATTTTTTTCTTTTTCGCATTTCTGTAAATTTTTAGCTGTGTATTTTGCCTCATTTGCAAAATCTCCTCCTAAAATAATTGCGATTACCAAAATTAAAAAAATTATTACTGTTTTATTCTTTATAAATCTCAAATTTGAAATAAACATTTATTTTATTATACTCTACCTTTACACTGATATAAATAACTTAATTGGCCTCAAAAAACTTCAACTTGGCAATTGCCTCTTCTAAACTTTTTCCCCTATCCAAAATCTCCTTAATTTTTGGCCAAATTACCTTAGCCACTACCATTTGTGGTTCTTTTATTTTCTCTAAATCTAAAAATCCCAATCTAAACAAATCATAAATCCAGTAAGGATTAACTCCGGAAACTGCTAATAATTTTTCCAAACCTTTTTCAAAAAGAGGTCCGGTAACCAACTCCTGCTCCAAATATTCCAAAACAGCGGAATTTGGTAAGTAACCACTGGTATCGTCTAAAGGAGTATGACTACGAAAAACTCTTAGAACATCTCCCCAAGCTTTTCGCCATTGAGTTGGTCTTGAAGTTTGGCCCGTAAATTTTGCTCTTAAAGGATCGATTTGGGGTTCTTTTTCTTCTTTTTTCTCCCTTTTTTCTCTTGCTTTTAAAACTTTGGCAAAACATTCCTTAAAGCTTCCTTTCCTTCTTTTTTCTAATAAAGCTAAAAAGTAATAAGGCTCAGCAGGGGAAGGCATTTTGCAAATTTCTATTCTTGTTTGGTCCTCAATATACATTGCTCCTGCTTCAGAAAAAATTCCAGCCAACTCTACTGGAAATTCTTGAATAAGTTTTAAAGGAATTTCTTGAGCGTTTACATTTCTTAAAACATGACCCTCAATTTCATGAGCTAATACAACGAGAGTATTTACTAACCCTCTTTTTCCCTTTCCCGGAATAGTAATTCTTTTCACTAGCTCTCCTTTTTCTCTCCAGACGACCGAATAACTACTGGTAGTGGGGGAAATATAGACAGTCCAATCTTTTATTCCATATTCTTCAAGAATCGCGATTGCTATTTTTACTGCCTGCTCGGGAGAAACTTTAAAAAAATTATATTTTCGATATTCTTCTGTTTCCAAGGGTTTTCTGCTTTTTAGTCTTTCTATCCCATATCTCTCTAAAGCCTCCGGAATTGTTTCCCACAAACCATCCTTTCCTCTTCTCACTCCTACTCCTTGCAAAAAATGGTCAATTCTTTCAGCAACTCTTCCTTCTTTTTCTT
>JBNASD010000002.1:0-93961 GCA_049720225.1 Microgenomates group bacterium | reverse complement strand
TTCAGCAACTCTTCCTTCTTTTTCTTTTGTTTTCAAATTTTTTCCCCTTACTCCCAATAATTGCAATAATTCTTTTTCTTCGGCTGAAAAATTATAATTATCAGGATAAGAAAGCAAAACTCTTCTTAAGAAATAGTTTTCTGCCAGTAAAATATTCAACCACCGCCGATAAATTCGATAAATAATTCTTTTTGCTTCACTTAAGGGATCTTCTCCTTTTATTTTTTTTTCCTTATTTTTAATTTCTCTTTTTACTTCTTGATATCTTCTTATTTTTTCTAAAGTTTCTTGAGGATTAACTAATCTATTAATTCGAAAGGGATTAGAAACTTTCTTTACATCTCCCCCGCTTTCTGCAAACTCCTTAAAAAATTGCTCTTTTGCCCAATCTTCACTTAAATCCGCTAATTGACTGCGTAAACGCCGAGGGATATTTTCTAAACCCGTTAAAGAGTAAAACCAACCTACTGCTTCTTCTCGATTTTGAGGAGGAGAAGTAACCTCAATTTTTTGCTCTTTTATATATCTTTCAAATTCTTCATTATCGGCAGCAATTTTCAACAATTCTTCAAAAAATTTATCACCTGCTATTCTTTTATCATTCTCGTTTCCATATGGTAAATTATTACTTCTTGCCCACCCCTCTACCGCTTCTTCTTTTGCGGCAGGATTTAAATAAATTAAAACCGCTATTCGCCACCCCATCTCTGTTAGAAAAAAATCGGGATAGACAGTATGAACTTCGGGAGTCATTTTTTTAAGAGGCTCTATTTTCCCAAATAATTTTTCATCAATGTTTTTTATTTTTTCCCATTCTTTAGGAGTTAACTTTAATGGTATTACCGCTTCATAAAATTCTTTATCAACCTCTGAAAGGCGACGAGGATAAAGATAAGTTTGATATTCTGTCATTTTTTGAAAACGGCTTTTAAAATCAACGAAGTAATATCTCGCGTCTTTCCTTTATTAGGTTCTTCATGAATATCAAAACTAGGCAAACCATTTACTTCAGTGACCCAATAATTTTTGGATTTTTTGGTAATGTCAGGCGTTATAATATCTACTCCCCCTATTCTTAAACCCAATTCTTTAACTATTTTTACGGCAACTTTTTTGAAAAATAAAGCAGTTTTTTCTGTATAGTCTTCTACTAATCCGCCAGTAAAAACATTAGCATTTCTTCGAAGAATTATTTTTTGACCTTCAGGAATAACAGAATTTAATCCTACTTTTTGTTTTTTGAGATTTCTTAAAACTTCCTCATCTAACACCAATTTTTTTTCTCTTTTTTCATTGAATTTTTCGATTAATTTACTTAAAGAAGAAACGCCATCACCGATCACAAAAGGAGGAATTCTTTTGCAAACTGCTACAACCCTACCATCCAAAACTAAAAGACGAAAATCATCACCTGCTACATACTCTTCTAAAAGAAAGTCCTGGTAGTTTTCTTTAATTATTTTTATTGCTCTTTTTAATTCTTCTTCATTCTTAATCTCAGCAAAAACCATCTTACCTAAAGCTGACTCGTTGGGTTTTACTACTACTGGGTAATTAATCTCTCCCTTTTTTATTATCTCTCTTGCTTCCTCAAAGCTTTGACAAAAAAAACCTTTGGGAGTAGGAACATTTAGTTTTTTAAGAATCCATTTAGTAAGATTTTTATATTTGGTCAATCTAACCGCTACTACATTATTCAAAGGTAAAGAAGATCCATAAAAATAACAAGATTTTTTTCCCTTACTAATAACCACTACTTCTTTTTTCCAAGGAATTTTTTCAACTTTTAATCCCCATTTTTTTGCTTTATTTATAATTCTTTGAATATTGGTTAAATGCTTATCCATTTTCCTTTTTTAAAATCTAAAAAATAAAGTTTTAAATTATTCTTTTTTAAAAAATTTCTTAAATCTGGACCCTTATATAACTTATTCCTTAAATTTAAAAAAAGAATAGCAATTATATTTCGATGTTCGGCCTTTTCTAGATCATCAGTTTTTAATTCAGAACGATAAGGAATATAACCCTCCTTATTATTATAAAAAGAAAAAATAAAATCTTCTATTTTTCTGAAAATAATTAAATCTTCCTTTTGAGTAAGACGAAAACATAAACCTACCTCACCGGCTACATCGGGATTGGTTTTAATTAAAATCTCATCAATGTTTTTCCTAAAAAAATTTAAAATTTCTTTTACTTTACTAAAAGAAACGAAATTTTGATAATAATTAGAATCAGCGATAATTAAGTGAGTCAGGGCGTAAATTTTTCTTTTAAAATTTTTATTTCCTTTACCTTTCAACCAATAATTAAAAATTTTTTCTTTTAGTTGGTCTGTTAAATCAATTACTCCTATGAATTTAAGATAAAATACGGTATTAATTAATTCAGAAGGGTCTTTTTTAATCCAATTGGAATCAAATAAAATTTTTTCTAAATTTAAACTTAAAAGAAAATTTTTTCCTATTTGATAATAATCCTTCAATTCCCCTTCAAGATTAAAACTCTTAAGATTAAAAAGAAAATGAGTAATCACATTCAAAAATAAAAGATGAGGGGCAGAAATATAAAATTCAATTTTTTTCTTTCCAACTCTATTCAGAAGATAAAAATCTTTTTTAAATCTCCAACTTAATTCTAATAAGGGAGTACCTTTTTCCATTTCCCAAAAATATTTAGTCAACATAAAAATTCTTTTTTGAAAGGATAAAAAAACAGGAAAAATATATTTCTCCTCTCCTTTTAACCGCCACATTCTTAAACAAAAATGAGAATATGTATCTAAACTTAGTTTAGGAGCATTTTGATTATATTTTTTAATTACTTGTTCGCTTATTTTTTTCATATCTTCACTAAAAATCCTTTTAAATCTCGTCGGCCAATAATTAATGGTCGACGCAAATGAGCTCGATTAGCCACTCCAGCATAAGTTTGAATTTTCCTGCCAGCTAGCCAAAAAGTAAGCCCAATAATTGGTCTTTCTTCTTTTCCCAAACTACCCTTAAAAACTTTTTTCCATAAAATATTTTCTTTCTTTAATAAACCTAATTCTTTGGCTAAATTTTTATCAATTGAGGTCCGCCAAGCACCGGTGTCAATCTTTGCCCAAACAGAAACTCTTTTTTTATCGGCGGTTAAAATTTTTACTTCTTCTTTGGTACCAATAATTTTTATCCCCTCCTCTGCCATTACTCGATCCGCATATCTTCCGGCAAACAAAGCTTTGGCAATTCTTACTCCATGTTCTGCATTTAAAACATCTAAACCTTGAATCCTTTCCAATCGTCGCCGTAAGGGAGTTAAATTAGCATTCTGAATTTCCAACCCTGGCCGGGCATTTAATTCTAAGATTGTTGGTCCATGAGCTTTATCATAAACAATATCTACCCCCACATAACCTAGTTCTGGTACTGCTTCTTGGGCTTTAGCGGCTAGAGTTAAAATTGTATTCCAAAATGGTAATTTTATACCATTTATCTTTCTTCTTGTTCCCGGAATATATCTTAAAAATTTTCCCCGGCAGATTCCATAGGTAGTAATTCCGGTAGCCAAATCAATTCCCACCCCAATTGCTCCTTGATGTAAGTTAGCTTTTCCCTCTGATTCTTTAGTTGGCAATCTTAACATTGCCATTACCGGTACTTTATTAAAAACAATTACCCGAATATCAGGGGTACCTCGATAAGCGTATTTGCGGAAATTGCGCGCAATTTTGATTCTTTCCTCAATAAAAGCCCAATCAGGAAAATTATGTAAGCTATATTGTCCGGCTAAAATATCTAAAGTATGAAAGCGTAAAAAAGGAATATCGATTTTTCTTCCATCCATTAAATACCATTCACCGGCATATTTTGCTTTATTGCGGACAATAATAATCCCTTGCCCTCCAAAGCCAGAAACTGGTTTTAAAACAAAACTTTCTGGTAAAGTAGTCCAATCAAAATTTAAAACATCCGCAGGTTTTTTAAAAACTTTTATTACCCGAGGCACCGGCAATCCCGCTTTTAAAAGTCTTTTTTTAGTTAATAATTTAGAATCGGCAATCGCTCGCCCTTTTTTAGTGTTGTAAATTAGGTAAAGGCGGTTTCGGGCATTAACTCCTAATATTTCTGAAGAGTTAAACATTTTAAAAATTTATTTTAATAACCTGCTAAATCTTTTATATTCCAATAAACGAAGACCAGTAAATCGTCCTAAAAAGATATTCCCTAAAGCAGTTAAGATTAAAAATATCTCCGGTTGGGATAAAACTAAATTTTGAAGGGTTTCTAAAGAAAGAAGAAAAAAACTAATAAAAGACAAAATCAAGGTTTCTAAAACTAATTTAAAAGCCTCCTTTCTTCCTTTAGTAATTTGCACCTCCACCAAATTTTCGCCCAAAAGAATTAATACCAACAAAGGGAAAAGAGGATTGTTTACCCAAAATAAAGAAAGAAAAATTCCCAAACTCACCAACCAAATTAATAGCGACATTCTTGCCAAATAATGAAGATGAAGTTTTAAAGTTAAAATTCTTCCTAAAGTAACCACAATCAAAACTAAAAAAAACAAGATTAAGCCATTCGCCAATCCTAAATTTAAAAAAATAACTGCCAGCACTGCCGGAAAAAACATTCCCAACCCCCGAATTCCAATTAAATAACGACTACCGGCAATTAATAAAGTAATTAAAGGAAACAAAAGCAAACCGGCAATGGTTTGCGAAGGCACTCCCTGGTTTAATAATTCTTCAATTAATGGCTGAAAAAAGTGCCAATTCATATGGGGATATTATAACTCAAGGAATGATTATTTAACAAATTTTATTGACAACCACCAGAGGCAGGAGCACTGGTTTCTGCGCTCAAAACTGTTTGACACTCCTGGGGAGGATTTTCGAAAGCAGAGCAAATTGCTTTTTTATAATCTTCTGGCGTCCGTGGACCGTTGTAATGAACACCGTTAATTACTAACGTCGGAGACCCATTTACTTGATATTTTTGATTTAAATCCTTTTCTTCGCTCGCATACTTAATTCCGTTATTTTTTTCGCAAGTAGCAATTGTTCCACCATTAATTCCTATCTTTTGAGCAACTGTTTTCCAACAAGTTTCAACGTTTTCCAAATTACACTCTTTATTTACTCCTAAAACAAAGTCCCAAAACTTTTCTTTATTTTGACGATAAACACAAATTTCTCGAATATCTTGGTTTAATTCATTAATCCCATGCATCGAACAATATTTATTTTCTTTATCCAAACAATATTGAGGATAACCACTGGCATAATTTTCATAAATTATATAACGTGGTTCAATCTCTACCTTTTTTCCCAAAAGGTCAACTACTGGTTTAATTATCTCCTCAGCCTGATTTCCGTAAGGACAAAAGCTCATTACAAAAAGTTTTACTTCTGGTTTGGCAGATTTAGGAATTTCTACCGGTTTAGTAGGTTCAGGCGAAGGAAGATTATCCATTTTAATTGCTTGAGGAAAAAAAGTCTTTCCATCTTTAGTAACGTAGGCATCCCATTCTTTATCTTGAATTTTAAAATGAACCTTATAAACTCCCCCTTCCTCAGAAACACTTAATAAAGTAGCGCTTGCTCCCTGAACTAAATTTTGATTAATAAAATTAATTGCCTTTTCGCCTGCTTGTTGGGAAGACAAAGAAGGTTTTTTCCAAAACCGAAAATAAAAAACTCCTGCTATAAGGATTAAAATACCAAGAATAATTTCTAATTTATTTTTCATTAAAAATTACTCCTCAATCTTAATAGCATTAACGGGGCAACTTTCTCCCGCCTCTTTTATTTTTTCTTCATTATCACCTGGAGGAACAATTGCCTCTGATTTTCCTTCATTATCAAATTTAAAGCTTTTTGGGGCAATAGCAATACAAGTTCCGCAACCGATACACTTGTTTTTATCTACTGTGACTTTCATATTCGTTAAGTTTAATTTTTTTGCGTTGTTTTGTCAAGTAAAAAACTATTTTAAATATTTATAAACCCCAGTTACCGCTAACGCTCCTTCTCCGGCGGCCACCACAATTTGTTGAAATTCTCCAGCTACATTAGCAATATCTCCGGCGGCAAAAACACCAGGCAGATTAGTTTCCATTCGCGAATTAACTTTAATATAACCTTTTTCATCCACCTCCACCCCTAATTTTTGGGCTAATTCCGTTCCTGGGACTCCGCCAATTTCTACAAAAACACCGTCTACTTCCAATATCTCTTTTTCTTGATAAGGACGGTCTAACTTGACGCCAGTCACTTTTTTTCCATCTCCTAAAATTTCCAAAACATTAGTCTCATAAACAATTTCAATTTTTTCATTTTTCTCTACCCTCTCTCGCCAAAGAGGTTCCGCTCTTAATGGTTTTTTCCGGTAAATAAGATAAACCTTTGAAGCAAACCGCGATAAATGATCAGCGCTCATTACGGCCGCGTTGGCTCCCCCAATTACCGCTACCAATTTTTCTTTAAAAAAAGCGGCATCGCAAGTAGCGCAATAACTCACTCCTTTTCCTAAATATTCTTTTTCACCGGGAACACCTAATTCTCTTCTTTTAGTTCCCATCGCTAAGATTAAAGCTTTTGCCTGATACTGATTACCATTAGCCGTTTCTACCTCAAAAATATTTTCTTTTTTCCTTAAATCAATTACCTCTTCCCATTTTACCTGCGTCCCTAAATTTTGGGCTTGGGCTAACATTTTTTGGGCTAATTCTAACCCCGAAATCCGTTCAAAACCTGGATAATTTTCTACCGAAGAAGCTAAAGCCATCGCTCCCCCTAAATCTTTGGCTATCACCAAATGGTTAATTCGATAACGCGAGGCATAAATAGAAGCAGTTAAACCTGCCGGACCGGCACCGATAATAATTAGATCATAAATCATATTGGAAAGATCAAACTTCTGGCAGAACTTCTTTTATTAATTTTAAATATCCTTCTTTACCAACAAATCCTATTTGCCGATTAACTTCCTTTCCTTGAACAAACAATACCACCGTCGGAATACTCATTACCCCGTAATTGCTGGCTAATTGCGGTTCTTCATCAACATTTACTTTGGTAAATTTTACTTTTCCTTCAAATTCTTTAGCCAATTCTTCTAAAACCGGTCCCGCCATTTGGCAAGGACCACACCATGGTGCCCAAAAATCAACCAAAACTGGTATTTCGCTTTCTAAAACTTCTTTGGAAAAATTGTTTTGATTAAGCTCAATCATTTTTCCTCCTTATTATTTATCGGTTTATTTCCATAATAAAACCCTACAACAGTTAATTGTAAAGTTTTTCTATTTACTCTTCCTATAACTTTTCCCCCGTTTCTTTGACAATCAACCATCTCTCTAGAAGTCACCATATTCCCCGGTTTAATTTCTCCTATTACTCTTCCCTTTTTTCTCTCCACATAAAGATTCTAATCTATTTTCTTTAAAAATACAATTACTTTTTTTTCATTTGCCGAAAACAATCTCCGCAATAAACCGGCCGACCTTCAGTAGGCTTAAAAGGTACTTGAGCTGGTTTTCCGCACTGAGCGCAAACTGCTTCATACATTCTTTTTTCACCAAATCGCTGTTGTTTTTTCGCCTGCCGACAGGTAGGACAACGAGATGGTGGATTATCAAAACCTTTCTTTTGATAAAAATCCTGCTCGCCTGCGGTCCAAACAAATTCTGCCCCACAATCGCGACATTTTAATTTTTGATCGGAAAAATTTGGCATCCTTAGATTCACCTCCCTTCTTTCATTTTTTTAAAGGAACCTAAGGATGCCGGAGAGAAAACCTACGCGGACATTACCTTTAGATTCCGTTTAAATCATATCATATTTTAAATAATTAATCTATAGCCTATCTTTAGGTGGTTAACCAACCACCATCAACATAAATTACTGTCCCGGTAATATAATCCGCCTCGTCGGAAGCCAAAAAAGCAGCGACTACCCCGATATCCTCTGGTTTCCCAAACCTTCCTTTGGGAATTCGCGCCAACAACCCTGCTTTGGTTTTTTCGTCCGTGGTTAATCCTTTCGTCATATCCGTTTCAATTACTCCTGGAGCAATCGCATTAACATTAATTCCTTTTGGCCCTAAATCTAAGGCTAAATTTTCCGTTAACGCCACTACTCCTCCTTTGGAAGCGGTGTAATGGGCAATTTGGGGAAAGCCAATTCCCACCCCGCCAGAAGCAATTGAGGCAATATTAATAATTTTTCCTCCCCTTCCCATCAATTTTACCGCCTGTTGGGCACACAAAAACTGACCTTTTAAATTGGTATCCAACACCTTATCCCACTGTTCTTCTGTCATTTCTTCAAAAGAGACAAATTCAACAATCCCGGCGTTATTGACTAAAATATCTAATCTTCCCCACTGACTTTTAATCTCTGCAAACATTCTCTCTACTTCTGCTTTTTTACTCACATCTGCCTGAACCGCAAAACTTTCTTTTCCCATTGCCTTAATCTCGGCTACTACTGCCTCCGCTTCATCGGCATTACTTCGATAATTAACCGCCACATCTGCTCCCTGCTTTGCCAAGGCTAAGGCAATTCCCCGGCCAATTCCCCGAGAAGCTCCCGTTACCAACGCTTTTTTTCCGGTTAAATCAAACATTTTTTCACCTCCTTTCATTATTTATATTTATATTATATTTATAATAAAAAATTTAACCATAAAAACAATAATCCCATCAACCCCAAAAAAATTCTTTGTTCTTCAGGACTTACTTCTCTTTTTATCGGCCAAAAAAGCCAAGTTCGTAATTGCTCTTCTTTCCCTTTTAACAAAAGATGAATCTCGTCTTTAAGTAAATGAAGATTCATCGCCATTACTAATCCTTTTCCTAAAAAACTGGCAGTAGAAGTAAGTATCAAAAAACTAAAAATCATAAAAAGCACCTGAAACACTATATTATGAAAAGGAAGTCGAAACCGAGAAGAAGAGGTATCTGCTAAATAAATTAACAATTCTTTTATTTTCTTTCTTTGCCAAAGCTCTTTTGCTTTCTCCTCCGGAGAAATTAATAACGCATAAATTAATTGGTCTAAATCTAAAACCATCGTTCCGATTAACGCCCCCAGCCAAAACAAAAACCAAGAAAAAACACCGGGATAAACTAAAAAACTTTTTAAATTAAAAATTAATTTTAAAACTGTTAATCCTCCCAACCATATTAGGGTAATTAAAAAATGACTGGTAATTTCTTTCTTTAAAATCATCTTTTAATAATTTATTGTGATTAAAAAATTTATTTTTATTCTCTTTCTTTTGTTAATTCAAGCAATTTTTTAGCATTCCCTACCGCATATCCCATTGCGTCGTTGTTAAAATAAGCATAAACAGTCAATCCATTTTTTGTCCAGTTTTTGATTTTTTCCGCCCAATCTTTTAGTTCTTTTTCAGTATAACATGAAGCATACAAAGATGTCCGTCCATGAAAACGCAAATAAACAAAATCCGCAGTAATTTCCTTAAAAATCGGCCAGCCAGGATAATCTTGAAAAACCACCGCCATTTTATATTTTCTTAAAATCTCCCAAGTTTTTGGGTTTCGCCAACTTTCATGACGAAATTCAAAAGCATACCGCCAATCATTAGGAAGCATCTTACAAAAATTTTTTAACCGAAGAAGATCAAATTTTAAAGAAGGAGGAAGTTGCCATAAAATTATATTTGCTATTTGATATTTGCTATTTGATATTGAAGAATTTACCTCGTTAACGGCAATAAAAAAATTTTTTAGTTCAGCTTCACAATTTTGTAATTTCTTAATATGGGTAATCCATCGCCATCCCTTAATGGCAAAAACAAAACTTCCCGCCGGTGGGTGAACTGTATCGGCTTTTTTTCGCCAATTGGTAAATGCTTCCTTTTGAGGTAATCGATAAAAGGAAACATTTAACTCAACTATATCAAAACGCTTCGCATAATATAAAAACCAATCTTTTTGCGAGAGATTTTCCGGATAAAAAATTCCCTTCCAATGAGGATAGGCAAATCCGGAAGTACCAATAAAAACTTTTCCTTTCATTTTTATTTAATTCCCATTTCTTTTTTTAATTGTTTTAGTTTCCACATAAACAAACGGGCAGGAGAGCGAACGTTGGGGGCATCTTTTACATACAGACGAGCCTTTTCTAACAAAATCCTGGGTAATTCTTTAGCCAATTTAATATATAAAGATTTATGTTTTAAATCGTTTAATTCTTCCGCTAACCGATAACCATAATCTTGAAACTCCCGAGAAATATATTTAGCTTTTAGGGGATCAAATCTTTTTAAAATTTGCCCAACTGATTCCATTCTTCCACTTTCCTGTTGGAGATTATTTTTTCTCATTTTAGCTATTAAATTTATTCATCGCCTTTTCTATTCCCTCCTTCAAACCAACTTCAACCGCTTTGACTGTTTTTTTAATCATTTTTTTAATTTCACTTTTTTGATTAACATCAAATTCCTGTAAAACATATTTCTCTACTACCGAATCTTTTCCCCGCCCCGGATGTCCTATACCTAATCTGAATCTAATAAATTTATCTGTTCCTAATTGCTCAATAACTGATTCCACTCCTCGATGACCCCCACTTCCTCCACCTAATCTTATTTTAATTTTTCCCAACGGGAGATCAATATCGTCATGAATTATCCAAATATTTTCAGGCTCTATCTTAAAAAAATTCGCCATTTTTTTTACCGCCATCCCTGAAGAATTCATAAATGTTTGTGGTTTAACCAGTAAAATATTAGGAGGAACTCGCAAAATCAAAGAATTAAATTTTTTTTCCTCTTCCCAATTAGTTTGCTTAAGAGATAAAAACTTTTTCGCAATTGCCTCCACTACCATAAAACCCAAATTATGGCGGGTGTTTTGATATTTTTCTCCTGGATTACCTAAACCAACGATTAAAATCATTTTAAATTTAAATTGTAAATTTACAATTTGCTATTTAAAGTTTAAAATTTTTAAAACTTCCTCATCTTTTATCTGTTCAAATTCTTTATAAAACTGTCCAACAGCAAAAAACAATTCCGGTGCCTCTAAATAAATTACCTCATCCGCTACCGAGGAAATTTTTTCCAAAGAATCTTTAGCAATCACCGGCACGGCAACAATAATTTTTTTTGGTTCTTGCTGACGAACAATTTCTACCGCCATTCTCATTGTCGCCCCGGTTGCCACCCCGTCATCAGTAAGAATTACTACCTTATCTTTTAAATCTAAAGGTTTTTTTCCTCTCCGAAACTTTTTTTCTTTTTCGCCAATTTCCAATTTTAAATTTAAAATTTTAAATTTTAAATATTCTTCATCCGCCCCTACTTTTTGGGCTAACTCCTCATCAATTACCGGCTCTCCTACCGCTCCTACTGCTCCAATTGCCAATTCCGAATTTTCCGGAGCGGGAATTTTTTTGGTAATAATAATATCTAAGGAACAATTTAAAAAAGAAGCAATTTCTCTCCCCACTATTACTCCCCCTCGGGGAATCGCCAAAACCAAAAGATTTTTTTCTCCTTTAAGATTTTCTAATTTTTGGGCTAAAAGTTGTCCTGCTTGCTTTCGATTTTCAAAAATCATAAGAAGAAAAATTAAGCAAGTTAACCAAAATTAAATCAATTATAAAATTTTCTTAGTTTACTTTATTTTTTCTAATTGCTTTTTAGCAAAATCACCAATCACCGGTAATTTAAATTCCTCCCCCTGATAAGCTTTAAAAATTAATACTAACCATAAGACAAAACCAACAATCATTAAAAGCGGAGAAATCGCCCAACCCAAAAAAGGAACAAAACTAATCAATGTTAACAAACCAAAAGTTATTACCGACTGCATCGCGTGAAAGCGAACAAATGGGTCTTTTTCAATCAATAAAAAAACAATTCCCGTCAACCAACCCAAAACATAGGATAAAGCCGCTTTAGTATTTTTTGGTAAATTTCCCAAAACTGATTGTTCCGCCATTTTTTCACCCCCCTTCTTAAACTACAATTTCAGGATAGTAAATAATTTTTTGTTTGTCAATTATTGATAAAAATGGTAAGATTTTTAAAAAATGAAAATTACTTCCTCCTGTATTTACTGCGGAGTTGGTTGCCGGTTAACTTATTGGGTAAAGAGGGGAGAAATCTTCAAAATTAACGGTGATCCCACTGATCCTATTTCTGAAGGAAAACCTTGTCTTAAAGGATTAACTATCCATGAAGTAATAAAGAAAAATCGCCTTGTCTCACCCCAAATTAAAGTTGGTAACGAATTTAAGAAGGTTTCTTGGAAAGAGGCTTTAAATTATATTTATCAACAAACAAAAGATCTTGCTCCCCAGGAAGTTTTTTTCTCCGGAAGCGGAAAAATTCCTAATGAAGATAATTTTATTATCCAAAAATTTGCCCGGCTAGTCTTTCAAACAAACAATATTGATAACTGTTGCTCCCGTTTGTGTCACCAAGCCACTATCCAGGCAATGATGGATTGTTTTGGCACTCCCAATCTTACGTGGAATGAAAATCTTAAAAAAATTGATACCCTTTTAATCATCGGTTCTAATCCTGCCTCAAACTACCCGGTTTTTTGGCGAAAAATTTTGGAAGAAAAAGCAAAAAGAAAAATAAAAATTATTAATATCCAAGCTATTTTTAATCTGACCGCTAAGCAATTAAATAAAGAAAGCGATCTTAATTTAATTATCAATCAAGGGACAGAATTGGTCGTTATTAACGGGATAATTAACTATCTTCTTAAAAACAAAAAATACCCTCCAGAAAAAGAAAAAATTGAGGGTTTTGAAAGGCTTAAAAATATTACCCAAGAATTTAATCTTGATTTTGTAACCAAAACTGCCAATCTTTCTTCTCAAGATTTCCAAAAAGCCTGCCAGATAATTGCTTCTTCTCAAAGTTTAGGCATTTTTCATGGAATGGGATTAACTCAACATGTCAATGGCATAGAAAATGTTCACAGCCTTTTAAATTTAGTCATTTTAAAAAATGCCTTTCTTTTGACTCAAAGGGGAGAAATCAACGTTCAAGGAGCAGGTGATATGATTTGTCATCCCTTAAAGCCAACGGCAAATTTTTCCTGTTGGTTAAACCCTATTCCCCAAGAAAAGGGAAAAAATATGATTGAAGCTTTTTATCTTTCACCAGTAAAAGCCGCCTTTATTTCTGGCTTTAATCCCGCTCAATCATTGCCTGCTTTAGACCAACTAAAGAAAAACCTTAAAAAAATGTTTTTAGTAGTGATTGATTCTTATTTTAACGAAACCACTAAGTTAGCTAAAGTGGTGCTTCCGGCACCTATTTTAATAGAAAGAAAAAGAAAAGGAACAATTACTAATGGAGAAAGACGGGTAAGATTAATTAATCAGGTAATTCCTCCTTACGGTCAATCCTTACCGGAATGGCAAATTTATCAACAATTAGCAAGGTTTTGGAAAAAAGAAAAATTTTTTCCTTATAAAAAAGAAGAAGAAATTTTTCAAGAAATTACCCAAGTCGTTCCTGATTATCAAAAAATCAATCCTCAAATGGTATATCAAGGAAAAGACGCCTTTCCTAATAAAAATCCCAAATTTAAAGTTTTTTATCCAGAAAGATGGGAGGGTTATGATGATCCTCGGAGTGAAAAATATCCCTTTTTACTTACCACCTTCCGCTCTCCCTATTCCTTTTTAACAGGAGAGGCAACAGCAAATTCTTCAACCTTAACAAAAATGGAGGAATGTCCTTTTTTTTGGTTTAATCCCCAAGATGCTCACAAAAATTCTTTAAAAGAAGGAGAAATTATTGAAATTGAAAGCACTATTGCCAAAATTAAAGGAAAAATAAAAATCACTCCAGATATTCCCGTTGGGATTATCGGTTCTTCTTTTCATTCTTCTAAACTTTTAGTTAATCGCCTTTTTCCCTTAGAATTTGATGAAGAAACTTTTACTCCAAATTTTAAAGCTACGGCGGTAAGAATTAATAAAGTTTCCTAAAACAAACTCATTTGCCCTTGTTCTTCTTCTTTTTCTACGTCTTCTCCTTCTGGCCAAATCTTCACCGTCCCAAAAACCCCATCATAACCAGGTTCGACAACAATTTCTCCCTCCCTCACTCTCTTAATTCCCTTTGCCACTTTTTCACCGCTAATTTTTGCTAATTCTTCTATCGGTGCCTCCAATAATACCTTAAATTCCGAACCAAAATAACTTGTTAACTTATTATACTCATTTAATACATTATGGCTTGAGATATTGCCTTTCATTGCTTCGGCTAAAATTTCTAAAAGAGGAACTAACATTACATAAGGTGGGCGTGTTTTATCCTCATTAAAAATTAATCTTACTCCTGTCTTAAATTTTATAATCTGAGTTTTAGATTCTCGATTAGCTAATTGATCAACTCGATACATCACTCCCACCGTTAATGGTTTTCCACAAACCGGACAAATACTTCCTTTTTTTCTGGTTTCTTCGGAAGAGTGACGAACCCCACAACTCCGGTGACCCGTCCAATGATATTTTCCTTCCTCCGGATAAAACTCAATTGTATAAGCAATATCTTGATTTTTAATCGCCTCAACAATATCTGTAAAAGAAAACTTGAGAATTTGGGATTTGGAATTTGGAACTTTGTTTTCGCCCAAGGCGAAAACTGTCGCTTCTCTTCCTAATTTTGCTGGACTATGAGCGTCAGAAAAAGAAACAATACTTCGCTGGTCTAATTCTTTAATTCGCCAATTCATTGCCGGATCACTAGAAAGTCCTGTTTCGATAGCATGAATTTTATCAGCATATTTTCCAAAACATTCTCTTAATGAATTAAAGCCTGACCGAGAACCATAAAGAGAATACCACGGAGTCCAAACATGGGCGGGAATAATTAAACAATTTTCCTCTACTCCCCAAATTAACTCGCACAATTGGGGACAACTTAAACCCGTCGTTGGTCGACCATCGGCAAAAAGATTTACCCCCACCGCTCGCAATTTTTCATTAATTTTTTCTACTACCGCAAAACTCGGAGCTAAAACCAAATTATGAATCCGATGAGGTTTGCCATTTTGGGTATAAATTGAAGCAATTTCTGTAGCTAAAATAAAATAGACCTCCTTTTCTTGATTTTTAAGTTTTAGGAGTTCGTCTTTTAATTTATAAATCCCTTCCTCAACCTCTTTTAAATCTTCTTTTAACTCTCTTAACCATAAAGGATGAGTCCAATCGGCAGTTCCTACTAAATCTATCCCCTTCTTTATCGCCCAATAAGCAATTTCCGAAATTACCATCTGTTGAGAAACTGCCCGGGAGTATTTAGAATGTAAATGTAAATCGGCAATCACTTCCATTAATAACCAAATTTTAACACAGATAAAGTATAATTAAATCAATGAAAAAAATTATTGTTGATTATTTAAAAGTTTTTTTTGGTTATACTCTCTTAACCATTTTTTTGTTTCAGATTTTCCCCGGAAAAATTTTTCTTTACAAAGGTTTTTTTATCTATTTGACGGCAATTTTTATTTTTGTTGGTCTTGGTTTATTTTTTAAAAAAACCAATCGCGAAAGATTTTTTTCCGCTTTAATAGTTGCTTTTTCTTTGAATTTTGCTTTTTTTATTCTTTTTCCAGTCACTTTTGAACGCTCGGTGACAATGTTTCTTTTAAATAAAATTCAAAATGAAGAAAAGAAAAACTCTTCCTGTCTAGGTTTAACCTTTGAAGAAGCGCAAAAATTTTTGTTTGAAGAATACATAAAACAAAAGGGGGCGGTTGAAAAAAGAGCGGAAGAACAAGGAAAAGCGGGAATTATTCAGTTTCAAAACCAATGTCTCTCCTTAACTAAAAAGGGAAAAATCTTTCTTTCTTTTTCCGATTTAATTAAAAAACTCTACCACATTAAATAAATTTTTAAGGTTTTAAAAATTCTGAAAGAACAAACGCTAAATAAAAACCCACCAAAAACGCTCCTTCCCATGATTCAAGACGGCGTTTAGTCTTTACAAAAAAATAAAACGCACCAAAAACTACTACAAACGCCATTGTGGCTAAAAGATATTGGAATAATTCTACTACCTTAATCGGCGAAATTATTACTGCTAATCCTAAAATTAAGGTGGCGTTGGCCACTACCGAACCTAGCAAATTACCAAAAACCATTTGCGGTTGATGAGCACGAATTGCTTTAACACTAAAAACCAATTCTGGCAAAGAGGTCCCTAAAGCCACTAAAATTAAACCAACCAAAAGCATGGGAATTTTTAATTCCAAGGCTAACTGCTGGGCAATCTTCACCAACATTTCCGCGGAAAAAAGCAAAAGAGCAATTCCCAAAATAATCCATCCTAACTCTTTTCGAGCCTCTTGATGATTAATTTTTCTTATTAATCGCTGAATAAAACTCTCTTTATTCTCATTTTCTAAAGCTTTATATCTTTCTTGAAAAACTACCAATTGATAAAAAATATATAATCCTAACAAAATTAAACCATCTAAACGGCTTAAACTTTTATCGAATAATAAAATCATTGGTGCCGCGCCAATTAAAAAGGCATAAAAAATATCTGTTTTTAAAAACTTTCCGCTAACTGTTACTCCTCCTCCTAAAAGGGCAGCACCGCCAATAATAATCGATAAATTAGCGATATTAGAACCAATCACCGTTCCTAAAGCTAAATTAGCCTTTCCCTCAAAAGCGGAAACAATACTTACAAAAAGCTCCGGAAAGGAAGTTCCTAAAGCGGCGATTAAACCGCTCACCGCAAACGCCCCTGCCTTGGTTTTTGAAGAAAAAGATTTAAGATTAATTAAAACAATATCAGTTGCCTTAACTAATAAAAAAGAAAAAAAGAAAATTAAGATTAACCAAAGAAAAACCATTTTAGTTTTTCATTTTAGCATATTTTAAATATAACCATTTAGCTCCTTCTAAACTAAAAATACTAATTATTCCTAAAGAAATAAGAAAAAGCCACTCCCCAAAAGTTAATGGTTGAGTATTCAAAAGTTTTTGAAAAATTGGTAAGTAAACTCCTCCTGCCAAAAAGAGCAATCCCCAAATTATTGAAAAGTTTAAGGTTTTATTACTAAAAGGATTATATTGATCAATGGTTTTTCTTAAATTCCGACAGGAAAAAATAACCAAAAGAGCACTGATTCCCAAAGCAACAAACATTATTGTTTGAGGGTGAGAAAAATAAATTATTCCGCGATTAATAAGAAAAAACAATCCTAAAAGAAAGAAATTCAACGTAATTCCTACCCCAAAGGCTAAAATTTTTAATTCTAAATCTAAAATAGGAGTATTTTTTCCTCGTGGTGGCTGGTCCATTAATTCTTTTTGTTTTGGTTCAAAAGCCAAAGCAACTGCCGGGAGGCTATCCTCTACCAAATTAACCCACAAAATTTGTCCCGCAGTCACGGGCAGAGGTAAACCTAATAAAATTGCTCCCCCAATTAAAATAATTTCTGCAAAACTACTGGAAAGTAAAAATAAAGTCACTTTTTTAATATTTTCAAAAATATTTCTTCCTTCCTCAATCGCATGAATTATAGTAGCAAAATTAGAATCCAATAAAACCATATCCGCGGTTTCTTTAGCTACATCTGAAGCTTCATTAACCACAATCCCAATATCCGCTTTCTTTAAGGCAGGGGCATCATTTACGCCGTCTCCCATCATTGCCACCACTTCTCCTTTATCTTTTAAGGCTTTAACAATTTTTAATTTTTGGTGGGGATTAGTGCGAGCAAAAAGAACTATTTTATCGATAATTTTTTCTAACTCTTTTTGAGAGATTTTTTCTAATTCTTCTCCTGTTAAGGCATTTTTTTGACCATCTAAGCCAATTTTTTCCAAAACCGCTAGGGCGGTTGGTAAATAATCACCGGTAATTACCTTTATTTTTATCCCCGCTTTTTGACACTCCTTTAATGCTTCTTTTACTCCTTTACGAATTGGGTCCTCATAAACCAAAACTCCCAACCACGTTAAATCTTTAATATCATCATATTTAATATTTACTATTTGATATTTGCTATTTTTATAAGCAAATCCCACTAATCGGTATCCTTTTCTTCCGTATTCTTCGAATTTCTTTTCCCAAGTTTTTATTTCTTCATTTTGAAGATTACATTTTTGAAGAACTACTTCGGGAGCCCCTGAAACAAAAATAACTCCCGGGTGGAAAGTGGCAATTAATTTCGTTTGATGGGAAAAAGGAATGGCATCTAATCGTGGATAATCTTCAATTTTAAATTTTAGATTTAAAATTTTAATTTGTTCTTCCGCCCACTCTTTCATTGCTATTTCCAAAGGATCACGCATATCATTACATAAAACTGCCGCTTTAATTAACCACTCTTTTACTTCTGGTTCTTCTTTATTAACCACCGCTTCTACCACCTTTAATTTTCCTTCGGTTAAAGTACCGGTTTTGTCAGCACAAATTGTTGTCACACTTCCTAGCGTTTCTGCTGCCAATAATTGGCGAACGATTGCTTTCTGTTTTAAAATTCTTTGCATTCCTAAGGCCAAAATTACCGTTAAAGTTACCGGCAAACCTTCAGGAATTGCCGCCACGGCTACTGCTACCGAGGTGCTAAATATTTCTAAAAAAGGAATTCCCTTTTGTCTTCCCAAAACAAAAATTACCAAAGTTATTCCTCCTACAATAAAAGCAAGCGTTTTGGCTAGATTTCCCAGCTGAATTTGAAGGGGAGTTTTCTCTTCTTTGTTTTCTTCCACCGCTTGACCAATTTTTCCTATTTCTGTCTCTCTTCCTGTTTTGATGACTCTCATTTTTCCAATTCCACTAACCACAATTGTTCCCGCAAAAACTAAATTTTTTTTATCTGAAACTAAAGATTGATTAAGAGAGGTTTTTTTAACCGGTACACTTTCCCCGGTAAGAATTGCTTCATTAATTGTTAAATCAGTTGCCTCTATTAAAACTCCATCCGCTGGCACTTTATCACCTATGGTTAAAACTACTAAATCCCCAGGAACAATCTCTTTAGCATCAATTTCTTTCTGCTTTCCCTCACGAATTACTTTTGCTTTTGGAGCTAATAAACTTTTTAAAGTAGAAAGGGTTTTTTGTGCTCGATACTCCTGATAAAACCCTAAAAGGGTATTAATTAAAACCGCCAAAAAAATGACAATGGCATCGGCATAATCTTTCAAAAAAATCGTCACTATTCCCGCCAAGACCAAAACATAAATTAAAGGAGAAGTAAATTGGGAAAGAAAAATTTTTAAAGGAGAAATCTCTTTTTTAAGTTGGAGCTCATTTAAACCATACTCTTTTAAAAGTTTTTGGGCTTCTAAAGAAGTTAATCCTTCCATAAAAGTCATTTTAACATAGGTATTTCTTTTTTTTCTTCCAATCGTTGAGTGGCGGAAATTTTTTCTCCTAATTGCCTAAACCCAAAAACTACCTTTTCCAATTGTCGAAAAGCATTTTGGAAATGACGATGTAAAAGAGAAATATTTTCTTCTACCTGCTGATAGTCTTTTTGCACTCCCCGTAACATTGCCAAAATTTGCCGTGCTTTTTGTTCAATTCTTTGTCCTTCAAAAGAAGCTAAAATTGCCTTTAAATAAGCATAGAAAGTGGAAGGAGAAACCGGTAAAACGCGTTTTTTACCGGCATAATCAAATAAATCAGGATTATTAACCACCTCATAATAAACCGCTTCCGAAGGAAGATACATTAAGGCATAATCAATTGTTCCCTCCTCGGTAAGAATATATTTTCCGGCAATATTATCAATATGATTTTTAACATCGCGAATAAAATTTTTTTCAAAAACTTTTTTCTCCTCTTCGCTTTTTGCATTTGTCATTTTTCGAAAGTTTTCTAAAGGAAATTTAGAATCAACAGGAATAATTCCCGAGGTAGTTTTAATGGCGGCATCTACCGTTACTCCATTGCGAAAAGTATATTGAAGATGAAACGCTTGCTTGGGCAACATCTGGTTTAAAAGTTCTTTCAAAACTTGTTCGCCAATGTTTCCTCTTATTTTTGGAGAACGTAAAAATTCTTGAAGATCTTTCATTCCCCGACCAATTTCTTTAATCTCCCCTAATGTTTTTTGAACATTAAAAATTACCTCAGTAGTTTTTTCTAATCGCTGAGAAATTAATTGAGAAGACTGCTGATTAATTGACTGTTGTGATTTTAACCATTCAATTAAAGTATTATCCGGCTGAGTTATTTTTTCTATCTGAGAAAGTTTTTTTAAAATCATTCCTACCGCGACAATTAAAACCCCAACCAAAACCAAAAGTAAAATTAAAAAACCACCTTCCATCTTTTTGATTTTAGCAAACCTTAGGTTAAAATGAAATTGTGAGGCGAAAAAGAAAAAAAATCTGGCCAACTTTATTTCTAGCGCTTATTTTTTGGATTTCCTGGCTATTAATTGTTTTTAAATATCCTCCTTCTTCTGATTTTTTAATTTTTCTTTTCTTTTTACTGCTTTTTTTAGCTTTATTTTTTAGCGGAGCGTTAGTTTTTAAAAACTCTCGAAGAGGTTTATTCCTTGCTTCAATAATAATCATTTTTCTTCTTTTTCGTCTTTATCATTTGGCAAACTTTTTAAATATTTTTCTTCTTTTGGCTATCTTTGTTACTTTAGAAATTTATTTTTCTCTTTCTCAAAACCAAAAAAACAATTGACAAATCAAGGAAAATCAATTATCATCTTCTTAATCCCCTGCCCAATTAAAAATGGCACGTTTATCTCGAAAAAAAATTAATCCCGAACTAAACCAAAAAATTCAACAACTTTTTTACCAATTAATTGCTGATTTAAAAAACCCCCAAGAAGTAGAAATTTTTCTGAAAGATTTTCTTAACAAACCAGAATTGGAATTATTAACCAAAAGATTAGCCATCGCCTACTTTTTAAGTCAAAATCAAAGTTATCAAGATATTAAAAAGAACCTTGCCGTTTCCAGCACTACCATTGCCTCGGTTTTGCGAAAAATAAAACACCGCGGTTATCAACTAGCTTTAAAAAAAATTCAAACTGACCAATGGGCAGATCGTTGGGTAAAAAGAATTGGCCAAATAATGAAATTCGCCAAAAAATAAGTTAAAATATCCCCAAATGAGAAAGTTTTTTATCACTACTGCTATTGATTACACTAATGACGTAATTCACATTGGTCACTCTTACCAAAAAATTTTGGCCGATGCTTTAGCAAGATATCATCGCCTTCTAAAAGAAAAAGTTTTTTTTCTTACCGGCACTGACGAACATGGTCAAAAAGTAGAAGGGGCGGCAAGGGCTGCCGGTCTTCCCCCAAAAAAATTTGTTGACCAAATTGTTGTCCAAAATAAAAAAGAATGGCGAGCATTAAATCTTTCTTATACCCGCTTTATTCGCACTACCGATAAAGACCATGTTAAATTTGCTCAAGAAGTTTATCTTAAGGCAAAAGCTAATGGAGATATTTATAAAGGAAAATATGAAGGATTTTATTGTCAAAGTTGCGAAAGCTATTTATCTTCTCATGAACTAAAAGACGGTCATTGTCCTTTTCATCCCCAAAAAGAACTTTTAAAATTAACTGAAGAAAATTATTTCTTCCGTCTTTCTCGGTATCAAAAATTTTTAGAAGAAGTAATTAAAACCGATAAGCTTTTAATTCTTCCTTTAAGTAAAAAAAAGGAAACTTTAAGCTTTATCAGTCAAGGTTTAAAAGACTTTGCGGTGTCACGACCGGGAGTGAGTTGGGGAATTCCCGTTCCTGATGATCCTTCCCACACTATTTATGTTTGGTTTGATGCTTTAATTAATTATTTAACTTATGGAGTAAAAGAAAAGTGCTGGCCGGCAGATGTCCATGTTTTGGGAAAAGATAATTTAAGATTTCACGCCATTTATTGGCCGGCAATGTTAAAAAGTGCCGGTTATCCTTTACCAAAAACAATTTTGGTTCATGATTTTATTAGCCTAGAAGGACAAAAAATTAGTAAATCTTTAGGAAATGTGATTCGCCCTTCGCAATTAGTTAATCAATTTGGAACCGACGCGGTTCGTTATTTCTTTCTTAGATTTGGACCCTTAAATAATGATGTTGATTTTAGTTTAGAAAAAATCAAAGAAGCTTATAATGCAGATTTAGCTAATGGTTTAGGTAATTTAGTTTCCCGGGTTGCCCGCTTGGCCGAAAAAGAAAAAATTTCTTTTCCTCGTTTTAAGGCGATATACTTTCCTTCCCAGTTTAAAAAATTTCACCAATTAATGATTAATTATCAAGTCAACGAAGCTTTAAATTTTATTTGGGAAAAAATTGCCAGCTTGGATAAAAAAATTAACGATCAAAAACCATGGCAATTAAAAGGAAAACAATTAAAAAAGGTCTTATGGGAATTAGTTAGAGAAATTAGAGAAATTGGTTTACTTTTAACTCCTTTTCTTCCTAAAACGAGCGAAAAAATTCTTCGTCAATTTAAAGGACCAAAAATAAAAACAGAGAAACCACTTTTCCCTAGAATTAAATAAAAAATATAATTTACATGCTAATTGATACCCATGCTCATTTAAACCTACCTGATTATCACAAAGATCTTTCTTTAGTGATTAAAAAGGCATTAAAGGCGGGAGTTAAAAAAATTATTTGTGTTAGCAGTAATATACAAGAAAGCAAAAAAGCGATTTTCTTGGCCAAAAAATATCCGAAAATAATTTTTCCTGCGGTAGGAATTCATCCCCAACAAACTGATCCAGAAAACACTCTTTCTTTAAACGAACAATTAGCAATTTTAAGCCAATTAGCAAAAGAAAAAGAAGTAGTGGCCATTGGCGAATGTGGTTTAGACTTTTCTCCCCCTCCCCCACCAGAAAAAGAAAGAAGCAAAAACGAACAGTTTTTTCTTTTTCAAGGACAAATTAAAATTGCGTTAGAAACCAAAAAACCAATTTTAATTCACTCCCGAGAAGCTTTTTTGGAAACAGTCAGTTTTCTTAAAAAATTTAAAAATTTAAAAGGAATTTTTCATTGTTATAGCGGAGGAAAAAAGGGAATTAAAATGGTTGAAGATTTAGGTTTTTATTTTGGGGTAGCAGGTAATCTTACCTATGATGAAGGATTACAAAATGTTTTTCAGCAAATTCCTTTAGAAAAAATTGTTTTAGAAACTGACTGTCCGTTTTTAGCTCCTTTACCTTTCCGCGGACAAAGAAATGAACCAGCTTATTTAAAAATAACCGCCCAAAAATTAGCTAAAACAAAAAACATCTCTTTTAAAATCATTGCTAAAGTTACTACCGATAATGCGGAAAAGGTTTTTTCTTTCCCCCAATCGTGATAAAATATAATCCGAAAATGAATAAAAATCTCCGTCGTTTTATCCTTAAATATAACCGCCAAATTCATCGTGCCTTAGAAATTCTTCCCGGGGCTTTTAGTTGGGGAAGTATTTTTCTTTTTTTTGTTGGTAGTTTTTTATTCCCTTTTCAATTAGCCTATATTGTTATTCTTTTTGATGTTTTTTGGTTTTACAAATCAATTACTTTTGCTACTTCCGCTTTAGTTTCCTATTTTCGTATTAAAGCTTCCCAGGTAATGGACTGGTTAGGAGAGGTAAAAATGTTTCCCGATTGGAAAAAAATTCATCATGTGGTCATTATTCCCCAATATAAAGAACCTCTTCATATTTTAGAAAGAAGTATTCAATCCTTAGTTGCCCAAGACTTTCCTTTAAAACAAATCACCGTGGTAATGGCAACCGAAGCCCGTGATCCTGAAGGAGCTCAAAAAGCCAATCTTTTAAAAGAAAAATATGGAAAAAATTTTGCTAATTTTTTTGTCACTATCCACCAGTTAACTCCCCAAGAAACTGCCGGTAAACATTCAAACGAAAATTATGCTGCTCGCTGGGTAAAAAAAGAGCTAATTGAAAAAAGAGGAATGGATATTAATTATTTAGTTGTCACCAGTTCTGATGCCGATCATTGTTTCCATCCCAAACATTTCTCCTATTTAACCTATTGCTTTTTAGATAATCCTCACCGCTATCTTCGCTTTTGGGAACCGGCTATCTTTTTTTACAATAACTATTGGCGGCTACCGGCAATTGTCCGCGTTCCCAATACATTAAATACCATCTGGATGGCGGCGGTTTTGTCAAGGAAAGACCGCTTAGTAAGTTGTCAGAATTATTCGCTTTCTTTTAAACTTTTAGATGAAGTTGGTTACTGGAATCCGGAAATTATCCCTGAAGATTATCATCTTTTTTTTAAAGCCTATTACAAAAAGAAAGGATTGGTAGAAGCAGAACCAATTTATTTACCGGTTTACGCTGATGCGGCTGAATCAACCACCTTATGGAAAACGATTAAAAATACTTATAATCAATTTCAACGCTGGGCCTGGGGAGTTTCTGATGATCCCAATGTCATTAAAAATTATTTATTAACTCCCACTGTTTCTTTTTGGGACAAAACTATTCGTTTAATTAAACTTTTAGAGGATCACCTTTTAATGCCGGTCAATTGGTTTTTAATTACTCTAGGAATTACCATTCCCTCTTTAATTATTCCTGAATTTTCCCAAACCGCTTTAGGTTATAACCTTCCCCGAATTTCTTCTTTTATTTTAACTTTATGTTTAATTTTCTTAGTAATAATTTATATTCTTAACGTCAAGCTTCGCCCTCCCCGTCCGGCAACTGTTTCTCGGTTTCGCGCTTTTTTAATTCCTTTTGAATTTATTTTAATGCCTTTATGTGGGTTTATTTTTAATGTTTTACCTACTTTAGATGCTCATACCCGTTTAATGTTAGGAAAATATATTGAATATCGGTTAACGGAAAAGGTATAGTTAAAATATGGAAACTCAATTCACTGCCAGTTTATGGGGTGATGAAGCTTGGGCAGCAACTTTAGCGGTAAAACCTCTTTGGCAAATTATTAAAATTGTTTCTCATGACACCTCTCCCCCTTTATATTATCTTTTTCTCCATTTGTGGATGAAAATTTTTGGAACCTCGGAATTAGCTATTCGCAGTCTTTCTTTTCTTTTCTTTCTTTTAACTGTAATTGTTGTTTACCACCTCGCCTCTTTTTTATGGAATAAAAAAACCGCTTTTTTAGCAAGTTTATTGGTTTTTGCCAATCCCTTTTTATTTAATTACGCTTTTGAAGGAAGAATGTATGCCTTATTGGCTTTAACCTCGACTGCTTCAATTTATTTTTTCCTACGAAATTTCCGTTGGCCTTTTATTTTAACTACCACCGCCGCTTTATATACCCACCATTTTTCTTTATTAGTCGTTTTTTGGGAAATAATTTGGCGGTTTTTTCAAAAAAAACCCTTTTCCCTTAAAAAATTTTTGGCTGTTTATTCTGATTTTTTTCTGATTGCCCTTTTTTATCTTCCTTGGCTTTATCCGCTTTATTATCAAACTTCCTTAGTCGCCAGTGGTTTTTGGTTAGGAAAACCAACCTTAAATACTTTATTAGAAACAATAAAAAAATTTTTAGTTGGCTCTCAGGAAAATAATTTTCAAAAAACCGCCCTTTTTTCTTTTCTTTTGGTTTTTCTTCTTCGCGATTGGAAAAAAAATTTTTCTTTAGCTTTATTTTTCTTAGGTTGGTTTTTTACTCCCCTTTTGGTTACCTTTATTCTTTCTCAATTTTTTCAATCGATTTTCTTTGATCGCTATATGTTAATGGCCATTCCTGCCTCAAGCTTAATTCTAAGCTCCCAAACTAAAAAAATTTCCTCTTTATTTCTTGTTCTGGGAATCACCTGTTTATTGGTTAATAACTATTATTATTTCTTTCATCCTCAAAAACGCCCTTTTCGCCAATTAGCGGAATATATTAAAACAGAAGCACCACAATTAACTTTAGTTAATCACAATGCCGCCGCTCACCATTTATGGGAATCAAAATATTATGGTTTAAAAGCACCTATTTTCGCCCCTCAACCTTTACCTTTTTATACCGGCACCGCTTTAATGACCAGTCAGGATATCATTCAATCTCTTCCTGAGGATAAAGAAATTGGCGTTATTAGCAGTGCTCCCCTTGAAGAAATAAAAATTCCTGGTTATCATCAAATAAAAGTTAAACAGTTTGGTGACTTAAAATTTGTATGGTTTCAAAAAGATTAAAAAAAGATTTTCTCTGGCTGATTATTGGAATTCTTCTTTTTCTTTTTCTTCGTTTACCTTCTTTATTCGAACCATTTACTTATGGGGATGAAGGTATCTATTTAACTTTAGGCTTGGCAATAAAAAAAGGATTAACTTTATATAAAGAAATCCACGATAATAAACCTCCTTTAATTTACCTTCTTTCTGCCCTAACTGGAAGTTTTTCTTATTACCGCGCTTTTCTTTTTCTTTGGAGTTTATTAACAATTTTTGTTTTTTATCGTCTTAATCAAATTATTTTTAAAAATAAAAAAATTCAAATCTTTAATACCTTTCTTTTTCTTTTTTTATCTTCAATTCATACCTTTGAAGGTAATATCGGGAATGCAGAAAATTTTATGCTTTTACCGATAATTGCCGGTTTTTATTTTTATCTTAAGGCTAAAAAACCAAAAGATTACTTTTTAAGCGGATTGTTTTTTGCCTTGGGAGGGCTTTTTAAAATTCCCGCGGTTTTTGATTTTCTTGCCTTAATATTTTTTTCTTTTCTTTTGCTAATTGATGCTAAAAAGAAAAATTTAAAACCGTTTTTAATTTTAATTACTGGATTCATTACTCCCTTTCTTATTACTTTTTTTTACTTTGCTACTCAAAACGCTTTAGTTGATTATCTTAAAGCCGCTTTCTTTCAAAACATTCCCTATCTTGCCTCCTGGGCACCAGATAAAGCCACCAAAGTAGTTCTTTCTTCGGGATTTTTTTACTCTTTTATTAATCGAAGTTTAACTCTGGTGTTATGTTTAGGATTAATTTTTTATTACAGAAAAAAAATTTCCTTATCTTTAAAACTTATTCTTTCGTGGTTCCTTTTCTCTCTCTTTGCCGCTTTTCTTTCTGCCCGTCCTTATCCCCACTATCTTTTACAAGTTATCCCCTCTTTTTCTCTTTCTGCTGGTTTAATTTTAGAAAAAGGGTTCAAAAAGAAAATTGTTTTTCCATTTTTAAGTTTAGTTTTTCTTTTCTTTTTTGTTTATTTTAAATTTTGGCATTATCCCAATCTCTCTTATTATCTTAATTTTTACCAATATCTTTTAGGCCAAAAAACTAAAGAAGAGTATTTCTCCTATTTTGGTAATCATACTTTATCCTTATATCAAGTAGCAGAATATCTTCAGAGTCGGACTTCACCTGAAGAAAAAATTTTTATTTGGGGAAACGAACCCTCAATTTATGCCTTATCTCAAAGATTACCCGTAGGTAAATATACTGTCGCTTATCATATTTTAGATTTTCAAGGACAAAAAGAAACCTTGGAAAAATTAGCTCAAACTCCCCCTTCTTTCATCGTGGTTTCTTCGCCGCCAATTAATGGTTTTCCCGAATTTTTTACTTTCTTAAGCCTTCATTATCAAAAAATTAAGACCATTGGTCCTTATCTTCTTTATCGTTTGTTTTCTCCTCTTTAACTTCCCTCTTGACAAATTAGCAGTCTTTATTATAGACTGCTAATAGAAAGGGGGTGAGAAAAATGGCCATCATTCGTTGGGATCCATTCCGAACTGATTTCCTTTGGCCAAGGTGGATTCGGCCATTCTTTGAAGAGGAAGAGGAATGGCCAGAATTAACCTTGACCGAAGGATTAAATATTTATGAAGAGGATGACAATATCATTGTTGAGGCCGCTGCCCCGGGAATTCCGGCGGATAAATTAGAGGTAACCTACGAAGATGGCGTTTTACACATTCGGGGCGAAGCCAAAGAAACTGAGGAGAAAAAGGAAAAAAAGAAGGTGGTTTATCGTAAACAAATGGTCTCCTCAGTTGATTACACTACCTATCTTCCTCGGCCAATTGATCCTAATAAGATAAAGGCCGAGGTAAAAGATGGAGTAGTGACGGTTACCGCCCCGATTGCCGAAACCGCCAAACCAAAAAAAATCCCGGTTAAGGTGGCCTCAAAGTAAAAAAATTTTCTTTTAATTTTCTTCCCCGCCTTAGTGGCGGGGTTTTTGTTGTTCTTTTAATCCCAAAGGGGATAAAATAAAATTAAATAAAATTATGACCAATTATTTCTCAAATTCTTTAAAACCATGGAATCTCTCCTTGGAAGAAATTTTTACTATTCTAAAAACTTCTAAAGAAGGTCTTACCAATTCAGAAGCCAACAAAAGACTTAAAAAATATGGCATTAATCAGATTGTCAAAAAAGAAATTTTGCCTCCAGTTTTAAGAATTTTTCTTAATCAATTTAAAAATTGGTTTATGTTAATTTTAGTGTTTACCACATTAATTCTTTTTCTTTTAGGAGAACATTTTAATTCGGTAATTATTCTTTTCATTATAATGGGAAGTGCTTTTTTGGGCTTTTTCCAAGAATATAAAGCAGAAAAAATCTCCCAAAAACTTAAAAAATTAATCTCTCATAAAGTAATGGTTAAAAGAGAGGGAAAATGGCAAGAGATAGAAAGTAAAAATTTAGTGATTGGCGATATTGTCAAACTTCAAATTGGCGATTTAGTTCCCGCCGATATTCGTCTTATTCAAGTTGATGAATTGTTGGCAAACGAATCTTCTTTAACCGGAGAGTCTTTTCCGGTAAATAAGACTACTCAACCAATTAAAGAAAATTCAGATCATCCTGCAAAAATCACCAATATGGTTTTTATGGGAACTCACATCACTGGAGGATACGGAATCGGCGTCGTTACCGCTACCGGAAATTACACTTTTTTGGGAAAAACTACTTTTTATCTTGAAAAAAATGATTTAGAAACAGAATTTCAAAAAGAAATTCGTAAGTTTAGCTCATTCATTTTTCGAGTTTTTTTAATAATGACTATTTTAGTTTTTCTAGTTAATTCTTGGTTTGGAAAAGGAATAATTGATTCTTTTCTTTTTGCCATTGCTTTGGGAGTAGGAATTACTCCTGAACTTCTCCCGGTAATCATCACTATTACCCTCTCTCAAGGAGCTTTAAAAATGGCCCGTAAAAAAGTTGTAGTCAAACGATTAATCTCCGTAGAGGATTTAGGAAATATTGATACTCTTTGTTTCGACAAAACAGGAACTCTTACAAAAGGAGTGCTTTCTCTTATTAAATATCTTAATCTTAATGGGGTAAATGATAATCAAGTTTTAGTGAAAGCTTTAGTTTGTACTAAAAACTTTATTTATGGCCAAAATTCTTTTTCTACCAATCCCATCGATCAAGCTCTTTGGAAAAGCGATAAAGTAAAAACTTTAAAAAATAAGCTTAGTGAATATCAACCCCTTGACGAAAATGAATTTGATTTTAAACGACGAAGAATGAGTGTTTTGGTAAATTACAAACAAAAAAACTTCCTTATCGTTAAGGGCTCTCCTGAATCTATTTTGTCAATTACTAATCTTTCCTCTGAAAAGAAGGAATTTTTTTTAAAAAATGTAAAAAATTATGAAGAAAAAGGTTTTCGGGTAATTGCTGTAGGAGAAACTCAACTTGATAAAAAAACCTCAACCAAAGAAGATGAAAAAAATTTATCGTTAGTTGGCTTTTTACTTTTTAGTGATCCTCTCAAACCTAATATTAAAAAATCAATTAAATTACTCCAAGAGTTGGGAATAAAAATTAAAATTTTAAGCGGAGATAGTTTGGTAGTTACTAAAAGCATTGCTAATCAGGTTGGTTTTAAAGTTGATGAAAATAAAATTTTTTCTGGCGAAAATTTTAAAATTTTAAACAAAGAAAAATTAGAAGAAGCTGCCTGGAAATATGATTTTTTTGCTCGTCTTACTCCAGAACAAAAATACCAAATTGTTGCTTTCTTAAACAAAAAAGGTCATGTAGTAGGTTTCCTTGGTGATGGCATTAATGATGCTCCTGCCTTAAAGGCAGCGGATGTGGGAATTGCTGTTGATACCGGTGCTCCTGTCGCTAAAGAAGCGGCTGATATTATTCTTCTTGAAAAAGATTTAGGAATTCTCGCGTTGGGAATTAAAGCCGGAAGAAAAACTTTCGGAAATATTATGAAATACATCATGAATACCATTAGCGCTAATTTTGGCAATATGACTACCGTTGCCCTGGCGTCTTTATTTTTAAAATTCATTCCCCTCCTTCCTAAACAAATTCTTTTAATTAATTTTCTTACTGATATTCCCTTATGCGCGATTACTACTGACAAAGTTGATCCTCAATTTACCAAAAAACCAAAACGTTGGAATATTAAAATGATTAATAATTTTATGCTTTATTTTGGTTTAATAAGTTCAATTTTTGATTTATTGGTTATTCTTCCTATTGTCTTTTTTTGGAAATTACCGGCGGAAATTTTAAGAACTGCCTGGTTTATTGAATCTTCTCTCTCGGAAATGTTAATTACTTTTGTTATCAGAACTAAACTTCCGTTTTATAAAAGCAGTCCCAGTAAAATTTTAATTTTGGCCAGTCTTTTTTCAGGAGGAATGGTAATTATTCTTCCGTTATTGGCTTTAGGAGAAAAGCTTTTTGATTTTGTTAATTTACCATTTTGGCTATGGTTATGGATTATTTTTATTCTTATTGCTTATTTTATTCTTACAGAAATAGGAAAGCGATTATTCTTTAAAAAGTTCTATCTTTAAATTAATTCCCCCTTTTATTATATTTTGAAAAAATTTTTCTCAGAAATAAAAAAGAATATTTAAATTATTTTTTGTTCCTTTCCTTCAAAATCTTTATAATGGGTTAAACTAAATTCCCAAAATTTAAGAGGAACGGGGATTTTGCCAAATCCGTGGGGAACATCAATCACGTATAAAGGATAAGCTAATCCGGAAAGTCGTTTTCTTAACTCTGTCATAATCTCTATTTCTTTTTCTATCTTTACCCAAAAATGCTTTGTGCCAACCACCGGATCACAATGGAAAATATAATAAGGCTTAACTCCAATCTCAATCAACCGAGTAAATAATTCTTCTAAAATTTCTACCTTATCATTTACTCCTTTAAGAAACACCGTTTGGGAAAAAAGAATTGCTCCCGCTTTCCTTAATTTTTCTATTGCCTTAATTGTTAAAGAAGTAATCTCGTTGGGATGCTCAAAGTGAATCATTACATAGAGTGGTTGCTTAATTTTGGAAAAAGTATTTAAAAGATCATCGGTTACTAACCGCGGATTAGAAACAGGTACCCGCGTTCCGATCCTTATAACTTTAATTTGTGGTAAAGAAGAAAATTTTTTTAAAGCCAACCTTAAAGTTTGGGGAACCATAAAAGGATCTCCTCCGCTTAAAATTATTTCTTTAATTTCCGAATGAGACTTAACATAATTTATCATTTCTTCTAAATCTTTAGGAGAAATTTTTCCCTTTTTAATTTCTGAAACCGTTCTTCTTCGGGTACAAAATCGACAATAAGAAGCACATTTCATGGTAAGTAAAATTAGCACCCGATTTGAATATTTATGAATTAATCCTTTAACAGGAGTAAATTTTTCTTCTAAAAGAGGGTCAAGAAAATCTTTTTCTTTAAATAATTCTTCTTCTTCAGAGCGATAAAATTCCTTTTCAATCTCCGGACAATTTTTAGCCAATTTCTTTAAATGCGGAGAAATTTTTTGAATTAGCATTTTGAAAAAATAAATCAATTATAAAATTATGAATAATTGTCTTTTTTTGTCAAGAGAGGAAATAAATAAATTTGATTTTTAAAAATTCCAAATTAAAAAAATGATTTTGAAGTTTCTTAATTTAAATATTTAAGTAAGAAGTGAAAATTTAATTCTCTTGATTTATGCTCCCATTAAAAGACTTATTCTTGAAAAGAAAAGTTGAATTTGAAATTGATTTAATTATGTTGAAAAACTTTTTTGAGTTAAAAATAGCTTAATAATAATAAAACCGTAAAAACGTATGATATAATAATTGATAGAAATGAAAGAAAAAGTCCAAAAATCACAAAAAGTAGTTGAGTATTGGGAAACAGAAAGATTACCCTCGATGCACAAAACTTCTCCAGAGTTTAGACAAGCTTTATCACTCTCCTATAATCCTGAATATTTAAGAGCTTTATACGAAGCACCTTTTTTGTCTTTTGAAGAAATTGAAAGAAGACAATTTGAAAGAATTAAAAATCTTGTAACTCTAGCTTATGAGAAAATTCCTGTTTATAGAGAAAAATATCAAAAGGAAGGTTTTGAGCCAAGCGATCTTAGAAGTTGGGATGATTATCATCGTTTACCAGTAATAACAAAAGATGAGCTAATTGATGCTTTTCCACATAGATGTGTAAATCCAGATTGTAGAATTGATGATTTATTTCCAACAAGATCAAGCGGTTCATCTGGAAAAACATTAAGAATATATGTTAATCCAGAAGCAATTATTACAGACACTTTTCAAGGTGTGCGCCAATTTTGGTTGCAAAGTGGGGGGGTTTACAATAAAGATTGGACAATAGCACATGTTTATACTGTGCCTTGGTGGGTTGATTCAATAAGTAATGGCGATTATCAATCTATATTTATAAGTAGTTTAATTAATCCTCAAGAAATAGCAGAAATTTTGAAAGAAGTTAAACCAGAAATATTATCGCTTTATCCAACCAATCTCCAGTCAATATTTCCTTTTTTATCGGATGAAGCAAAAGAGCGATTAAAACTAGTTGTTGTCCATTCAGAAATGTCTTCTAAAGAAGAAAGAAGAGATCTAATGGAAAAATTAGGTGGTATTCCTGTATTAGATGAATATAGTTCAGAAGAATTAACTAGAATAGCGCTTGAACTTCCCTGTGGTCATTATCATCTTTGCGAAGACACAGTGAGGGTAGATGTTGTTACTCCAGAAACAATGAAACCTATTAAAAAAGGTACTGGTTTAGTAGTGGGAACAAATTTACTAAACTCTGCAATGCCTTTTATTAAATATGTTCAGGGAGATCTAGTAACTATTGAAGAACAAGAGCCATGTAGTATAAGTTGGAGGCAAATTGAAAAAGTAGAAGGTCGACAAAATGATGCTTTCTTGCGAAGTGATGGCTTAATTATTCCAGCTGGAACTATTTTAGATATAAGTTATCGCTGGATGTTTGATATTGGAATTAATATTCAAGAGTTTGAAATAGTACAAACATCACCCACAAGTTTTAAAGTAACTTTGAAAGAAGAAAATTTACTTAGAGATTTAGAAAAAAGAGAAAAATCTTTTAACCACTTGCGTCAATTACTAGGAATTGTTTTTGGGCCAGAGATTAATATATATTTTTCAATCGTTGAAAATTTTCCTTCCAAATCTCAAAGAAAAAGAAGACCAATTAGAAGGGAATTTTAAATATGAAAAAAATTCAATTTAATAAACTTTCAGTCCAAGATCAAAAATTAATTAATGAAGCAGAAGAAGTATTAAAAAATGCCTATGATCCTTATTCTCAATTTTATGTTGGGTGTGCTTTATTAACTAAAAAAGGAAATATTTATAAAGGAGTAAATATCAATACCTGCGCTTATGGAGGAATCTGCGCAGAAAGATCAGCAATTTCTCAAATGGTAACCGAAGGAGAATATCATATTAAAAAACTTGCTATTATTGCCAAAAGCGATTATTTTAAAGTAAAAATTCATTCAGGTCCTTGTGGAATTTGTCGACAACTTCTTTGGGAGTTTTCAGAATTAACCAAAGAAGATATAGAAATATTAATTTCAGACTCTGATAAAAATAAAGTTTTAATCACTTCAATTAAAAAACTTCATCCTTTAGGTTTTGGACCAAGACTTTGTTTTGGGAAGTATAAAAGGTATTTGAAGTAAAAAAACTCTTTGCTCCGGCGGGAGGATTCGAACCTCCAACCTCGGACTTAACAGGTCCTCGCGCTACCGTTGCGCCACGCCGGAATTGGTTTAATTATTTTAACAAAGGTTTCTTTTTTCCTCAACCTTATTTTCTAAATTTTCTTTACTTAATAAGGAATTTTATTTCTTCTATTTCTTAATTTTTCTAAAGCATCTTTTTCAATTTGCCTAACTCTTTCAGGAGTTAAACCTAACTTATTTCCTATTTCCCTTAAACTTCTTTGTTCCTCTCCTCCTAATCCAAATCTCTCTACAATTACCTCTCTTTGACGTTGAGTTAAACCTTCTAATAATTTTTCTATTTCTTCTTTTATAACCCTTTTGCACGCATAATCAAAAGGATCTAAAGGTTGATAAAAAACATCTCCAGGAAAAGGCATCCTTTTTGGTGACTGATAAGGTTCTTTTCTTTCTGGATTCATATTTTTAAATTTCACTCTAAATAATCTTGTAACTTTTTCCTTCTTGAAGGATGCTTTAACTTTCTTAAGGCTTTAACCTCAATTTGGCGAATTCTTTCTCTGGTTACTCCAAACTCCCTTCCCACTTCTTCCAAAGTCATCGGTTTATAACCATCTAAACCAAACCGCATTTTTAAAACCTTTGCTTCTCTTTCAGAAAGCGTATCTAAAACTTCCCTTAATGTTTCTTTTAAAAGCTGTTTTGAAGCGCTGTCATAAGGACTAGGATTGGTCGTGTCCTGAATAAAATCTCCCAATAAAGAATCACCTTCGTCTCCTACTGGTTTTTCTAAGGAAGTAGTCGTTTGCGAAATCTTTAAAATTTCTCTCACTTTTTCTTCGCTCATTCCCATTTCTTGGGCAATTTCTTTTGGAGTTGGTTCCCGATCTAATTCTTGAGTTAGTTTTCGAGAAACTCGATATAGACGATTAATGGTTTCCACCATATGAACGGGAATTCTAATTGTTCTTGCTTGGTCCGCAATTGCCCGAGTAATTGCTTGTCTTATCCACCAAGTCGCGTAGGTAGAAAATTTATAACCCCTTCGCCAATCATATTTTTCTACCGCCCGCATCAAACCTTGATTTCCCTCCTGAATTAAATCCAAAAAGGTTAATCCCCGACCAATATATCTTTTAGCAATGGAAACAACGAGTCTTAAATTAGACTTTATCAATTTATTTTTAGCCTTAACATCGCCTTTTTCTATTCTTTTTGCCAGTTCTATTTCTTCTTCGGCGGTTAATAAAGGAGTTTTACCAATTTCTTTAAGATACATTCTCACCGGATCGGTTGAAGAAACTTTACTTTCTAAAGCCACTAGCATTCGTAATTCTTTTTCTAAATCCGCCGTTGCTTTTTCATCTTCCAAGATTTCTTTCTCGGTAATTGAATCAAAAACGTCTACTTGCTCTTTAAATAAAACATCATAAAAATTATCTAACTCCTCTAGTCTCTCCTCCGCGTTGGGAAAAACTTCCAATACCTCATCTTGGGTTAAAAAACCCTGTTTTTTTCCTTTCTCAATCAATTTTTGAACTTCTTTGGAAAACTTATAGCCCATTTTCTTATCATCTTATTTTACTATTTTTCTTCTAAAGAAGCTAATTTATTCCCTAATTCGCTTAATTGCTGACTCAGTTTCTCTGCTTTTTCTTCCTCCCCTTCTTTTTCTAATCGTTTAATTTCTTCTGCTAAAAAGTTCATTCTCTCTTTAATTTCTGTTTTTTCTAATTCTTTTAAAGTTTTGGTAAATTCTTTCTCCCAATGCTGATCATCTTCCACTACCTCTCCCAATTGAATTAAATAAAGACGATTAAAGGTTTCTTGAAGTTCTGGGGGCAAAAAGGAAGCCAATTTTTCCGAATTTAATTTTTTATATTTTTTAAGATAATCAATTAATGCTTCTATGATTCTTAAAAATCGCGGTGTTTTAATTAATTTAACCACCTTTCTTTTTACCAACTTAGCCCATTTTCCTGACTGAAAAGCCAAGGCCAAAAGATATTCTTCTAAAATTTCTCGTCTATTGGTTGAAGAGAAAAAAACTTTTTGATTTTCTTCTTTCTGAAAATTGTTTTTAATTATTTTTTCTATTTGTAAAAAAATAGCTTCTTCGCCTACCTTTAATTTCTCAGCTAGAATTTTTATATAATGATTCTGAACAATTTTATCGCTAATTTTGGCCAATAAAGGCACTAATTCTTCTCCAATTTTTCTTTTCCCCTCTACTTTATTCGGATCAAAACGTTTTAAGGCAGAATCGATAAAGTAATCATAAATTCCTACCGCATTCTTTACTAGTTTCTGCCAAAGCAAAGGATTTTTTTGGGCGACTTCATCAGGATCTTTCCCTCCTTTTATCTCTACCACCCTCATCATCATCCCAAAATTTTCCGCAACTTCAATTCCTCTTCGAGCCGCTTGATCACCGGCAATATCAGAATCTAAAGCAAAAGTTAAATTTTTAGTCAAACGAGAAATAAGCTCTATCTGTCGTTGGGTTAAAGCAGAGCCTTTTATAGCCACCACATTTCTTACCCCTACCTGCCAAGAAGAAATCATATCAAATTCTCCTTCAACCAAAATTATTTCATCTACTTTTTTAATTTCTTCTTTGTTTTCAAAAAAACCATAAAGAAGCTCTGATTTATGGTAAATTAAAGTTTCTGGCGTATTGATATACTTTGCTTCCTTTACTTCAGGAAGCAAAACTCGACCAGAAAAACCACAAATATTTCCTCGATGATCACGGAGAGGAAAAATTATTCGTCCCCGAAAACGATCATAATAACCCCTCCCTCTTAAACTAGGAATAATCAACCCTGCTTTCTCTAAATCTTTAATTTGATAACCTTTCTTTCGCACTAAAAACTTTTGTAATTCCTCCCAAGCATTAGGAGCATAACCAATTTTAAATTTTTCTATTGATTCTTTTTTTATTCCCCGACTAAAAATATAATCTAAAGCTTTTTTTCCAATTGGGTGGTTTAGCAAAAGATAGTGATAAAATTCAGCCGCTAAATGATTAATTTCATACAAAATCTGTTTTTCCTTTTCTCTAGGAGTCGGTTGATAACGAGTTAATCTTACTCCCGCTTGGGAAGCTAGTTCTTTTAACGCTTCCCCAAATTCAATATTTTCTATCTTCATTAAAAACTTAAAAATATCTCCCCCTTCATTACAAGCGCCAAAACAATGCCAAATCTGTCTTTCGGGAGAAACAAAAAAAGAAGGAGTTTTTTCGCTATGAAAAGGGCATAAAGCTTTAAAATTTCTTCCCGCTTTTTTTAAAGGAACATACCGAGAAATAAACTCGACAATATCAATTTTTCTTTTAATTTCCTCGATTTCATCCACCATTTATTAGTTTAATTTTACCACGACCTTCCTAAATTTTTATTTTTCTCCGCAAATTTACCGCAAAATTTCCGCGCAAGTAGAAAAATTATCCTTCAGAAGTAAGTTCAATTAGTTTTAATATTAAATCACGATTACATTTTTTTCTTTTAATTAACGATTGTTTTAAAGGAGTTTCTGTACAACATGCAAACTTACATCCCCGATGGTGCATAAAGTCTTCTGCTAAACCATCATGATCATTAAAAACAACTCCATCTTTCACTCTTACTCCTTCTTGAAAACCGTCTTTTAAAATAGGAAAGTATTTTTTTCCTACTTCAATTAAAAATTTCTCGTATTTTCTTTCCCCAAAGGAATAAAGAAAAAACTCTTTTTCTACCTCGCTATCTTCATGAAGGCTAGCAAAAATAAGTGGTTTTATTTTTTTAAGGTCTTTTAAAATTATTTTTACTTCTTTAGCTTTTTTAATCTTTTGATGAATCCAACCACGATTACAATTTAATCCCTCTTGATTATAACGCTGATTTTTAAAAAATCCCCAAGGATTTACCAGAGGATAAATAATTAAATTAACTTTATGCCTTCTTGCCTCAGCAGAAATTAAGCGATAATTTTCAAAAATAGATAAAGTTGAAGCAATTTCTTCTCCATGACAACCAGCCATTATCACCAACAAGGGATAATTTTTAGAAATTATTTGGGAAAATTTTAATAAGGGAAAATTACCAAAAGAAGAATTTAAAAAATCAACTTTAAAAAATTTTCTAATTTGGGAAAAATCAGTAGAAAGCAATTTTTGGAAATAAAACTTTTTAATCATAAGAAAATAGCTTTTAAAAATTTAAAATAATTGGCGGTGGAGGTGGGATTCGAACCCACGGTCCGGCCTACGCCAGACACGCGCTCTCCAGGCGCGCCCGTTCGTCCACTCCGGCACCCCACCCTAATTTAAAAACCCTTCATTTTTCATTTTTTCTAATTCTTTAACCGCTTCCCTCAAAAGTTTTTTTTCGTTTTCAAAAGCTAATCTTTCCTTGGCTTTTTCTTCCGGTAACCAAGCGATTTCCTCTGTTTCCCAGCTTAAAATTTCACTACTTTCTTGTAAATACTTCATTAAGAAAAAAACTACCGTCTTAAAAATTCTTTGATTATCTTGAAAATAAAAATATTTTATTGGCAACAATTTTTTTAAAATTTCCGCCTCTACTCCTCCTTCTTCCTTAACCTCCCTTAAAGCAGTTTGTTCTGCTTTTTCTCCTTTTTCTATTTTTCCTTTAGGAAATCGCCATTGATTTGATCCCTTGGGTCTAATTATTAACCATAAGATTCCTTCTGGCTCCTGACGAAAAACCACTCCTCCGGCGGAAAATTCCCTTTTTATTTTTTTATTTTTAAAATTCATTTAAAATTTAACTTTTATTTTATCATCCTTGACAATAAAATTTTAATTTTTTAAACTTTATTTAGTGCCAATTAAAAATAAATTTATTATTTTTCTTTTTTCTTTTTTATTCTTTTCTTTTTTGTTTATTATTCTTTTTCAAAAGAAAAACTCTTCGAGTAAAATTCCCCAAAATATTCCCCCATTAAGTAGTCAAAAGTGCGGAATTGAAAACTGCCATGGATTAGAAATTAAATGTGGTCCTAACATTCCTGAAGTATGTAGTCTAGAATACCAAATTGGCGATGGTTGCCGGCAATTTGCTTCCTGTGAAATAAAAGAAGGAAAATGCCAATTAGTAGAAAGTGACGAATTTATTTATTGTAAAAATTGCGTTGAAGCTTGTATAGAAAAATACTCCGAAGAGCCAGAAAAACTTTTTAACTGCGAACAGAAATGCCTTCCTTCTTAACTTTCGCAGAAAATTAATCACTCTAAATTTTTATTATTTTATTAATTTTTTTCCGAAAACCAAAAAGATTTTTCTTTTTAGAGATTAAATATTCTCGCCAAAATGGCAGAATTTTTCTCATAAGAGGAAACAGTTCTTTATGAGAAATAAAAGGTGGATATTTTCCTCCGTTTAATCTAACTCTTAATTCTTCGTCAGTAGCCAACGATATAAGAGCATGATCTAGTTCTGAATTTGAAAAGTAAGAGTGAAGTATTTCATGCCATAAATAAATTACAGAATAATTTGGCCAATCCTCATTATGACCCCACGCTATTTGGTTTTTTCCTAAATAACAACCGTTTTTCAGGCTAGGGTGGGTAATATAAACGATAAAACTTTTATTAAATTTTAAGCCGGTCAACTCTTTCATAATTTTAAAAGTCGTTTCGTAACTTTCCTCCCACCTTTTTTGACAAAGTTTTAAATATTCTTGGGTCTGTTTGAAAATTTTTTGATATTCTTTTGATTTTTGAAGCTTAGCAAGAAATAAAGAAACATTTCCAATCTCATTAATAATTTTTTTATCCGTAAACCTTTCAGGAAATGTTATTCTTCCCGCCAATAAATCATAGCAATTTTTGGATTCTTTCCAAGCATAATTCTGAAAATTGACAATGTCTTTTTTATATTTAATTGAAGAAAATCTATCGTTAGTAATGCTGGAAAGAGTGTGGGCAATAAAATAGAGGGGATTAATTTTAAATATAAGCTTCATAAATTTAGATTATCTCTATAAAACTAGCCACCGCTATAAATACTTCTCTTTTTTTCTTTCTAATTGTGCCTCTGGCCAGAGTCGAACTGGCATTCTCGGCTCCGGAGGCCGATGCTTTATCCGTTAAGCTACAGAGGCCACAAACTTCTTTTAAAAAATTTAATTTTTTCCTAAAATCAACTTTTAAACCTCCTAGAAAAGGGTTAAGGTTTTTTGCTTGGCGGAGGGTGCAGGATTCGAACCTGCGTAGGACAAAAGTCCTTTCGCTTTCGAGGCGAACGCATTTGACCGCTCTGCCAACCCTCCGTTAGTGCTTCCGGCCAGAGTCGAACTGGCATCTTCGGCTCCGCAGGCCGATGCTTTATCCGTTAAGCTACGGAAGCTTATTACTCTAAGGGAAATTTTTCACTTAACCAGTTTGAGGCTTTTTCTAAAAAGGTTGGTTGGGGTTTTTCTTCTGGTAAATAATCAAGAAGAATTTCTTTTACTTCTTTCGGAGAATCTATTAACATCATCAATCGATAAGGAGGACGAACTCGATCTAAATACAAAATTTTTTGGCCATCTTTTTCTTCTATCCAAAAACGGACAAAATCTTCCCACGGATATTGTGTTTCTCCGCTTACCACCCCCCGATTAGTAATCTTATGTTTCACTTTTTGGGGAGGGACTTTATAAAAAACAAAAACTAAAAAAATTAAACTAATAATGGTTAAAATTAAAAACCATTCCTTTAAAAAAACTAAAATCACCACAAAAAGGGCGCCAATAGTTAAAACTGTCGAAAAAAATTCTTTACTTTTTGGTTTAAAAATTCTTGAAGGTGCTTCCCATTCTAACAAAGTTTTCAAAGTGCGATTGTCTTTTAAATTATTTTCTTTGTTTTTATTGGCAGGCATATTTTTATTTTAAGACTTAAGGCTTTAAATTTCAATTTAAAAACCTTAACTAATTATTAAACATAATTTTATTAAATACAAGCAACAAATAAAAAATTAATCCCAATCCAATTCGGTAAAAACCAAATAATCTAAAATCGTGCTTCTGAATATATCTAAGAAAACCCTTAACGGTGATTATCGCTACCAAGCAAGAAATTAAAAATCCCGCCAAAAGTTGAACAAACTGTTGAGAAGAAAAAGTAAACCCTACCCGCAATAAATCATAAGTAGTTGCTCCTAACATTGTGGGAATAGCTAAAAGAAAAGAAAATTCAACAATTGTTTTTCTGCTTATTCCTAAAAATAATCCTCCTAAAATGGTAGCCGCCGCTCGCGAGACGCCGGGAATGATTGCCAATGACTGAAAAATACCAACCAAAAAACAATTTTTATTGGAAATTTCCTCAATTGTTTTTATACTTTCTTTCTTTTCTTTATACCAGGATTCAAAAATAATTAAAAAGACTCCTCCTAAAACTAACATCCAAACAATAATTAATAGATTTTCCATCAAATAGTTTTTAAATAATTTATAAAGAAAAGCTCCAAAAAAGGCGGTTGGCAAAAAGGCGATAACTATTTTTTTAATTATCTTTTTGGTAAAAATAATCTTTTTCCAATATAAAAAAACCACCCCTAAAATTGCTCCTAGCTGGATAGCAATTTCAAAGCTTTTTACAAACTCACTAAAACCAATATTAAGAACTTTAGTGGTTAAAATTAAATGGGCAGTTGAGGAAATGGGAAGAAATTCGGTAAACCCCTCAATTACCCCTAAAATAATAATTTGCCAAAAGTTCATAAATTAAGCGGAGGGTGCAGGATTCGAACCTGCGTACCCCAAAGGGGTCGGGTTTTCAAGACCCGCGCATTTGACCGCTCTGCCAACCCTCCGTTGTAAGCGGAGGCGGTGGGATTCGAACCCACGTGAGCCTTGCGGCTCAAGGGTTTAGCAAACCCTCGCACTGGACCACTATGCGACGCCTCCGTGTTTATTTTAACAAAAAATGACCACCCTTTTCATCCAGCAAGGGTTAATCCCCAAACTTTTCTTGCTCCATTTCTTTTTAAAGTTTTTGTTGCTTCCTTTAAAGTTGCTCCGGTGGTCCAAATATCATCAAAAAGAATAATTCCCTTTCCTTTTATTTCTTTTTGCCATTTTTTATTTAAAACAAAAGCATTTCGTAAATTTTTTTCTCTTTCTTTTTTATCTAAATCCGCCTGGGGTTTAGTTTTTTTTATCCGAATTAGCAAATCAGGCAAAAAATCAGTCCCTAAATTTTTTGCCACCAATCTTCCTAAAACTTCTGCCTGATTAAAACCTCGCCAACGCAATCGCGAAAAATGAAGAGGAATGGGAACAAGAATTACCTGGTTTTCTAAACAAAAATGCCTGAATTCTTTTTCTTCCCCAATTATCGTTAAAAAAAGATTAATCAATTCCTCACTTAAGTCTCTAACTAACCGATATTTTATTTTTTTAATCGCTTTTTTAATTATCCCCTGATAATAAAATCCTGAAGTAAGGCCATTCATTCCCCATTCGCTAACACACCAAGGATGAGTTTTGCCTCCAAAAGATAATTTTTGACAAACAGGACAAATCTGCTGACTTTTAACAGGAATTAAATTTAAACAAGAAGAACAAAAATAACTTCCTTCTTCCCCACAACCTAAACAACGACGGGGAAAAAGAAAATTATTTATCACTGGTGGAGATGCCCGCCAGCGAAGCGGGGTCCGGAAAAGGTAACTTAAAAACATCTACAAGCTTAGCTACCTTTTAGTTCTTGCCTTAACCTGATCCTGGTAGCCGGAAAGTTAAGGCAAAGGCGAAAAAAACTTAGGCTTATCTGCTCGCCAACAGATAAACCGCATCCCAACGTTGTTCCCGGTAAATAAGTTTTGTTGGGAGAAAACTTATTTACCGTCGCTTATGCGTAAGCAGCGTAAGCGAACCGATAGGAATTATCGGCAGTTATTTTTTGATGCTTTTTACGAGGAGCATCACCTCGGCTTGCAGTTTTTAAGGTACCTTTCCGTCGAATCAATTCATCCCCATTTGTCTTTTCTTAAACTTTCCTCAATTTCTTTCTCCACTTCCCTTTTTTTCAACAATTCCTTTTTTTGATATTTTTTTCTTCCCTTGGCTAAAGCAATTTCCAATTTAATTTTGCCGTTTTTAGTATAACAAGAAAGAGGAATAATTGTCAAACCGGAAGAGGCTGTTTTTTGGGCTAATTTTAAAATTTCCTTTTTATGTAATAACAACTTTCTTGGTCGCCGAGGGTCATATTCTTCTTTTAAAAAAGCAAATTTATAAGGATAAATATGGGCGTTAAAAAGCCAAGCTTCTCCTTCCTTAATCTTTATAAAAGCCTCATTTAAATCAAGGTGGCCGGTTTTAATTGATTTCACCTCTGAACCAGTTAAAGCAATTCCTGCTTCAAGTTTTTCCAAAATTTCGTAATCATAAACCGCTCGACGATTAATAATTTTCATTTTAGTCTTTTAATTTTAATTGAAAAATCTTGCTTTCTTGAAGAAGGAAAATCATTTTACCTTCTTCGTCTAAAGTTAAGTCACTAAAGTTTCCTCCTTTAAACAGATATTGAGCATAATATTGGCCATTTTTATTAAGAACGACTAATCGAGAGTGTCCCTTGTCCAAAATATAAAGAAAGTTATCCTTTTCTCCTACCGCTAATAATAACTCGGAAGAAAAATTTTTGTCCAATCCCTCGGGGCGAAAAATATCCTGTTTTCCTCGAAAATATTTTTCTATTTTTCCTCCATTTACTATCCAAATTGAACCATTAATTATCATTTGGGTTGCTAAAGAAAAATCCCTTTCTTCATTTAACCACTTTCTTTTAGGCGAAAAACCTTCCCCCACCGAAGAATAAATCCACACCGAAGAAGAATCAAGAGTATAAATATTTCCTGCAAAAATGGCAAAATCTTTTATTTCGGAATCAACTTCAACTAATTTTTCCAAGCTTTCTTTTTCTAATCGATAAATCCCTTCGGAGGTAAGAAGAAAAACTTGTTCTTTAAAAACCGCCAATTTTTTTCCTTTTTTAATTTCTTCACTACTAACCAAAATGGTTGATCTTTTTTCCTTATCTACTTGATAAATTGCTCCGTTCTCTTGATCTAAAACTAAAATCTTCCCCTGAGTAAAAAGAAACTCTTTTCCTTTCCCTTCTTTTTTAATTAATTCCAAATCAAAAAAAAGTTCCGGTTCTTGCTGATATTCTTTTAAAATCCCCTCTAAAGAAAATCTTAATTCTTCTTTTGTCTTTGCCAATTCAGGAGGAATTTCTCCTAGTTCTTCAAGAAGTTTTTCTGCTTCTTTAAGAGTTTCTCGCGCTTTAGAAGGATTTAAAACTAAAAGGGATTCTCCCTCTTGTTTTTTAACTGCTACCTGAGAAAGAATTTCTTTAATTTGTTTTTCCCTTTCTTTCTTTTTTCTTTCTTTTCCTCCATAAATTACTCCCACCGCTAATAATAAGGACAAAATTAAAGCTACGGTAATTAAACTTTGAGAAGATTTTTCTTTTTTAGGAACGGCAATGATTTTTTGTTTGATTTTTCCAAAAATTAAAGGAAAATTTATTCTTTTTTTGGAAATTAAAAATGACTCTTCTGGCTTTTCTAATTTTTCCTCTTCGTCTTGAATTACTTTTCCTACCACCGCACTCGCTAATCCTTCCTTTTCCCCTAAAACTAATGGGCTTAAAATTTCGCAAGCTTGAAAAGGAGAATTTTCTTTCAAGGCTAATTCAATGGTATTTCGGGGAATAATTTCAAAAAATTTTTTACTCCCCAATAAAAGAATATCGCCCTTTTCAACAAAACCACTGGCGGTCTCTATTGTTAAACTATTTCCTTTTAAAATTTTCCCTAATTTTCCCTCTCGCAATAAATAAGCTTCTCCTTCTCCTCTAAAAGCTAAACAAAGAACATTTTTTACCAAACTTCCAGCAATAATTTCTACTTTAAAATTGCCATTCGCTTCCTGAAAAACTCTTTCTACTGCTTGTTTTAACTGAGCAAAAGGAGAGTTTTCTAACCAACCATAATACTCTTCATGAAGTCGAGCAATTATTTCTTTACCAATAGAAGCAATTTCTCCCTCTTGTTGTGTTTTTTCAATACTTATTACCGCAATTAACTGCCCACGACGACTAATTTTTTCTTCTTCAGTAGGAAAAAAAATATGAACCTGAGACCAAAAGATTGGAGTAGCAACACCAACAATCTTGGCAGTTTCTAATTTCATAAAATCCAAAAACAAATAAAAAGCATCAAGACAGCGGCAATTAAATGAATCCAGCTTAAAATTTTAATTTGAGTTTTAAACCCCCCATCTAAGGTTTTACTCATTAACCCTACTTGGCGAACAATTATTAACGCAAAACCAAGATACAAAAAAAACGCAATAATCACAAAAATTTTTATTACCCCCCAAAAATTAAGTTGGGGAAAAAAATTAATTAAAAAATTCAAAAAATTATCAAAAGGCGTCATTTTACTCTTCCCTCCATTTTTTCCAGTTCTTCTTCATAAAGTAATTGATTAATTACCTGCGAAACCCGTTGGGGATTAGGAACATCTTCAAAACAAATTTCTGGAACTGCTCCTGCAGTTTGAATAGTCACATCCCCAAAATTAAATAAAGAGCGAATATATCCTCCAGTTTTTACACTCACATCTTGAATTCGATCCAATTTTGCTTCACTAATTTCGCGATAAAGTAAAGTAGGAAAATTAATATCAATTATCCGTTCGTCAGTAAGAATATTGACATTAAAAAACCAAGTTAAAAATTTTTCAAAAGCCAAAGCAAAAGTAAAAAGATACCAAGAAAGAAAAAAAACAATCCGAAAGTTTTCAGGAAGAAATTCAAAAGAGATAACTTTTAAAAGAAAAAAGGGAGCTACCAAAAGAAGGACTACTAAAATTACCCAAGGAAGAAGAGTGATGGGGTGACGACGCAAAAGCAAAATAATTTTTTCTTCTTTTTCTTGGGTTTCAAATCTTAAATTTCGTGGTTGGGGAATAAAAGAAGCCAAAAACTGTGAACTTTTTCCCAAAAGTTGATTTAACTCTTCCTTTATTTTTTTTCGAGTTTCAGAGATATTTATTTTCTTTTCCTCGTGGGTAACAAAAATGTCTGGCACTTTTTTAATTAAAATCCTTTAATCGATTTTATTCTATCATTTTTTTTCAACATTAAAAAGCGGACTACGAATGGCAATATAACCGGGAGCTCTTAAATTAAAAGCCTGTTTAAATTCTTGACCAGAAATATTAACTTCTCCTTTATTGGTTTGAAAAATTACTTGGGCGGTTTCCCCGTTATTACTATAAACAACCCGAACGGAATTTACATTGGTAAAGGCACCTCCTAAACTTTGGGCTTTATTTTTTAATTCTTCTAAAGAATAAGGATTCCCCCCTCCTCCATCGACCGGACATTGATTAATTGTCACCGGGAGAATTCTTTCATCTCCTCCTTGCTTATTTAAAACAAACCAAGCATTTAAAATATCCGCCATTTCTTGCTCGCTTAACCAAGGATGGCTTCGACCACATTTGGGAGAGTCCGCTTTGTAGCTTTGGGTATACCAAGAAGAATAAAACCAAGGAGAACCACCTTTACTTTCCCAAGCTCGGGAAGCAAATCCTGGACCTCCTTGCCCATCAGTAGTATCCCAAAAAGCCGAAGGATAAGTTAAATAACCGCCGGCAGTTGAGGAATAAAAAGCAATCACTTCTTCCACAATTTCTCCTCTTGTTTCCTCTACCGCTTTCCGCCACTCTGCCGGAGGATTATCTGCTTTACTTTTAGAAAAAACTTGACAGGCTTGAGTAGTGCAGATTGCCTTTCCTTGTTGTTTATAACGGTAGGCATAAGAACGCGCCGCCACCGCCTGAGCTTTTAAGGCTTCCGAATGCCACGAAGAAGGCATCTCGGCAATTCCTAACAAATAATATTCAAAATCCAATTCTCCAAACCCAATTACCGAAATTGTCCCCCCAATATCTTTTTTTACTGGTTCTCTTCCATAATAAGCACGCAAGATTTCTTTATAGTTTTGTCCAGCCTCGGCTCTTCCCTTAGCTCCATATTGACTTAAACCCTTCCGATGAGTCCAAGCGCCAAAAGAAAAAGCGGCAAACCAATTGCCTGGTCCCGGATCACAATAAGTAGGACTTCCCGGCGGTCCCGAACAAGGAATGGAACTAACAGGCACCTCTCCTACCGAAGAAGTAAAAGTTCCGGCTCTGGCGGAAAGTAAAGCTTTTTGGCGAGCAGATAAAGCGGCAATTTTCCCCTTAACTTCGCCTAAAAATTGATCTACCTTTTCTATTTCGCTTTTTAAAAAAGCAAACTGTTTATTAAGATTTTCTTTGCTTTTGGCTAACCAATTTTTATTTTTCGCTAAATTTTGTTTATCTTCTTCTAATTTTGCCAATTCGCCGGCAATTTTAATAATTAATTTTTTGTCTTCATTGGCTACTGCCAGCCGATAAGAAAGTTCCCGAGTTAAAACATTGGCATTCTCTGAAGCTAAAAAAATTAAAAAGGGAGAAAAATATTGAGAACGAATATAGTAATTTCTCACCCGAGTATTAAAAATTTCTCTTTGAGATTCTAATTTTTCTGAACGAACCAAAATTTCTTTTTCTAACCTTTTAATTTGCTCTTCAGCATTTTTAATTAATTTTTCTAAATTGTTAATTTGTTTTTCTAAAGTTACCAGTTGTTCCTTATTTTTCTCTTGAGCGGGTTGATAAGCATTAATGATTTCCTCACATTCCTTAATTTTTTGCTGACAATCCTCAGGAGAAGAACAATCGGCAGTATTACAGGTAGCAGCAAAGGAAAAATTAAAAGTTAAAAAAGAAAAAGAAAAAAGAAAAAAAAAGATAATAAAGTACCTTAATTTCTTTTTCATTTATTTTAAGTATATCACGCTTCCTCCTTTTCGCTTTAACTCTACCTAATTTCGTATTCTGTCTTTCTTATTGCTTCTTTCTTCTTTCTTATGTTAAACTTTTTAAAAATGAAAAAGATAGTTTTTTTAATCTTTTTTAATTTATTTTTAATTGTTTCTTTCTTTTTATTTCCCAAAAATGTTTTGGCTGAGGCGGGTAATGATTGTAGAAAAATTGGAGGCGAATGTCGTCCTGCAGGAGTCAATTGTCCTTCGGACAAACCAATAGATGTTGGAAAAAAAGACTGCCCACCTACAAGAGGAGGACCAACAAAATGTTGTATACCTACCTACAGGCAGCTGGTAGCTTGTAACGGAGAAGATCAAGAAGGAATTCAAACTGCCTTAGGATGTATTCCTATTAAACCGAATGGTTTTGTAGTCTGGTTTTTAAAATTTGCTATTGGTATTGGGGGGGGAATTGGTTTTTTGTTAATCATTTTTGGGGCAATCAAAATTCTCACCTCCGCTGGTAATCCCGAAAATGTTAAAGCCGGTCAAGAAATGATCACCTCCGCCTTAAGTGGTCTTTTATTTATTCTTTTTTCAATATTTTTGTTAGAATTAATTGGGGTAAAAATTTTAAATATTCCCGGTTTTGGTACACCATAATGGAAAAAAAACTTTTAGCTCAAATTGATTTTAAAACACTAAAAGACGCCTTAAAACCAACGGTTACGCCAAAAATTGATCTTAGCAAAACTGATTTAACCTTAGGAGAAATTATTTCTGCCCTTTTACCTTATTTGTTTATTATTGCCGGTTTAATTCTGTTTGGAATGTTAATTTGGGGAGGATTTGAACTCTTAACCTCAGGAGGAAATCCGGAAACAACCAAAAAAGCCCAAGGAAGAATTACTTCTGCCTTAATTGGCTTCTTAATCATTTTTTTAGCCTACTGGCTCACTCAAATTTTGGAAGTAATATTGGGAATCACAATATTTTAACAATTTAAAATTGAATTATTTCCCAAACCTTCTTTGTCTTTTTTGATAATCAGCAATTGCTTCATCTAATTTTTCCGGCGTAAAATCAGGCCACAACGTATCAGTAAAATAGAGCTCAGAATAACTCATTTGCCAAAGTAAAAAATTAGAAAGGCGAATTTCTCCTCCCGTACGAATAATTAAATCAGGATCTGGTTCCCCATTGGTATATAAAAATTTACTAAAATTTTCTTCCGTTAATTTTTCTGGGGGAATTCCTTCGGCAATAATTTTTTTTACCGCCCTTAAAATTTCATTTCTTCCTCCATAATTTAAAGCGATATTTAATTTTAATCTCTCGTTTTTCTTAACAATTGATAAAATTTCCTTTATTGCCCGCACTACCTTCCGGGGAAAAGCCTGAAAATCACCCAAAACCGACACTTTAATCCCTTTTTCTTGATACTCCTTCTTTTTTTCTTGAACTATTCTTACTAGCAAATTAAAAATTCCTCTTACCTCCTCTTTGGCTCTTTTTCGCCAATTTTCTGTGGACAAAGCATAAACGGTTAAAGTTTTTACCCCTAAATCTAAACAATGCTCAACGATTTTTACCAAAGCTTTTACTCCTGCTTCATGCCCTTGAGTCGGCGTTAACCCTCTTTTTGCTGCCCAACGGCGATTACCATCCATAATAATCCCAATATGTTTAGGGATATTGTTTGGATCCAATTTAATTTTTCTTTGTTTACTCATTTAAATTGGTTGTTTAATTAAACTGGTAAATTTTAGCACTTCAAAAAGAAAAATCAAATTTCTCTTTCTTTTCCTCCATAAAAAATTTTCGGCGCGGGAGTACGTCCTTCTCTAATCTCTTTTGCCAAGTTATTTCCTTCTGGCAAAACTCTTTCTCTACATTTAGGACATAAATCTCGGGGGGGGAAAATTTTTTCTCCACACCCTCCGCACTGTTCTCCGGTTAATGTCAATATAATTGGTCCCAATCGCCAATTTTGCGGGATACTCATTTTTTCCTCCAAAAAATAACTAACCAGTAACCTAAATACAAGCTAAAAACCAAAAGAAAAAATCCTCCTCCCAAAGCAATTAACCAAAAAAATTTTTTAACCCACCAAAAATCAGGAAAAAACCAAACAATTAACTTCCCTAAAACTAAAAAAATTCCTACCGCCAACCATCCTCCCAACCATAAACTTAAAAAAATCAATCCCTGTGACCGATCCTGAGAAATTTTTTTTAAGGTTAAATAGGGGTGAACCAAAAATCCGTAAGTATTTGCCAAAAGAAGATAACCTTCTTTAAGAATAGTTAGCAGCAAAAGCTTTGGTAAAAGCTTTTCGGGCGCGGAAAAGCCGTGATTCAATGGCTTTAACGGTTTCATTTAATTTTTGGGCAATTTCCTTAACGGTTAGTCCCTCTATATACTTTAGTCGTAAAACCTCCCGATATCCTTCGGATAATTGATTAAAAGTTTCATTAACTCTTTTTAAAAATTCCTTTTTCAAAAATTCTTGCTCCGGTCCTAAAGCTTCGCTGACTAAATTCTCCAACCAAGGAAACCAAGAAAACAAAATCGTTTTTATCTTTTTCTTGCGGTAATAATCGGCAATCTCATGTTTAGCAATTCCGCAAAGCCAAGTAAAAAAGGATGATTTTTTAGAATAAAGCGACAAACATTGCCAAGCATTTTTTAAGGTTTCTTGCAAAATTTCCTCGGCATCATCTTTATTTTTTGTCCGCCAATAAATAAATTGATAAAGACGATTAATTAAATAACGGCTAAAAATTTCTTTCTTTCTCATTTTTTTCTTTCAATTACAAAATCAGCAAAAGTTTCTAAAACTTCCTGAAAATCTTTTAAGGGAGTAATTTGGGGAATAAATTTTTTTCCTTTTTCTACCAACTTTTGAGCATATTTTTGGCAATATTCTAAAGCACCGGTATTAATGATAATTTCTTTTACTTCCTTTACTTCTTTAGAAGAAATATCCCTTTTTCCGTAAACCCTTTTTAGAAACAATTTTTGTTCAGGTGAAGCTCTTTTTTGAGCTTCTTCAATTAATAAAGTTAATTTTCCTTCCTTTATATCCCTTTTTCCGGTATCTTTACCAACAATTTCTTCTTCTCCAAACATTCCCAAAATATCATCCTGAATTTGAAAAGCAATTCCCACCGCTTCTCCATAATTTTTAAAGGCGTTTAAGAATTTTTTATTAGCATTCGCCAAAACTGCTCCAAATTGTAAAGGGCCAACTACCGAATAACGGGCGGTTTTAAAAAGAAAAATTTTTAAAATATAATTTTTGCTCCAATTTTTCTTTGCTTCGCCGGTAATATCTAACGCTTGGCCAAAAGCGGTATCTAAAAAAATTCGATTGGCCAATTTTATCAACGCCAATATTTTTTCTGGAGGAAAATTACTTTTTAACAACGCTTCGCCAGCCAAATAGTTTCCTAAATCACCCAAATCAATCGCCATTGATAAACCATAGTGAGAAGCATCTTTTAAATGATATTTTTTTCTTCCTAAAAAAGCATAATAAAGATGGGCAGTCGGTTTTCCCCTTCTTATTTCGTCCTCATCCATAATATCATCATGAATTAACAAAAAACTATGAATGATTTCTGGATATAAAGAAACCCAAAGAATTTTTTCTTCCTCTTTTCCTCCGGCAATTTCATAACCCAATTTGGTTAACATCCCCCGAATCATTTTTCCTCCCTCCATAAAATTGCGATAATAATCAATCATCTCTCCGGCTAAGGGGGAAATTTTTTCGGCTTCATTTTTTTGTTCCTCAAAAAAATCATCTAAAAGAGGTTTAGCGGAATTGATATAAGAAGTCAGATAATGACTAAACTTCATTAAACAGAAATTATAGCAAAAATTTGACTATTTAAAAAGGCATTGTTAAACTTAAAGAAATGAAAAATTATCTTGCTCAGGTAAATATTGGTGAACAGTTTTTTTTAAAACCCAACAAAGGAATTGGAAATGTTTCTGAATATCAAAGTTTAGGAAGTCTTATTTCGGCAATTCTTCCTAATGTTTATATTATTGCAGGAGTAATTACTTTTATTCTTGTTCTTGTTGCTGGTTTAATGTTTATTATAAATGCCGGAAAAGGAGATCAAGAAGCTTCCAAAAACTGGCAAAAAACTCTTACCGCTTCCCTAACAGGGTTATTGATTATTTTTTTAAGTTATTGGATAATACAAATAATTGAAGTGATTACGGGAATTAAAATTTTTAATCGCTAAAATGCTAGATATTATTGGTAATATTAATCCTCCTCCACCGTTTACAGATGATAAGTACGGAGGCTTTCAGTCAGGATTAATTCCCTTTTTTACCAATCTCGTTAGGCTTTTAATTGTTATCGGGGGAATCTGGGCATTTATTAATTTAATTTTGGCCGGTTATGGGTTTTTAGGGGCAGGCGATGATCCTAAAAAAATGGAGGCCGCCTGGCAAAAAATTTGGCAATCAATGTTGGGATTGCTTTTTATTTTAGGCTCATTTGTTTTAGCGGCTATTTTTGGTTATTTATTGTTTGGCGATCCAACCGCCATTTTAAAACCAAAGATCTATGGTCTCTAATCTTTTAGCAAAAGAATATGATTTAGGCCCAATCGGTGGAAAAAATACACCAGGTTTGGGTCCTTGGTCTTTTTTAGCCGAAGAAAAAAGCATTATCATTTCGGCTAGGGTTTTTACCGACATTATTTCCCGAATTATTGGAGTAATGACTATTATTGCCGGTATTTGGTTTATTTTTCAATTTATTATTGGTGCTTACAGTTTTATGACTGCCGCAGGAGACCAACAAAAAACTGCCAATGCTACCAAAAAAATTACCTCAGCATTAATTGGCTTATTAATTATTGTGTTCGCTTATGCCGTAATGTCTTTGTTAAGTTCTTTATTAGGATTTGAATTTCTAGAGGTTCAATGGTTAATACCATTGCTAGGTCCAAAAATAAAATGAAATCGACAATTAACAATAAATATTTTTTAGCAAGAATCGATGAAGGAAATCCTCTCCTCCCTGCAGAAGGAATTTATAATCCCGTTATTAATCCAAATTTAGGTAAAGGAGAGGGGCATGAAATCATTGCCCTTTTAATAGCTAATACTTTAAAAATTCTTTTCTCATTGGTGGGAGTTGTTCTTTTAGCTATGCTTATTTGGGGAAGTTTTCGCTGGTTAACTGCTGGCCCAGATAAAGAAAAAGTGGCCAAGGCCCAAGGAACAATCACTTCTGCTCTAATTGGTTTTTTGATTTTTATGTCGGTTTTTGCAATCATAAATTTCTTAGCGCCAGCCTTGGGTTTTGATTTCTTACAAATTTTAAAAATCGAATGGCCAACACCTTAGTAGTGATTAGCGATATTCGGCAATATTTAGAAGCATCACCAACAATTAAAAGTTGGATAAATTTAGATATTCAGTTAGTGGTTTCTAATTTAATAAATCTTGCCTTAACCATTGCCCTGATTGCTTTTATCTTGCTTCTTCTTATAGGAGGAATTCGCTGGATTACCTCAGGCGGAGATAAAGAGGCAGTCGCAAAAGCTAAAAGTACCATTACCGCCGCTTTAATTGGTCTAATTATTACTTTTTCCGCGTGGGCAATTTTAAGATTTGTTAGAGGATTTTTTTCTCCTTGGCCAACCACTCCTCCACCCTCGCAATCTCCTCCTTCGGGAGGAAAAGTTTCTCTCCCTTCTTTAGACCAATGTCGAAGTCAAATTTGTCAAGAATATAGCTGTCCTGCAGGTTATAACCAAGGAGATTGTTATAAATCCTGCCGTTGTATTTGTGACCATCGCGGGGGAAAATGGGCCTATGAAAATCCGTGGTGCGATGCCGACAGCCACCAATATGTTTGTTTGGGAGGAAGCAAAACCCCTGATCCAAAAGGAAGAGTAAGCGGAAGAAATCTCAGTTGTCCAGGAGATTAAACTTGAAAAAAATTCCTAAACTTTTTTATAATATAAAATTAAGAAGGGAGGTGAAAAGGATGAATTTTTTAACATCTATCGTTTTAGCCGCTGACCAAACCATTAAACTAGAACCAGGAGCAGGATTTGAAAATTTAGCTAAATTTACTATTCCTGATTTGGTTTCTGCTTTAATAAGACTAATTCTTATCATCGCGGCATTGGTTGCTTTTGCTTTTTTAGTTTTAGGAGGAATAAAATGGATTACCTCAGGAGGAGATAAAGAAGCAACTGCTAAAGCTCAAGGAACAATTACTGCCGCTTTAATTGGTTTGGTAATTGTTTTTGCCGCTTGGGCAATTATTAGATTGATCGAAGTATTCTTTAACGTCAGTATATTAACATTAACTATTCCTACCCTTTAATTTTTTAAAAAATTAATTATTTTCCCCTCTTCCTCCTTGACGGAAGGGGGGTTTTGATTTAAATTAAAAATATGACAATTCAAGAGTGTTGGCAAAAGTGCGCACCCGATCAAATAGCGCAAATTTGGTGTTTAGAATGTATTTTTCAATCTGTCCTTAACCTGGCTATTCGTTTAGCCGGAATTGCTCTTTTTATTATGCTTTTAATTGGTGGTTTTAAATATCTTACTTCTGGAGGCGACCCAAAAACTAAAGAATCTGCCCAAAAAACGATCACTTATGCCATATTGGGAATGGTTATTCTTTTGGGAAGCTGGCTTATTTTGCTTTTCATTAAAGAATTTACCGGAATTGATCTTACCGTCTTTACTATTCCCAAATGAAAAAAATATTTTTCTTTCTTTTTTTGGTTTGGTTATTTTTTCTTTCTTCTCCTGTTTTGGCCGATTGTAATCCACCCTATGATTACATAAGTTGCCCCCAAAGCCATCCTGATTTAAATTTAGAAATAAGAGGATATCAACAAATCTCCGGTCAACTTCAATATATCCCTTTTGAACACCCAATTGACCCTAAAGCTCCCCAATTAAGCACCCTTTTAGAGAATACTCCTCAACCTATTATTAGTAATCTTTATCAAGTTAATGACTGGAATTGGGAAACTAATACTGTGGGCGGTCCAATCCCTCGTCCCCCTGATCTTCCTTTGCAATATGATTGGGCTACTTTAGTAGGATTTTCCGCCTCCCCCGGACAAGCGGTTTTAGTTCCTGCTTCAGGTTATGACTTGGGAGATAATCTTGAGGTAATTATTCTTTATGCCACTCCTACTAGTATCGTTCTTCATTACACCGCAGAAAATTCAGTGGCCAATGGTTATACTATTCATCTTCAAAACCTTCGAGTAGACTCTAACTTATTAAATTATTATAGGCAGTTAGTTGCAGAGGGAAGCGAATTTTTGCCTGCTTTAGGAGAAGGAATGAGAATCGGAGAGGCAATGGGAGAATTATTAGTGGCAATAAGAGATACCGGCTCTTTTATGGATCCTCGCTGGCGAGAGTGGTTTCAAAAGCTTGATCCGGTAATAGCTAAAAACCTCATTCTTAAAAAACTAAAAGTTCAAAAAGTTCAAAAATATGGCGCTTGTCAAGCGGATGAACCATTTAAAGCAGCGCCAATTACCAAAGGAGAATCTTTTATTGCCACTATCAGTGCTTGGTTCGGTTCTCCCCAAGAACCGGCAAAAACAATTCAAGCTTTACTAAAAATACTTCAATTAGATTTTCCTAAAAATCAAACAATCGCTTCTCATCTTCATCAAAAAACTTTAAAAAGACTCACCCCCCCTAATTATTTTCCTGTGGTTCAAAAAAAGTCTTCTTTGGGAAAAATTACTTATGAAGTTTGTGAACAAGGAACAAACAATTGGTTTAGCGTAGAAAAAGAAATAGAATTTAAAACTCCGGAATGGACGAAAGAAATGGCCAACACTGGGGAGGAATTAGCAAAAATGCTTCTTCCTAAAAAAACCAATATAATCTCCATGGAAAACAGCCTTTTGGCAATTAATAATTCAAAAAATGTTCTTGGAGAAAATATAACTAACAATAACCCTCTTTTTGCTCAAGCTAATAATTATTCTATGAGTATCTCTCCTCAAATATCCCGTCAAGGAGGCAATAAATACTCAGTCTGTTGGATATTCCACGCCCAAGCAAATTGTGGATTATTTGACCTTTCAGGAAATCTTTCTGTATCGGTAGGCGGAAAGGGGGTTTATAGTAGCTTGTGGGGTCCAGTAGCAACCTCTTTTCCTTACGAATGCACTTATTCTCCCTTTCCGGGACCAATTTCTGTTGTTGCTAACCCGGGAGAAAGTATTAATATCTGTGTTAATGTTACTAACCTTAATCACCAATGTAAAGAAGATCCTCGACCATTTCTTTCTGGATGCGCAAGCTGTTTAATAGGTTCTACCGGAGAAATTATAAATTGCGGAGGAACACCAATGCCTACCCCTACCCCTCGAATGTGTGAAGGATATTTTCCCCAAGGAGAAAAATTACTTCCAGAGGTAATTTGTGTTCTTGGCGAATGTTTTTTAAAAGATCGAATCTCTAATCCTACTCCTGGAATTTTACAGTCGCTTATTGATTTGGGTTTAACGTTAGAAGAAGCCCTTCAACAAATTTTACCCTTTCATACCGAAAAAACCTACATTATTACTCCCCAAATTCAAACTCCTTATACTTGGGAATCAGATCAGTATCTTCGAAATGAAGTTTTTTCTATTTTCAAAGTTCCCAGCGAGGACGCCCAAGAAGCTTTTAAGTTTACCCATGCCCTTCAAAATTCAACCCAATATATTGAAGCTTCTCCAGGTAAAGAGAAACCAATTCTGGTAGAAATTTTTGGGCAGGCAGGAGTTAAAAAATCTTTTGGTTGGGTGCAAAAAGCGTTACTTCCTTATAATTCCTCTTCTTTGAATTCCTCTGCTTCTGTTCTCGACTACTCTTTACCCTTTCGAGATTCCTCAATTACCATTAAAGAAGAAAATAAACAAAACGTAATTGAGATGGTTAGAAATTCTTGGCCAGATTCTCAGATAAGCAATCAATGGGACTTTGTGTATAACCAAGCGGTTAACAATGGTTGGAATCCTGCTTTTGTAATTGCTTTATGGATTGAAGAATCAGGAGCATCAGGAGTTGATGCTTATGATCTCGGTTGTTTAGGAGGAGAAAAAAATAATCTCTCTTCTCAACTGGAATGTTTATTTACCCGACCTTACGCTAACCAAAGTTTTGAAGAATTTATGTGTCAATATTCAGAAGGAAAACCCGCCCCTTGTAGTTTTGCTACTAACCCTAATTTTCCTAGAAATTTAAAATATTGGTATGACCTTTTAACTCGATAAAATTAAAAATGTTGACAAAAGACAATAAAATATCTTAAATTAGAAATAACAATGAGAAAAAAATTTTTTTTAATTATCGTTCTTGTTTTTTTATCTTTATTTTTATTCAACCTTAGAATCGCAAATGCCCAAACTCCTACTTCTCCTCCCAAAATAGGAAGTTATCTTAAAAATTTTTATGAAGCTTTAAAAAACCCCAATATCTCTTTAAGCAAATGGATTGCTGGAGAATATGGAGTAATGGAAACAATGATGGGATGGGTTTTAAACATATTGGTAGGCGAAATCCCCAAATCAGTATTAGAAGAAATAGATAAATTAAGCGATGAACCAAGCGGAGGCGGAGGAGGAGGTTTTAATTATAATAACTATTCTCCTGGCGGAGTGCTAGGAGTTATAAGTAATTTAATAGCGGCAACCTACATTGTAAAACCTGCTTCTTCAATTGATTATTTTGCTGACTTAGGAAAAAAATTAGGAATAGCAAAACCGGTTTTTGCTCAACAAGGAAGCGGTTATCAAGGTTTAATACCAATTTTAAAACTGTGGAAAGCCTTTCGTAATATTTCTTATTTATTTTTTACTATCGTTTTTATCCTTTTTGGTTTTGCGATTATGTTTCGAGCAAAAATCAATCCTCAAACAGTAATTTCTATTCAAAATGCTATCCCAAAAATAGTTATTGGCTTAATTTTAGTAACTTTCTCTTACGCTATTGCTGGTTTCTTGATTGACCTTCTTTATTGGTTTATTTATTTTATTATCAATGTGTTTTCTTCTAATAATCTCCTTCCTACTGACCGAATAGCATTTTATCAAAATTCTTTTTTAGGGGGGGCCGGCGGATTATTTAATTCTTTCACCAGTACATTTGGAAATTTTTTAGTCCCTCTTTTAATTCTTGGAGTTGCTTCAACTGCGGTAGGAGGTATTATAGGAGGAATAGTGGCTGGTGGGGGAGGTGCTGGTGTAGGTGCTTTAGCAGGAGCGTTGTTTTTTCTTATTATTTTTTTAATCATAATAATCATTTCCTTCTTTAAAACTCTTCTTTCTTTAATAAAATCTTATGTTACAATTCTTTTTTTAATAATTTTTTCTCCTTTTCAAATTGCTTTGGGAATATTACCAGGACAAAAAGGATTTGAAAATTGGCTTAGAAACTTAGTGGCCAATTTAGCAGTTTTTCCAGGAGTAGCCTTGTTTCTTTTAATTTGCAACGCTCTTATTATAAACGCTGGACAAATATGGGTGCCCCCTTTAATTGGGCTTTACGGAAGAGTAACGGTAGCAATTTTAGGATTAGGCTTAATCTTATTACTTCCAAAGATTCCCGATATGATTAGAGACGCTTTCCAAGTTAAACCTTTCCCATACGGAACGGCAATTGGAGAAGCACTAGGACCAATTAAGTTATCAGGCAGGTTCGGACTTCAATATACAGGACAACAAATATCAGAAAGATATCAAGCCTATCCTCCCGGAACTGCTCCTCGACCAGTAGCTATCGGAAATGCAATAGCTAATACATTAAGAACGCTGGGAATTATTAAATAACTATTCTGCTCGGAGCTGAGCTGCTTTTTGAGCCCGTTTAGCTCGAAGTAAACCTCGCCTAAAAGGAAAAACACTTCTCAAAAAATCAATAAGTGAATAATGATCAAAAGCATTTAGTTTTTCAAAAACGTATTTTCTAGCTCCCTTTGGCATTCCTGTAAATAATCTATCATCATCTAAAGCTAGAGTTATCAAAGTATCATAAATTCTTTCAGGAAGAAATAAAATATATTTGCTTGAAAAATCAACTAAACCAACTGCTCCTGCCAAACAACTTACTAAAATTTCGGGATCTTTATAGTACGGAGCTAAAGGGGTATTTCTTAATTTTGAAAGTGCAGTTGCTAAAATTTGTCTCCATTCAAAAACATTCTCCATTTTTAAAGGATTTTTGCCTCCAATCATTTCGTAAATTTTTCTGGCAGAATCCCAAATATCAGCATACCCCCCCCATAATTCTGAAGAAGATATTTTTGAAAAATCCAATTCTTCTGGATTAGAAAAATCACAAAGGCCTTCATCTATATTTTTTTTTGGAGCTTCCACTAATTTTCTTCCTAAAGAAGCCTCGTCTTTATCTTTAAATGTAATCAAATCAAACCAAGAAGCAAAAAGTCTTTGGGGAATAATTCTTATTTCTCTTCTAAAAAATTTTCTTCTAAATTCTGGATCATGCCGCATTCTTTCTGCAACATAGTCTCCTAATCTTCCTAACCATGTTTCTTCCGTTCCCACTTTCTCCATCTCTCGATAAAACTTACTCCATGCTTTATCAAAAGGCAACATCATTGCTCTTGCTTGCTCAGCATAAACAATGGGGTTGGTAACTTTTCTTCCTTTTGCAGGGTTAATTTTCAATTCTTCCCCACTTACTTCAGGAGGCACCCTATCCAAATAACCTAAATCCCCCTGATCTCCAGAATCAACAGCATTTCCTAAAAACAGCAGGTTCCAAGCAACAGCTACTGCTCCCCTTGCAGCGTTTTCTGGAGAAAACTGTGGTATTCCTTCGCCTTTTTTTATTAGTAAATCTGGATTTTTCTCAAAATATTGTTTTAACCTTGATATTAATTCTTTTTTATAATCAGCGAATCTATCCAAAATTCCCCCCTCTTTTCTTGCTTCCTCCTTCAAAACCATTAAAAAAACGGCGTTGTTTTTTTCTTTAGATAAGCCAGGAGGTATTTCTTCTCGAATTTCAAAAAGATCATTAATCATCGTTGCTAAAGCAATCCGAAAGCCAGGCATTTCTCGCCACATAAAATCTAAAGCGTCTCTCTCTATCCTCACATCAGCATTTTCAACCATAATTCCTAAATCTAAATGTCCTCTGGCTCGCTTTGGATAACAACCCATTAAAATTGCTATTCTTGCCCGAATTATTTCTTGCCATCTATCATCCAACCTCCTGTACCAAGCAGGAGGTTGAGTTTCAAATAATCTCGGATCTATTGCTACTTGCGCATCCTCAGCACTTACAAAAGCATCATAACCTCCTCCAACCCACATTTCTAACTGTTCTTTTTGAAGCTGCAACATTTCATTATCTATCTGATGTCCTGCAGCTAATCTCCGTTCTAGTTGAAAAATTGAATTTGCTAAGTCATTTATTAGACGTTCTAATTCTTGAGTTGGTGGTTTTTCTTCTACTGATTCCAGCAAATTACTTTTTCCTCCAATCTCATTCTTAATAATCCCTTCGGCTTTTGCTCTTCTTCTTACTTCTTTTCCTTTTTCACTTTCTCTCCATCTTTTTCTTTCTTCAAATCTTGCCAATATCCCTTCTGGAGAAGAATCAAAAGGAGACGGTTTTTTTTCTTGGTTTCCCTCTGTCATTTCGATTAAAATTTTACCATTTTCTATCAAAAAATTCAAAAATTCTATGATTATTATTACACTTGTTACAGTCTATAATTATACTCTAAATGATATGTTTTGATTGGCTTGAATAAGAATAGTTATCAGTTTAAAATAATAAAATATGCCCATCCAACAACATCCAGTACCCCAACAGATTTCTTCTTATGAATTTCGCCTTATTGGCGATATGACTTTAAAACAATTTGGGTGGTTAGTTGGAGGAGCTTTAACTGGCCTTTTCTTTTGGAGTTTGCCTATTTTTCCTTTTTTTAAAGGACTTTTAGCAGCGGGGGCGGTTTTTTTTGGTTTTGCTTCTGCTTTTTTACCAATTGAAGAAAGACCTCTTCCTAATTGGATTTTTGCTTTTTTTAAGTCAGTTTTTTCTCCTACATTATACACATGGAAAAAAACTCCGGAAACTCCGGAAATTTTCCGATACCAAATAAAATCTTTTCCTCAGGAAAAAAATCACCACTTACCTCCTAATCGAAATTCTTTATCGCAATATCTTCATCGTTTGGAAACAAAAACTTTTCCCAAAGAAGAAAATGAAGAAAAAAAAGTTCTTGAAAATATTCTTTCTCTTTTCTCCCAGGTTTCTTCTTTAAAGATTAATCATGTTTTTGAAAAAAGACAACCATCTTATTCGTCTATCTCTACCCCGACCAAAAAGGAACAACCACCTTCTTTTCAATCAATTAAAAAGCCTACCCTTGAAAAACCAAAAGAGGAAAAATCATCACCAAAATTTGTCGATCTTAAAGAAAAAGACCTTGAAGAGGTAGCTCCAGGAGGAATTGGCGAAAATTTCTATTCCTATTATGGCTATCCAGGAAAACCGCCTATCGAAACGGTAATTTCTTATTATCACAAACTTTCTCAACTACCAAAAAAACCACCAATTAGCCCAAAAACAAACAAAGAATTACCTATTCCCACCCCTCCTTCCTATCCTAATATTATTGCCGGGATGGTGCTTGATCAAAACGACGAATTAATTGAAGGAGCGCTTATTGAAATAAAAGATAAAAACGGCATGCCGGTAAGAGCCTTAAAAACTAATAAATTAGGCCAATTTAGAATTGTTACCCCCCTTCCTGATGGCATATATGAAATTCAAATCGAAAAAGAGGGATATGAGTTTGATATAATCAAGATAGAATTAAAGGGAGAAATTGTTCCTCCCTTGGAAATTAGAGGAAAAAAAGTAAATTAAAATGGATCCTGCCCAAATTGCCATTCGCGCCAGCACCCAAGACCACCTAGAAATTGAAGATATCCGCGAGGGAATTGTTCTTTTAAAAAACGGCGGAGCGTGTGTTATTTTAAGCGTCAGCGCTATTAATTACGATCTTTTATCAGAAAAAGAACAAGAAGCAATGATTTACGCCTATGCCGCCCTTCTTAATTCTTTAACTTTTCCTATCCAAATTGTTATCCGTACTCAACCAAAAGATGTTAGCGATTATATTAATCTCCTAAAAAAAACCGGCGAAAAAGAAACGCGTCCTTTAATTAAAAATCAAATTTTAAAATATATTCAATTTGTCGAAGAGACAGTTAAAAAAAATAATGTCTTGGATAAAAAATTTTATATTGTAATTCCGATGAGTCCTTTAGAAATTAGCGGAATAAAAACTCTCACTCAAAGCTTAAAACCTACCTCCAAAAAGCTTCCCTTTGATAAAGACTATATTCTTCAAAAAGCAAAAATTAATCTTTTACCTAAAAAAGACCACATTATTCGTCTCTTGCGGCGATTGGGAATTAAAGGAAAACAATTAGATACCAAAGAGCTAATTAAGCTTTTTTTTGAAATCTATAATCCTGAATCACCAGGACAACAAGTCGAAGAAACCGAATATTACACTCAACCAATGGTTGAAGCCACTCTTCCTCAGCGTAATTTTTCTTTAGAAAAACCAACCGAATCTCAAAATAACTCTCCTTCTGTTACCCCAAATTCTCCTCCCCAAAATAATGTAATTTTTTCTCAGGAAGAAAAACAAAATTCTCAAGTTCAAAAAACAACAAAACCAGAACCAATTGATGCGGTTTTAGAAAAAATTAATAATCTAGTTAAAAATCCGGATTTAAATAAAAATGAAAATTAATTTTTTCTCTTTTAAAAAGAAGGCTGAAGAAAATCACTCTCAAGAAAACCAAGACCTTGAAAAATTTAATCAAGGTTTGGTTTCTATAAAAGACATTATTGCCCCCTCGGCAATTGAAGTTGATTTTGATTATATTAAAATTGGTAACAAATATTTTCGGACTCTTTTTGTTGCCGGTTATCCTCGTTTTGTTTCTCCTAATTGGCTCGGGCCATTAATTAATTTTGATCACAGTTTAGAAATAGCGATGTATATTTATCCGGTTGAGGCAAAAGGGGTTTTGGATGAATTAAGAAGAAAAATTACAGAAATGGAGGCAGAAATTCAAATCACCACCGAAAAAGGAAGACTTCCTGATCCTGCTACTTTAGCTAAATTAGAAGACGCCCGAAAACTTCAAGAAGAATTGGTAAAAGGAGCAGAAAGATTTTTTCAATTTGGTCTTTATATCACTATTCCGGCCAACTCTTTAGAAGAGTTAAACCAGATTTCCAAACAAGTAGTGGCAATGCTTGGATCTTTACTCATTGTTTCCAAACACGCCACTTTACAAATGGAAGATGGATTTAAAACCACTATTCCTACTTGTTTGGACAAATTAATGATTACTCGCAATATGGATACCACTTCTTTGGCAACTACTTTTCCTTTTACCTCTTCAGAACTAACTGCCAATGAAGGAATTTTATACGGAATAAACCAACATAACGGTTCGTTGGTGGTTTTCGATCGATTTACCTTAGAAAACGCCAATTCGGTTGTTTTTGGAAAGTCAGGATCGGGAAAAAGTTATTTAGTAAAACTAGAAATTCTCCGCTCTTTGATGTTTGGCACAGAAATTATTGTTATTGATCCTGAGGATGAGTATAAAACTTTAGCCCAGGCAGTCGGTGGAGAATATATTTCTTTTGGTTTTAATTCTCAAGCAAAAATTAATCCCTTTGATCTTTCTCAAGTTTATGAGGAGGGAGAAAATGAGTTAGGTTTAAAAATTCTTTCTTTGCATTCTTTGTTTAAAATAATTATGGGCGATCTTACCCCTACTCAAGAAGCGCTTTTAGATAAAGCGTTGGTTGCCACTTACAAAATGAAAGGAATTACCCCTGAACCAGAAACCCAAAAGAAAGAACCGCCTTTAATGGAGGATCTTTATAAAGTGTTAATCGGAATGGAGGAACCGGAAGCAAATTCATTGGCGGTTCGTTTAGAAAAATTTATTAAAGGAAGCTTTATGGGAATCTTTGACCAACCCTCTAATGTCGATATTAAAAACTATTTTACGGTTTTTTCCATTAAAGAATTAGAAGAAAGTCTTCGGCCAATTGCCATGTTTATTATCCTTGATTATATTTGGACAAAAATTAAAAAAGATATGAAAAAAAGAATTCTAGTCGTTGACGAAGCCTGGCATTTAATGAAATATCCTGATTCGGCAAACTTTTTATATTCCATTGCCAAAAGAGCGAGAAAATACTGGTTAGGTTTAACCACTATCACTCAAGATGTAGAAGACTTTTTGGCTACTGATTTAGGAAAGGCCATTGTTACCAATTCTTCAATTCAAATTTTAATGAAACAATCCCCCGCTTCAATTGAAAAAGTAGGAGAAGTTTTCTACCTTTCCGAAGGAGAAAAAAATTTTCTTCTTTCCGCTAATGTCGGCGAGGGACTCTTTTTTGCTGGTGCTAATCACGTCGCCATCAAAGCGGTTTCCTCCCCAGAGGAACACCGTTTGATAACTACTAAACCAGAAGAAGTCTTTACTAACTTAAACCGCTAAAAAATTTATAAAACTTCTTTTAGGTTTGTTTTGTAAAAAATTTTACTGTATCATTAAATTATGACTGAAGAGCAAAAAAAGTTTTATCAAATTCTTCAGTTTTTAGTTTTTACTCTTCTTTTTGGAGAACCTTTTGAGGAAGTTTCTCAACAACCAGAAATAAAAATTTTTTTAGAAAAATTAAAAATAAAAATAGAAAAACCTTCTGATCTTTTGTTTTATTTAGCCAATTTTTTTCCAGAACTTGATCCAAAAGACCCTGATTTTTTAAAAAGGGTTTATTTAAAAATTAATGAAATATTAATTCAAGAAACTTCCTCTCCAAGAAATTTACCAGAAAATCTTCAAGAAATTGTAAAGGCTTATGAAGAATATCTAGAAAACCAAGAAAATGTCTTAGGATTTGATTCTTCTTTTCAAGAATATCGACAAAGAATTAAAGAAATTCTTGAAAAAAGAAGACTTAACCCGTTAACAGCCAGGATATTTTCTTTAAAAATTGCTAGAGAATGTATAGAAAAAATTACCTCAACAATAAGTTCTTCTTTTTTTAAGAGAGAACCTCCTCTAGAAAGGTATAAAGAAGAAATAATTATTCCTGTTTTAAAATCACTCCTTCCTTCCTTTTCTCCTCAGGAAGTTGTTGATGAAATCACTACCGCTACCTATCCACTTGCCGCAAAGGTTGCCGTTGTTTCTCGACCAATAACAGTCTCCTCTTTAATTTCCTCTTCTCTTTTTTCTTATCTATCTCAAGGCGTTGATTTATCTTTAAAAAAATATGACCTATCCCAAGAAGAAATTACTCAAATTAATCAAAAAATAGTTTCTGCTATTATCGAAAAAATTAAAACCGGAGAAATTTCCACCCGTTCTCCCCAAAAAAGTTCCCAAAAATTAGTAGAAATTTTAGATTCTATTTCTTTATCTCACCCAAAAATTCCGGAAGTAGCTCAAGAAATTCTTCAACAAATAGAGCCTGCTTTAATTTTAATTGAGGAAGACTTAGAAAGGTGGAGAGAAGCTGTTTTTTCTGAAATTAAAGAACTATCCTTAAAAAAACCTCCTGAAGAAATTAAAATCCTTGTTCAAAAAATTACTAATCGGATTTTTGATTTTCATTCAAAATTTTCTCAGTTTATAGGTCCAGAAAAATTAGGAAATTTTTTAGAAGAAGAGCTTTTACCTTTCGTTCCTCCAGAAGGACTTATTTCTTCTGCAAAAAGAATCATCCAAAAAGTAACTTCATGGAGCACCAAAGAAGGTTTAGAAAAAGTCTCTTTCTTTTTCTTAAAATTTAAACCTACCCCTCAACGCTTTCTTCTTTCTTTAGTAGTAAAACCACTGCAGGGTTTAATTAGTTTAGCTCCCCAAGAATATCAAGAACAACATTTGGGGTTAGTTTATTTAGCTAAGGGATTTACTCCCAAAATAGTAGAAGAAATAGTTGTTTCCCTTGAAAATATTTACCCCCAAAGTTCGCGGCTTTTGTTTTGGAAGAATATCCAAAAAGCTATTTTCCAAGAATCGCCTTTTTATCTTAAGATTTTTAGTAGGTTTTATTCTCCTTCTTTCTTAAAACCGTCTTTTTTAATTAAATTCGTCACCCAAAAAATTAAAATTCCCGAAAATCCTTTAATTAAAATTTTAACTTTTGGAAAAATAAAAAGTTTTTATCAAATAAAAAGGGCTTTTTGGAAGTTTTTTAAAAACACTAAAATAGGAAAATTATTAGGTCAGGGGGCAATAAAAATTTTAACCAAAATAGGAAGTTGGGGGGTTAAAAAATTAGGAATTAAAGTCGGTCTTTCGACAATTGTTAGTTTTTTTTCTACCCCACTTGGGGGAATAGTGACTTTTATTTTAACTTCTCTTCCGTCTCTTTTTAAAAAGTTCTTTAAAAAAATAAAAGAATCTCCTGAGATTGGAATTATTTTTGGTTCCTCTTTAATTTTATTGGGATTTTTTCTTCCTTTAGGAACATTCTTAGGGCCAACTTTAATTACTGCGGGTATTCTTTCTTTATTATTGGGAATTTTAAGCAAAGGAACTCCTTTTTTAGGTTTTCTGGCAGGAAAATTGGGATCTTTTTTAATGGGAATAGGAAATACTATTAGCGGATTTCTTTCTTCTTTATCTTCGATTTCTATTCCCTCTTTCTTACCGGTAATTGCCACAACAGGAAGTATCGGAGCAATTACTGGCGTTTCTCTTTTAACCATTATTACCGTTGGAGGAGCTTTTTTAGAAGAAGGAAAAGGAACTACCCCATCTTATATTGGTACGGCAGTTTCTCCTCGTGATCCAAGTGTTGCTGGGCATTTAGCGGAAAGTGTTATCTGGATTCTTAATCAATGCGGAATTGATTATGTAAATTCTTCCACATGGGAAGACACAGAAAATTGTATTCGAGCTAGTGATCTTTCTGAGGAAGTTAAAACAATCATTATTGAGCAATTTCATTATTCTGTTTTTAATGTCGGACCGGGTCTTCAGTGTGTAGGTTTTGTAAGAGGGATAATGGCTGCCTTAGGAAGGGATCCTGGCGGTGGAAGACATGCTAAAGATTATCTTGATAATCTTCCTTCTGGTTATATAATAATTAATGATCCCAAACAAGCGACAATTGGAGATTTAGCGGTAATAAGGGGGGGAGAATATGGCCATATTGGAATCATTGTTAATAAAGAAGATAATTTAATTTGGTTGGCGCAGGCTTTTGGTGATCAAAACGGATTAATTAAAATAACTAAAATCAACCCGGTTTATTTTGACGGATTTTTAAGACCACAATGAAAAAAAACAAAAAAAACTTATTTTTTTTAATTTTAGGTCTTTCTTTTATCGCTTCTATCCTATTTTTTTTGAAAATAATAGCTAATCAAAAAACAACTCCTTCTCCCTTTTTTCCCTCTCTCTCTTTAACTCCCACTCCCTTCTCCGCTTTTACCCCCACTCCTACCATTTTAGAAAAAATGACTCCTTCGCCCACGTTCTCTCCCGAGGGAAAAGGAGATAACCCTCAAACTATTTTAGATTCCCTAAAAATAAAGTTTCCTTTAATAGAATATCTTCCTTATGAAACTCAAAATTTTTTAGTTGATTATATTGCTCCTTTACATCTTGAAGTTAAAATAAAAAATAAAATTGACAAAAACCTTATTGAAAAAGAAGTTTTAGACTGGATATCTTCTTTAGGGATAGATCCTCAAACACATAAAATCGATTATCGTTATGTTTCCTCCCCTACTCCTGTACCCTAACCGGCATAATTAAATGAAGATAAGAAGAATCATCTTCTGGTTTAAAAACGCCGGGATTTAAAGCTCCTGAAGTCTCAAAAACAATCTTTTTTGCTGAAGTAGAATTTAAGAAATCTAAAAGATAACGAACGTTAAAAGCAATATTATTATCCTCTCCTTCTTGAGAGACTTCTAAGTTCACCAAGTTTTCTCCTACCTGAGGAGCATTGGCACTAATTTTTAATTCTCCTTTTTTAATTTTTAATTTAACGACATTAGCCGATTCTCGAGCAAAAATTGCCGCGCTCCGAACTGCTCTTAAAAAATCTTCTTTTTCTAAAATTATTTTGGTATTGTAAGAAGAAGGAATAATTCTTTCAAAATCAGGAAAATCTCCTTCAATTAACCGGGAAATTACCTGAGCGTGCGCGGAAGAAAAAACTACCTGAGTAGAAGAAGAAATTAAATCTAAATTAATTTTTCCTTCTTTTTCTTCTTCTAAAACTCTAATTACCTCCACTAAAGATTTTGCCGGAATAATTATTTTTTCTTTAATTTCTTTTAATTTTTCCAACCCTTTTAATTTTTCAATTTTTTTAAATGAAAGACGATAACCATCGGTTGCTACCAGAATTAAGTCACCATCTTTAATTTGAAACAAAATTCCCGTAAGTACTGGCCTTGATTCGTCGGTTGAGGCAGCAAAAAAAAGTTGATTAATTGCTTCTGCCATTTTTTGATAATCAAAAGAAAAAATCCCTTTTAAGTCTACTGTTGGCAATAAAGGAAACTCGCTTGGTGATAAACCAACAAAACTAGCTGAATAATTTCCTGATTTTAAACTTAAAGAATTTTCTTTTACCTCCAATTCTATTTTTTCCGGAGGAAGAAAAGAAACAAATTCCGTTAAATTTTTCGCGGAAACACAAATTGCTCCTTCTTTTTCAATTTTTGCTCCTAACCAATAATTTATTCCCGTTTCTAAATTAGTAGCAGAAAGTTTTAGTTGACCTTTTTCGGTGGTAATTAAAATATTACTTAAAACAGGAAGTTGGCTTTTAGAAGAAACTGCCCGACTGACCAAAGAAAGCCCCTTTAAAAAATTTTCTTGAAGAACAATTGCTTTCATTACTTAAATCCTAACAAAAAAAATTTAAAGACGCAATAATTAAATTCCCCCCCAAAAAATAAACTTTTATTTCTTAATTTAGTATTAGTAGTTTTGTGGATAAGTGAAAAGTTTAAAAAGTTAGTTTAATTTTTCCAGCTTTATTTAATAGATTTTAGATGTTAACAAAGTTAAGTTTTTTGTTGATAAGTTGATTTAAAAAAATTTTTTAAAAAAGTTATCCATAAAGTTTTTTTCTTATCCCCATAATGTCCACTCGTAAATCCTCAGACTCAGGCAAGAGATTAGTAATTTTTTCCACACCATGAATAATTGTGGAGTGGTCTCGCCCTCCTAAAATTTTTCCAATTTCTTCTAAAGGAAGTTTTAAATCAGTTCTTAAAAGATACATTAAAACTTGGCGAGCGAGGGCAATTGTTTTTGTTCTTCGCGACCCTAAAAGTTCAGAAACTTTTAAATTAAAATGGGAAGCTACAGTAGAAATCATTTCTTTTGGTTTAACATATTTTTGAGGAGAAAGACCATTAACGTTTCCCAACAAAGCGGTGACTAATTCTTGAGTAATGGGGATTTTTTTGGTTTCGGTTTCATTAATTAATTTTGCCAAAAAACCCTCCAATCCTCGAGTGGAGGTAATATTTCCGGCAATTAATTGAGCAATATCCATGGGAAGATTGAGATTTCTTTGCTGGGCTTTAATAAGTAAAATAGCGGTTCTTAATTCAAAATCTGGTTCTTGAATATCCACAATTAATCCCCCCTCAAATCGAGAGCGTAGTCTTGCTTCCAACCGGCTTATTTCTTGAGGAGGACGATCAGAAGTAAGGACAATTTGTCCCCCTACCTTCCATAAAGCATTAAAAGTATGAAAGAATTCTTCCTGAACTTTTTCTCGTCCGGCAATAAATTGAATATCGTCAACCAACAAAACTTTAATATTGCGATATTTCCTTTTAAATTCATCGGTAGTTTTTTGTCTAATTGCCTCCACAATTTCATTAGTAAATTCTTCGCCAGTACAATAGACTAATTTTGTTTTCGGATTTTTTACTAAAATAGCATTACCGATTGCTTGCATTAAATGAGTTTTTCCTACCCCCACTCCCCCATAAAGAAATAAAGGGTTGTAAGCTTTTCCGGGGGATTTAACCACCGCTTGGGCAGCGGCATAAGCCATTTGGTTAGTGGAAGAAACTGCAAAGTTATCAAAAGTAAAATCTTCTCGTAATCCCGCCTTTCGAATCGCTTCTTTTACTTCTGATTTTTCTTCTGGTTTTTCAAAAAGAGGAGCAGGTTTTTCGTTGGTGATTTTAGTTGTTTTTGGTTTTTGCCGAACTAAAAAAACTAAACTGGTTTTTTTATCGGTAAGTTTGTCAAGAATATCTTTGATTAAGCCATAATAACGGTTTTCAATCGTTTGGCTAACAAAAGCATTAGGGCAGCCAATCTCAATGATTTGTCTTTTTTCTTCTTGAACTTTAATATTAACAATAAAAGTTTGAGAAAACCAAGTATTAAAACTGGCTGGCGAAAGTGAAATTTTTAAATTTTCTAAAGCAGTTTGCCAAAGACGATCTTTATTCATTTTAAAGGGGGCATTGGTTTTAATCTACCAAGTTATCCACAATTTGTCAAGAATAATAAAATTAGTTATAATTTAAAGCTATGCCGAAGAGAACCTGGCAACCTAAAAAATTAAGAAGAAAAAAAGTGCATGGCTTTCGGGCAAGAATGAAAACCAAAGCCGGTCAAAATGTAATTAAAAGAAGAAGAAAAAAAGGAAGGAAAAAATTAACTGTTTAGTTTTTTAAAAGTGCTTCCTTTAAAAAACAGAATTAATCTTAAAAGAGAACAAGTTTTTCAAAAAAGAAAAAGGGAATTTTTTAGTAGCTTTCTTTTTAACTTTTTGTTGTTAGAAGAAAAAGAAAATTTTCCCCCTCAATTTGCGATTATTGTTTCGAAAAAAATAGAAAAAAAAGCGAGTAAAAGAAACAGAATTAAAAGAATTTTAGCGGCAGTTATTCGTGGTTTTTTACCGGAGATAAAAAAAGGGATTAGGGGAGTTTTTTTAGCAAAAAAAGAAATTTTAGAAAAAGACTTTTGGACAATCAAAAGAGAGGTAGAATTATTTTTAAAAAGTAAGGGGTGGCTTTAAATGATAAAATTTTTAGTTTTGTTTTTAGTTAAAACTTATCAGTTATTGGAAAATTTTAAATATTTAATTTTTAAATTTTTTCTTTTAAACGATCAACCTTTTTGTCGTTTTCGACCTACTTGTTCCGAATATGCCCGTCAGGCAATTTTAAAGTATGGTATAATCCAAGGAGGATGGTTAGCGGGAAAAAGAATTATTCGCTGTCATCCTTTTAATAAAGGAGGAGAAGATCCAGTACCATAAATGAGAGAACTTTGGTATCTTTTTTTGTTTCAACCGATTTTAAATGCCCTAATTTTTTTATACCAGGTTTTATTTAATAATTTAGGGCTTGCAATTATTGCTTTGACAATTATTATTCGCAGTTTATTAATTCCCCTTACTCTCCCCTCTTTAAAAGCTGTTCAAAAAATGAAAGAATTAGCTCCAGAACTGGAAAAACTAAAAGAAAAGTATAAAAACGACAGACAACAATTTGCCAAAGCCCAATTGGAACTTTATCGACAGAAAGGAATAAATCCGGCGGCTGGTTGTCTTCCCCAGATTATTCAGTTGATTATTTTAATTGCTCTTTATCAAGCCTTTGCTAAAGTTTTAGTTCAAGATGGAGATATTATTGAAAAAATTAATCAAGTTTTATACCCTTTTTTAAGACTTTCTTCGGAAACGGTGATTAATACGCGGTTTTTATACCTTGATTTGGCAAAACCAGACGTTTTTTATTTACCAGATTTAAAACTTCCTCTTCCTGGTTTTCTTCTTTTGTCTGCCGCTTTAATTCAGTTTGTAAGTTCAAAAATAATGCAACCAACGGTGAAAAAAGCTTCGGAAGAGGCAAAAGAAACTTCAGGAATAGAGGACGATTTAACGGTAGCAATGCAAAAACAAATGCTTTATCTTTTTCCTCTAATGACTATTTTTATTGGTTATTCTTTTCCCTCAGGGTTGGTTTTATATTGGTTTGTTTTTTCGTTGTTTACTTTAATTCAACAAATTTTAATGATAAAATTATCTGAAAAAAGAAATGAATTTAGAAGAAAATAAATTAATTAAAGAAGTAACGGAGGAGGTTTTGGATATTCTGGAAGTTCCTGCAACGATAGAGGTGGAAGAAAATAACGAAGGTTATAAAATAAATCTTCATACAGAAGCCCCCGGTCTTTTGATTGGTTATCATGGAAAAACCTTAAACTCTTTACAAACGTTTTTGTCGGTAGTTCTTTTTAAAAAAATTAAAGAAAAGATAAAAATTTTAGTTGATGTTAATGATTATCGCCAAAAAAGAGAAGAGGTTCTTAAAAGAATGGCATTATCAGCGGCTCGGAAAGTAAGATTTTCCAGAAAGGAAGAAGTTCTTCCGCCGATGCCCGCTTTTGAAAGAAAAATAATTCATTTAGTTTTGGCTAATGAGGAAGGAGTAGAGACAGAATCTCAAGGAGAAGGAAAAGAAAGAAGAGTAGTGGTTAAGCCTAAAAAATAGATGGTTATTCATCAAAAACTCTTTTTGTTACTGTTAGGCTTGCTTCCTTTACAAATAGGGCGTCATTTTTGGCCAGAATGGAGTTATGTTTGGGGTTTAAGAGTAGATTATTTATCCCCTACTATTTATTTAACTGATATTTTGGTTTTTTTAATTTTTCTTTTTTGGGGTTTTGAAGATTTTAAATTGAAGATTAGAAATTGTAAATTTAGATTAAAAATTTCAAATAGATTTCTGTTTTTTCTTTTCTTTCTTTTGTTTTTGTTGGTTAATTGTTTATTAGCAAAAAATTCTCCTGTTGCTTTTTATAAATTTTTCAAAATTTTAGAATTTTTTCTTTTAGGGATGTATGTAGTAAAAAACATTGATGGATTAGAGTTAGTGAATTACGGGTTAATTATTTCTGTGGTTTATTCCTCTTTAATTGCCATTGGCCAATTTATAAAACAATCCTCATTAGGAGGAATTTTTTGGTGGTTAGGAGAAAGAACTTTTAATCTTGCTACTCCGGGAATTGCTAAAATTGATATTGAAGGACGACTTTTTCTTAGACCCTATGCTACTTTTTCCCATCCTAATTCCCTAGCTGGTTTTTTATTAGTTAGCTTAATTTTAACTTTCCCTTTTTTAATTAGAAAAAATAAAATATTTGCCATTTGCTATTTAATATTAGCGGGGGTTTCTTTAATTATAACTTTCTCTCGTTCCGCGTGGTTAGGAGGGATTTTGCTTTTATTTTGGTTCATTTTAAAAAAAGTTAAAAAAATAACTTTAAGGTTTTTGCTATTATTTTTACTTATTTTTGTTTTGGTTTATTTAATTAAATTAATAAATTTTTCCTCAGAATCATTTTTTTACCGTTGGAATTTAGCAAAGGTGGCAGTCCAATTAATTAAACAATCTCCTTTAATAGGAGTTGGCTTAAATAATTTTATTGTTTATTTGCCAGAATTTTGGCAAAGCTCTACTTTATGGCTTCAGCCAGTTCACAATATTTATTTATTGATTGCTAGCGAAGCAGGAATTATTGGTTTGGTTTTCTTTTTCTGTTTTTTGTTTTTTACCTATCGCCGAGTTTTTGTTTTTTCTTCTTTACTATTAACTAGCTTAAACACTATTTTATTATTAGGTTTTTTTGATCATTATTGGCTCACACTTCAACAAAATCAGCTTTTATTAACCATAATCTTGGGCTTGATTTGGATTGACAAAAGAAATAAAATAAAAACAACCAATGAAAATTACCAAAGCAGTTATCGCCGCCGCCGGTTACGGCACAAGATTTCTTCCCGCTACTAAGGTTCAACCAAAAGAAATGCTTCCTTTATTGGATAAACCGATTATTCAATATTTGGTAGAGGAACTAGTTGCTTCGGGAATTAGAGAAATTATTATTGTTACCCGAGCTGGGCAACACACTTTAGAAGATCATTTTGATTCTTCGCCTGCTTTAGAAAATATGTTAGAAGCCAATGGGAAAACTGAATATTTAAAAATGGTTCAACAAATTCCTCGGCTAGCCAATTTTGTCTATTTGCGCCAAACAAAAGATTATCCTTATGGAAACGGAACGCCGCTTTTGGTAGCTGCGCCTTTATTAGGAAAAAATGAGCCATTTGCCTATCTTTTTGGCGATGATATTGTTAAAAGCAAAGTTCCCGCCATAAAACAACTAGCGAGTGTGTGGCAAAAATATCAACCGGCAGCGGTATTGGGAGTTCAGGAGGTTTCGTGGGAGGAGATTCATAAATATGGAAGCATAAAATATCGAAAAAAAGGAAAAGTTCCTTATCAAGTTCATTCTATTTTAGAAAAAATGCCTAAAGAAAAAGCGCCTTCAAATATGGCTCAATTTGGAAGATTTATTTTAACTTGGAAAGTAATTGAAGTCCTTAAAAAACAAAAATTAGGAAAAGGGGGAGAGTTGTGGTTAGCGGATGCTTTAAACACTTTAGCAAAAAAAGAGGTTGTTATCGCTCAGCCAATTAAAGGTACTTGGTTAACCACCGGTGACCCTCTATCTTGGCTTAAGACCAATATAGAATTTGCTTTAGAGAGAGAAGAAATAAAGGAAGAATTAATGGCTTTTTTGCGCCAAAAGATTACTTCTTAAAATTAGAGATAAGAGTAAAGATTAAAGAGAGAATTAAACTTAAAAGAAGCATTGTTCCCAAAGGAGCATAAAAAGAAAAATTTTCTTTTTTAATAATAATATCTCCTGGTAATTTGCCAATAAAAGGAAGTTTCCCTAAAAGCCAAAAAATTCCGCCAACAAAAATAAGGATAATTCCTAAATTAATAATTATTCTTCCTAATTCTTGCATCTTAAAATTAATTATATCTAACCTAACCACTCCTTTTCTAGTTTTTCTAAATCTCCTTCTTTAATTGCCTGACGAATTTGAGCTACCAGTTGATTGACAAAATAAAGATTATGATAAGTTGCCAGCCGATAAGCTAAAAGTTCCTGAGAGCGAAACAAATGGTTAATATAAGCACGAGTGAAGTTTTTGCAAACATAACAATCACAGTAAGGATCAAGCGGTTTAGGATCAGCACTAAATTTTGTTTTAGTAATATCATATTGAAAGTTTTTATTTTTTAGTCTTGGATTTTTAATTAAAACTTGTCCCATTCTTCCCAAACGGGTTGGCATTACACAGTCAAAAGTATCAATACCTGCTTTGATTAATGTAAAAATATCATCAATTTCGCCAACTCCCAATAAATGACGGGGTTTATCTTGAGGAAGAAGGGGAGTGACCCAATCTAAAACTTTTTTCATTTCTTCCTTACTTTCTCCTACGGAAACACCGCCAATAGCCATTCCCGCGAAAGGTAAAGAGGCGATAAAACGCGCCGATTTTTTTCTTAAATTTTCAAAAACTGATCCCTGAATGACTCCATATAAAGCCTGTTTACTTTTTAATTTTTGATAAGCAAGAAGTGATTCTTCTGCCCATCGGTGAGTCCGGATTAGAGAATTTTCTGCCTCTTTTTCAGTGACAGGATAAGGCGTACAATCATCAAAAGCCAAGATTATATCGGTTCCCAAATCCTTTTGAATTCTAATTGATTCCTCCGGTGATAAAAAACATTTTTTTCCGTCCCAAGGAGAACGAAATTCTACTCCTTGAGGGGTAATTTTTACTAACTTAATTTTTTTCTCTCTTGCTAAACTGAAAACTTGAAAACCACCCGAATCGCTAATTATTGGTCCTTGCCAATTCATAAAACGGTGGATGCCACCTAATTTTTTAATAATCTTTTCTCCGGGACGGAGATGGAGATGAAAGGTGTTAACAAAAAAAATTTGCGTTTTGGTTTGTTTAATTTCTTCGGGGGATAAACTTTTAACTGAGGCAGCGGTTCCCACCGCCACGAAAGCAGGAGTTTGAATTTTACCATGAGGGGTAGTAATTTCTCCTACTCGCGCTTTTGTTTTTTTGTCTTGATAAAAAATTTTGAATTTAAACATATTCTTAATTATTTTAAGAACTTTAAAAATTAATAAAACAAGAATAATAAGTCAAAAAAATGACCAAAAGGAAGCTTTTAAATCTACGGTATTTTCGTCTTTAAATTTTACCCCCTCTTTTTTTAATTTTTCTTTCTGTTTTTGGATACCTCCGAAAGCATAATTTTTTGCTAATTTACCAAAACGATTAACTACACGGTGACAGGGGACAGCTGGGTCATTATTTTGATGAAGAGCCCAACCAACAATTTTGGGATTATTAATCTTTAAAAATCGAGCAATCTCTCCGTAAGTAGTTACTTTTCCTGGAGGAATTTTTTTGACTGCCTTTTTAATTTTTAAAAAAATTTTCATTAATAATATATAATAACACCTATGGAAGAAATTTTTTATGTTTATACCGATGGGGGAGCAAAAGGAAATCCTGGTCCAGGAGGGATAGGTTTTATAGTGAAAGACTCTAAAGGAAAGACCATTATTAAAAAGGGAAAATTTATTGGTTATACTACTAATAACAAGGCAGAATATATTGCGGTTTTAGAAGCCTTAAAATGGCTAAAAGAAAATTTTTCAAAAAGAGAAAAGTTTAAAGTTAAATTTTTTTTAGATTCTCAATTAGTAGTGAATCAACTTAATGGTAATTTTAAAATTAAAAACGAAAATCTTAAATTACTTCAGAAAAAAATAAAAGAGCTAGAAAAAAATATTTCTTTTTCTATTTCTTACAATTTTATAAATCGAAAAAAGAATAAAGCCCATTTTCTTGTACCTTCCGAACCTGCCCCCGATAGTGCCCTTTAGTTGAACTTGAAAGACAAATTTTTAGTAATCTTATAATATTAAAAAAATATTTTTTGTGGTTGCAAAGATTTTCGGTTTTTTTTAAGATAAAAACGTGATTACTGCCCAGATTAATAAAACCCAAAAACCGCAAGTTTTAATTGTTTCTCAAGATGATTTTTTGTCTTTATTTTTAAGTAAAGCGCTGTTTGCTCAAGGTTGTCGGGTAATTATTCTCGCTCCTTCTTCTAAAAAAGAAATTATAGAAAAAAAATTATTGGGTAATGATTTTTTATGTCTTTCTTTTAATTTTGACTCGTCAGTAATTTTTTTTCCTGCAGAAATTATTGCCGAAAAAATTGATTATATTTTAGATTTAGGAAAATCTTCGGAATTAACCAAAAGCCTTTTGGGATTAGCGGAGAAAAATAAAGCAAAAATTTTAATTTTAAATAGCGAACTTTCTTTAGAAGAAATTAAAAAAAATTTCTCTCAAGTTAATTTTCGGATATTAGAAATTCCTTTTGTTTACGGTCCAGGAATGGATGAAAAGGATTTTTGGTTATTAAAACAAAAAAATTTTTCTCTTCCTGCGTTATTTATTACCGATGCGGTTTTGGGAATTTTAAAAGCAATTTTTTTGCCTCATACCAGCGGAAAAAAATTTTCTCTTTCATCTACGGGGGAAAAAGATTTAAATTGGCAACCAATTACTCCATTAGAAGAAGGAATCAAAGAAACCGAAGAATTTTTTCTTAGTAAAAAACAAAAGCCTTTCTTTCAGAAAAAAACTTCAGGAGAAAAACCTTCCTTCGTTACTTTAAAAGAAATTCTTTCCGTTTCCCATAAAGAATTACCAGTAAAAGAAAAAAAATTTAAATCAGGAATTTTTTTCTTGTTGCTATTATTTTTCTTTTTCCTTTTTTATGGATTGGGCTTTTTTTTAGGAATAAATTTTCTAAAAAAGGGAATAAATAATGCCATAGAAGGGGATTTTTCTTCAGCAAAAAAAAGTTTTCTTTTGGGAAAAAAATTTTTTAATTTATTTCCTTCATTCGATGGTATTTCAGATTTAAAGAAATTAAATTCTTTATTAATTAAAACTACTGAAGTTACCCAAAAAGGAGAAGAAATTTTTAATTTTGTTTTAGGAAAAGAAAGGGAGACTAACCTTTTATCATTAACTGAAGAAATAAAGGCAGATCTCGATGAATTATATTTTTATTTTTCTATTCTAGAAAAAGAGGTAGAAATTAAAAAAGAAAAAAATTGGTTAACAAAACAAATTTGGTTAAGAGGAAATTTTGGTGAATTAAAAGAAAGAAATAAAGAATTAAAAAACGTTTTAATTAAAACCAAAGGCTTTTTAAATATTTTTCCTTCATTATTGGGGGAAAAAGAAAAAAGAACCTATTTAGTTCTTTTACAAAATTCAGCAGAGTTAAGACCAACAGGAGGGTTTATTGGTTCCATTGCTTTTTTAACATTTAATAAAGGAAGATTAATTGATTTTGAGGTTCAAGATGTTTATTGGGCAGACGGCCAACTTAAAGGTCATGTTGAACCTCCAGAGGAAATAAAAAAATATTTAGGCGAGGCTAATTGGTATCTTCGAGATGTTAATTGGGACCCCGATTTTCCTACAGTAGCTCAAAAAGCTCAGTGGTTTTTAGATAAAGAAACAGGGCGGACAGTTGATGGGGTGATAGGAATTAATATTTACTTTATTCAAGATCTTCTTAAGGCAATAGGAGAGATAGAAATTCCTGATTACGAAGAAAAAATTAACGCTGATAATTTTTTTGAACGAGCAGAATATTATTCTGAAGTAGGATTTTTTCCCGGCTCAACTCAAAAACAAGATTTTTTAGGAAAAGTAGCTCGGGTTCTTTTCAGTGAGATTAAAAAAGCAGAAAACAAAAAAAAGCTAGAAATTGCCTATGCTTTATATCGTTCTTTAGAAGAAAAAAATATTTTGCTTTATTTTAATAATTCTCAAGAACAAAAAGAAATTTTTAATTTAGGTTGGGATGGAGGATTAAAAAATATTAATTGTCAAAAACTTAGTAAAGAACAAGAAGAAGAATGTTTTGGAGACTATTTGATGATTGTAGAGGCAAATTTAGGAGTGAATAAAGTTAATTATTTTGTTGAAAGAAATGTTGACCATTTTGCCGAAATTGATTCTGAAGGAAGAATTAAAAAAAGTTTAATCATTAGCTATGTTAACAAAAGTACTTCCGAAAAATTTCCCGGTGGAAAATACAAAAATTATTTACGAATAATCGTCCCTAAAAAAAGCGAATTAATGGAGTTAAAAATTGGAGGAAAGGCAGTAGAAAAAGATAAAATAAAAATTGAAGAAGAGAAAGAAAAAACTATTTTTGGATTTTTAGTAGAGGTACCTCCGGCAGATAGTTTAGAAGTAGAAGTTTATTATTTCTTACCTTGGACAGTTTCTTCCTTCTTTAAAAATAATTGGTTCTTTTTAGTCCAAAAACAATCAGGAATAAAACCAGAAAAATTTTCTTTTAAAATAAAAGCCTCTCGTGATTGGGTGATTATTCCTCAAAAACCAATCGCCGTTTATGATAAAGATTTTTATTCTTTTAAACTTGATTTCAATAAAGATTTATTTTTTGAAATAAAGTTAATAAAAAATTAAAAAACACTCTTGACAAATTTCTTTTGAATTTTTATAATACATTTTCAGAAATCTTCTAATGTTCCGTTAGATTGATTATCTTTTAAAAATGCCAAGGACGAAGAGTAATTCCAATTTACCAAAAATTAAACCGATGCCTGGGTATGCTTTAATTGAGCCTTTGGAAATTGAAAAAAAGACAGCAGGAGGAATTGTTTTGCCTGATACCCATGATGAAAAATCACAAAAAGGAAAAGTATTAGCAGTGGGTGCGCCTTTAATTGAGGAGGGAAAGAAAATTGTTCCTCAATTTAAAGTCAATGATATTGTTATTTATAAAAAATGGGGTGGTGATGAGGTAAAATTTGATTTTACTGGTAAAGAATATATTTTTGTTAAATTCTCTGATATTATGGCAGTAATTGAAGAATAAGGAGGTAAAATGGCAAAACAACTTTTATATGGCGAAAAAGCAAGAGAAAAAATTAAAAGAGGAATTGATGCGGTTGCCAAAGCAGTAGGGACAACCTTAGGCCCCAAAGGTCGAAATGTGGCATTAGATAAAAAATGGGGGGCTCCCTCAGTGGTTCATGATGGGGTTTCTGTGGCAAAAGAAATTGACCTTCAAGATCCCTTTGAAAATATGGGAGCTCAGTTAGTTAAAGAAGCCGCGGAAAAAACCAACGATGTTACCGGAGATGGAACGACTACCGCTACTGTTTTAACCCAGGCAATTGTTGCTGAAGGAATCAAAAATATTACTGCCGGTGCTAACCCAATGATTTTGATTCAAGGGATTCAAAAAGCGGCAGAACAAGTGGTTGCCTCAATTAAAAAACAAGCTCAAGAAATTAAAGACGATAGCGATAAAATTACTCAAGTAGCCACTATTTCTGCTCAAAATGAGGAAATCGGCAAAAAAATTGCCGAAGCTTTAAAGAAAGTAGGCCCCAATGGCGTAGTAACAGTTGAAGAAGGAAAAGGCTTGGAAATTGAGATTGATTATAAGGAAGGAATGGAGTTTGATAAAGGTTTTATTTCTCCTTACTTTATTACTAATCCCGACACAATGGAAGCAACGGTAGAAGATGCTTATATTTTAATTACCGATAAAAAAATTTCTGGTGTCCAAGAGTTGGTTCCTTTCTTAGAGAGAGCAGTAAAGGTAACTAAAAACTTAGTGATTATTGCCGATGGAGTGGAAGGAGAAGCATTGGCAACTTTAATTGTTAACAAATTAAGAGGAACCTTTAATGTGTTAGCGGTTGAAGCGCCAGGATTTGGTGACCGGAGAAAAGAAATACTTCAAGATATTGCCATTTTAACCGGTGGGAATGTAATTTCTGAAGAATTGGGAAGAAAACTAGAAGATGTGAGAGTAGAGGATTTAGGACGTGCTGATCGGGTAACTGCTGATAAGGAAAACACAATTATCGTTGGTGGAAAAGGAGATAAAAAGGCGATTGAGGATAGAATTAATCAAATTAAAAAAGAAATAGAAAAAGCTACTTCTGATTATGATAAAGAAAAATTAGAAGAGAGATTGGCAAAATTAGCCGGTGGGGTAGCGGTAATTGAAGTAGGAGCAGCAACTGAAACAGAAATGAAAGAAAAGCAAGAAAGAGTAAAAGATGCGGTAGCGGCAACAAAAGCAGCAATTGAGGAAGGAATTGTGCCGGGAGGAGGGGTTGTTTTGCTTCAAGCAGCAAAAGAAATTGATTCCAAAGGTTTAACAGGCGATGAATTAACGGGTGCAGAAATTCTTCGAAAAGCATTGGAGGTACCAACAAAATTATTAGCAGAAAACGCCGGATTTGATGGCAATGTGGTGGTTGCGGAAATTAGAAAGAAACAAAAAGGAGTAGGATTAAATGTTTTAACAGGTGAATATGTTGATATGATAAAAGCAGGAATTATTGATCCGGCTAAGGTAACTCGAACCGCGGTTCAAAATGCGGTTTCTATTGCGACGATGGTTTTAACTACCGAGTGTTTAGTAACTGATCTTCCAGAAAAAGAAGAGAAAAAATCTTCGGAAGAGATGCCGGAAATGTAATTAGACACTAAAAGGAGAGATTAAATTTTATTTATTTGGGCAGTTTTTTTATTTTTTCCTCTCCAAATTTTTCCCATGCCAATAAATATCCTCTTGCTCGTTCCATTAAGGGATAACGATTGGCAATTTCCCAGAATTTTTGAGAATGGTTAGGAACTAAAAGATGGGTAAGTTCATGGACAATAACTGCTTTTAATACCCATTTTGGTAAAGTTTTAAGGCGATAAGAAATTCTAACAACTCCTTTTTTATAAGAACAACTGCCTTCTAATGAGTTTTGATTTTTTGACCAATAAATTTTATATTTTAATTTTCCCTCAAAATATTGATTATTTAATTGATCGGCTAATTTTTTAAGTTGTTTATTATTGGTAATTATTGAATGTTTTCTTTTAACTCTGGCAATAAAATTTTTAATTATTTTTTGCGATTCTTTTTCGGAAATCCAAGCAGGTAGTCGAACTTCCAAAATGCCATTTTTTAATTGAGCGCTGGCAGTTTTTTGACGACGAAAAGATCTGATAATTTTTAAGCGCATTTTTTTATTTTATAATATAAAGAATTTTATAATAAAGGAATAAAAAAATGAAAAGTCGTTTAAAAAGGGAATTTTTTACTCAACCAACCTTAAAAGTTGCCCGTCAACTTTTGGGAAAAATTCTGGTAAGAATTTGGCGGGGAAAAAGGTTAGCGGGAAAGATTGTGGAGACTGAAGCTTATATCGGACCATATGATAAAGCTTCCCATGCCTATTTAGGGAAGAAAACTAAAAGAAATCAGGCGGAATTTATGATTGGGGGGCATATTTATATCTATTTAGTTTATGGAATGTATTGGCAGTTAAATATTTCTACAGAAACAGAAGGAAAACCAACTTGTGTATTAATTAGAGCTTTAGAGCCGGTTGAGGGAATAAATGAATCTACCAACGGGCCAGGAAAGCTATGCCGAGCCCTAAAACTTGATAAAAGTTTTTATGGAGAAGATATATGTAGTTCAAAAAGAATTTGGATAGAAGAGGGAGAAAAAATTTTCCTAAAGCAAATTGCTAAATCTCCGCGGATTGGTATTGATTACGCTGGCCCTTATTGGGCAAAAATTCCTTGGCGCTTTTATCTTAAAGATAATAAATTTGTTTCTAAAAGATAGTTGTTTATTTCAAAATCGTTAGGGGATTAAAGGGTTGATTATGATCCCAAACTTCCAAATGGAGGTGAGGGCCGGTGGCCCAACCACTTGCTCCAATTAAACCAATTACAGTGTTTTTATCAACTTCTTGGCCTTTTTTGACAGTGATTTTAGAAAAGTGAGCATACAAAGATTTAAAGCCGGAGCCATGGTTAATAATTATATAGTTTCCATAACCAAAACGTTGATAAGAAATTTCTTCCACTAATCCATCCATTATTGGGTAAACAGGAGAACCAACCGTTTCCCCAAAATCAATTGCAGAATGAAATCGGTGATAACCCTGCGTTATTCGAACGGAATCTAACGGATAACGAATTGATTTTTCAGTAGTTAATTGAATTATTTGAGGGTTTACGGTAATAATTTCTGCTTCTTGAGTAGAAATAGCTGAATAAGAAGGAGAAACAATACTTCCTATTAAAACGATGGTAAAAAGATTAAATCCCAAGATTTTTCTTGCCCTTTTATTTTCAAAAATAAACCGGAAAACCCGACTTAAAGGATGACCACGGTATCGGTGGTTTTTAAAAAATCTTTTGATTTGAAGTAAAGAATTTTGAAGTTTTTGAAGTTTTGTTTTTTTTCGACGTCCAGGCTGGCGTTTTAAAATAATCGCCAGCTGACCTCGATTAAAGTTAAAGTTTAAAATCATAAACCGGGCTATTAGCCCAAAAAAAATCTTCCCAGATTATGGGAAGATTGAAATAATTTTAACAAAAGAGAGGGAAAAAGTCAAATAAAATTTATTTTAGAGGCGCGAGGGGGAATCGAACCCCCGCATAGCTGTTTTGCAGACAGCTGCGTTTCCACTTCGCCATCGCGCCAATAAATTACTCCTATTTTATCACAAAAATTATTTTTAAAGAAAGTTGCGTTATTAAAGTTAATATGTTATTTTAAAATAATGAAACTTTCCTTTAATAAAAAATGGTTGCTTTTTTTTGGTTTAATTTTAATTCTTCTTTTAGGTTTTTTAGTCTTTAAAAAAATTTTTTCTACCCCTAAACTTGCCGTAATTTCAATTTCTTCTTCGCCACAAACAGCAGTTTTTATTGATAATGTTCAGGTGGGTACCGCTTCTTTAGAAAAACCATATTACAATGATAAAATTGAACCAGGAGAGCACCGAATTAAATTAGTTCCCGAGTCAAATGAGTTAATTCCTTGGGAGGGAAAAATAAACTTGCCAGCAGGTATTTTAACTTCTATTAAAAGAGAATTAGCTTCCTCAGAAGCGGAATCAGGAGGACAGGTAGTTTGGTTAGAAAAGATAGAAAACAAAAGAAAAGCAAGTTTGGCAGTAATTTCTTTTCCCGAACAAGCAGTGGTAAAGTTAGGAGGAGAACCAAAAGGATTTACTCCCTTTTTAAATGAAGAAATTCCCCCAGGAAGTTATCAAATAGAAATTGCTGCTCCTGGTTATAAATCAAGAACAATTTCTATTAAATTAATTGCCGGTTATAAATTATTAATTAATGCCAAATTGGCTAAAGAAATCGAAGGAATAGAGGAAATGGCTTCAAAAAAAGAAGCAGAGGAGGCGACTTCAAGTGGAAAACCAATGCCTTCTCCTACTCCTTTAGTTAAGTCAAATTCAACTACTTCTTTAAAGAAGCCTTACGTTGAGATTAAAAATACTCCCACTGGTTGGCTGAGAATAAGAAGCAAACCTTCTACTAGTGGAGAAGAATTAGGGAAAGCAAAGCCAGGAGAAACTTTTCCTTATTTAGGAGAAACGGTAAATGGTTGGTATAAAATCGAATATGAAGAAGATAAAGAGGGGTGGGTGAGTGGTACCTACGCTGATCTGATAGAATGATTTAGGGTTTAATTCCGTAAAGAATTGCTACCACCATTAATCCCCAAATTAAAACGGTGGTCAACAATGGTCTATCAGATAAAAGAATTTTTTCCGGTGCTTCTGCTTTATTTCCTTGATAAATAATACTCATATAACGCATTACTCCATAAATTACTAAAGGGATAGTGATCATTAGCCATTTATTAATTCCTGATAATGCGAGCGGTAAGAATCGATATAAAGCAAACTGTTGGCTAATGGGGGGAGGAGGAGAAAAAAAAGTAAATAAAGCATAAGAAAGCCAAGCGGAGTTGGCAAACATTGCTAAGTAAACATCCAAAAGTTGGGGAGTGTAAAAAATTAAAGTTTTTCGGTGAACGCCTGCTTTTTCTAAATCTAAAACTGCTAATTCTGCCCTTCTTTTTCCTACCGCTAAAAAAAGCGCTAAAGAAACGACACATAAAAGAAACCAAACATTCATATGAACATTAATTAGAAAAGCTCCAGCATAAACCCTTAGAACAAAACCGGTGGCAATAATTAAAACATCTAACACGATAATATTTTTAAAATAAAAACTGTAAGCAAGCTGAAGAAAAAAATAGATGATTAAAATTAAAAAAAAGAAAAAATTAAGCCACAAACCTAACCAAAAACTTGTGAACAAAAAACAGACGGCGATAAAAAAAGCAATTGGAAGGGGAAGAATTCCAGAAGCAATTGGCCTTTTTTTCTTAATGGGATGAAGTTGATCACGAGGAAGGTCAATAATATCGTTAATAATATAACAGGCGGAAGTTAAAAAAGTAAAAGTAATTACTCCCAAAAAAGAAAGAAGAAATTTTTCCTCAACAAAAAGATTTCCTGAAAAAACTAAAGGGGCCAGTAGACTTAAGTTTTTAAGGGCTTGTCGCGGTCGGAGACTTTGAAAAATGTGGAAAAATAATTGAACCATAAAAATAATCCCCCAATAATCACTAAAACTAAAACTATTGTATAAAATTTAAACATACTTGACAAATTGAGAGCCAAAAAACCTAAAACGGCGGTGATTGCCCAGTAAAAGAAAGCGGTTTTTCTTTTGCTCCATTTCCATTCATCCAAAATTTTATGATGAAGATGACCGCGGTCACCCCAGACAGGAGATTTACCAGCAGCAATTCGGCGAATAATCGAATAAAAAGCGTCGGCGAGGGGAATTCCCAAAACCACAATGGCGGTTCCTACCTTGGTGGTGGAAAGAATGGCTAAAACTGCCAACATAAATCCAGCGATTGTCCCTCCTCCATAACCTGGCATAATTTTTTGGGGATAAAAGTTAAAAGGTAAAAATCCTAAATAAGCACCGGCGGTAATTGAGGCTAAAATCGCCACCGGCCATTGGGTAATATCGGCAGAAAATCTTAAAGCCAAAAAGGCAATGGTTAATCCCGCAATCACCACAATTCCCGGGAGTTGACCATCAAATCCTTTTGCCCAATTAACGATGTTAGTTAAAAACACAATCCAAAACAAAGCAAAAAGATCAGCTAAAATCCAGATACTTCTTTCCTCTCCTAAAAAATAAAACCGAATTTGCGGTTGATCTAATTTAATAATTCCTCCAAAAGGATTGGTAATAAAAGGAATTCCAATTCCGCTTCCCACTACTAATCCAGCGGCAAGAAAACCAAGTAATAATCTTAAATAAGGGTTAAGGTCTAGTCGATCATCTAAAAAACCGACAATCATCAATAAAGTAACTCCCGCCAAAATTCCTTTTAGGTGTTTATCAAAAGGGAGAAAAATTAAACTGGTGATTAATATTGCTCCCCAGATAGGAATACCTCCTCCGCGGGGAACAGGATAGGTGTGGGTATCCTTTAGGCGATGAGGTTTTTCTAACCAACCTTTTTTTCGGTAAACAAAAATAATTAGAGGGGTAATTAAAAAAGAAATCAAGAAAGAAATTAAAGAAGGAAAAATAATTAATTGTTTAATCATTTAAGTGACCAAAAGAATAATTTTTGCTAAAGAAATAAAAGTTAAAATACTGAAACTTAAACTTCCTCCTTCTAAAATATCCAAAGCAAATTTTTCTTCCGTTTTTTTAATTAAAAGGGGGATAATTAAACAATTAATTAAAAAAATTCCCAAGGAAAAGATGGGTAAAATAAATAAAGAAAGGCTTGAAGATAATCGTTCTTTTCCCCACGGCAGAGAATAAAAAAGAGGAATTTGAGGGGGTAAGTTTTGCCAAGAAAAAATAATAATTCCTAATTGAAGAAAAATAATTAAAAGATTAATCTTTTTCATTAGTTAAATTTTAGCATAATCTCTTGACAAAAAATAAAATATAGATTATCATCTATATATTATGGAAAAGCTTTTACCTCATTGTCCATACGCTTTGCCGCAAATGGCAATTCGGTCTCGTCGGCGAATTTACGAATATTTATACTTTGAAGGAGAGAAAACGGTTGGAGAGATAGTTAAAAAATTACGATTAAAACAACCAACAGTAAGTTATCACCTAAAAGTGATGGAGAAAGAGGGTTTAGTTACTTCTCGAAAAGAAGGAAGAAAGGTTTATTATAAAATTGTACTAATTTGTCCTGAAGGAGGGGTATGTTTTCAACAATAAAAAAAGTTTATTTAGATTACGCTGCCACTACTCCGGTTGATAAAAGAGTTTTAAAGGTAATGTTGCCTTATTTTTCTTCTAAATTTGGCAATCCCTCTTCAATTCATTTGTGGGGACAAGAGGCAAGAAAAGCAGTGGAAGAAGCAAGAGAAAAAGTTGCCAGAATCTTAAATTGTTTTTCTTCAGAAGTTTATTTTACCGGAACGACTACTACTTCTGTTAATTTAGCGATTCAAGGAGTAATGAAAGCTTTAAAAGAAAAAGGAAAGAATCATCTTATTACGTCGGCGGTAGAACACCATGCGGTTTTAGATACCGCTAAAGCGCTAGAAAGGGAAGGGTTTAAACTTACAATTTTGCCAGTAGATAAATACGGAAAAGTAGACCCTAAACAATTAGAAAAAGCTATTAATTCTCAAACTGGTTTAATTACTATTATGTCTGCTAATAATGAAGTAGGTACCATTCAGCCCATTAAAGAAATTGGAAAAATAATTAAAAAATTTAAGACAAAAATAAAAGATTTATATTTTCATACCGACGCGGCAACCATTGCGGAATATTTTTCTTTAGATGTTAAAGAAATGGGGGTAGACTTGCTAAGTTTAGGCGCCCATAAATTTCATGGTCCTAAAGGAGTAGGGATTTTGTATGTTAAAAAGGGAGTTCCTCTTAAGCCAATTACTTTTGGAGGCCATCATGAAAATGGTTTATGGCCGGGAACAGAAGCAGTACCTTTAATTGTGGGAGCCGCAGAAGCGTTAAAAATTGCCCAAGAAGAGGTAGAAGAAGCAAAAAAAAGAGTAGAAAAACTTCGCGATAAGTTAATCAAGGGAGTATTAGAGAAAATTTCCGGAAGTTATTTAACTGGCCACCCAAAAGAAAGGTTACCGGATATTGCCTCTTTTGTTTTTGAAAATGTGGAAGGGGAAGCAATTTTGCTGGCTTTATCAGATAAGGGAATTGCGGCTTCTTCTGGTTCAGCTTGTACTTCAGGATTATTACAACCTTCTCACGTTTTAACTGCAATGGGAATTTCACCAGCACTTTCTCATGGTTCAGTAAGGTTCTCTTTAGGAAAAGAAACAACAGAGGAAGAAATAGATTATGTTTTAGAAGTTTTGCCGCCAATAATAGAAAGGTTAAGAAAAATGGCACCTAAGGATTAAATTCTAAATACTAATTTCTAAATTCTAAACAAATTCAAATGGCCAAAATTCAAAAAAGGCTTTAAAAATTTGGGATTTGAATTTTGAAATTATTTAGGATTTAGTGCTTAGAATTTAGGATTTTTAAAAATTATGGATTTTCAATTTTTTTATTCAAAAAAAGTTTTAGAACATATTAGGCGCCCGCGAAATATGGGAGAAATTAAAAATCCCGATGGGGTAGCGACAGTAGGTAATCGCGTTTGTGGCGATATAATGAAGCTTTATCTAAAAATTGGAAAAAAAGAAGGTAAAGAGTATATTAAGGATATTAAGTTTCAAACCCTCGGTTGTGGAGCAGCTATTGCTACTTCTTCGATTATTACTACTATGGTTAAGGGAAAACTCCTTTCGGAAGCAGAAAAAATTACCAATCAAGCAGTAACGAAAGCTTTAGGGGGATTACCACCGGCGAAAATTCATTGTTCCTTATTGGCAGTTGATGCTTTAAAGAAAGCAATTGAAAATTATCGAAAAAAGAAAAAATCATTAGTTTAAAAATTTGAAAATTTTCTTCTTCTTATTTAAGATTTAATTAATGAGAAGATTTTTAATTCTGGGAGGTGGATTATTATTTTTATTTCTTTTAATTGGCGGTTTTTTGTTAAAAAGGGTTAGTAAACTAGAAAAAAGTCTTCAAAAAGGAGGTGAAAAAGTTATCATGGAAGAGGGAAAATTAAAGGTATTAATGATAGTAGCTCCGGTAAATTTTCGTGATGAAGAATACCAAAAACCAAGAGAAGTTTTAGAAAGTGCAGGGTGGAAAGTGGAAGTAGCCAGCAAAGGAGTTAAAGAAGCTCAGGGAATGTTGGGGGCAAGAGTGTCGATAGACAAAGAACTTTCAGAAATTAATTTGGATGAGTATGAAGGGGTAATTTTTGTAGGAGGAAGTGGAACAACTGTCTATTTTGAAGATCAATTAGTGCTTAATTTAGCTAAATCTGCTTATGAAAAAGGGAAGGTAATTGGGGCAATTTGTATTGCTCCTTCAATTTTGGCTAATGCGGGTATTTTACAAGGAAAAAATGCGACTGCCTATTCTTCAGAGGAGGAAAACTTAAAAGCAAAAGGAGTAAAATATACTAAGAGTGGAGTGATTGTAGATGGAAAAATTGTTACTGCCTCTGGTCCTCAGGTAGCTTACGAATTTGGAGAAAAATTAGTGGAGGTTTTAGGCCAATGATTTTTGTTAATTTTAAAACTTATTCTCAAGCAACAGGAGAAAAAGCAGTTTTCTTAGCTAAAATTTGTGAAAAAGTTAGTAAGGAAACAAAAATAAAAATTATTCCGGTAGTTCAGGTAGTCGATCTTTTTCGTGTTTCTCAGGCAGTAAAAATTCCTGTTTGGGTTCAACATTTAGATTGGTATCCCCAGGGGCAGTTTACCGGCTTTACTAATTTGGAAGCAGTGTTTGAGGCGGGAGGAAGAGGTACAATTTTAAATCATGCGGAGCATAAATTGCCCTTAGGAACATTAAAAAGAACAGTGAAAAGAATTAAAAATTTTAATCAAGAAAATAATTACCGATTTGAAACTTTAATTTGTTGTCGGAGTTTAGGTCAGGCAAAAAATTATGTTAAAATTAAACCAGATTTTTTAGCCTACGAACCATCAGAATTAATCGGAGGGGAAATATCGGTTTCTCAGTTTAATCCGACCGCGATTTATCATTTTAAAGAAATTTGTGGGGAAATTCCGGCAATAATCGGGGCGGGAATTAAAAACAGTCAGGATATTAAAATAGGATTAAAATTAGGAGTAAAAGGTATTTTGGTGTCTTCTCACGTTGTTTTGGCTGGTAATCCCGAAAAAGTTTTAAAAGAGTTAACTGAAGGTTTTAAATAAAGATGATAAAAAGAAGATTAAAAATTTGTGTTTCCGGTGGTTCTACCGGTTCTAATGCAGAAAAAGCGGCTGAATTAGCACGCAAAGTGGGCGAAGAAATTGCTAAACGAGGTTGTATTTTGGTTAGTGGAGCTACTACTGGTGTTCCTTATGAAGCGGCAGTGGCAGCAAAAAAAGCAGGGGGAGTAAATATTGGGTTTTCTCCGGCAGGCAGTCGAGAAGAGCATATTAGAAAATATCATCTGCCGGCAGAAGATAGTGTTTATGACCATTTAGTCTATACCGAAATGGGTTATACGGGAAGAAATTTATTAATGGTCCGTTCTTCCGATGCAGTAATTATTATTGATGGAAGAATTGGTACTTTAAATGAATTTACAGTCGCTTTTGAAGAAAATCAAATCGTTGGCGTATTAGAAGGTTCGGGAGGAATCGCCGATGAAATTCGTCATCTTTTAAAAGTCGCCAAGAAAGGTAATCGAAAAGTAATTTTTGATAACGACCCGGTAAAATTAATTGATAAAATAATTGCTAAAATTAAAGAAGAAGAGAAAATTTAAAATGTTACTGCCCTCGGTGAAAAATTTAAAAGTAAAAAGAAAAAAAGTTTTGATAAGAGTTAATTATGACGTTCCCTTAAAAAATGGTCAAATCGAAGATACAACGAGAATTGAAGAATCTTTACCAACAATTGAATTTCTTTTAAAACAAAATCCTCAAGAAATAATTTTAATCTCTCATCTAGGAAGACCAGAGGGAAAAGTGGTTTCAGAATTAAGTTTGGCACCAGTAGCCCGTTGGTTGATTGCAAATTTGAAATTGAAAATTGAAAATTTAAATATTAAATTAAAAAACTTTCCTGGGTTTAGGATAAACGAAAAGATAATTTTGTTAGAAAATCTTAGGTTTTTTCCCGAAGAAGAAAGCAATGATGAAGGTTTTGCTAAAAAAATAGCAGAATTAGCAGATTTTTATGTCAATGAAGCCTTTGCTTGTTCTCATCGAAAACATGCTTCAATTGTGGGAGTGCCAAAATTTTTTTCTTTGAAAAAACGGGCTTTTGGATTTGATTTTCTTAAAGAAATTGAAATATTAAAGAGGGTAAGAGAAAATCCCCAAAGACCAGTCGTTTTAATCTTAGGAGGTATTAAAAAAGATAAATTGGAGGGAGCCAAAAAATTAATTTCTTGGGCAGATTGGGTTTTGATTGGGGGAAAATTAGTGGAATATGAAGAAACCTCTTTTTTACTTGATCACCATAAAGTGGTAGGAAGCTTGATTAGAAGTGGACAAGATATTACAATGGAAACAGCGAAAAAATTTTCGGAAATTATTAAAAAAGCAAAAACAGTGGTTTGGGCTGGACCAATGGGCAATTTTTATGATAAAAGATATGAAAAAGGAACAAAAATGGTAGCCGAGGCGGTGGTTAAAAGCGGTGCTTTTTTAGTAGTAGGAGGAGGAGATACTGAAGCCGCCTTAACGAAATTTGGTTGGGAGAAAAAAATTAATTTTGTTTCTTCGGGGGGAGGAGCAATGTTAGAATTTTTAGCCGAAGGGACATTACCAGGAATTAAAGCAATTATTGATTAAAATTTTCAATTGACAATAAATTTTTTAATGATTAAATTTTCAAACTTTCAAAATTATGATAAACGTTGCAATTAATGGTTTTGGTCGAATTGGCCGTGTCGCCTTAAGGGTGATATTGGCTAAATATTTAACTAAAATTAAGCCGGTAGCCATTAATACTTCCGGTTCTATGGATATTGAGGGATGGGCTCATTTGTTTAAATACGATAGTGTTTATGGCCAATTTAAAGGAAAAATAAAGGTCAGAAAAGAAAAATTAAAAACTGATAAAGAAATAGGAGTTTTGGAAATAAATAATCAAAAAATTCCGGTTTTGGCAGAAAGAGAGCCGGCAAAAATTCCGTGGAGAGAATACGATGTTGATGTGGTTATTGAAGCAACGGGTGTTTTTCGCGACAAAAAGTCTGCTTCTGCTCATTTAGAAGGAGGAGCAAAAAAAGTAGTGATTTCTGCACCGGCGGCAGAAACAAAAACTTTTGTGATGGGGGTTAACGAAGAAAAATATCGAGGGGAACTGGTAATTAATAATGCCTCCTGTACTACTAATTGTATCGCTCCCATTACTAAGGTAATTATGGAAAAATTTGGGATTCAAAAAGGATTAATAACCACTATTCATGCTTACACTGCTGATCAAGAATTAGTCGATGGTTCTCATAAAGATTTAAGGCGAGCCAGAGCGGCGGCGATAAATATTGTTCCTACCACCACTGGTGCCGCCATCGCAACCACCGAAGTTTTACCAAGCTTAAAAGGACTTTTTGACGGTTTAGCCATTCGGGTGCCAGTCGTTTGTGGATCGCTGGCCGATTTTACTTTTGTTACCGTTAAAAGAACCACGATTGAAGAAGTAAATAAGGCTCTTTTGGAAGCATCTCAAGGAAAATATAAAGGAATAATTGAGGCAAGCAGTGAACCATTAGTTTCTTCTGATATTATTGGTAATTCTGCCTCGGCAATTGTTGATTTAAGTTTAACTCAGGTAATTGATGGTGATTTGGTAAAAATTATTGCTTGGTATGATAATGAATGGGGTTATTGTTGTCGGTTAATTGATTTAATTATTCAGATAAATAATGGATAAAAAAACCTTAGCTTCATATTTAGATTTTGCTAATCATCATCCGGATGCCACTCCGGAACAGATTCGTGATCTTTGTCAAAAGGTAAAAAAATATGGTTTTCATTCTGCTTTTGTTAATCCTTGTTATATTGAATTAGCCAAAGAAATTTTAGAAGATAAATACCCGGTAGGAACAGTAATTGCTTTTCCTTTGGGTCAAGATACTCGCGATGGAAAAGTTTTGTCAGTAATTGAGGTGGTAAGAAAAGGAGCTGATGAAATAGATGCGATGATGAACGTGGGAATGTTTAAAGCAGGGAAATATCAAGAAGTTTTAGAAGAAATGCGGGCAGTGAATTTAGCGGCAAAAGAAATTAGAAAAAAAGTGATTGTGAAATTTATTATTGAAACTGGCTTTTTAACCGAGGAAGAAATTAAGAAAGCTTCGGAATTAGTTTTAAAATCAGGAGCCGATTTTATTAAAACTTGTTCGGGATGGGGACCAAGGGGTACTACTCTGCGTGATGTTGAGTTGATTAAAAAAGCAGTAGGAGAAAAAATTAAAATTAAAGTCGCTGGAGGAATTGATACTTATCAAGAAGCGGTTGATTTTATTTCTGCGGGAGTTAACCGAATTGGAACATCTAAGGCTATAAAAATAATTAAGGAATTAGAAAACGAAATTTAAAAATTTATCTTAAGGGGAATAACTTCATTTAAAATATCCTCTCCACTTTTTTGAGATATTAGATTAGAATCAGTTCTTGTTTTTATGCCATCAAATTTAATATCTAAAATAGTCGATTCTTTTTTAAGAAGACGAAAATTTAAAAAGGCCAACGTTTGATTTCCTATCAAGTTTTTATTTGGCATAAAAGCAGTAATTTTTATTTTTCCTTCATTTTCCCCTTTTTCATTAATAATTATTTGTTGAAAAAGATCCTTGTTTTCTTCAATTTTTTGGAAAGAAATAATTTTAGGATCAAATAAAAGAATTACATCTAGTCCACCAATTGCTTCATCAGGAGACTCAAAAATAATTTTAGCCCTTAGGTCTTTATTAATTTCTATTTTTTGATTTTCTTCAAGAACAACTTTAATTTTTCCATTTTTAGGAAGATATTGATCTTTGTCACGAAATTCTTGCGGGGAAAAGGTTTTTGATTGAGGGAGAACTTTAAATTTATTTAAGATATAAAAAGACTCCCAAATAATTATAACAGTTAAAATTATAAGAAGGTAAAGATAAATTAGAGAACTTTGAGGTTTTTTTGATAATTCTTTCTTTTCCATTTTATTCTTCCTCCCATCTAGTATAGATGGTATTGTTCATAATGACAATATCAATGGCATTGA
>JBNASD010000001.1:99434-466595 GCA_049720225.1 Microgenomates group bacterium | reverse complement strand
CCATCTTGATTTAAATCACCTTGTTGGCAAGTGAATGAGCGAGGAGTGGGAGAAGAAGTAGTAGGTTCTGGCGTTAAAGTAGAAGTAGGTTGAGGAGTAGGAGAAGAGGTAGACGTGGGTTGAGAGGTAGGTTCGGTATTTGGCTGAGTAGCGCCTACATAATAAGTTACCGAGGAGGAAGAGTAATAACCAAGATTATCTAAAGTTTCTTCATGGGGAATATTTACTCTGACAAAATTAATTTGTGTTTGTTGGAAATTTATTCCAGTCTTTACTTTTAATTTAATAGTAGCAATATCAATACTTTGTTGAGAATTTAAGGTGTAAGGATTATTGTTTTGATAGGTATTTCCAGGAAGAAAACAGATTAACTGGAAAGAGTTTCCCTCTACTTTACTAGCATTTCCTAAAGCTAACGAAAAGGGTAGTTCGCATCTTAAATTATTAGTGTTTAGATCAAATATATTGCTGTCAAAAGAAAAATAAATCCCTACTACCCGAAAAGTTAAGGTTTCTTGTGAAGTGTTTGTAAGTTTGACTTTAATTTCATTTTCTGAATTTGGCGGCCAAGGATTTTCGCTATCATTAGAAGAAGGAAGAAGAGAGACTAATATTTTTTCTTCTGCTGCGGCTTTTTTTCTGAGTTCTTGTCTTTTTTGACGACTAACGGTAAGATAAAATACTAAAAAGAAAGAAAAACAAATTAATAAAAAAATTAAAAATAATTTTTTTTTGTTTTCCATTTTATCTCTCTTTTGAGTGTATTAAAAAAGAAGGCTAATTGTCAAGGATTATATTTAAAAATTCACTTGACAATGTTTAGCAGTCGTGATAAGATTTTGCTAAAATGACACCTCTTACTGAAAGGCAAATAAGAATTCTAAAAGCGTTAGTTGAGGAGTATATTGAAACCGGGGAACCGGTGGGTTCAGAAATTTTGGAAAAAAAGTATGATTTAGGAGTTTCGCCAGCCACCATTAGAAATGAAATGGCGAAATTGACAGAAGCGGGTTTTTTGCGTCAACCACATACTTCTGCAGGAAGGGTTCCCACTAAAGAAGCTTTTAAATTTTATGTAGATAAGTTAATGGAGGAAAAACAACTTTCGGTAGCCGAGGAAGTTACCGCTAAAGAAAAAGTATGGGATAGTCGTTTTGATTTTGATAACTTTTTAGATGAAATAGTAAAAACACTTGCTTCGCAAACTCAAACTTTAAGTTTAGCGGTAGTCGAGGGAGGAAAAGTTTACCATTCTGGCTATGCTAACATTTTAAATCAGCCTGAATTTTATGATATTGATGTTACCCGGACGGTTTTATCTTTACTTGATGAAGAGGAAGAAATAAGAAAGATTTTTAGTCGCTGTTTTGGAGAAGGACCGATTCATCTTTTGATTGGTGATGAATTAGGATATAAATTTTTAGAACCGTGCGGATTAGTATTTGCTAATTTTGATGCCGGAGAAAATAGGCGTGGAAGTTTAGGAGTTTTTGGGCCTAATCGCTTGAATTATTCCCAAATAATTCCTTTTGTTCGTTATTTTGTTAAATTAATTGAAGAATTAGGAAGAGTTTAATTTTAAAATGACTAAAAAAGAAGAAAGAAAGAAATTAGAAGAAAAAATTAAAGATTTAGAAGAAAAATGGAAGCGAGCATTGGCGGACTATGATAATTTACGAAAAAGAGTAGAGAAGGAAAAAGAAGAATTTATTAAATTTGCAACCAGACCAGTTTTAAGAGAGATTTTAGAAATTTATGACGATTTGGAAATTTGTCAAAAGCACTTAAATGATCAGGGTTTGGGTTTAATTTTTCTTCGTTTTGGTAAATTTTTAAAAGAACAAGGAGTAGAAGAATTAGAAGTACTAGGAAAAAAATTTGACCCTCAAAGAATGGAAGCGGTAGAGGTGGTAGATGGTCCAGAAAATGAAGTAATGGCAGTAGTTCAAAAAGGATATTTATTTAAAGGAGAGTTATTAAGGCCAGCTAAAGTGAAAGTTGGTGGAGGAGAAAAAAGCCAAGAAAAAAAGGAAAAAGTTAAAAAAATTGAAAAAGAAAAGTTAAGAGGAGATTATGTATAATATATATTTATGGAGGTGAGGAAAAATGGGAAAAATAATTGGTATTGATTTGGGAACAACCAATTCCTGTGTTGCCGTAATGGAAGGTGGGCAACCTAAAGTAATTCCCTCTGCTGAGGGAAGAAATGTTGTACCGTCGGTGGTGGAGCCGATTAAAAATTTAGTGGGTGATGTCGCTAAAAGACAAATGATTCTAAATCCGGAAAATACTATTTATTCGGTAAAGAGATTAATGGGGCGAAGATTTTCTGATCCGGAAGTTCAAAAAACAATTAAAATGGTTCCTTACAAAATTAAAGAAGGAAAAGAAGGAATGGCAGTTGTTGAGGTTGGAGGAAGAACTTATACGCCTCAGGAAATTTCCGCCAAAATTCTTCAAAAAATTAAAGCCGATGCCGAAGCTTATTTAGGAGAAAAAGTTACCCAGGCGGTAATTACTGTTCCGGCGTATTTTGATGATGCCCAAAGACAAGCGACTAAGCAAGCAGGAGAAATTGCTGGTTTAAAAGTAGAAAGAATTATCAATGAGCCAACGGCAGCTTCTTTAGCTTATGGTTTAGATAAAAAAGAGGGAGAAAAAATTGCCGTTTATGATTTAGGGGGAGGAACTTTTGATATTTCTATTTTAGAAATTGGTGATGGTGTTTTTGAGGTAAAAGCAACTAATGGTGATACCTTTTTAGGAGGAGATGATTTTGACAAAAGAATTGTTGATTGGATTGCTGATGAATTCAAAAAAGAAAATGGAGTCGATTTACGCCAAGATAAACAAGCGCTTCAACGATTAAGAGATGCCGCAGAAAAAGCAAAAATAGAACTTTCTTCCGCGATGGAAACAGAAATTAATCTTCCTTATATTACCCAAGGTCCAAGTGACCAACCGCTTCATTTAACTATGAAATTAACACGAGCAAAACTAGAGCAATTAGTTGATGATTTAATAGAAAAAACAATGAAGCCAGTAGAAGCCTGTTTGAAAGATGCAAAATTGAAACCTCAAGATATTGATACCGTAATTTTAGTAGGAGGAATGACAAGGATGCCCAAGATTTATCAAGTAGTGAAAGAGTTTTTTGGAAAGGAACCAAGTCGGTCGGTGAATCCGGATGAAGTAGTAGCTGTAGGAGCAGCAATTCAAGGGGGAGTTTTAGCTGGTGAAGTAAAAGATATTTTGCTTTTAGACGTAACTCCTTTAACATTAAGTATCGAAACTTTAGGAGGAGTAGCTACACCGATGATACCGCGCAATACCACTATTCCTACCTCAAAAACGCAAATATTTTCTACTGCTGCCGATAATCAGACCCAAGTAGAAATAAATGTGTTACAGGGAGAAAGACCAATGGCGGCGGATAATAAATCGTTAGGAAGATTTATTTTAGACGGCATTCCTCCTGCTCCTCGAGGGGTGCCTCAAATTGAGGTGACTTTTGATATTGACACCAATGGAATTTTAAAAGTGACTGCCAGGGATAAAGCGACTGGAAAAGAACAGGCAATTACAATTAAGGGAGCGGTAGGATTGAGTGAAGAAGAGGTTAAAAGGGCTCAAGAAGAAGCGGAAAGATACGCTGAAGAAGATAGAAAGAAAAAAGAATTGGCAGAAGCAAAAAATCAGGCAGAAAACCTAATTTTTGTTGCCGAAAAGACCTTAAAAGAACAAAAAGAAAAAATTAAAGAAGAAGATAGAAAAAAAGTAGAGGAGGAGATTAATCATCTTAGACAAGTTTTAGAAAAGAAAGAAGTTAATAAAGAAGAAGTAGAAGAGGCAACCAGAAAACTTTCTGAAGTTCTTCAACAAGTAGGCGCTTCTTTATATCAACAAGGAGAAGCAACTTCTTCTGAAGAAAAAAAGGAAGATTCAAATAAAAAAGAGGCGGAAGAGGGAGAAGTAATCAGCTAAAATGCCCACAAAAAAAGATTATTACGAAATTTTAGGGGTAAGTCGTGATGCTTCTTTGGAAGAAATCAAAAAAGCTTATCGAAAATTAGCTTTAGAATGGCATCCTGACCGTAATAAATCTCCGGAAGCAGAAGAGAAATTTAAAGAAATTAACGAAGCATATGAAGTTTTATCGGATAAAGAGAAAAGGGCGGCATACGATCAATTTGGTCATGCCGCTTTTACTCCAGGAGGAATGGGAGGATTTGAGGGGTTTCCGGGAGGATTTACTCGAACTTATCAAAAGGGACCTTTTACTTATACTTATACTACTTTTAGTGGTTCGCCATTTGAAGGATTTGGTTTTGATTTTGAGGGATTTTCTGATCCTTTTGAAATCTTTGAGCAATTTTTTGGTGGTTATCCTTTTGGACGAAGACAAAGAATTCCTCGTTATGGATTAAGTTTAAGTTTTATGGAAGCGGCTAAAGGATGTGAAAAAGAAATTTTAGTGGAAGGAAAAAAAAGAAAAATTAAAATCCCCGCCGGTGTAGATGACGGAACGAGGATTAAATTTAAGGATTTTTATGTCACTATTGATGTTAAACCAGATAAAATTTTTAAACGAGACGGAGCCGATGTTTTTGTTAATAAAGAAATTCCATTTACTACGGCAATTTTAGGAGGAGTTATTGAGGTTCCTACTATTGATGGACCAGTAAAAATAAGAGTTAAACCAGGAACCCAACCAGGAACAATGATCCGCTTGCAAGGAAGGGGAATTCCCTATCTTCATAGTCGTCAACGAGGAGATGAATATGTTCGGTTGATAGTAAAAATTCCTGAAAAAATTAGTTCTCGGCAAAAAAAACTTTTGGAGGAATTTGAAAGAGAGAGTTCTTCTTGACCTTCCGGAAATAATTTGTTAAAATTTTTTCAATTAAGGATTTAATTTTGAAGATTAAGGAGAGGTGGGCTAACCCACCTTTTTTTAAAGATGAGAATTACCAAGCCGAAAACAGAATTTGCAGCCGCTCTTCAGCAAATTTGTGCTGAAAGAAATTTAGAAGTAGAAGTAGTTCTGGAAACAATTAGCGAAGCAATGCTTGCTGCTTATAAAAGAGATTATGGACTTGAGGAAGGATTTGATTACGAAGCAAAGGTTGATCCTGATACGGGAGAAACTCACCTTTATCAATGGCCAAAAGATAAACCAGAAGAAAAAAAAGAAATTACTCCTGCTGGTTTTGGAAGAATTGCTGCTCAGGTAGCTAAACAAGTTTTACTACAAAAAATTAGAGAAGCGGAAAAAAACGCTATTTTAGAGGAATATAGCCAAAAGATTGGTGGTTTAACTTCGGGAATGATTATTCGTTTTGAAGGTCCTAATGTTATTGTTGATGTTGGGCGACTTGAGGCGTTAATGCCTCCCGAAGAGCAAGTAAGAGAAGAAAAATATACCTTTAACCAAAAATTAACTTTTTTAATCAAAGGAGTCGAAGAAACACCGAAGGGAAGAAAATTAATTGTTTCTCGAGCAGATCCCCAAATAGTGGAGGCGTTATTTAGAAGAGAGGTAAGAGAAGTGGCGACCGGAGCAGTAAAAATTGTAAAAATTGCCCGAGATGCCGGTAGTAGAACTAAAGTGGCAGTTATGTCTACTCAAGCGGGAGTTGATCCGGTAGGTTCTTGTGTTGGTCAAAAAGGAGTAAGAGTTCAAGTGGTAATTGATGAGTTGGGGGGAGAAAAAATAGACATTATTCAATTTAGTGAAGATCCAGTGAAGTTTATTAGCGCGGCGTTATCTCCTGTAGAAAAGGTCTCTCGTGTAGAAATTAATGAAAAAGAAAAGAAGGCAATTGTTTGGGTGCCAGAGGATCAACTTTCTTTAGCGATTGGAAAAAATGGTCAAAATGTGAATTTAGCTTCTCAATTAACCGGATATAAAATTGATATTAAATCAGAAAAAGAAAAATCAAATAAAAGAGAGGAAGAAAAGAATTAGTAACTAAAGTGAAAGGATGGCAATTTCTACCAATCTTAAAAAAGATATCGAAGAAAAACTTCAAAAAAGGCCACCAATTGTAGTGGTTTTAGGTCATGTTGATCATGGAAAAACCACTTTAATTTCTCAAATTTATCAAGAAGACTTAACCAGAAAAGAATACGGAGGAATTAGTCAACATATTGGTGCTTATCAGGTCAGTTTTCAAACTTCTGAAGGTAAAGTCGAAAAAATTACTTTCATTGACACTCCTGGTCACGTTGCTTTTTCTAAAATGCGTTCCCGAGGGGCGACGGTGGCGGATTTAGCGGTGTTAGTAGTAGCCGCTGATGAAGGAGTGAAACCACAAACTTTAGAAAGTTTGAAACATATTCAAGAAGCAAAAATTCCTTTTATTGTGGCCATAAATAAAATTGACTTACCAAATATTGATTTAAATTGGCTTAAGGGAAATTTAGCAGAAAATAATATTTTAGTAGAAGAATGGGGAGGAAAAATTCCTGCGGTTTCTGTTTCGGCAAAAACTGGACAGGGAATAAAAGATCTTTTAGAAATGATAATTTTATTAAGCGAAATTAATGAAATCAAAGGAAACCCTCAAAAGGAATTAGAGGCAGTAATAATTGAGTCAAAGCTAGATCCGCGTCGAGGCCCATTAGCGACAGTATTAATAAGAGATGGAAGTTTAAAGAAAGGAGAGGAGATTTTCGCTGAAGAAGTGAAGGGAAAAATAAAATTAATGGTTGATGATAAAGGAAAGCCAATTGATTTTGCTGGTCCTTCTCAACCAGTAGAAATTTTAGGATTTGAAGAAGTACCTCCAGTAGGAGCGAGAGTAACCAAAACTAGAAAAGAAGAATTTTCAAAAGAAAAAAAAGAATTTGCCTCTTTTCTGGCAAACGAAAAGGAAGAAAAGAAGATTAAAATAATTTTAAAAACAGATACCCAAGGGACATTAGAGGCAATTTTAAATAGCCTTCCTCAAGAAGTAGAAGTAGTGGCTTCAGGAACGGGGGAAATAGGAGAATCTGATGTTTTACTCGCGAAGACTACTGGAGCAGAAATTATCGCTTTTAATATTAAAATTTCGGGAAAAATTAAAAAATTAGCAGAATTTGAAAAAGTAAAAATTAGCAGTTACCAAATTATATATGAATTTTTAGAAGAATTAGAAAAGAAGGTACTAAAGATTTTAGAACCAACAATTGATGAAGAAATTTTAGGAGAGGCAGAAATTTTAGCGGAATTTTTGGTGAAAAATCAAAGAGTAGCTGGCGGAAGAGTGAAAGAAGGGGAAATTCACAAACAGTTTCCCATTCATCTTAAAAGAAGAGGAGAAATTATTGGAGATGGAAAAATAGTTTCTTTAAAGAAAGGAAAAGAAGATGTTAATAAAGTAATTAAAGGAGAGGAATTTGGAGCAATTTTTGAAGGAATTGACTTTAAAATTGGTGATGTGATAATATCATTTAAGAAGCTGCCCCAATAAATGGATTTTTTGCAGGATTTAACTCAACTTCATTCTTTAATAAATTCTGCCCAAACCATTTTTATTTTCTTGCCAAAAGAATTAGAAGAAGATAGATTGGCAGCGGCTCTTTCTTTATATCTTTCTTTAAAAAAAAACAAAAAAGAGGTTTCTTTAATTTCTTATTCCCCAATTACTGTTGGGTTTTCTCATTTAGTAGGGGTAGATAAAATTAAAAATAAACCCGAAGGAAGAGGATTGATTATTTCTTTACCTAAAAAAATAATTGAAAAAGTAAGCTACAATGAGGGAGAAGAGACTTTTGATTTAATTATTCGGCCTAAGGAAGGATATCCTCCTTTGAAACCTGAGGAATTAAATTTTTCCTCAACCGATGTAGAAGCGGATTTAATTTTATTAATGGATGTTAATAACATTGACGAGTTGGAGGAAATTTCTCAAAATTATTCCCAATTATTTAAAAAAGAAAATGTCAAGTCGTTAAGATTGAAAGATTTTTCCTATTCTTGTTGGTCTTCATTAATCACAAAATTTATTGCTTTATATAATTTACCAATTGATGAAGATATTGCCACTAATCTTTTATATGGTTTGGAAAAAGGAACGGAAAATTTTGGTCTTAAAGCAGGCGTGGATGCTTTTGAAGCAGCAGTTTTTTGTTTAAAAAATGGAGGAAGAAGAGGAGGAAGAAGGGAAGAAAAAGAAGAGAAAGTTATTGAAGAGAAAAAGAAAGAAGAACAAATACCTTCTGATTGGTTTACTCCTAAAATTTATAAAGGAAATGGTTCTATATGATATAATATTTCTTCTTGTTAAGTTTTTAAACCTTTGTTAAAATAATAAATATGGCATTAACCAGCGAAGAAAAGAAAAAAATCATTGCTAAATTTGCTCAAGCAAAAGGGGATACTGGATCTCCAGAGGTTCAAATTGCTCTTTTGACTGCCCAAATTGAAAAGCTAGTAAAACATTTAGAAACCCACAAGAAGGATGTTCATTCTCGACGTGGTCTTTTATCGATGGTAGCTAAACGCCGAAGACTTTTAAATTATCTTCTAAAAAAAGACGAAGAGAGATATAAAAATGTTATTAATAAGCTTAATTTAAGTAAGTGAAACCCGCAAGTTTTTCAATTGAAATCGGTGGTAAGCAGTTAATTTTGGAGGTTGGTCGACTCGCCCCGCAAGCTAATGCTTCCGTTTTGGGTCGTTTAGGAGACACTGTAGTTTTATCAACGGTAGTTTCAGGAAGTAGTAATGAAGAAGTTGATTATTTTCCTCTTCAGGTAGAATATATTGAAAGGTTATATGCCGGGGGAAAAATTAAGGGTTCTCGTTGGGTTAAAAGAGAAGGAAGACCTTCTGATGAGGCGGTTTTAACTGCCCGTTTGGTAGATCGTTCAATTCGCCCTCTTTTTCCTAAAGGATATCGTAATGAGGTCCAAGTAATGATTACTGTTTTGTCAGTTGATGCGGAGAATAATCCTGATATTCCGGCCATTTGTGCGACTTCCGCTGCTTTAGCGATTTCTGATATTCCTTGGGAAGGACCAATTGGAGCTTTACGGGTTGGTTTTATTCCTAAAAACGGAAAAGGTTTTTTAATCGCTAATCCTACCTACCAAGATTTAGAATATTCGGAATTAGATTTAGTGGTCGCTTTTGATAAAAAAGCGGTAGTAATGTTAGAGGGAGGAGGAAAAGAAATTCCGGAAGAAGTTTTTCTTCAGGCGGTGAGTTTTGCTAAAAAAGAAGGAGAAAAAATTATTCATCTTATTGAAGAAATAAGAAAAAAATTAGGAAAGAAAAAGCAAGTTTTTTCTCCTTTAATTCCTGATAAAAAATTAGTAGCGGAAATCAAAGAAGATTACGGAAAGAAAATTAAAGAAATTCTTCTTCAGGCAGGAAAGGATAAAGAATCATTAGCTTTTCTAGAAGAAATTAAAAAGGTTTTGGAAGAAAAATATTCTGGGGAAAAAGAAAACTTTTTATCATTGGCGGTAGATGAAGTAGTAAAAGAAATTATCAGAGAAAAGGTCTTAAAAGAGAAAAAGAGAATTGACGGAAGAGGATTAAAAGAAATAAGACCAATTGAAATTGAGGTAGGAGTTTTACCGCGAACTCACGGATCAGCAATTTTTCGGCGGGGAAATACCCATGTTCTTACAGTAACCACTTTAGGTTCTCCTTCGTTAGAACAGTTAATTGAGAGTATGGAAGGAGAAGAGACAAAACGCTATATTCATCACTATTATATGCCTCCTTATTCAGTGGGAGAGACAGGGAAAATTGGTTGGCCTTCCCGGCGAGAAATTGGTCACGGAGCATTAGCCGAAAAAGCGTTAGAACCGGTAATTCCTTCCGAAGAAAAGTTTCCTTATACCATTCGGGTTGTTTCCGAGGTGATGTCTTCCAATGGATCTACTTCGATGGCGTCGGTTTGTGGTTCTACTCTTTCCTTAATGGATGCCGGGGTTCCCATCAAAGCTCCTGTCGCCGGAATTGCCTTAGGAAAGATTGAAAAACTTATTCTTTCCGATATTATTGGCTTGGAGGATTTTAATGGCGATATGGATTTTAAAGTTGCAGGGACAGAAAAAGGAATTACCGCGGTTCAATTGGATGTAAAAAGTTTAGATTTTGATGAAAAACTTTTAGCAGAAGCATTAATTCAAGCAAAAGAAGGACGTCTTTTTATCTTAGAAAAAATGAAAGAAGTTTTACCTGCTCCTCGCTTTCAAATTTCCAAATTTGCTCCTAAAGTAGAAGTAATTAAAGTTCCTGAAGAAAAAATTGGAGAGATAATTGGGCCTGGAGGAAAAACAATTCGCCGAATTATCAGTGAAACCGGGGCAAATGTGGAAATTGATGATGAAGGGAAAGTAAATATTTCTGCTTTAGATCAACAGGCAGTTGACAAAGCGGTTGCTTGGATAAAAGGATTAATTCGGGAGGCAAAAGTGGGTGATGTCTTTATTGGAACCGTTAAAAGAATTCAACCGTTTGGTGTTTTTGTAGAAATTTTACCGGGAAAGGAAGGATTAGTTCATGTTTCTCAGATGGCAGCCGGTTTTGTTTCTAATCCGGCAAAGTTAGTAAAGGTAGGACAAAAAGTAAAGGTAAGAGTAATAGAAATAGACGAATTAGGAAGGATTAATCTTTCAATGAAATTTCCTCCAAAAAGGAGATAAAAATGACTAATAATTCTGCCCAACTTCTCGAAGAAATTGAGAAATTAAAACAAAAATTAGAAAAAAGCGTTTTACCTCTTGATTTAAAAGAAGAAGCGGAAGGAATGATTTCTCGGTTATCAAGAATGGCTCGTTTTGGTGAATATTCAACCGAATACGAAAGAACTTCTTATTATCTTGATTGGATTACTTCTTTACCTTGGGAAAAGAAAAGTGAAGATATTTTAGATTTAGATTTTGCCCAAAAAGTTTTAGAAAAAAACCATTATGGTTTAAAAGAAGTAAAAGAAAGAATTTTGGAATATTTAGCAGTATTAATTCTTAAAAGAAAAAGAAAACAAGAGGAAAAATATAAAGCACCAATTTTGTGTTTTGTTGGTTTAGTAGGAACCGGAAAAACAACATTAGCCTATTCAATTGCTGAGGCATTGGGAAGAAAATTTGCCCGAATTCCCTTTGGAGGAATGGGAGATCCACTTGATTTAAGAGGTCAATCACGGTTAAGGCCGGATGCCGAGCCAGGATTAGTAATAAAAGCTTTAAGAAGAGCAGGAACCAAAAATCCGGTAATTTTGTTAGACGAAATTGATCGAGTTACCGAAGAAGGAAGAGCAAGTATTATGGGAGTTTTAGTAGAGCTTTTGGATCCAGAACAAAACTTTGCCTTTCGGGATCATTTTATTGATTATCCTTTTGATCTTTCCGAGGTGATGTTTATTGCTACTTGTAATAACACCACTAATATTTCAATTGCCGTTTTAGATAGATTAGAAATAATCCAAATGCCTTCTTATAGTGATGAGGAAAAAATTGTTATTGGTAAAAATTATATTTTGCCTAAAACGATGGAAGAAATGGGTTTAGAAAAAGATTGGTTAATAATCGATGATGGGGTTTGGCCTAAAATAGTTCGTCCTTTAGGTTATGATGCGGGAATACGGACTTTAGAAAGAACAATTAATGGAATTTGTCGAAAAATTGCTAAAATGATTGTTGAAAAAAAAGGGGAAAAATTTCATCTTACAGCGGAAAATATAAAAGAATTCCTTCCTAGCTGGTAAATTTTTAAAAGTGACTAAAGAAGAAAAACTTAAAATAATTGCCCAAAAAATCAATTCTTGTCGGAGATGTTTGTTGTATAAAACCGCCAAAAAAGCGGTTCCAGGAAAAGGAAACTCTTTAAGTAAAATCGTTTTAATTGGTGAAGCCCCAGGTTATTGGGAAGATCAAAAAGGAGAACCTTTTGTGGGAAAAGCGGGAAAGTTTTTAGATGAATTGTTATCTTCTATTAAAGTTAAAAGAGAAGATGTTTTTATTACTAATATTATTAAACACCGACCGCCAGCTAATCGAGATCCATTACCAGAAGAAATTAAAGCCTGCGAACTTTTTTTAGATGAACAACTTAAGATAATTGATCCAAAAATTATTATTACTCTTGGTCGATTTTCTTTAAATAAATTTTTACCAGGCAGATTAATTTCTCAGATTCATGGCCAATTTAAAGTTATTTTTTGGGAAAATAAAAAAAGGATTCTTGTTCCTTTTTATCATCCAGCCGCTGGATTAAGAAATGGTAAAATAAAGGAAGATTTAAAAAAAGATTTCTTAAAATTGGGTGTTTTTTTAAATAAACAATTTAGTTTAATTAATTAAAGTGGAAGAAAAATCATTAAAAATAATTTCTTTAGGTGGATTTGGGGAAGTAACCCAAAATATGTTTGTTTACGAAACCCCAAAAGATATTTTAGTGGTTGATTGTGGGGTTGGTTTTCCGGAAGAAGATATTACGGGCGTTGATTTAATTATTCCTGATATTAGTTATTTGAAAAATAAAGAAGAAAAAATTCGGGGAATAATTCTTTCTCATGGACATGAAGATCACATTGGGGCTCTTCCTTATATTTTACCTCAGTTTTCTAAAAGAATTCCTGTTTATGGACCTAAATGGGCAATTGCATTAAGTAAATTAAAATGTAAAGAATTTGGAGTGTTGGCAGATTTTCGAGAGTTTGATGAAAAAACAAAAATTAGTTTAGGAGAATTTTTTTTAGAATTTATAAGCGTTACTCATTCAATTCCTGATACTTATCATTTAGTAATTAATACACCACTGGGAATAGTTTATCATGCGGCTGATTTTAAACTTGATTTAACTCCTGTTATTGGTCAAGCTACGTCTCAAGATAAAATTAAAAAAGTGGGTCAAAAAGGAGTCCTTTGTCTTCTTTCCGATTGTTTAAGAGCAGAGGTAGCAGGTTTTACTCCTCCCGAAAACAAACTCAAAAAAATGTTTTTGGAAGAAATGGAAAATTGCCAAGGAAAGTTTTTAGTAACTACTTTTTCTTCCAATATTTCTCGTCTTAAACAAGCAATTGAGGCTTCCTTAGATTATGGGAGAAAAATAGTTTTATTGGGTCGTTCGGTAAAAGAAAATGTAAAGCTAGCCCGGCAACTTAAATATCTTAATTTTAAAGAAAGTATTTTTCTTTCTAAAAAAGAAATTAAGAAATATCCGCCTGAAAAATTGACTTTATTGGTAGCGGGCAGTCAAGGTCAATTAGGTTCTGCTTTGGATAAAATTGTTTCCGGAGAGGAAGAGGAAGTAAAAATCGAACCTGGAGATAAAGTAATTTTTTCTACCGATTATATTCCTGGAAATGAAGCAGCAATTTATCGATTAATTGACAATATTTATCGTTTGGGAGGAGAGGTTGTTTATCAGGATATTCATAGTGGCGTTCATGTTTCCGGTCATGGTTTTCAGCAGGATTTAGCAAAGTTGTTAAAAATGGTTAACCCTCAATATGTTATTCCTATTGGAGGGAATTTTCGCCATATGGTTGCTTATAAAAGATTAGCTTTGAAGGAGGGATTTAGAGAAAAACAAATTCTTTTACCTGATAAAGAAGAATTTGTTGAATTTTTTCCAAATAATCAAGTAAAAATTTCCCAAAAATTTACCCCTAAAAAGGTATTTGTTGATGCTTATGGTGTTGGTGATGTAGGAGAGATAGTTTTAAGAGACAGAAAAATTTTAGCCACTGAGGGAATTGCGGTGATTTTTGTTCTTTTAAATCAAGAGACTAAACGGTTGATTGGAGAACCGGAAATTATTAGTCGGGGTTTTGTTTATATAAAGAAAAATCTTCCTCTAATTAATCAAGGAAAACAAAAAATTATTAGTTTAATTAAAAAGAATCAAGGAAAGGATGTTTATTTCCTTCGTCAAAAAATTGAAGAGGAGATTGAAAGATTTTTCTTTGAAAAAACAGGAAGAAAACCGATGATTGTCGTTTTGATAATGGAGGTTTAAATATTATAAAATTAAGATATGACCAAAAATTTGGAAGAAAAACCAGGGAAAATTTCTAAAAAGAGACGATCTTTTAGGCGTCGAAAAGCCTTTAAATTAAAATTAAAGCCAGAAACTTTATATACTTTATCTTCAATTCTTCTTTTTTCCTTAGCAGGGTTAATTATTCTTTCTTTCTCTCGGCAAGGAAAATTTCTTTTAAAACTTTGGACGATTTTGAATTATCTTTTTGGTTGGGGAATTGTTTTTTTGCCATTTTTGTTAATTTTTTCCGGTTTGATGATGACGCGTTTGAAATGGAGAATTACTCAACCTAATGTAGTAATTGGCGGAGGGATAACTTTTATTGCTTCAATTGGTTTAACAAAAGCAGGTTTGGTAGGATTAACTCTCTGGCAAAATTTAATGGTTCTTCTTAGTTCTTCTGGAGCTTTTTTGATTCTTTTTGGCTTCCTTTTAATTGGAATGGTTATCACCTTTGAGATTTCTTTAGAAGAAATTCTTTCTTTTTTATCTAAAAATATTGAAAAGTTTAAAAAAATTTTTCGCACTTTTGGGAAATTCAAAAAAAGAAGTTTTGTTTTAAATACTCCTTCTTTATCTAAACCCACTATTCCTTTAAAAAAGGAAATTATGATTTCTTCAGAAAAGAAATTAGAAGAAAAAGAAAAGATATCAGAAGAGGGAGAAATCGAAAAACCTATTTCCTCTTTTTCCCCTATTAATCAAGTTTGGGAATATCCGCCTTTAGATTTACTTTCAGAAGTTCCTTTAGGAAAGGCGGAAAGAGGAGATATTAAAAAGAACGCCGAAAGAATAGAAGAAACACTAGAATCGTTTGGAATTTCTGCGCGGGTGGTGGAAGTTAATCCTGGACCAACAGTTACTCAGTATGCATTAAAAATTCCTTTAGGAACTAAACTTTCTAAAATTACTGCCCTTTCAAATGATTTAGCGATGACTCTTGCCGCTCCTACTGGCCAAATTAGAATTGAAGCACCTATTCCTGGTCGATCTTTAGTGGGAGTAGAGGTTCCCAATTATTCTCCTGAATTTGTTACTTTAAGACAAATGCTTACTTCAGAAAAATTAAAAAAGAATAAATCAAAATTAGCGGTAGGTTTAGGTTTAAATGTTTCTGGAGAGCCGGTAGTGGTTGATATTGGAAAAATGCCTCATATCTTAATCGCCGGTGCCACTGGTTCGGGAAAAAGTGTTTGTATTCATTCTTTTATTAATACCATTTTATTTCGTGCTTCTCCTTGGGAGGTAAAATTTATTTTAATTGATCCAAAAAGGGTGGAACTTACTCAATATAATGGTATTCCTCATCTTTTAACACCGGTAATTTATGAACCCGATAAAGTTTTGTCTGCTTTAAAGTGGGCAGTTTCAGAGATGGAAAGAAGATATAAGTTATTTACTGAGGTAGGAGTGAGAAACTTAGATGCTTATAATGAACTATCAGGTTTTTCTGCTTTGCCTTATATTTTAATTATTATTGACGAATTGGCAGATATTATGCTTTTTGCGCCGGCAGAAGTGGAAGATACTATTTGTCGAATCGCTCAAATGGCGAGAGCCACCGGAATTCATTTAATTTTATCAACTCAAAGGCCATCAGTAGATGTTTTAACTGGGTTAATTAAAGCCAATATTCCTTGTCGAATTGCTTTTAATGTTTCTTCTCAGGTAGATTCGCGGGTAATTATTGATATGCCAGGAGCAGAGAAACTTTTGGGACGAGGAGATATGCTTTTTATTCCTCCTGATCAAGCAAAACCAACCAGAATTCAGGGGGCATTTATTTCCGATGAAGAAATTAAAAGAGTGATTGAGTTTTTAAAAAGAAAGGGTATCTCCCCGGAATATTCAGAAGAAGTAGTTCATCAAAAAATTGAATTAGCTTCCAAACAAGATTTTGGTGAAGAAAAAGATCCCCTTTTTGAAGAAGCAATTAGGATTATTCGTCAATATGATCGCGCTTCTGCCTCTTTGCTTCAGAGAAGACTAAAAGTAGGTTATGCTCGCGCCGCAAGAATTATCGATCAATTAGAAGCAGCCGGCTTAGTTGGGCCAGGAGAAGGGGCAAAACCTCGGGAAGTTTATTTAGAAAATGTTGAAAAATATTTATCTTCTTCTGAAGAAAAATAATGAAAACTGTTGGTGAAATTATTAAAGAAGCTCGTTTAAAGAAAAAAATTACTCTCGAAGAAGCAGAAAAAGAAACTAAAATTAGAAAAAAATTTTTGTTGGCAATTGAAAAAAACGATTTTTCTTTATTTCCTTCGGTTGTAATTGCCAGTGGTTTTATTAAAAATTATGCTCAATATTTAGGTGTTTCTCCAGAAAAAGCGTTAGCTTTTTTTCGTCGTGATTTTGCTGTTTCTCAAAAAAACTTTTTAACAAAAGAAAAAACTACTTTCAAAAAAGAGAAAAAAATAAAATTTAATCTTTCTTTTGTTTTAGCAATTTTAATTATTATTTTCAGCGTTGGTTTTTATTTAAGTTATCAATATTTTGTTTTTAAAAAACCACCGCCAATAAAACTTCTTTATCCTTCTTCCCTTTCTTTTGAGACTGATAAGAAAGAAATAGAAATTAAAGGAAGAACTCGTCCGGATGCGGTAATAAAAATAAATGATTTACCAGTATTAGTTTCTTTAAATGGAGAATTTACTTTTAAAACCGAACTTTTTTTGGGAGAAAATAAGTTTATAATTGAAGCAGTTGATAAAGAAGGAAAAAAAACCGAGAAAATTTTAACTATTCTTCGTCTTGACAAAGAAAATAAATAAGTTAAACTTAAAATAATATGGAACCTGCCCAAACTCTTTTAATTATTGTTGTTTGTGTTTTAACTTTTCTTCTTTTATTAGTAGGAATCCAAGTCTTCTTCATTCTTAAAGAAGTTCAACAATCAGTAAAAAAAGTAAATAAAATTTTAGATGATGCGGGAATAATCTCTGAATCTTTTTCTAAACCAATAGCTTCTTTATCGAACTCTTTAGGTAGTCTTTCTGGCCTTCTTGGATTTTTAACTCTTTTTCTTAAAAAAGTTAAAGAAAGAAAGGAAGAGGAAGATGGAGAAGAATAATAATGAATGTCATTGTGAAAGTTTTTTAACCGGATTGCTTTTGGGGATAATTGTTGGAGGAGGAGTTCTTTATTTTTTAACAGCCACCAATGAGGGAAAAAAAGTAAAAAAGAAATTAATTAAAAAAGGAAAAGAAGCTCTGGAAGAATTAGGTGATTTAGTGGAAGAAATAGAGGAAAATAAAGGAGAATTAGAAAGAAAAGCAAAAGAAACTCAAGAGCAAATTGTTAAAAAAATAGAATCATTAGAGGAAAGAAAAGATAATTTAATAGATAAAATTGTCAAAGAAAAAAGAAAATTTAGTCGTTTTTTTAAACGGAACGGCAGGCCTCTAGTTTAAATTAAATTTGCCTTCAGAATTAAAATTAGCTATCATTTAAGAAAATGAATTCCTCGTGGTTAAGAAAAAAATTTTTAGATTTTTTTATTAAAAAGGGACATAAAGTTTTACCTAACTTGCCGTTAGTTCCCGAAAATGACCCCACGACTTTATTCATTTCTGCGGGAATGCAGCCATTAGTTCCCTATTTATTGGGAGAACCTCATCCTCTAGGAAAAAGACTTTGTAGTTTACAACGTTGTTTGCGAACTAATGACATTGAAAAAATTGGCGATACTTCTCATCTTACTTTTTTTGAAATGTTAGGAAATTGGTCGTTAGGAGATTATTGGAAAGAGGAAGCTTTAAGTTGGAGTTATGAATTTTTAACTAAAGTTTTAAATTTAGATCCAAAACGTCTTTATGTTACTATCTTTGCTGGTGATGAAAATGCTCCTAAAGATGAAGAGGCAGAAAAAATTTGGCAAAAGTTGGGAATTCCTTCTTCACGAATTTTTCCTTTAGGAAAGGAGGATAATTGGTGGGAGGCAGGTGAAACTGGTCCTGGGGGACCTGACAGTGAAATTTTTTATGATACCGGTAAATCGCCTTGTGGTATTTACTGTCGGCCGGGTGATGGTTGTGGCCGATTTTTTGAAGTTTGGAATAACGTTTTTATGGAATATAACCGAAAACCAGATGGTACTTATGAAAAATTAAAGCAAAAAAACGTTGATACAGGAATGGGAGTAGAACGAACAGGTGTAGTTTTGCAAGATAAAGAAGATGTATTTCAAATTGATGTTTTTTTACCATTAATTGAAGAAATTGAACAGTTAAGTAAAAAGAGATATTTTGAAAATCAAAAGTCATTTCGGATTGTTGCTGATCATTTGAGGGCGGCTGTGTTTTTAATTGCCGATGGGGTTCTGCCAGCAAATATTGAACAAGGCTATGTCTTAAGAAGGTTAATAAGAAGAGCGATTCGTTTTGGGAAAAAATTAGATTTAAAAGAAGGATTTTCTTCAAAAATAGGGAAAGCAGTAATTGCAACAATGAAAGAGGAATATCCGGAATTAAAAAATAAAGAGGAATCAATTGACCAAGTTTTGACTACCGAAGAAGAAAAATTCTACCGTCTTTTAGAAAAGGGTCTTCGTCAAATAGAAAAGTATTCCACGTTAGATGGAAAAATTGCTTTTTGGTTATATGAAACTTACGGAATTCCCTTAGAAATGACTGAAGAAATCGCCCAAGAAAGGGGACAAGTGATCGACAAAGAAGTTTTTGAAAGAGAATTTAGAAAACACCAAGAAATTTCTCGTCAAGGAGGAGTAAAAAAATTTAAAGGAGGATTAGCCGATCATTCTCCGGAGGTAATTAAACTTCACACGGCTACTCATCTTCTTCAAGCGGCTTTAAGATTAGTTTTAGGTACTCATATAAGACAGGTAGGAAGCAATATTACTCCTCAACGATTGAGATTTGATTTTATCCATCCTCAACCTTTAACTAAAGAAGAAATAAAAAAAGTTGAGGAAATTATTAATCAAAAAATAAAAGAAAACTTACCAGTGACAATGAAAATTACTACTCTTTCGGAAGCTAAAAAAGAAGGAGCATTGGCTTTTTTTGGCGACAGATATTCTGAAAAAGTAAAAGTTTATACTATTGGTGAAGAAGGTAATTATTTTTCTAAAGAAGTTTGTGGAGGACCTCATGTGAATTCTACTGGAGAAATTGGGGGTGTTAAAATAGTTAAAGAAGAATCAGCCGGTGCTGGTAAACGGCGAATTTATGCAGTATTAAATTATGGAAATCAGTAATTTTTTTAAAAAAATTAAATCTTTTGAGGAAAAAAGACCACCGGAAACTTATTTAGCGGTTTTAATTGAAGATGAATTTGTCAACTCTGCCTGGTGGAGGATTTCTTCTGAAGGAATAGTAGAAGTGGTAAAAGTAGGGAAAATGGTTTTTTTTGAAAATGATGAAGAAATAATTACTGCTATTGATCAATCTCTTCCTCCTCAAGAGAATATCGCTTCTCAAAAAATAATTTTTGGTATTCCTTTTAGTTGGCTTAAAGAAAGTAATGAAGTAAAAGAGGAAAAGATGGCAATCTTAAAAACAATTTGTCGAGAGATGAACTTTGAGGCATTAGGATTTGTAATTACTCCTGAGGCAATTGCTCATCATTTTAAAATCAAAGAAGGAATTCCTTTAAGCGCAATTCTAATTAATTTTACTTCAAAAAAAATATTTTTAAGTTTAATTAAAGTAGGAAAATTTATTGCTACCGAAGAATTAGTTCGGAGTGAAAACTTAAAAGAAGATTTAATTGAGGGATTTTCTCGATTTGATAAAAGCGAAGTTTTACCTGCAAGAATTATTCTTTATAATCAAGAAAATTTAGAAGAAGAAAAAAGACAGATAGAAGAGATTTCTTGGGAAGAATTGGAAATTAACTTTTTTCATCTGCCAAAAGTAGAGATTCTTCCTTTTGAGTTTTCTTTACTCTCTTTAGTATTAGCAGGAGGTAAAGAGATAGGGGAAGTAAAAGGAGTTATTTTGAAAGAGGAAGCGAAAATACCAACCAAAGAGGAAATTTCTGAAGAATCGGAAGTTTTAGAGGAAGAAGAAAAGATTGAGGAAATTTCCCCTTCAGTTAAAGAAGAAGAAAATTTTGGTTTTGTAAAGGGAGAAGATATTACTCTTAAAGAAGAAGAGATAATTCCGCCAACTGTTGTATCAACAGAGGAATCTTCTCAAGAAACAGAAAAGATGAAGCCATCTTTAGAAAAGATAAAAAACCTAAAAGAAATGGCTTTTCCCCTTTTCCTTAAGGTGGGAAATATAATTAAAAATTCAGTAGAAAAAATTCTTCTTTTAAAAGGAAGAAAAAGGTCGATACTTTTGGTTTTATTTTTATTACTTTTTCTTTTGGGAGGGGGGTTATTTGCTTATTGGTGGTTTATTCCTAAAGCAAAAATTATTTTGTGGGTTAAACCAGAGATTTTAGAAAAGGATTTGGGAGTTACCGTTGATCCTCAGATAAAATCTCCCGACGAAGAAAAATTAATTTTACCAGGAGAAGAGATAGTTTTAGTTTTGTCCAAAGAAGGAAAAAAAGAAACTACTGGTGTCAAAGTAGTAGGAGAACCCGCTTCAGGAGAGGTGGTAATCTATAATCGCACCGCTAAAGAAAAAAAGTTTGAAAAAGGAACGGAGATTATTGGTCCTGATGGATTGAAATTTACTTTAGAAGAAGAGGTGACGGTTGCTTCTGAAAGCGTCGGGGCAGATTATGTGAAGGTTCCAGGAAAAGCAAAGGTAAAGGTAAAGGCAGTAAAAATAGGGGCGGAGGGAAATTTAGCTGCTGGAACAGAGTTTAATATTAATAATTATTCAAAATCAGACTTTGTGGCTAAAAATGAAGAGGCGTTTAGTGGAGGAACTAGTCGAGAAATTCAAGTAGTGGCGAAAAAAGACAAAGAAGAATTAAAAAAAGAAATTCTCGAATCTCTTAAAGAGGAAATTTGGGAAAAATTTAAAGAAAAAATTTCTCCTGATAAAGAAGTAATTAAAGATTCTTTAAGTTATACAATTAAAAAAGAAATTTTTGACAGAGAAACTGATGAAGAGGCAGAAGAAATAAAACTTAACTTAGAAGTAGAGTTTAAAGTTTTAACTTATTCTAATGCGGATTTTAATAAGGTTTTAGAAAAAAAGATTTCGCAACTTATTCCCGAAGGTTATCAATATAAACCGGAAGAGAAAGAAGTTGATTTTAGATTAGAAAAAGTAAATAAAGACGGAACAGCCAATTTCAAAGTTAAATTTAAAGCTTATCTATTTCCTACGTTTGATTTAGAAGCAATTAAAAAAGATTTAAGAGGTAAATCTTTATCTGCTGGTCAGACTTATTTAAATAATTTATCGAAGGTAAATTCTTATCAAATAGAGATAACTCCTCAACTTCCGGCAAAATTTTTGACATTTCCCCAATTAGTTAAAAATATTACTGTGGAGGTGAAAAGAAAATAAGATGCTTTATTGTTATGTTAAAAATACTCCCAAAGAAAAAGAAAGAAAAAAATTTCTTAATTTTTTACCATGGATTTTTTTGCTAGGAGGATTATTTTTGATTATCAATGCGATTTTTCCTATTTTGTGGTATCAATTAACAACTCATCGCGAAAAAAAAGTAGCTTTTATTTCGCCGGTGGAAAGTTCTTTTTCTCCTAATTTTAATGATCCTCACTCTTGGTTTATTACTTCTCCGGCCCTAACTCCCCGCCCAAGTAAAATTACCGATTATAACTTATCAATTCCCAAATTGGGAATTAAGAATGCGGTGGTAAAAATTGGTGGAGAAGATCTTTCTCAAAGTTTAATCCAATATCCGGGAACTGCGTTGCCGGGAGAATACGGAAATGTAGTAATTTTTGGTCATTCAGTGTTGCCGCAATTTTTTAATCCTAAAAATTACAAAACCATCTTTTCTACTTTGCCAACTTTAAAAAAAGGTGATGTAATTATTTTAGACTTCGACGGAATTCGTTATTTTTATGAAGTTTTTGAATTAGTCGAAGTTTCTCCCGAAGACGTTTCTGTTTTAGAACAAACTTATGACGGAGAGTATTTAAGTCTTATTACTTGCGTTCCTCCAGGAACTTATTTAAGAAGGTTAGTAGTTAAAGCAAAATTGGTTCCCGCCCAACTTTATGAACATCTTGGGAATTGATTTTGGTTTAAAAAAAATAGGGCTAGCCATTGGAAGTGGAGAAGTAATTTATCCCTACAAGGTAGTATCGGAAAAAGAATTGTTTTCAGAAATTTTAAAAATTTGTCAAGAAGAAGAGATAAAAGAGATTGTAATTGGAATTCCCTCGGAAAAATTAAAGAAAGACGTTTTAGAATTTGCGAGAAAAATTGCCAAGAAAACTAAACTACCTATTTTTTATGTTGATGAAACCTTGACGAGTAAAGAGGCGATTGCTAAAATGATAGCAGCAGGGATAAGAAGGAAAAAAAGAAGAAAAAAAGAAGATGCTTTTGCAGCAGCTTTAATATTAGAAAAATTTTTAGAAGAAAGGAGGCAGGGTGTTTAAAAATATCATTGCGCCGGTTCAGGCCTGGTTACTTTCTCGGGGGCAATGCGTAGGTTGCGGAAGATTTTTAGCCAAAGGAAAAAGAGAAAAAAGGAAGGATGGAACCGAGAAAGTAACTTGCCAATGCGGCCGGATTTTTATTTATGACCCTAAAACTAAAAAATATCGGCGGGCATTATTTGAGGAGGTATAATTATTAGAATTAGAAGAAGATTTTTAGTGTGGTTATTTTTTTTAGGAGTCACCGTAGGTGGCTTTTTTTGGTGGCAAAAAGGAATTAAACCGGTTACTTCTTCTTTAGGAAAGCAGGAAGTTAAAAAGACGTTTGTGGTCAAAAAAGGAGAAGATGTTACTTCAATTGCCAAAAGATTAGAAGAAGAAGGGTTAATTAATGATCGCTTTGTTTTTCAATTATTAGTATTTTTAAAAGGATTAAAAGGAAAAATTCAAGCAGGAAGTTTTACTCTTTCTTCCTCTTTATCGCCGGAAGAAATAGCATTAACTTTAACTAGGGGAACAAATGATATTTGGATTACTTTTCCTGAAGGTTGGCGAAAAGAAGAATTTGCCCGTCGACTTAAGGCAAATTTAGAGAATTTTGAGGAAAAGAAGTTTCTTGATTTAACTAATAAATTAGAGGGTTATTTATTTCCTGATACTTATCTTTTTCCTAAAAATATCGATGAGGAAAAGATTGTTAAAATTTTAAAAGAAAATTTTGACAAAAAAGCCCAACCCTTTTTAGATGAAGAAAAGGAAAGTCTTACTTCTTATGAAAAATTAATTTTAGCTTCAATTATTGAAAGAGAAGTAAAATATCCTGAAGACAGAGAAATCGCTGCCGGAATTTTAATTAAGAGATTAAAAAACAATTGGCCTTTACAGACAGATGCCACTATTCAATATGCTAAAGTCAATCTTTATTTTTCTCCAGAATTATTTGATTCTTATAACTGGTGGCCGGTGATTAAAAAAGAAGACTTAAAAATTGATTCTCCTTATAATACTTATAAATATAAAAATTTACCTCCTACCCCAATTTGCAATCCTGGATTAGCTTCAATTAAGGCGGTAATTTATGCTAAAGATTCCGAATTTTGGTATTATCTTTCTGATAAGAAAGGGAAGCTTCATTTTGCTAGAACTTTGGAAGAGCATCAGGAAAATATTAATAAATTTTTGGACTTGACAGACTAGTTATAATATGCTATTATCCCTTTTTAGCTTAGCTTAAGATAATTCCCTATTCTGGGAATATTTTTATTTTGGGTATTTTTTGGTGAATTCATTTAATTAAAATTTAAGTAGATATAAATATAAAAATAATGACTGCCAAAAAACCAAGAATTAACTGGGGAAAAGAATATAAAAATTTACCTCCATTAGATTTATTAGCTGTTCAAAAAGATTCTTATAAGTGGTTTTTAGAAGAAGGGATTAAGGAATGTTTTACGGAGATTTCTCCTATTGTTGATTTTACAGGGAAAAACTGGGAGCTTCATTTTGGAGATTATTTCTTTGGCGAGCCAAAAATTACTCCCTTTCAAGCCTTAAATAAAGGACTAACCTACGATATGCCTTTGAAAGTAGAGGTGACTTTGGTAAGCAAAAAGACAGGAAGGCAGAATAAAAAGCTGGTATTTTTAGGAGATATTCCCAAGATGACAGAGAACGGTACTTTTATTATTAACGGAATTGAGAGAGGAGTAGTTAATCAGTTAGTAAGATCACCAGGAGTTTATTTTGTAGGAGAGGTTGATCCTACTTGGGGGAAGATGGTTTATACTGCAGAAATAAGACCAAAACATGGTTCATGGTTAGAATTTACGATAGAAAAAAATAATAATATTGTGGTAAGAATTGATCGCCGAAGAAAATTTCCCGTAACAGTATTACTAAGAGCTTTAGGGTTATCTTCTGATGAAGAAATTTTTGCTGCTTTTTCTGATATATCAAAAGAAAGTGAACCATTTTTAACGGCTACTATTCAAAAAGATTCTACTAAATCTCAAATGGAGGCGCTAATTGAAATTTATCAAAAATTAAGACCAGGCGAGCCAGTGGTTTTAGAAACTGCTAAAAACTTTTTAGAAAATATGTTTTTTAATCCTCGACGTTATTTCTTAGGAAAAGTAGGGCGTTTTAAAATTAATAAACGATTGGGAATGAATCTTCCTAACGTTCCAGAAAATTGGGTTTTAACATTAAAAGATATTATTGAAACGGTAAAGTACTTAATTCAATTAGAAAATGGCAAAGGAAGAGTTGATGATATTGATAATTTGAGTAATCGTCGTCTTCGTCAGGTAGGGGAATTAATAATAGAGAATGGTTTTAGGGTAGGATTAGCTCGTTTAGAAAGGGCAGTCAAAGAAAAAATGAGTCTTTTTTCTCCAGAAGAAAATATTTCTCCCGTACAAGTAATTAATGCTCGTCCTTTAATTGCTGCTTTAAATGAATTTTTCCGGAGCAATCGATTATCAACAATTTTAGATGGTACCAATCCCCTATCAGAACTAGACAATCTTAGAAGAGTATCGGTAATGGGAACCGGTGGGGTTACGCGGGAAAGAGCTTCCTTTTCGATTAGGGATATTAATGCTTCTCAATATGGAAGAATTTGTCCGGTGCGTTCACCTGAAGGTCCTAATATTGGGTTGGTGACTTATTTAGCTTTATATACTCGAATAAATGAATATGGGTTTTTAGAAACTCCTTATTTTAAAGTAGAGAAAGTAAAGGTTAGAGGAAAAACAAAAATGAAAGTGACTGATGAAATTGTTTATTTAACCGCTGATGACGAACAAGAACATTATATTACCCATCAGGGAATTAATATTGATAAAGATGGTTTTATTACTGATTCCTGGGTTCCAGTAAGATATCAAGGGGAATTTCTAGAAGCTCCCGTAGAAAATGTTGAATATATTGATATTACTCCTCAGCAAATAGTAGGAACATCTGCTTCTTTAATTCCCTTTTTGCATAATGATATGCCCAACCGGGCGTTAATGGGCAGCCACATGCAATGTCAAGCAGTTCCTTTAGTGAAACCAGAAGCGCCAATCGTGGGGACGGGAATGGAAAAAGTGGTAGCGGATATTATGGGAAGAGTAATTAGGGCTCCTCAAGACGACAAGGTGGTTTATGTTGATGCGCGAAAGATAGTTTTAGAAAAAAGCGGAACTTTTGAATTAACAAAATTTAAACGCACCAATCCCAATAGCACTTGTTATTCTCAACGACCAGTAGTCTTTCCAGGACAAAAAGTAAAAAAAGGAGACCTTTTAGCGGATGGGCCAGCGGTTGATCAAGGAGAACTAGCTTTAGGAAGAAATCTTTTAATTGCTTATTGCTCTTTGGATGGTTTAGAGTATGAAGATGCGATTGTTATTTCTGATCGGTTGGTTAAAGAGGATATCCTTACCTCAATTAACATTGAAGAATATGAATGTTTAGTAATGGAGACAAAATTAGGACCAGAAGAATTAACTCGCGATATTCCTAATGTTGCTGAGGCGGATTTAGCTCATTTAGGAGAAGATGGAGTTGTGGTGATTGGATCGGAAGTTGGTCCTAATGATATTTTAGTAGGAAAAATTGCTCCTAAAGGGGAAACAGAATTAACTGCTGAAGAACGACTTTTACGGGCAATTTTTGCGGAAAAAGCAAAAGAAGTTAAAGACACTTCCTTAAGAATGCCTCATGGAGAATGGGGAACAGTGATTGATGTTCAGATTTTAGATCGGGAGAAAGGCGATGAATTAGATGTAGGAGTAATTAAAAAAGTAATTGTTAAGGTGGCTCAATTAAGAAAAATTACCATTGGTGATAAATTAGCTGGCCGCCATGGAAACAAAGGAGTGATTTCTCGAGTAATTCCTGAGGTAGATATGCCTCATTTGGAAGACGGAACGCCGGTAGATATTATTATTTCTCCTCTTTCAGTAATTGCCAGAATGAATCTTGGTCAGCTTTTTGAAGCTCATTTAGGTTGGGCAGCCCAAAAATTAGGTTATAAGGTAGCGGTCCCTGTCTTTGAAAAAATTTCTGAAGATCAAATTGCCGAAGAAATGAAAAAAGCAGGTTTACCAGTAGACGGAAAGGTAACACTTTATGATGGACGAACCGGCGAGCCACGGAAAGAAAAAACAGTTGTCGGAGTTGCTTATATCTTGAAATTAGTCCATATGGTAGAGGATAAAATTCATGCGCGATCTACTGGTCCTTACTCTCTTGTAACCCAACAACCATTAGGAGGAAAAGCCCAAATGGGAGGGCAACGTTTAGGAGAAATGGAAGTTTGGACTTTAGAAGCTCATCGAGCGGCGCATACCCTACAGGAAATGTTAACGATTAAATCTGATGACGTAGTTGGGCGAGCAAAAGCGTTTGAGGCAATTGTTAAGGGAATTGATATTCCCCAAGCCAATGTTCCTGAATCTTTTAAAGTATTAGTTAAAGAATTAAATAGTTTAGGATTGGATATTATTCCTGAAGGAGTAAAGGAGGAAAAAGAAAATGAAACTAATTGATTTTAAATCTTTAAGAATTAAATTAGCCTCACCGGAGACAATTAAACAGTGGTCTCATGGTGAGGTATTAAAACCAGAAACCATTAATTACCGAACCTTTAAGCCGGAAAAGGATGGTTTATTTTGTGAAAGGATTTTTGGACCAACTAAAGATTGGGAATGTTATTGTGGAAAGTATAAAAGAATTAGGTATAAAGGAGTGGTTTGTGATAAGTGTGGAGTGGAAGTAACTTTATCACGAGTAAGAAGAGAAAGAATGGGGCATATTACTTTGGCTGCTCCGGTAGCGCACATTTGGTATTTTAAAGGTAGTCCCCCAAAACTTTCGGTTCTTTTAGATATTCCCCCACGAAGTTTAGAATCAGTCATTTACTTTGCTCAATATTTAGTGACGGAAGTTGATGAAGAAAAACAAAAAGAAGCTTTGAAAAAAGTAGGAGAGATTTTGGCTAAAAATAAAAAAGAATTAAAAGAAAAATTAAACAAAGAAATAGAAAAGCTTAAACTTGAGGAAGAAAAAGAAAAAAAAGAAACTGAAAGAAAAATTAAGAATAAAGATCAAAGAAACCTTGCTTTAGAAGAAATAAAACTTAAATTTAAACAAAAAATTCAAACTCTCAAAGATAATAATCTTTTAGAACTTCAGAAATTAGAAGAGGATCATCAATTATTGACTGACTTAATCAGAAGAATTAAAAAATTTAGTTTAGTCAGTGAGGAAGAGTATGTTCGTTTAGAAGAATATGAATTAAACGGCTTTTTCAAAGCGGGAATGGGAGCAGAAGTAATTTTAGAAGTTTTAGAAAAACTCGATTTAGAAAAATTAGCGGGAGAATTAAAAGAAAAATTAAGGCATGTTAAAGGAGAAAAATATCTTAAAATTGCTAAACGATTAAAATTAATTGAAAGTTTGCGTCGGGCAGGAGTTGATCCTTCTTGGATGATTTTAAGAGTATTGCCGGTAATTCCTCCTGATTTAAGACCAATGGTTCAGCTTTCTGGAGGAAAATTTGCCTCTTCAGATTTAAATGACTTATATCGCCGGGTAATTAATCGGAATAATCGTTTGAAACATTTAATTAGTTTAGGAGCACCAGAAATTATTATTCGAAACGAAAAAAGAATGCTTCAAGAAGCGGTTGATTTTCTTATTGATAGCGCTAAAAAAGGGACGCGACGAGTAATGAGAGGTAGGCAACCACTCCGTTCTTTATCAGATATGCTTCGGGGAAAACAAGGAAGATTCCGGCAAAATCTTTTAGGAAAAAGAGTTGATTATTCTGGGCGATCAGTAATTGTTGTTGGGCCAGAATTAAAACTTACTCAATGTGGTTTACCAAAGGAAATGGCGTTAGAGTTGTTCAAGCCGTTTATTTTAAGAGAGTTAATTTTAGCTGGTTTAGCCCAAAATGTTAAAAATGCCAAATATATTTTAGAACATCGGCCCCCTGAAGTTTATGATATTTTAGAAAGAATTACTAAAAATCATCCAGTTTTGCTTAACCGGGCACCTACTTTACATAAATTAGGAATTCAAGCTTTTTATCCGGTATTAATTGATGGTCGGGCAATCCAAATTCACCCCTGTGTGTGTGCCGGTTATAATGCGGATTTTGATGGCGATCAAATGGCGGTTCATGTTCCTTTGAGTAAAGAAGCAATTAAAGAGGCAGAAGAATTAATGACGCCAAAAAGCAATCTTTTGCGTCCTGCCGATGGTTCTCCTATTACTGTCCCGGGAAAAGAGATGGCTTTAGGTTGTTACTTTATTACCTCGATTGATCCTAAACTCTCTCCTTGTAAAACTATTTTTGTTGATTTTGACGAGGCGATTTTAGCTTATCAAGTAGGAAAAATAGAATTGCGGCAATTAATAAAAGTAAGAGAACCAAAAGAGAGAAAGATAATAGAAACAACAGTAGGAAGAATTCTCTTTAATCGGGTTTTACCCGAGGGAATGCCCTTTATTAATGAAGGAATTCAAGAAAAAAGGATTAAAGCTTTGGTTACCCAAGCTTTAGAAATTTGCGATAACGAAAGAATTGTTCAGTTAATTGATGACCTTAAACAACTAGGTTTTTGGGGAGCAACTATTTCTGGTTTATCTGTAGGAATTTGGGATTGTGTGGTTTATCCAGGAAAGGAAAAAATAATTGATGAGGCAAACGAAAAAGCAACGGAGATAGAAGAAAATTATAAACAAGGATTAATTACCCTCCAAGAAAAGAAAAGATTATTACAGAAAATTTGGTTAGAGACCACGGAAGTTTTAGCGGAAAAAACATGGGGTGAGTTTAAAGAAGGAAATAGTATTAAATTAATGGTAGAGGCAGGATTAAGGAGAGTTTCCAAAGATCAAATAAAACAGCTTTCCGCAATGCAGGGATTAATTGTCGATCCTTTAGGAAAAATCGTAGAAATGCCTATTAAATCTAATTTCAAGGAGGGATTATCGGTTTTTGAATACATTACTAGTGCGCGGGGAGCAAGAAAGGGATTAACTGATACCGCTTTGAAAACTTCTGATGCTGGATATTTAACTCGGCGTTTAGTTGATGCTGCTCATGATGTCATTGTTCGTGAGGAAGATTGTGGTACACAGGAAGGAATTATTATTTCTAAAGAAGGAGTTCGTGGAGATAAGTTTTTTGAAAGAATTTTAGGAAGAGTATTGGCCGAAGATATTAAGATTGAAAAAGATAAAGTAATTCTTAAAAAAGGAGAATTAATTACTCGTCATAGTTTAGAATTATTAGAAAAGCATCAAATAAAAGAAGTAAAAATTCGTTCTCCTTTAACTTGTCAAACTAAATATGGAGTTTGTCAGTTGTGTTATGGTTGGGATCTTTCGAGTAAAAAATTAGTGGAAATCGGAACACCAGTGGGAGTAATTGCTGCCCAATCAATTGGAGAGCCAGGCACTCAACTTACTTTAAGAACAAAGCAAACTGGAGGAATTGTTGGTTTAGACGTAACACAAGGTCTTCCTCGGGTTGAAGAACTATTTGAAGTAAGAACTCCAAAGGCGGTAGTACCAATGGCGGAAATTAGTGGAAGGGTGAGTGTAAAAGAAGTTGAGGGAGGTTACGAAATAAAAATTAAAAATAATGAAGGACAGGTAAGAAGTTATTTTGTTTCTTCTTTAAACACTTTATTAGTAGAAGATGGCCAGTTAGTAGGAGTAGGAACGCCGTTAGCCAGCGGTCCTTTAAATATTAAAGATATTGTTGAAATTAAAGGAATGAGGCCAGCTCAAGAATATTTAATTAACGAAATTCAAGCGGTTTATGAATCTCAGGGAATTCCTATAAATGATAAGCATTTTGAAGTAATCGTAAGAAAAATGTCAGATAAATTAAGGATAATTGACGAAGGAGATACGATGTTCTTGCCTCGTGATCTAGTAAGTAAAAATGCTTTCGAAGAAGAAAACCAACGGGTAATTAAGGAAGGAAAGAAACCGGCAACTGCTAAGCCAGTCATTTTAGGATTAAAACGGACTTCTCTTTATACTGATTCTTGGCTTTCTGCAGCTTCATTTGAAGAAACTACCAATGTTTTGGCTGATGTTTCCTTGGAAAATAAAGAAGATAAACTGTTGGGATTAAAAGAGAATGTTATTATTGGTCGATTAATTCCTGTCACTCCTGAAAGGGCAAGGATTGAAGATTAATTATTAATTTGATAAAATTCTTTCTTATGCCAACGATTAATCAATTAGTGAGAAAAGGGCGGAAAAAAATTATCAAAAAAGTTAAAGCAACCGCTTTAAGAAAAAGTTTTAACGCCCTTAAAAGAAAAGTTTTTACCGCTTTTAGCCCCCAAAAACGGGGAGTGGTTTTGGCGGTTAAAACAATGACTCCGAAAAAGCCAAATTCTGCTTTAAGAAAAGTAGCCAGAGTAAGACTTTCTAATAAGCAAGAAATCACTGCTTATATTCCCGGGGAAGGCCATGATTTAGCGGAACACGCGATTGTTTTAGTTAGAGGAGGGAGAGTAAAAGATTTACCGGGAGTGAAATATCATATTATTAGGGGAAAATATGATATGAGTGGAGTGGTGGGAAGAAAGAAAGCGCGTTCAAAATATGGTGTTAAAAAAGAGACAACCAAAGAAGTTAAAGCTAGTTCTGAAGGAGCAACTGCTACCGCTTAAAAAATGCCAAGAAGTGGACCAGTAAAAAAGAGAGTTTTACCCCCTGATCCGATTTATAACAGTCGGTTAGTAACTCGTTTAATTAATCGGGTAATGAAGGATGGAAAAAAAACGATTGCCCAAAAGCATGTTTATAAAGCTTTTGAAATTATAAAAGAAAAAACCGGAAAAAATCCTTTAGAGATTTTTACCCAGGCATTAGAAAATATTAAACCAACAATGGAAGTTCGGCCACGGCGAGTAGGAGGAGCAGCTTATCAAGTACCAATGCCAGTGAGGGGTTCAAGAAGAGAATCTTTGGCAATTCGCTGGTTAGTTTTATATGCCCGACAACGACCAAATAAAGAATATCATCATTTTTACGAAAAATTGGCCGCGGAAATTATGGACGCCTTCCAAAATCAAGGAGGCGCAGTTAAAAAGAAAGAAGAAGTTCACCGAATGGCAGAAGCTAATAAAGCTTTTGCTCACTTTCGTTGGTAACTAAAATGAGTAATTCCAGTAATAAAAATTCTAATCAAAGAATTGTTCCTATCGAAAAAGTTCGTAATATAGGAATAATTGCCCATATTGACGCGGGAAAAACAACAACCACCGAGCGGATTTTGTATTACACCGGAAAGACTTACAAAATTGGTGACATTGATGAAGGAACCACCCAAATGGATTGGATGCCTCAGGAAAAGGAGCGAGGAATTACGATTGTTTCCGCAGCGACGACTACTTTTTGGCGAGAGCACCGGATTAATATTATTGATACTCCTGGTCATGTTGATTTTACCGCCGAGGTAGAACGCTCTTTGCGTGTTTTAGATGGCGGGGTGGTAATTTTTGATGCGGAAGAGGGTGTTCAGTCACAGTCAGAGACAGTCTGGCGACAAGCAGATAAATATAATGTACCTCGAATCTGTTTTATTAATAAAATGGATAAACTGGGAGCAGACTTTTTCTTTACTGTAGAAACAATTGAAAAAAGACTAGGAGCGGTTCCTTTGATTTTAACTTTACCTTGGGGAAAAGAAAAAGATTTCAAAGGAGTAGTGTTGGTTTTAGAACAAAAAGCGCTTCGTTGGGATGAAAGTATTGATCCTAGTGGGGAAAAATATAAAGAAGAAGAAGTTCCCGAAGAATTAAAAAATCAGCTGGCGGAAATTCGCGAAAAGGTTATCGAAAAAATTGCCGAAAATGATGAAGAAATTCAAGATAAATATTTAGCCGGCGAGGAAATTTCTTTAGAAGACCTTAAGGCAGGAATTAGAAGAGCAACGATTACCGGCAAATTAGTTCCTGTTTATTGTGGTTCTTCTTTAAGAAATAAAGGAGTTCAACCACTTTTAGATGGAATTGTTGATTTTCTTCCTTCTCCTTTAGATTTACCGCCAGTAGAAGCAACCCATTCGGAAACCGGCGAAAAAATAAAATTTACTCCTAATCCTCAAGGAGAGCCGCTTGCTTTAGCTTTTAAAATTCAGACAGATCCTCACGTAGGAAAATTAACTTATATTAGGGTTTATTCTGGAACTATTCGTAGTGGTGATGAAATTTATGATTCTACTCAACGAAATTCGGAGCGAATTGGTCGTCTTTTATTAATGCACGCCAATCAGCGAGAACCAATTGATTTAGTAGTGGCCGGAGAAATTGCCGCAGTGATTGGTTTCCAAAAAGTAAAAACTGGGGATACTTTATGTCGAAAAAACAATCCGGTTTTGTTGGAATCAATTTCTTTTCCCGAACCGGTAATTTCTTTAGCAATTGAACCAAAAACTAAAGCGGACGAACAAAAGCTTTCTTTGGCATTACAGAAATTAGCAGAAGAAGACCCAACTTTTAAGATTAAAGTTGATCCGGAAACCGGACAAACAATTATTTGGGGAATGGGCGAACTCCATTTGGAAATTTTAGTTGATCGAATGAAAAGAGAATTTAATGTCGAAGCTAATACCGGTCAACCTCAGGTAGCTTATAAAGAAACAATTAAGAAAGTGGCAAAAGCAGAAGGAAAATATATTCGTCAATCAGGGGGGCGAGGTCAATATGGACATTGTTTTTTGCGGGTTGAACCTTTAAATCGAGGAGAAGGATTTAAATTTATTAACGAAATTAAAGGAGGTGCCATTCCTTCAGAATTTATTCCCGCGGTAGAAAAAGGGGTAAGGGAAGCAATGGAAAAAGGAGTGTTAGCGGGTTATCCTTTGGTAGATATGGCAGTAGCAGTTTATGACGGTACTTATCATGAGGTTGATTCTTCCGATATTGCTTTTAAAATTGCTGGATCACAAGCTCTTAAAGAAGCAGCAAAGTTAGCTCAACCGGTATTATTAGAGCCAATAATGAAAATGGAAGTAAGTGTGCCCGAGGAATTTATGGGAGAAGTAATTGGTGATTTGTCGGCAAAAAGAGGGCAAATCTTAAGTACCGAGCAACGAGGGAACGTGAGAATTATTAAAGCTTTAATTCCTTTAGCGGAAGTTCGTGGTTATGCAACTACTTTAAGGAGTATGACTCAAGGTCGGGGAACCTTTTATATGGAGCCTTCTCATTATGAAGAGGTTCCTCAGAATATTGCCCAAAAAATAATCGAGCAAAGAACGGGAATTAATATTAGATAAAAAAATTAAGAGTTGAAATTTCTTTTAAAATTGCTAAAATTACTACTTGAAAAAATTTTTTTACTATATTAGAATATTTAAAGTTTAAATTAAGTTTTTAAAAGGAGGTAAAGATGGCAGATAAAGCAAAATTTGAAAGAGTTAAACCCCATGTTAATATTGGTACTATTGGTCATGTAGACCATGGAAAAACAACTTTAACTTCAGCAATTACTAAAGTTTTGTCCCAAAAGGGAATGGCAAATTATTTAGCTTATGAGCAAATTGATAATGCACCGGAAGAAAAAGCTCGAGGAATGACAATTTCTATCTCTCACGTTGAGTACGAAACCGAAAAACGCCATTACGCTCATATTGACTGTCCAGGACATAAAGACTTTATTAAAAACATGATTACCGGAGCAGCCCAAATGGATGGGGCAATTTTAGTAGTGGCTGCTGATGATGGACCAATGCCTCAAACTCGAGAACATGTTTTGTTGGCTCGGCAGGTAAACGTGCCGGCAATTGTTGTTTTCTTAAATAAAGTAGATGTAGTTAAGGATAAAGAACTTTTAGATTTAGTGGAAATGGAGGTAAGGGAACTTTTAAATAAATATAAATTTCCCGGTGATGAAGTGCCGGTAATTCGCGGTTCTGCTTTAAAAGCTTTAGAAGGCGATCCAGAAGCGGTAAAAGCAATCGAAGATTTAATGAAAGCGGTTGATGAATACATTCCCGAACCAGTAAGACCGCTTGATCAACCATTCTTAATGCCGATTGAGGATGTCTTTTCTATTAAAGGACGAGGAACAGTGGTGACAGGAAGAGTGGAAAGAGGGGTAGTAAAACTTAATGATGAAGTAGAAATTGTTGGTTTACGAGAGACACAAAAAACAGTGGTAACGGGAATTGAAATGTTTAGAAAAACCTTAGATCAAGGACAAGCGGGAGATAATATTGGAGTATTGCTTCGAGGAATTGAGAAAGATCAAGTAGAAAGGGGTCAAGTTTTGGCAAAACCAGGAACGATTACTCCTCATAAAGAATTTGAGGCAGAAGTTTATGTTTTGTCTAAAGAAGAGGGAGGTCGACATACACCCTTCTTTACCGGTTACCGACCTCAATTCTATATCCGAACCACCGATGTTACTGGTGAGGTAGTTTTACCGCAAGGTGTAGAGATGGTAATGCCGGGAGATAATACCAAAATGACGGTAAAACTAATTCAACCGGTAGCATTAGAGGAAGGATTGCGTTTTGCTATCCGAGAAGGTGGTCATACGGTAGGAGCAGGTGTCATTTCTAAAATTATTGCCTAAAAATTATGGCTAAAAAAGGCAGAATTCGTGTTCGTTTAAAAGCTTACGATCATCGAGTAATCGATGAGAGTTGCGAAAAAATTTTACAGACAGTAATTGCGTCTGGCGCTAAGGTAGTGGGACCAGTTCCCCTACCAACTAAAAGAAAATTAATTACGGTAACTACCTCTCCCCACACTGATAAAGACGCGCGAGAACATTTTCAGATTTTAATTCATAAGCGGTTAATTGATATTATTGATCCTACTCCTAAAACTATTGATTCTTTATCCCATTTAGAGCTTCCTGCAGGAGTAAGTATTGAAATTAAGTATTAAAATTCCAGTTGAAAACCCTTCTTTTTTTATTGTATAATTTGCTATCTTTAAAATGGAGGTGAAAATCTTTTAAATAAAGATTTAATTTAAAAATAAAATTTTTAAAAAAGTGCCTCCGGCACTTTTTTTATGTTTTGAGAATGTTAAACGCAATTTTAGGACAAAAAATTGAGCAAACTCAAAGATTTACCAAAGAAGGAAAACGAATTCCGGTAACAATCATTAAAACCGGTCCTTGTTGGGTGGTGCAAATTAAAACAAAGGAAAAAGATGGTTATAATGCTATTCAATTGGGTTTTGGTGAAAAGAAAAAAGCAAATAAACCTCTTATTGGTCATGCTAAAAAAGCAGGATTAGAAAAACCACCTTTATTTTTGAGAGAGATTAAGGTAGAGGATCCAACAAAATTTAAAGTTGGTCAGGAAATAAAAGCAGAAGAAATTTTTAAAAAGGGAGATAAAGTTAAAGTAACCGGCAAATCAAAAGGAAAAGGTTTTGCCGGAGTGGTTAAGCGATGGGGATTTGCGGGCGGACCACGGACTCATGGACAATCAGATCGCGAAAGAGCGCCGGGTTCCATTGGACAAACGACTACTCCCGGAAGAGTTTATAAAGGAAAAAAAATGGCCGGAAGAATGGGAGGAGATCAGGTAACCATTAAAGGACTTTCTATTTTTGACGTAAAAGAAGGAATGTTAGAAGTTAAAGGTTTAGTCCCTGGTCCACGCCGGGGATTTTTATTAATTGAAAAATATGCCTAAAGTAGATTTATTTGATACCAAAGGAAATATTGTGGGTAAGTTTGAATTGCCGAAAGAAATTTTTGGGATTAAAGATCCAAAGCCAGAATTAATTGCCCAGGCAGTGAGAGTTTATCTAGCCAATCAAAGAAAAGCGGGAGCAAAAGTAAAGACTCGCAGTGAAGTTAATAGAACAAAATCCAAATGGTATCGGCAAAAAGGGACCGGGAGGGCGCGCCATGGTTCTCGTTCGGCGCCAATTTTTGTGGGCGGTGGGGTTGCTCATGGGCCAACAGGAGAGGAAAATTATAAATTAGAAATGCCGAAAAAAATGCGGCGAAAAGCTTTATTTTCAGCTTTAACTTTAAAGCTTAAAGACAAAGAAATTTTAGTCGTAAAGGGAGTAGAAAAAATTAAACCTAAAACCAAAGAAATGTGGGAAATTTTGAAAAATTTAAAAATTTTTACCCCTAAATCTTCACCCAAAACCCTTTTAGTTTTACCTCAAATTTTAGAAAATATTATTCTCTCTGCGCGGAATATAGAAAATATGGACATTTTATTAGCGGAAAATCTAAATACTTATCAAGTTTTAAGTCACCGTTATTTAGTTTTTTTGCCAGAAAGCGTTGAAAAGTTAAAGGAGGTATTTTTAAAGAAAAATGGATCTTAAGGATGTAATTATTAAACCGATTATTACAGAAAAGGCCTTTTTGGCACAAAATGAAAATAAATATTGCTTTCAGGTAGCCAAAAGGGCGACTAAAAATCAGATTAAAGAAGCAATAGAGAAATTTTTTAATGTTAAGGTAGTTAAAGTTAATATTTTAAATGTTAAAGGAAAAAAGAAACGGCTTTTACGACGATGGAAAGAAATTAAATTAGGTGATTGGAAAAAAGCAATTGTCCAGTTAAAAGAAGGAGATAAAATTGATATTTTTCCGGAAAGTGAGGTAAAAGAGAAGAAATGATTAAAAAACTTTTAAAACCAAAAAAAAGTAAAGCCGGGCGAAATAATACCGGTCGAGTGACTGTTCGCCATCGGGGTGGCGGAGAAAAAAGATTTTTACGAGAAATTGATTTTAAGCGTGATAAATATGATATTCCTGCCAAAGTAGAGGCAATTGAGTATGATCCTAACCGAACTGCTAATATTGCTTTGTTAAGTTATAAAGATGGAGAAAAAAGATATATTTTAGCCCCAGAGGGATTAAAAGTTGGTGATGAAGTAATTTCTGGAGAAAAGGTCGAGATTAAAATAGGCAATGCTTTACCTTTAAAAAATATTCCGGTAGGGACGATTGTCCATAATATCGAATTGACTAGAGGTAAAGGAGGACAGTTAGTTAGAGGAGCAGGTGGAGGAGCTTTACTTCAGGGAAAAGAAGAAGAATATGCGATTTTGCGGTTACCGTCACGGGAGATAAGAAGAGTTCCTTTAGAATGTTTTGCAACTATTGGGCAGGTAAGTAACGTTGATTGGAAAAATGTAATTTTAGGAAAAGCAGGAAGAAAAAGGCATATGGGAATAAGGCCGACAGTAAGGGGTGTAGCTCAACACCCTGATTCTCATCCTCACGGTGGTGGAGAAGGAAGATCGGGAATTGGAATGTCTTCTCCCAAAACGCCATGGGGAAAGAAAGCATTAGGAGTAAAAACAAGAAAAAAAGGAAAATATTCTGATAAATTAATTATTAAAAGGAGGAAGTAAAAATGGGAAGAAGTCTTAAAAAAGGACCTTGGGTTGATCCAAAATTATTAAAAAAAGTTTTAAAACAGAAAGAAACTGGCGAAAAGAAACCTATTAGAACTTGGGCACGGGCAAGCCAAATCCCGCCAGAATTTGTTGGTCATACTTTTGAAGTTCATAATGGAAAAAATTTTGTGACGGTTTTTGTTACCGAAGCAATGGTTGGTCATCGTTTGGGAGAATTTGCCCTAACAAGAACTTTCCGTGGTCATGGAAAAGTAGTTAAAAGAATTATTAGTAAAACTTAAAACGATTATGGAAGTAATTGCCAAATCAAAATTTTTAAGAATTAGCCCAAGAAAACTTAATTTAGTCGCCCAAGCGATAAAAGGGTTAAAGGCAAGTTATGCTTTAACCGTTTTAAAAAACTTAGAAAAAAAAGGAGCAGTATTTTTGGAAAAAACTTTAAAACAGGGAATTGCCAATGCGGTTAATAATTATCATTTAGAAAAGGAATCATTGACAATTAAAAAAATTGAAGTAAACAAGGGACCAATTCTTAAAAGAGGAAGACCGGTTTCTCGTGGTCGATGGCACCCAATTTTAAAAAGAACTAGTCATTTAACTATTTATTTAGAAGGAGAAGAAAAAAAGACAGAAGAAAAGAAAAATAAAAAAGTAAAAGAAAAATCCAAGAAAGGAGAAAAAAATGGGACACAAAGTTAATCCATTAGGATTTCGTTTGCCTTTAGATAAAGATTGGCGCTCTCGTTGGTTTGCGCCGGATGAGGAAACTTATAAAAAATATCTTTTGGAAGATTACAAAATTCGGCGATTTTTAGAAGAAAAATTAAAACTAGCTGGCTTAGTAAGAGTTCAAATTGATCGATTTTTTAACAAAATTAAAATTACTTTATATGTTAGTCGACCGGGAATGGTAATTGGAAGAGGGGGAAAGGGATTAGAGCTTTTAAAACAAGAACTTTGCAAAATTGTTTCTGTTCCTGATCCGGAAAAAAATTTAGAATTAGAAGAAATCGTTGAGGTAAAAAATCCTGATTTATCAGCGTTGTTAGTTGCTCAACGAATTGCAGAGCAATTAGTAAAAAGAGTTCCCTACCGGATGGTGGTCGAAAAAGCAATTGAAAGGGTTAAATCCGCAGGGGCAAAAGGAGTGAAGATAGTTTTATCAGGAAGAATTGCTGGAATCGAAATTGCTCGTCATGAGATTTTTGGAGATCAAGGAAAAAGTGCTAATATTCCTGCTTCAACTTTAAGGGCAGATATTGATTATGCCGAAGTACCAGCGTTGACTCGTTCTGGTTATGTAGGAGTTAAAGTTTGGATTTATAAAGGAGAAAAAGAATAAAATGTTGCAACCAAAAAAAACAAAATACCGAAAGCAATTTCGCGGAAGAGTAAAAGGAAAAGAAAGTCGAGGGACAACCTTGGCGTTTGGGGAGTATGGATTGAAAAGCTTAGAGGGGGGTTGGCTTCATGCAAAGCAAATAGAGGCAGCCAGGGTGGCGATTACTCACTATACTAAAAGAGGGGGTAAAGTTTGGATTAGGATTTTTCCTGACAAACCAATTACGAGCAAGGGTTTAGGAGTGGGAATGGGAGGAGGAAAAGGAGATGTTGTTGGTTGGGTGGCGGTGGTAAAACCGGGACGGATTCTTTTTGAGCTTTCGGGAGTTTCCAAAGAAATAGCTAAAGAAGCTTTAACCAGAGCTGGTTTTAAATTACCTTTTAAAACAAAATTTGTTTCTCGGGAGGAAGAATGAAAAAGAAAGAATTACAAGAAATTAGAACCAAAACCAAAAAAGAACTTTTGGAATTGATTAGAAAAACTCAAGAAAAATTAGTAAAATTACGACTGGAAAAAGCTACCGGTAAATTAAAGGATGTTCATCTGCCCCAAAAGGTAGCTGATGAGTTAGCCCAGTTAAAAACAATTTTAAGAGAAAAGGAGTTAGCCAATGAAAACATTTGAGGGAAAAGTTATTGGTACGAAAATGGCTAAAACCGCCACGGTCGTAGTGGAGTCTTTTAAAGTGCATCCTTTGTACAAAAAAAGAATTAAAAGAAGCAAAAAATATCACGTTCATGATGAAATTGGCGTAAAAGAAGGTGATTGGGTAAAATTTGTGGAATGTCGGCCAATTAGCAAAACCAAAAAATGGAAAATCGTGGAGGTGGTTAAAAGATGATTCAATTAAGAACGATTTTGACACCAGCAGATAATACTGGTGCTAAAAGATTACGCGTCATTCATATTTATGGAGGAAGCAAAAGAAAATTTGCTTATTTAGGCGATGTTGTCTTAGCGGTAGTTGATAAAGCGATTCCTAATGGAATGGTTAAAGATAAAGAAAAAGTAAAAGTATTAATTGTTAGAACAAAAAAAGAATTTCGGCGACCTGATGGTTCTTATATTCGTTTTGATGATAATGCGGGAGTAATTATTAATAAAGATGGAACTCCGCGCGGAACGAGAGTTTTTGGCCCGATTGCTCGAGAAGTTAAGGATAAAGGTTATAATAAGATTGCTTCCTTAGCATTGGAGGTTTTATGAGGATTAAAAAGATTAAAAAAGGCGATACCGTAGTAGTTTTAATTGGTAAAGATAAAGGAAGAAAGGGAAAAGTGGAAAAAATTTTTCCCAAAGAGGGAAAAGTATTAATTCCAGGAATAAATATTGTAAAAAAACATGTTAAGCCAAGAAAAGAAGGAGAAAAAGGAGGGATTGTAGAAATTGCCAAACCATTGGCAGTTTCTAAAGTTGCTTTAGTTTGTCCAAAATGTGGAAAACCAACCCGAGTAGGATTTTTGTTAACCAAAGAAGGAAAAGAAAGGATTTGTAAAAAATGCCAGCAAGCAGTTTAAAACACTATCGAATAGAAAAAGTTATTGTTAATATGGGCGTTGGAGAAGGCGCTCATGATCCGAAGGCTATTGAGATGGCAAGTAACGATCTAATGGCAATTACTGGTCAAAAGCCAGTAGTTTGTAGAGCAAAAGCTTCAGAGGCAGGATTTAAAATTAAAAAAGGTGATCCAATTGGCTTAAAGGTTACTTTAAGAGGAAAAAGAATGGAAGGATTTTTAAAAAAACTTTTTCATATTGTTTTACCAAGATTAAAAGACTTTCAAGGGGTATCTTTAAAAGGATTTGATGGTCGAGGGAATTATAGTTTAGGAATTCCTGAGCAAATTGTTTTTCCGGAGATAGATTATAGCAAAATTGATAAAATAAGAGGGTTAGGAATTAATATTGTTACTAATACTAAAAATGACGAGGAAGCAAAAAAACTATTAGAAGAGATGGGAATGCCTTTTGAAAAAGTTAAAAGTTAAAAATTAAATAAAAAACATGGCTAGCAAATCAGCAGTTGTTAAAGATTTAATGAAAAAACCGAAATATCCGACGCGGAAGAAAAACCGCTGTGTTTTGTGTGGTCGACCGCGAGGATACTTGCGGTTATTTGGAATTTGTCGATTATGCTTTCGAAAGTTAGCCCATAAAGGGGAATTACCTGGCGTTACAAAAGCTAGTTGGTAAAAAGGAGAAAAAAATGATTTCTGATCCAATTGGTGATATGTTGACAAGAATTAAAAATGGCTACTTAGCCAAAAATGAATTAGTGGAGATTCCTTATTCTAAAATAAAAGAAGAAATTGCCAAAATTTTAGTTAAAGAAAAATTTTTAAAAAGTTATCGAGTGAAGGAAAATAAATTTAAAAAATTAGTTTTAGAGTTAAAATATCAAAATGGAAAACCAGCGGTTGAGGGAGTTAAAAGGGTTTCTAAGCCTGGGGTAAGAATTTATGCACCGGCAGATAAAATTCCTTTACCTAAGTTTGGATTAGGAATTACTTTAGTTTCTACCTCAAAGGGAATAATGAGTCATAAAGAAGCAAGAAAAAGGAAATTAGGTGGTGAAATTATTGGTCAAATTTGGTAAAAAAATGAGTCGAATCGGAAGAAAACCAATCTTAATACCTGAAGGAGTAACCGTGGAAATTACCAACGGTCAGGTTTTAGTGAAAGGACCGAAAGGAGAATTGCCAATAAAAATCAGGCCAGAAATTAAAGTAGAAAAAGAGGAAAACAAATTAATAGTTAAGAAGGTTAAAAATAGTCGTCAAGCTCAATGTTTGTGGGGAACAATAAGAAGCTTAATCGCTAATGCTGTGGAGGGAGTAACTCAAGGATTTACTAAAACTCTTAAAATTGTTGGTACCGGTTATCGGGTGATTAAAGAGGGGGAAGATTTAGTTTTATCTTTAGGTTTTTCTCATCCGGTGAGAGTAACTCCACCACCAGGGATTAATTTTGAAACAGAAAAAAACGATACCATTAAAGTAATGGGAATTGATAAAGCTTTAGTAGGAAAAACAGCAGCCGAGATTAGAGCAATTAAACCACCCGATGCTTATAAAGGAAAAGGAATTAGATATGAGGGCGAAGAAGTTAAACTTAAGCCAGGAAAAGCCGGTAAAGCCGGTGCGGCAGGAGGAGGCGCATGAAAGAAAAAAGATATCGCTTAGCGGTTCACCGTTCTAATAAATATATTTATGCCCAAATTATTGATGACGAGAAAGGAGAAACATTGGTAGCTGCCAGTGATTTGGCAGATTTAAAAAAATTGGGAAAAAAACTAACCAAAACTCAAAAAGCAAGAGAAGTGGGAAAAATTTTGGCAAAAAAGGCATTGGCAAAAAAAATTGAGAAGGTATTTTTTGATCGGCGAAGATATAAATATCATGGCCGAGTTAAAGCTTTAGCTGAAGGTGCCAGAGAAGGAGGTTTAAATTTCTAAAATGGAAAATAAAGAATTTCAAGAAAAAATTATTGAAATAAGAAGGGTAGCGAAAAAAACTAAAGGAGGAAATAAAATTTCCTTTTCGGCGTTAGTGGTGGTTGGTGATAAAAAGGGTCAAGTTGGAGTTGGTTTAGGTAAAGCGTTGGATGTAAGAAGTGCGATTAAAAAAGCAATTTCTAAAGCTAAAAAGAATTTTATTACTGTTCCAATTAAGGAAAGAACTATTCCTCATGCGGTAAAAGCAAAAAAGGGAGCAGCGGAGGTTCTTTTAAAACCAGCTCCTGTGGGAACAGGAATTATTGCGGGAGGATCAATTAGAGCGGTAGTAGAGTCGGCAGGAATTGCTGATGTAGTAGGAAAGATTTTAGGAAGTCGGAATAAAATAACTAATATTTATGCCACTTTTGAGGCGTTAAAAAAGTTAAAACCAAGGGAGGTAAAAAATGCAACTTAATCAGCTTTCAAAAATTAAAACCAAAGAAAAAAAACGCGTTGGTCGAGGTTATGGTTCTGGAAAGGGTGGTCATACCACTGGTCGAGGAAACAAAGGACAAAAAGTAAGAGAAAAAGTTTCTTTAACTTTTGCCGGAACCAAAACAAAGAAATCTTTGTTGCGACGCCTTCCTCTTCAACGGGGAAAAGGAAAATTGAAGCCAAAAGAAAAAAAACCAATTGTTGTTAATTTAAAATATCTTAACCTTTTTAAAGAAGGGGAAACAGTGGATATTAAAAGTTTAGTAAAAAAAGGAATTATCAAAAAAAATGAAGCGGAAAAGTATCCGGTGAAAATTTTAGGCGATGGAGAGTTAAAGGTTGCTTTAAAGGTGGCTTTACCTTGTTCTAAAAAAGCGGCGGAGAAGATTAAGAAGGCAAAAGGGGAAATAATTTTAGGAAAAAATGAATAAAATTTTAAATACCTTTTTAAATGCGTGGCGGACTCCTGATTTACGTCGGAGAATTCTTTTTACCGCTTTTATTTTTATTATTTTTCGTTTTACCGCTCACGTTCCTATTCCCGGAATAGATACTACTGCCTTAAAAAGATTATTTGCTCAAAGTCAACTTTTAGGACTATTGGATATTTTTTCTGGTGGGACACTGGCTAACTTTTCTGTGATGGCTTTGGGATTAGTTCCTTATATTAATGCTTCCATTATTTTTCAGTTATTAACCATTGTTATTCCTTCCTTAGAAGCTCTTTCTAAAGAAGGAGAGTATGGAAGAAAGAAAATTAATCAGTATATTCGTTTAGTAACGGTTCCTTTGGCAATGATGCAATCATTGGGAATGTATATTCTGCTTAAAAATCAAGGAATTATTACCTCGGTTACTCCTTTAGTATTGACTAGTATTGTCTTTGCAATGACCGCGGGGACGGTTTTTTTGATGTGGTTGGGAGAGTTAATTTCTGAGAAAGGAATTGGTAACGGAATTTCGATGATTATTTTTGGAGGAATTGTTGCTCGCTTACCTATTTCTTTAATTCAAACTCTTTCGGTTTCGGGAGGGGAAAACTTTTTTAATCTTTTATTTTTTGGTTTGATGAGTGTGGGAGTAATTGGAGGGGTAGTTTTTATTAATGAAGCTTCGCGAAAAATAAGAATTCAATATGCGCGTCGGATTAAAGGAGGAAGAGTTTATGGCGGACAAACTACTTACTTACCTTTGAAAATAAATCAAGCAGGAGTGATTCCCATTATTTTTGCCGTTTCTTTAGTATTATTACCTTCAATGTTGGGAAATTTTCTTCAAGGGATAGATAATCAGTTAGTTAAAAGTATTTCCCAAATGTTAGTAAAAGTTTTTGATCCTAACGGAATAATTTATAATTTAACTTATTTTCTTTTGGTTTTTGGTTTTACCTATTTTTATACTGCTATTATTTTCGATCCGGTAAAAATTGCCGATGAGCTTAAAAAATATGGCGGTTTTATCCCGGGAGTAAGACCAGGAAAACCAACTGCGGAATATCTAGAAAGAATTTTAAAAAGAATTACTTTTGCCGGGGCGACATTTTTAGGATTAATTGCTATTTTTCCTTCTTTGCTTCAACGAATGACGGGAATAACGACCATGTCAATTGGGGGAACAGGAATTTTAATTATTGTTTCGGTAGTTTTAGAAACAGTTAAACAATTAGAGGCAATGTTAGTTATGCGTAGTTACGATTCTTTCCTAAAATGATTCTTATTCTTTTGGGTCCACCAGGAAGTGGTAAAGGCACTCAAGCAAAACTTTTACACCAAAAATTAAATTTAATTTATTTTGAAGCCGGAAGAATTTTAAGGGAAAAAGCAAAAGAGGAAAATAAGTTAGGAAAAAAAATTGATGAGTTAATAAATAAAAAAGGAGTGTTAGTGCCTGATTCAATAATGAAAATGGTATTAAAAGATTTTTTTCAAAAAAAGAATCTAAAGAAGGGAATTATTTTTGACGGTTTTCCTCGAAACCTTTCTCAATATCAAATTTTGCAAGAATTTTTAAAGGAAAAGGGATTAAAAATTGATAAGGTTTTTCTTTTAGAGGTAAGCGATAAAACAATTATTTTTCGTCTTTCTCAAAGAAGAATTTGTTCAAAATGTGGTTTAGAATATAACTTGGCTACTCGTCCTCCGAAAAATGACGAAATTTGCGATCAATGTCAAGTTAAATTAATTTCTCGTCCAGATGATACACCAAAATTAATTAAAAATCGTTTAAAAATTTATAAAAAAGAAACCCAACCTCTAATTAATGAGGCAGAAAAAAATAAGATTTTGGTAAGAATTAACGGTGAAAGAAAAATTAAAGAAATTTATCAAGAAATTTTGGCAAATCTTTAATGATTCCTCTTTATAAAAAAGAACATCAACAAAAAGCCTTAAAAATTGGAGGAAAAAAATTAGCTAAAATTTTTTGGCAGGTTTTTTCTTATATTCGTCCTGGTGTTTCTCTTTCTTTTTTAGATCAATTAGCAGAGGATTTAATTAAAAAAGAAAAAGGTTGTCCTTCTTTTAAAACAGTAAAAAATTATTTTTGGAGTACCTGTATTAATGTTAATGAGGGAATTGTTCATGGTGTTCCTAATAGTTATCAAATTAAAAAGGGCGATTTAGTGACCTTAGATATGGGATTTTATTATCAAGGATTTCATACTGACATGGCAAGGACAGTTTGGGTGAAGGGTGAAAATCAAAAAGATAGAGAAGAAATTTTGAATTTTTTAAAGGTAGGAAAAAAAGCTTTAAAAAAAGCAATTAGTTTTGCTCAACCGGGTTATCGGATTGGTAATATTTCTTTAATAATTGAAAAAGAAATTAAAAAAGCGGGGTATAATCCTTCCCTTATTCTTACTGGTCATGGCGTTGGTGAAGAACTTCATCAAGAACCAATGATTCCCTGTTTTTTAAAAGGAAAAATTGAAAACACGCCTTTAATTAAGGAAGGAATGAGTTTAGCTATTGAAGTAATTTATTCTCAAGGAAAGCCGGATTTAGTTTTAGATAAAGATGGTTGGACATTAAAGACAAAAGATGGTAAACTATCAGCCGTTTTTGAAGATACGGTTTTGGTAACTAAAAAAGGACCATTAATTCTTACTCCCCTTGAAACTAAGTTAGAAGTTTGTTAAAATTGTAAAGTTTTTCAATGGTAAAGCAAGAAAAAAAGATCGAAGTGGAAGGAAGGGTAAAAGAAGCTCTTCCTAATACTCTTTTTCGAGTAGAATTAGAAGATGGCCGAATAATCCTTTGTCATTTAGCAGGAAAGATGAGGCTTTATCGGATAAAGATTATGCCTGGAGATAGGGTAAAAGTAGAGTTAACTCCCTATGATGATAAAAGAGGGAGAATTATTTATCGATTAGAATGAAAGTAATTTCCAGTATTAAAAAATTATGCCAAACTTGTAAAATTGTTCGCCGGCGCGGCCGGCTTTATGTTATTTGTAAAAATCCAAAACATAAACAAAGGCAAGGATAAAAATGGTAAGAATTGTTGGTGTTGATATTAAAGAGGAAAAAAGAATTGATATCGGTTTAACCGATATTTATGGTATTGGCAAAAAAACCGCCTGGAAAATTTTGAAAGAAGTGGAAATTTCTCCCTCTAAGCGAGTAAAAGAATTAACGGCAGAAGAAATTTCTCGATTGCAAAAAGCAATTGAAAAAATTCCTGTAGAAGGAACTTTGCGCGGAATGGTCACTCAGGATATCGAAAGGTTGAAAAGTATTCATTGCTATCGGGGAGTACGTCATATTAGAAATTTGCCGGTAAGAGGACAACGGACTCGTTCTAATGCACGGACCAAAAGAGGAAAAAGAAAAACCGTTGGAGCATTAAAGAAAAAAGACTTGGCTCGTTTAGAAGCCCAAGCAAAGAAAGAGGGAAAGAATGAAAGCTAAAATTTACGTCAAAGCCACTTTTAATAATACTTTAGTTACCTTTACTGATTTAAAAGGAAACACTTTGTGTTGGGGTTCTACTGGAACGGTAGGTTTCAAGGGCGCCAGAAAGGCAACTCCCTTTGCTGCCACTACTGCAATTGAAGCAGTGGTGAAAAAAGCAAAAGCATTGGGAGTGGATGAAGTGGAAGTTTATATTAAGGGTCCAGGTCCGGGAAGGGATGCGGTTTTGCGAGTTTTAAAAGCAGAAGGATTAAAAATTGATTTAATTGCCGATATAACGCCAATTCCTCATAATGGTCCTCGACCAAAGAAAAGGAGGAGGGTATAAAAATGGGAAGATATTTAGGTCCAAAATGTCGATTATGTCGTTCCTCAGGAATGAAATTATTTTTAAAGGGAGACCGTTGTTATTCTTCTTCCTGTCCAATTGAAAGGAAAGGAGCGGTGCCTCCAGGGCAACACGGACCGAAAAGAAAAACCACTACTAGCGATTATGGCAGACAGCTTAAGGAAAAACAAAAACTTAAGCGTCTTTATCAAGTTTCCGAAGAACAATTTCGACGTTACTTTGAAAAATCTTTGAAAGCAAAAGGAAAAGAAACAGGTCTTCTTTTACTCCAAACTTTAGAAAGAAGATTAGATAATGTAGTTTATCGGTTAGGTTTTGCTCCTTCCCGATCTGTAGCTAGGCAATTGGTAAGTCATGGGCATATTTTGGTAAACAATAAAAAAGTTGATATTCCTTCCTATGAAGTTAAAGTTGGTGATGTAATTAGTTTGAGACCACAGGCGTTAAAAATAGAAATTGTTAAGAAAGCCTTAGAAGAAAAAGAAAGAAAAATTCCCGAATGGTTGAAAAGAAAAGCAACTGTTGGTAAAATAGAGCGATTACCCTCCCGCGAGGAAATTGAATCAGAAATAGATGAAAGTTTAATTGTTGAATTTTATTCTCGTTAAGATTTTAAAAAAAGGAGGAAAAAAATGATCGAACCTAATTTTACTATTCAAGAAACTAAAAAAGAAAAAAATTTATCTTTATTTGAAATTGCCCCTTTACCACAGGGATATGGATATACTCTTGGAAGTGCTTTAAGAAGAGTTTTACTTACCTCTTTACCCGGAACAGCGATTGTAGAGGTAAAAATTAGTGGTGTTCGCCACCGCTTTTCTACCCTAGAAGGATTAAGAGAGGATATTTTAGAATTTCTTTTGAATTTAAAGAAAGTAAGATTTTCATATAAAGGAGATAAACCATTAAAATTAACTTTAGAAAAAAGTGGCCCGGGAGAAATAAAAGCAGGAGATATCAAAACGCCAGCAGAGATTGAAGTTGTTAATAAAGACTTAGTTTTAGGTTATTTGGCAGATAAAAAAAGCAAAATTAAGGCAGAGCTTTTAGTAGAAAAGGGAGTTGGTTATCTCTCATTAGAGGAAAGAACCAGTGATCGAATTGGAGTAATTCCCCTGGATGCTATTTTTAGTCCAGTTTTAAAAGTAAATTATCATGTCGAGCCCACTCGTGTTGGAAGAAAAACTGATTTTGATAAACTTACTTTAGAAGTTTTGACCGATGGGACTATTTCTCCAGCGGAGGCATTGAAGAAAAGTGGAGAAATCTTAGTATCTTTTTTTAATCAAATTGTAAAACCCAAAAAACCCGTTAATAAAGAAGAAGATAATAATCAAATAGCTAATAGTAAAGACGATTCTTTACTAGAGACACCTTTAGAAGATTTTGATTTACCTTTAAAAGTAGTAAACGCTTTAAAAAAAGCAGGATATAAGAAAGTGAAAGATTTAGTTAAAGCTACCCCCGAGCAATTATTGAAAATAAAAAATTTGGGAGAGAAATCGGTTAAAGAAATCGAAAAAGTGTTAGCCGGTAAAGGACTATCTTTAAATAAAGAAAAATGAATACCAATAAAAGAAAATTGCTATTTAAAAATTTAATTAAGAGTTTAATTACTCACGGTGAAATAAAAACTACTTTAGCAAAAGCGAAAAAGGTTCAACCAATTGTTGAAAAATTGATTAATAAAGGAAAAGAGCAAACTGTTTCTGCTCGTCGTTTAATTCTTGCTTTTCTTCAAGATAAAAAGTTAGTTAATAAAATTGTTGATGAATTGGGAATTATTTTTAAAGAAAGAGCAGGTGGATATACCAGAATAGTACGTTTAGGCAAAAGAAAAGGAGATAATGCTCCCTTGGTGAAGTTAGAATTAATTGAAAAACCAGAAAAGAAAGAAAAAGAAAAAAAGAGAGAAAAACAGGTTAAATCAACTACTAAAAAAGAAAAACCCAAAAAATGAAAACTCCCACTGTTAAAGAAAAAGAAATTAAAAGAGAATGGCATTTAATTGATGCTAAAGGAAAAATTTTAGGTCGATTAGCCACACAGATAGCACAACTTTTGATTGGTAAACATAAGCCATACTTTGTCCCTCACCTAGACTGTGGAGATTGGGTAGTAGTGATTAATGCGAAAAAAATAAAAGTTACCGGAAGAAAAGAAGAACAAAAAGTTTATACTCGTTATTCTGGGTATCCTGACGGACTCAAAAAAATTACTTTAAAAGAACAAATGACAAAAGATCCACGGAAAGTAATTATTCACGCCGTTTCTGGAATGTTGCCCAAAAATAAACTTCGGGATAAAAGGTTAGCCCGCTTAAAAGTTTTTGTTGACGAAAATCATCCTTATCAAGATAAATTTAAATTATAAAATGTAAAAAAATTATGGCGAGAAAAAAGGAAGAAAAAAAATCAACTAAAAAAGAATTTACTTTTGCCGTTGGGCGGCGAAAAGAAGCAGTTGCCCGCGTAAGGCTTTATCGTGGAAAAGGAGAAATTATTGTTAATGATTTGCCAATTAGTCAGTATTTTCCGGGTGAAGTAAATAAGGCTTTATATTTAAAACCATTTGTGGTTACTAAAACCGAAGGAAAGTATTATGCTACTATTAAAGTTGAAGGAGGAGGAAAGTCTGCTCAATTAGGGGCGGTTATCCACGGTTTAGCTCGCGCTTTAGACAAGGAAAATCGGGAACTTTACCATTCTTCATTGAAAAAAGCAGGTCTTTTAACGCGCGATCCTCGGGCAAAAGAACGGCGAAAACCAGGTCAAATGAGTAAAGCAAGAAAGAAGAAACAAAGTCCAAAACGTTAAAACTTTAAATTTTTAAGATTCGATAACTTCTTGCCTATTATCTCCTAATACTACTTACCTGTTAAAAAAAGGAATTAGTTTTTTTAGTCAGGGTGCGCTAATCCTACTGCGTTTTTATATTATTTTTTTATTTGCTAGCTGTAAAAGGCAAAATAAATGGGATTATTTTTTAGTCGGGGTGGCGGGACTCGAACCCGCGACCCCACGCACCCCATGCGTGTGCGCTAATCCTACTGCGCCACACCCCGATTTCCTTATTGAATTTTAGCAAAAAGTTTGTCAAAATTAAAGTTAATGAAAGATAATCAAAAGCTTCAAGCAGTCAAAACAGCTATTGATCAGATCATTAAACAATATGGCAAGGGAGCAATAATGAGATTGGGAGAATGGGAAGCGGCAAGAAAAGTTGATGTCATTCCTACCGGCTCAATTGCTTTAGATATCGCTTTAGGGGTTGGTGGTTTACCTCGGGGAAGAATTGTGGAAATTTATGGCCCAGAGTCGTCAGGAAAAACCTCTTTAGTTTTAAGTATTTTAGCCCAAGCGCAAAAAATGGGAGGAGTGGCAGCGTTGGTTGATGCCGAGCATGCTTTAGATCCTACTTGGGCAAAAATTATTGGCGTGAATTTAGATGAACTTTTAATTTCTCAACCAGATACTGGTGAACAAGCATTAGAGATTGTAGAAACTTTAGTTCGTTCGGGAGGAGTAGATGTAGTGGCAATTGATTCAGTAGCTGCTTTAACGCCGCGAGCAGAGATTGAAGGAGAAATGGGAGATGCAATGATTGGTATTCAGGCAAGATTGATGTCTCAAGCATTAAGAAAATTAACCGCGGTAATTTCTAAATCTCGGGCAGTGGCGATTTTTACTAATCAGATTCGTCTTAAAATTGGAGTGATGTTTGGTAATCCAGAAACAACTCCTGGTGGATTGGCTTTAAAATTTTATTCTTCAATTCGTCTTGATATTCGGAAAATCGATGTAATTAAAGAAGGAGAGAAAGTAATTGGTTCACGCCATCGGGTAAGGGTAGTAAAAAACAAAGTGGCCCCTCCCTTTAGAGTAGCTGAATTTGATATTATGAACGATTCAGGAATTTCCCAAAGCGGCAATATTTTAGATGTAGGGATTGATTTGGGGGTAATTGAAAAATCAGGCTCTTTTTATAAATACGGAAAACAAATTTTAGGACAAGGCCGAGAAGCTGCTAAAGCTTTTTTAGAAAAAGATAGAAAGTTGATGGCGGAAATTGAAGAAAAAATTTGGAAAAAAGTTAAAGAAGAAAAAATTTCTGCCGGACAAGAAATTGGTGAAGCTAAAGAATAATATTTTGGAAAAAACCCTTCGTTTTTTATCCTTTAGACCTCGAAGTGAAAAAGAAGTTAAAGACTTTCTTAGAAGAAAAAAGATTTCTTCTTTAAAGATTGATTCAATTATTTATTTATTAAAAAAACAAGGACTAATTGACGATTATCAATTCGCCTTTTGGTGGGTAGAGCAACGAGGAGAATTTCGTCCTAAAGGAAAAAAAGCATTAATTTTTGAACTTAAAAAAAGAGGAATAGAAGAAAAAATAATCGATAAAGTATTATCTTCTTTGGATGAGAAAGAACTTGCTTGGAGAGCTCTATTAAAAAAAGAAGAATCTTTTTCTCGTTTTAAAGGGGAAGAATTAAAAAGAAAGATTTTTAATTTTTTATCTTCGCGGGGCTTTAGTTTTGAAACAATTGAGGAAATACTAAAATTGTCAATTGATAAAAAAAGTGATAAAATTAAAAAGTTAAAAATTTAAAAATTTTTTTTCTTGGCCTTTGGCATTAAAAGATGATTTTGAGAATAATTTTTAAATTTTTTTCTTTAAATATCATTTAACCCGCTATTTCCTCGCGGAATTCTTTTAATTGCCAAAAGCCAAGAACTAAAAGGAGGTTTCTATGGGATTTTTAGATGTTTTTCTTAAAACTTTAGCTAAAGAAGAATTAAAGGAAAAAGAAGCTAAGGGAAAAAGAAGAAAGAAAATAACTCCTCCTTCAGGTGAGGAAGAGGTGCGATTGGCTCAAGAGTTAGCTACTCGAATTGCCGAATTGGAAAGGCGAGAGGGAGCTTTAGAAGAAAGAGAAAAATTTTTAGCTCAAAAAGAAAAACAGATTGAAGAAAAATTATTAGAAATTGAAGAAATCAAAAAAAAGCAATTAACACGTTTAGAAAAAATAGCCGGTCTAAGTACCCAGGAAGCAAAAAATTTGATTTTAGAAGGAATAGAGAAAAAGTTAGCCGAAGATATTGCCCGACGAATTCAAGAAGCGGAAGAAGAGATTAAAAGTCAAGCAGAAGAAAAAGCAAAAGAAATTTTAATTGAGGCAATGCAACATGGAGTGGCTGATTATGTAGCCGAATATACTGTTTCTGTAGTCCATCTTCCTTCAGAAGAAATTAAAGGAAGAATTATTGGGAGAGAAGGAAGAAATATTCGGACTTTTGAGAGGGTTACCGGAGTAGAAATAGAATTAGACGAAAGTAATGACTTGACTTTGTCTTGTTTTGATTCTGTTCGGCGAGAAATTGCCCGACGGGCTTTGGAAAAATTAATTCGCGACCGTCGAATTACGCCGGCAAGAATTGAAGAAGTAGTCGCTCGAACTCGACAGGAAGTAGAAAAAATTATGTTTGAAGAAGGGCAAAAACTTTGCCAAGCAGTAGGCGTTTATCGTCTTCATCCTGATTTGATTAAACTTTTAGGAAGATTTAAATTTAGATTTTCTTATGGTCAAAATATGATTGTTCACACTTTGGAAGAAACAAAAATTGGGGTACAAATTGCTCATGAAGTAGGGGCCAAAGTAAATATTGTCAGATTAGGTTGTTTATTGCATGATATTGGAAAGGTAGTTACCGACCAAGAAGGAACTCATGTGCAAATTGGTGTTGATTTGGCAAGAAAATATCGTCTTCCTGAAGAAGTGGTAGCGTGTATTGCCGAACATCATGAGGATAAGCCATTTTCTTCGCCTGAATCACGAATTGTTTGGATTGCCGACGCTGCTTCCGGAGCTCGACCTGGCGCTCGTTATGAAGCTCATGAAGAATATGTTCAGCGAATTGCCCAAATAGAAGAAATTGCCAATAGTTTTCCGGGAGTAAAAGAAGCTTTTGCTTATCAAGCAGGTAGAGATGTTCGCGTTTTAGTTAAACCAGAAGAAATTTCTGATGAAGAACTAGTCGTTTTAGCCAAAAAAATTAGTGATGCTTTAGAAGAAAAAGTTTCTTATGCCGGACAAATTAAAGTCACCTGTATAAGAGAAACCCGAGCCACAGAATTAACAAAAGCAAAATAAAAAAAAATTATTAAAAGCGGTTAAGAAGGGAATTTAAATTTACTGAAGCTACCGCAATTGTTTGGTCACCGGCCCCATAATATACCAAAATTTTTTCTCCTAAAATTACCGCCCCGCAGGAAAAAACAGTTCCTGGTCTTACTCCATTTTTTTCATATTCTTCTTCTGGTTCTAAAATAGGTTCGTCTAATTGACTAATAACTTTTTCCGGATTTTTAAGCTCTAAAAGAACCGCTCCTAATCGATATTTTTTATCCTCTAAAGAAAGACCATGATATATTAACAGCCAACCTTTTTTTGTTTTTAAAGGGGGACCGGCGATTTCTACCTTATGACTATCCCACTTTCCTTTTCTAGGCCATAAAATTATTTTTCCTCCAAGAAATCGACCATTTTTGAATTCTAAATCATCTACAAAATCAATCCAAATACAATGACCAATCCGGTGAAAAAAAACATATTGATTATTAATTTTTTCTTCTAACAAACAAGCGTTTTTATCGCTTCTTTCTGGATGAGAAATAATAATTGGTTTTTCCCATTGCCAATTTTTCGCCAAAAAATCTTTTACCTTAATAGAAGTCATTGCTACCTTCCAGGGATTTTTCCCATCAAAAGCGGTATAAAGCATATAAATTCGGTCACCAATCTTAGTTAACCGCGGATCTTCACATCCTGAAGCTACTTCTGGGCTTGTTTTTTTCTCAAACTCTTCTCGAGGTAGATAAACTGGTTTGGTTAATCTTTCATCAAAATAAAAGCCATCTTTACTAGAGGCATATCCTAATACTGAAGTATTGTCTTCGCCAACCGCTCGATAAAGAAGGTGAATTCTTCCGCCTTCAAAAATTACCCCTGGATTAAAAGTTTGTTTTGATTCCCATTTATTTTCTTTTTTAGGAGTAAGAATAGGATTTCCCAAATATTTTTCTAAACGAAAAGGAGGAGAAGGGGGATGTTTTTTAGTAGTAAGGAGAGTAAGTAATCTTTTGAGAGGAATTTCTGCTAAACAACAAGAAGTGTCAGCGGCACCATAATAAAGATAAACTTTTTCCTTTTTAATTACTGCTCCTGAGGGAAAAATGACATTAGGAACACGACCATAAAGTTCATATTCTTGAAGTGGAATCAAAAGTGGTTGAAGAGTCCTCCCTAAGATTTTAAGAGGATTTTCCAAATCTAATAGTACCGCTTCGATTCCAAAAACAGGCGGAGGAGAAAGATAATTTTTAATGTGGGAATAGATTAACAACCACCCTTTAGGTGTTTTTAAAGGAGGAGCCCCTACTTCTACTTGATCAGAGGGATTTCTTTTGAGAGGAAGAATAAAATTACTTAATGAAGAAAGCCAATTATGCCAAAATTCTTTTGACCAAATTTGCTCTTCGTTATCAAAAAAAACTAAAGCAATCTTTGCTGGGGGTAAATCAGTGTTAACTGTTAAAATTCCCACAATTTTTCCATTAATTCTTTCGGGAAATAATGCCATTGCTTTAGAATTAAAATCAGTAACTTGATGTTTTTTTAATTTTTTAAAATCAGAAGTAATTGCTACTCCTATTTTTATGTCCTGAGGAGAAGGAGGAAAATTACTCAAAGCAGTATAAAAAATCCAATATTTTCCTTCAAATTTAGTAATTCGGGGGTCTTCACATCCAAATTGTTCCCAGGGATATTCAGGCATAATAAGTGGCTGACGATCAAAAAATTTAACTCCGTCTTTAGTTTTTGCGTAGCCAATTGTTGATAAAGAGATTTCTTTATCAAAATAAAAATGAGGAAAAGAAACTGCTCGATAAACAAAATGATAAAAGTTGTCATCGGGAGCAATACTTCCATTGAAAGTAGCTTCGGCCTCCCAAAATTGAGTTTCGTCAGGGGTTAAAATTGGATTTTTAGGGTGTCGTTTAATTTCTATCATTTAAATTAATAGTTCTAAAATTAAGATTTAAATTCGGTGTTTCATTAGATTTTAATTGGTTTAAAAAAATATTTAAAGGGGCGGAAGCAACGCAAATAACTGTATCTGCCCCTCCATAATAAAGGAAAATTTTTTTTCGAAAAATGACCGCTCCACAACTATAAACAATTCCTGGTTTTAATCCTTCATTTTCATAAATTTCGCTTGGTTCTAAAACTGGTAAAGGAGCGCGATATAAAATTTTTGTCGGTTGGTTTAGATCTAAAATCATTGCTCCTATTTTATAAAGATTAGAGTTTTGTTTATCCATTGCATGATAAAAAACTAACCAACCCTCAGGGGTTTTCAAAGGAGGAGGACCTACTCCTCTTATTCTTTCTTCCCAAATTGCCTTTTTAGGTTTTCCGTCATAATAGCTTCTGATAAAAGTTTTTCCGTCAAAATTTAAATCGTCAAAATAATCTATTAAAATTTCTGGGGAAAGACTATGAAAAATGGCATATTTACCTTCGCCGAAACCTACTCCTGAAAGATAAAAAGGTAAACCAAGTTGAAAAGGAAAATAACTTTTTCTTTTTAATAAACAGGAGGTAAAAATTGGCTTTTCCGATTTTTCATTAATTTCAAACCCATTTTTACTCGCGGCATATCCCCAAACAGAAATGTCATTTTCTCCTACTGCCCGATAAATGAAATGGATTTTGTTTTTTATTTTGACGGCGGCGGTATTGAATACCGCTTTAGATTCCCATTGATGTTCTCTTTTTGGTTTTAAAATGGGGTTTTGAGAAAATTTTTCCAAAAAAGAAAAGGCTCTTTTTTGAAAATAGGATTTTTCCGGAAAAGAAAAATAAAAAGGATAAGCATATAAAATACCTTTTGAATTTTGCCAATAGGCGACAAAATAGTTTTTAACTTTCAAAATTCCCACAGGAAAAACGGTTTCTTTTTTCCATTCATTTTTCTGTTTCCAAAGTGGAGAAGTTAGTTTTTTAAATAATTTAAAGGGATTATTCTTGTTGATAATGATTCCCTCGATAGCGTAATTTTTGGGATTTTTTCCATTCTGAAAAAGAAAATATAACAAAAGAAGTTTCTTTTTTTCTGGGACCACTCCTCCTATTTTTAAACGGAAACCTTTATTAAGAAGTTTTTTGGTTAAGGAAAAAATGGGTTTTGGTAAGATTTGCCATTTGATTAAATCTGAAGAGACCGCAAGATTAATTGCTTTTTCACCAAAATAAAGAAGGTAATGTTTTTGATAAGTGTAAGAGGGAACAACTACCCCACTTTCTTTAATTTTGTCTATTTTTCCTGTTTTTTGCCAATGAGAGAAACCACTCCAAATTGCTCCACAAAGTTGATTGGTTTTATTTTCTTTAAGTTTGTAAGTAAGAAAAAAAGAATTTTTAATCTTACTAAGATAAAAGTCTTGGCAATTGACGATTTTTTCCTGTTGACCATTTTGTTTGATAATTTCTCCCCATTTTTTGAAGAGTTTAAAATCAAAACCATCTTTACTGCTTGTGATTTGGAAAAAATTTTTCTTTTTAGAAGGATAGAATTTAAAAATAAAAACTTGATTAGTTAAGTTACCAACACCTAAAATTCTCAATACATTATTGAGTTTTTTCTTCATTAAAAAAGTTTTTCGAATTTATCTCGAATTTATTATTTTTTATTACTTAAATTATTTATAAGTTTTAAATTTTTGTCAAATTATTGACAAAAACAATTTTTCCTGCTATTTTAAAGTTAAATTAATTCTGCCCAGAAAGGAGGGGGAAAAATGACTAAAAGAGAAATAATTTCTCTCGTTGCCCAAAAAGCTCATCTTACCCGAAAAGCTGCCAAAGAGGCAATTGAAACCTTTTTGGGTGAGATTACTCGAGCTTTAAAAAAGGGAGAAAAGGTCGTTTTGTCGGGATTTGGAACTTTTAAAGTGGTGAAGGTAAAAGATAAACCCGTTTTGGTTCCCGGCACCAAAGAGAAGAAGATTGTCAAGAGTCATCGGGCAGCGCGATTTTCTCCCGGTAAACCTCTTAAAAAAGCAGTGAAATGAAATTAAGTGCCGATAATCGAGGTTAAAAATCTGAAAAAGTATTATCGGGTTTATAAGAAAGATGTCGGTTTGTTGGGATCAATAAAGGCAATTTTTAATCGTCGTTCCGAAGAAATTAAAGCAGTAGACGATATTTCTTTTAAAATAGAGGAAGGGGAGTTAGTTGGTTTTATTGGCCCAAACGGTGTAGGGAAAACTACTACTTTAAAATGTCTTTCTGGTCTTTTATATCCTACTTCCGGTTTTATTTCTGTTTTAGGTTTTTTACCTCACCAACAAAAACTAGAATTTTTAAAACAAATTTCTTTAGTAATGAGACAAAAAAATCAACTTTGGGAGGATTTACCTCCTTTAGAAAATTTTGGGCTTAATAAAGAAATTTATGAGATCCCTGAAGAAAAATATAAACAAACTTTAGATGAATTAGTAACCTTTCTGGAAAATGTTGAAGAGCCAGCAATTGAAGATATTATTCGGGAGCTTTTTGTCAAAAAAAATTACGCATAAAAATTGGTTGAAGGTGAAGTGGCAATTTAAAGAAGAAAAAGTTATTCTTGCCCTTCCCCAAACTAATCATTATCAAAAAATTGAAAATCTTTTTTTTCCTTCTTCATCGATTATTTTTTCTGATAAATTTGGTAATTTAATTCTTATATCTAAAAAAGATAATAAAAATAAAATCATTTCCTTCGACTATTTTCCTTATTCAGTGAGTTTAAAAATACCAAAATTTTCTTTAAATGATTATCCTTTTGATCTTTTAAAAAAATATTCCTTTTTATTTAAACCAGATCGGTTCGTGAATGGAGAATCAAGAGAAATTAAAAAAATAATTAAGAATTGGCAAAAAGAGAAAGATGTAAGTAATCTTATCGAAATAGCTTACAATTATGTTTTAGAAAATTTAGTTTACGGAAATCCAATTAAAGGTCTTTATTCTTTTTCTCAAGCTTTAAAAGAAAAAATTACTGATTGTGGAGGTTTTTCTACGGTTTTACTTTCTCTTCTTAAAGGATTAAAGATTCCTGGACGATTAGTAGTGGGTTTTATTCTAAATAAAAAAATTTTTTTCCGAGTTTTTCCTTTAAATTGGGATTCTTTTTTTATGCATGTTTGGGTAGAAGTTTTGCTTCCTGATGGACAATGGTTTCCTTTAGATCCAGCAATTGAATGGCGAAGAAAAAAGGGATTAACCACAAGAAAAGGAGGATTTGGAATAATTCCTGCTGATCGGTTGGTTGTTTCTTTTGGGCAGGATTTTAAAATTAAAATTAATAAAAAAATTTATAAAATAGACATTTTTCAATTTCCAATTTCAATCTATGATTAATCTTAATTTTGCTCCTAATGAAAATTTTAAAGACGCGTTGATTTCTTTTTCTTTAATTTTTCAGCCTTGGAATTGGCAAAAACCTCTTGATTTAAAAACTAAAAAAGAAATTTTAAATAGACTTGGTTTAAAAATTAATTCTGATTTTTTCCCTTTCTTTACTGGCCGAAGTGCCTGGTTTCATTTTCTTAAAAGTTTAAACTTCCCGCCGAAAAGTGAAGTAGCAATTCAAGGATTTACCTGTGAAGCAGTAGTTTTGCCAATATTGACGAATAATTTGAAACCAATTTATGTTGATATTGAAAATAAAACTTACTCAATGGATTTTTTTGATTTATTAAAAAAAATTACTCCCAAAACAAAAGTTATTCTTCTTCAACATACTTTTGGTTTGACTCCCCTTTATCGAGAAAAAATTCTTTCTTTTGCCGAAAAAAATGGTCTTTTGTTAGCCGAGGATCTTGCCCATGGATTTAATCAAAAAATTTTTTCTTCTACCAAAAATGGTAATTTTTTATTTTCTTTTGGTCGGTCTAAAGTTTTTTCTTCCGTTTTTGGCGGAGCTATTGTTACGAGTGATAAAAAAATTGGCAAAAGATTGAAAGAAGAAGAAAAGAGTCTTTCTTTTCCTTCAAAAATAACTATTTTTAAGATTCTTTTTTATAAACCCCTAGCTGTTTTAATTAAAAAAACTTATAAAATAAGTTTAGGAAAATTAATTCATTACTGGGCAAAGAAAATTGGCTTTTTAATTCCTGAAGTAACAGAAAAAGAAAAAAGGGGATTTTATAATTTTGATTTTGATAAAATTTATCCTCTAGTTTTAGGAAAACTTTTGCTTTCTCAATTAAAAAGAAAAAAAGAAATAGAAAAAAAAAGACAAGTGATTACTGAATTTTACAACCAAAGTTTTGGTTTGAATTATCAGAGCGAAAATGGTTTACTTCGCTACCCATTACGAGTAAAAAATCCGGAAGAAATTAAAAGAAAGTTAGCTAAAAAAGGAATTTTTTTAGGTACTTGGTATAATCAAATTGTAGCCCCAAAAGGGGTGAATTTAAAAAAAATGAAATATGAACCAAAAAGTTGTCCTCAAGCAGAGAAGATCTGTCGAGAAATAATTAATTTGCCAACTAATATTTCCTTAAAAGAAGCAGAAAAAATTGTTAAATTAATAAATGGAAATTAGAAAAATAAATTCTTCATTAATTTGGAAAAAATTTTTCAACCAAGGTAATTTTTCTTTTTTGCATTCTTGGGAATGGGGAGAATTTCAAAAAAGAATGGGAAATTCAATTTTAAGATTAGGGTTATTTGAAAAAAATATTCCTTTAATTTTGGTATTAATAATTAAACAAAAAATAAAAAGAGGAAAATTTTTATTTATTCCCCATGGGCCAATTTTTTTAAATGATTTCTCTTCGTTAAAAAAACCATTGGTTTTTCTTCTTAAAAAAATTAAAAAAATTGCGATAAAAAATAATTTTTGGTTTATAAGAATTGCTCCTTGGCAGGAAGACAACTTAAAGGTAAAAGAATTTTATCAGGAATTAGGTTTTCGCCAAGCACCTATTTATATGCATGCAGAAAAGATGTGGGTATTGAATCTAAATAAAAATGAAGAAGAATTATTAAAAGAAATGCGAAAAACAACACGATATTTAATAAGAAAAGCTTTAAAAAGCGAATTAAAAGTAGAAAAAAGAGAGGATTTGGTAGGTTTAGAAATTTTTTGGAAATTATATTTAGAAACTGCAAAACGCGAAAAATTTGTGCCTTTTTCCTTTGAATATTTAAAGAAGGAATTTGAAGTTTTTAAAAAAACCAATAGCTGTCAATGGTTTTTGGTATCTTTGCAAGGAAAATATTTAGCTGGTGCTTTGATAATTTTTACCAAAAAGGGAGCTTTTTATCATCAAGGAGCTTCAATTCATACTTCATATCCAGCAAGTTATCTTCTTCAATGGGAAGCGATTAAAGAAGCAAAAAAAAGAGGTTGCCAAACTTATAATTTTTGGGGGATTTATCAAGAAAAAAGAACACCAAAAAGTTGGCAGGGATTAACTTTATTTAAAACCGGATTTGGAGGAAGAGAATTTACTCTTTTACCCACTCAGGATTTAATTATCTCTCCTTTTTATTGGTTTACTTATGGAGTAGAAAAATGGTTAAATTTTAAAAGAGGCGTATGAAAAAATATTGGCAATTGGCAAAAATTACTAATGTTAGCTTATGTTGTGGGAATTGCTTTTTTGCTTAGTTGATATTACTGTGCAATTTTTATTTCGTGGCGTTTATCAATTGCGGTCATTAGTTGTTTCTGGTAATTACGATTTAGATTTATTAAAGCCCTTACTTTCTTTTTTTAGACCTATTTTTGGGTGGACTGATATTTTAATGGAATTATTTTGGTTCCTTTATGGGTATATTTTATTTATTTTGGCTTTTTTAATATTTGCAATTTTTTATTTTTTTGATTTTATTTTTTAATGCCTTAATTTTGGCTTTTGCTTTTCATTTATTTTTTTGTTCCGTTTGTGTTCTAACTACAGAAATTGACCATTTAGTTTGGGTTTATCGCGATTTAACAAGTATGGCGCGGTTTCCTACTGATATTTATAACAAAGGGATTAGAATAATCTTGACTTTTACTATTCCGGTAATAATTTTGATTACTGTGCCCGCTAAAGCTTTATTGGGAATTTTATCTTGGTGGGGAGTTATGGGATCATTTTTGTTAGCCTAGGAACTTTCAATGCTTCTTTGAGATTTTGGAGGTATTCCCTTCGTTGTTATTCGAGTAGCGGTGGTTAAGTTCATTTATTTTTTTCCTTGACTAATTCTTTCCATGGTTGAAATGGTTCTAAGAAAGATGGTGTTTCTGTCTTTTCTTTTATTCTATAACCACGATCATAAAGTTGATCGAATAGTCCCTTAATATTATCTATTTTAGGAAAAATTATTCCGCTTGTTCTTATTACTATTTTCGAATCTACTTCAACGAGTAAAAAGTCAGCATCAAGTTCATCTATGGAATTCGTAATTTTGTATCTTATCGTCGGCGGATTATTATCTTCGATAGCTTTAATAAAGATGGGATCATCTACTTCAATTATTAGTCTAAACTGACTTGTTTGGTTATCGACAAGTTCTATTCCTTGAAGCGTAAAATTAACTATTCCCCATTTTGATAGTATGCTATTCAAATGTTTTTTTCTTTAGACTTAAAAAATTTCTAAAGAGTGTTAATCTTTTCTTTTTTCTTTCACGGGCGATTTTTGCTTTTTCTTTTAAATCAGAAAAAACCAAATAAATAAGAAAAAATTTCCTTAAGCTTACTTTTAACACTTTTGCTTTTTTCTCAAAAAAAGATAAGTAAATTCTTTCAAAATTAAATTCAAAATGATAAAATTAGAAAAATGAAACGAGTAAATTTTGGTTTTTTTAGTCAGTGGGAAGAAAAGTTTCTCTGGGGAGTAGTAAAAAAAATTCCTTCATGGATTACTCCGGATATGCTTTCTTTTTCTGCATTTTTTGCTTTTATTTTTTCTGGGTTGATTTATTATTTAGCAGGAAAAAATTTAAACCTACTTTGGTTAATTAACTTTTTAATTTTTTATCATTGGCTAGCCGATGGATTAGATGGAAAATTAGCAAAGTTTAGAGGAAAATCTCGCCCAAATTATGGTTATTATCTTGATCATCTTTTAGATTCTACAGCGGTGACGGGAGTGATTTTAGGAATTTATTTTTCTCCTTTAACGGATACTTTTTGGGCGATAATTTTTCTTTCCTTAATTCTTCTTTTAATGATTAACGCCTATTTAATTCATTCAGTAAGTAAAGTTTTTTATCTTTCTTATGGGAAAATAGGAGGAACGGAAGGAAGATTTTTACTGATTATTTTTAATATTTTAATTTGGTTTTTAAAAAATAAAAAATTAACCCTCTTTAAATTTAATCTTTCTTTAGCCGATTGGGTTTTTTTTGTTAGCTCTCTTTTTTTATTAATTATTTTTCTAACCAGTTTTTTTAAAAACATTTCTTACTTAAAAAAAGAAAAATTTCAATTTTGAAAAGGAATAATTTTATCATAAATAAATTTTCTGGAAAAATTCTTTAAATAAATTCCATATATGAGATATTTTATTAAAACCTTTGGTTGTCAAATGAATTTTGCGGATTCGGAAAAAATTGCGGCGGTGATGGAGAAAAAAGGATATAAACCAGCCGCAAAAATTGAAGAAGCCGATGTGGTAATTATTAATTCTTGTTCAGTGAGAGAGAGCGCAGAAAATCGAGTATTTGGATTAATAAGAAACCTCAAAAAATTTAAAAATTTAAAATCAGAATTTAAAATTGTTTTAACTGGGTGTATGGTTGGTTCAGCCTTAGGAGAGCGTCGGCGGTATAGTTTAGAGGAGTTAAAGCGAAAATTACCAGAGGTTGATGAATTCAAGACCATTCAAGAACTAATTGGAGAGGAAAAGATAGAACCAAAACGAGAAGACAGATTTCATGCTTACATAACAATTATGGAGGGATGTGATCATTTTTGTACTTATTGCGTGGTTCCTTATGCTCGAGGAAAAGAAATTAGTCGACCATTGGAAGAAATAGTTTGTGAGGCAGAAGAATTGGCACGTCGAGGATATCAACATCTTACTTTATTAGGACAAAATGTTAATTCTTACGGAAAGGATCAAAAGAATTTAAAATTAAAAACTAAAAATTCAAAATTAAGATTAAAAATTCAAAAATACAAGAAAAAATTTAAAACTCCATTTGCTTTACTTTTAGCAATTTTACATGATATTCCAGGAATTAAAAAAATTTCTTTTATTACTTCAAACCCTTGGGATTTAACCGATGATATTATTGAAGCAATGAATCTGCCGAAAATTGATAAAACTCTTCATTTACCGGTGCAATCGGGCGATGATGAAATTTTACGAAAAATGAATCGTCCTTACACTGCAAAACAATATCTTGAATTAGTTAAAAAAATTCGCCAAAAAATTCCGGAAATTAAAATTACCACTGATATTATTGTTGGTTTTCCAGGAGAAACAAAAAAAGCTTTTGAAAATACGGTGAAACTTTGTCAAAAGGTTGGTTTTGAAAAAGCTTATATTGCTAGATATTCTCCCCGACCAGGAACTGCCGCTTATCACCTAAAAGACGATGTTTCACCAGAAGAGAAAAAAAGAAGATGGCAAATTTTGGAGAATTTAATTAATAAAAAAAAGATAAATTTAACCAAAAATGAATAGGCTTTTAGTTATTTGCGGACCCACTGCCACCGGAAAGACTGCATTGGGGATAAAACTGGCAAAAAAATTTAACGGGGAAATTGTTTCCGCTGATTCTCGGCAGGTTTATAAAGGAATGGATATCGGTACGGGCAAAGATTTACCTGCAAATTCTAAATTCAAAATTCTAAATTCTAAACAAATTAAAAAATTAAAATTTCAAAATTCAAAATCCACTATTGGGTATTATGAGATTAGTGGAGTTAAGGTATGGCTTTATGATGTCGTAGAACCAAATTATCAATTTAATGTTGCCGATTATGTAAAATGTGCTAACTTAGTAATCGAAAATATTTGGCGGCAAGAAAAACTACCGATTTTAGTAGGGGGAACAGGATTTTATATTAAGGGAGTAGTTGATGGAATAGAAACTTTAGGAATTCCTCCCGATTGGGAATTAAGAAAAAAATTAGAGAAATGGGGAATTGAAAAACTTCAGAAAATAATTCAGCAGTTAGCTCCCCATCGGTGGCAAAAAATGAATGAAAGTGATCGAAAAAACCCTCGTCGTCTTATTCGCGCTATTGAAATAATTAAAAATTCAAAAATTAAAAATTCACTTCAAGTAGAAAATCAGAAATTGAAATTTCAAAAAGATTTCCTTATGATCGGTTTGCGAGCTCCTTCTAAATTTCTTTATCAACGAATTGATCAACGGGTAGAAGAAAGAATAACCCAAGGAATAGAAAAAGAAATTAAAGATTTAATTGAAAGTGGCTATAATTGGAAAAATTCGGTTTTAGGAACAACAATTGGTTATAAAGAATGGAAAGATTTTTTTGAAGGCAAAATTAATAAAATTGAAGTGATAAAACGTTGGCAATTTGCTGAACATGGATATGCTCGTCGACAGATAACCTGGTTTAAAAAAGAAAAAAGGATAATTTGGTTTGACATTACTCAAAAAAGTTGGCAAAATAAAGTAATTAAAAAAGTTAAAGAATGGCTAGATGAAAGAAAAAATCCTAAAAATTGAAATTTCTCACCGAACTATTATTTTTACGGTTTTATTTTTAGTTTTTCTTTATTTTCTTTATTTAATTCGATCAATTTTACTGACTTTTTTTGGTGGTTTGATTTTAATGTCTGCTCTTAATCCTTTAGTAGAAAGAATAGAAAAACTAAAAATTCCTCGGGTTGCCGCTGTTTTATTAGTTTATTTTTTAGTGTTAATTATTGTAGGGCTTTTAATTGCAGGAATAATTCCCGCTTTAATAGATCAAACTAAAATTTTGACTTCTCATTTACCCGAATACTATCGTACTTTAAAAGTTTGGGGAATTGGAGAAAAGTTTTTGACTAATCAACTTAATTTTCTTTTAGAAAAATTAAGTTCTGCTTCATTAGACATCGTGCGTTATACTTTTAGTTTTTTTGGTAATTTAATGACAATTTTTGTTATCTTCTTTGTTAGTTTTTATTTACTTTTAGAAAGAAAAAAGCTTGATGATTATCTTTTACGTTTTTTTGGATCTTCAGGAACAAAAATTAAAAAATTGATTAATAAGATTGAAAAAAGATTGGGAGAATGGGTGAGGGCCCAATTAACCTTAATGTTAATTGTAGGGATAATGATTTATTTTGGTTTATTGCTTTTAGGAATAGAGTTTGCTTTGCCTTTGGCAATTTTAGCAGGTTTATTAGAGGTGGTTCCTAATATTGGGCCAGTATTATCTTCAATTCCAGCAATTTTGATTGGTTTTGGAGTTTCGCCTTTGACGGGATTAGCAGTGGCGGCTTTATACTTTTTAGTTCAACAACTAGAAAATCATATTATTGTTCCTCAGGTGATGTCAAAAGAAGTAGGTTTAAATCCTTTAATTACCATTTTTGCTTTGTTAGTTGGTTTTAAGTTGGGGGGGGTAGCAGGGGCAGTGATTTCCTTACCGATGGTAATTTTAATTGAAACAATAGTTTCTTCTCGCCTAGAAAACTCGTAAGCCAGATTCTGTTTTTCCCTTAGGGATAGGTAGTTATTAATCTGACGCTCTCAACCTGGGTTTTTTGGAAAGGCGCCTACCCCATCTGAGATTGCAGCAGGGAGGGTTGCCTCGTTTCAGCTCGTCCCGACTTTACGTCGGAGCTACTCGTCTCTGTGGCCCTATCTAGTCCCAAACGATTACTCGTTTGGAATGTCCGCCTTTCGGCGACCACCCTGCCTTTTGCTGTCTGGACTTTCCTCCCCGACCTTGCGTCGGGGCAACTACCCGGTTTTCTAGGTAAATTAAATTATAATACTTGACAAATTGTTTTTCAATTTTGTATCTTAAAATAAACAATGAAAAAACTGCCCAAAAAAAGGACCCTAATTTTTATTTAAAAAAGGGTCCTTTTTTTTGATTAAAGGAGGTGGTAAAAAAATGCCAAGGGCTTGTAAAACAAGGAAAAAAACCACCAAAAGAACCGTTAAAAAAACTACTAAAAAAGGAAAAAAAAGATAAAAAATAGAAAAATTTTTAAAATGAACAACCCGCCATTGGCGGGTTGTTTTTATAGGTTTTTGTTTTATTCCAAAAAATTATTTTCCAATCTTAAACATTTTGGTGCCACAATCAGGGCAGGTTGCTTTAGAAGCTGGTTTACCATTTTTCATGGTAACATGCTCTACTTTGTCGTCAGAAACTTCTTTTTTCGCTCGGCACTTTACACAATAAAAGCTTGCCATTTAAAAGTTCACCTCCTTTCTTTAATTTATCTTAATTTTAAGTATAACACAATCTGGAGGCTAAAAATAGCCAGACTGATAACTAAAGTTTTAAAAAGATCTTTTTTGACTAATGATGGATCATAAAAAAAGATTGAATTATCGTTTTCTTCTTTACTTTTGATTTCGGGAAGTTTTTTATTTTTAGAAAAAGAGATTTCCTCTTGATGAGGGGTTACTTTTTTTTCTTTGAGAGGAGTAACTTGTTGTTTTACTAATTGTCGTTTAAGACTAAGGATAATTTTCTGTTGCCGGGTTTTTCTTTTTTTAGACATTTCATATTGACAATATCACGTTGGGAATTTAAAATCAAGAGAGAATGGAAAAATTGCTAATTGGTGGAGAAATTTTTCTTTTAATTTGGTTAGTTTTTTTGACTTTTTTTCTTTTTAAGACTGTTAACCATTATAAAAAACTCACCGAGGGGGTAGAAAAAAAAGATTTAAAATCTGTTTTAGAAAAAATTTTAAGTAATTTAAAATATGATTCACAAAGAATTAACGAGGTTATTAAAACTCTTAATAGATTAGAAAAAGAGAATTTAAAAAATATTCAAAAAATTGGTTTAGTGCGTTTTAATCCTTTTGCTGATACCGGAGGAAATCAAAGTTTTTCTTTAGCATTATTAGATGGTGAGGACAATGGTTTGGTGATTTCTTCTTTACACAGTCGAGAAATTACCAGAATTTACGCTAAACCAGTTAAAAACGGTAAAGGCGTTAATTATCAATTATCAACAGAAGAAATGGAGGCAATTAAAAATGCTAGAAAAATCAAAAAATAAAAAAATTATTTTTACCATTTTAGGCGGAATATTTCTTTATTTATTATCAGCGGGAATTTCTTATGCCGGATTTAAGTATTTCTTAAATTCTTCAGAGAACCCCTTGATTTTATCGCCGATTGAAGAAAAAGAAGAAAAAAAATCAGGATTTAAGGTTGATTTATCAGCTCCCAAAACTGAGGTTTGTCCTCTAAACGGCGCTCTGTTTACCAAAGGAGAAAAAGAAATTTGGGAAAAAAGAAGACCTTTAACGGTGATGATTGAAAATCATCAAGATTCTCGTCCCCAATCAGGCCTATCAAAAGCGGATGTAATTTATGAAGCGGTAGCGGAAGGGGGAATTACCAGATTTTTGGCAGTTTTTTATTGTGGAGCGGCCGCAGAGGAAGTGATTATTGGGCCAGTTAGGTCAGCGCGAACTTATTTTATGGATTTTGCTTCTGAATATGGCGATTATCCTTTATATGCTCATGTGGGGGGAGCAAATAAACCAGGACCTGCCGATGCGCTAGGGCAGATCGAACAGTATGGTTGGCTTAAAAAAGGAAATGATTTAAATCAATTTGCTTTAGGGTATCCAGTTTATTGGCGAGATTATGAAAGAATCGGTCATCCTGTAGCTACCGAACATACAGTTTATTCCTCTACGGAAAAACTTTGGGAAGTAGCTTCTAAGCGAGGTTTAGAGGAAAAAGATAAAGAAGGAAATTTTTGGAATAAAAATTTTGTTTCTTGGAAATTTAAAGACGAAGCAAAACCTCAGGATCGGGGTGAGGTAGGATCAATTGAATTTGATTTTTGGGCCGGCTATAAAGATTATTCAGTAAGATGGGAATATGATAAAGAAAATAATTCTTATCTAAGATTTAATGGTGGTCAACCCCATAATGATTTAAATAATAATTCTCAACTGCAAGCAAAAGTAATTGTAATTCAATTTATGGAAGAAAAAGGACCGATTGACGAATTAAAACATATGCTTTATAAAACTACTGGTCAGGGGAATGCTTTAGTTTTTCAAGATGGTCAAGTAATTAAAGGAACTTGGAAAAAGGAGAATCGTCAGGCAAGAACCAGATTTTTTGACAGTAAAGGAAAAGAAATTACTTTTAATCGTGGTTTGATTTGGATAGAAATATTACCGATAGGAAGAGAAGTTAATTATTAATTTTGAATTTTCCTGCCCAGAAAGAAGAAAAAATGCTTCAGTCCTTGATTATTTCACGGTGTCGAAGGAAGATATTGGAAATTTTAGTTACTCAACCACAAGAGTTATTTTATATTCGGCAATTAGTAAAATTAACCGGTGAAGAAATAAATGCGGTACGTCGAGAGTTAACTAAACTGGAGAAAGAGGGGATTGTTCAAAAAGAAACTCGAGGAAACAGAATTTATTATTGGATTAATAAAAATCATATTTTATTTGGTGATTTACTTTCGTTATTTAATAAAACTGCCGGTTTAGGGGGAGAACTTTTAAAAAATAGAAATAAGATTGGAAAGGTAAAATTGATAATGATTTCTGGTCGATTTGCGCGAGGATTACCGACTAAACAGGGAGCAGTTGATCTTTTGATTGTGGGAGAAATAAATTTAAATAATCTAGCGGAAATTATTCGTCAACAAGAGGAAAAGGTTGGTCGGGAAATTAATTATACAGTAATGACTAAAGAGGAATTAGATTTTCGAAAGAAGCGTCACGATCCATTTCTTTTAGGAATTTTAACAGATGCAAGAATTATAATTTTTGGCGATGAAATGGATTTAATCATTTAAATGGGAAAACAAAAAGTAATTAAAACGGGTAATAGTTTAGCGGTGACGATTCCTTCTTTTTTTGTTCAGGCAGTAGGGATAAAACCAGGAGACGAAGTGAAAGTTTTTCCTGATCCAGAAAAAGGAAAAATAACTTATAGCTTTTCTGGTTGTCGCCAGTTGAGTCTAGTTAAAAATTTTTCTAAGAAAAAATGAAACCAAAAAAAATATTTTGGTTAATTTTAATTATTACTTTGGGAGCAATTTTTGTTGACCTCCCAAAAGAATTTAATTTAAATATTTTTTTTCCTGGAAGTAAAATTGGCTTAAAAGATATTAAAATTGAACAGAAGATTTCTCGGCCTGCATTAGAGATTAAGTTAAGAAATTTTCGCTTTTATCGAGATTTAGAAATTAAAAAAGGAATTGATTTAGCGGGGGGTGTTCATTTAGTTTTTCAAGCAGATATGAGCAATATTCCTTCAGAAGATAAAAAATCCGCTTTAGAGGCAACCAGAAATAATATTGAAAAAAGAATTAATCTTTATGGAGTCAGCGAAGCAGTGGTTCAAACATCCCAAAAAGGAGAGGATTATCGAGTTATTGTTGAATTACCGGGAATAAAAGATATTTCTCAGGCAATTGAACTAATTGGTAAAACTGCCCAGTTGGATTTTCGAGAATTACCTCAAGAAGCAACAACCGCTACCTCTTTAGCGGATTTTAAATCAACCGGCCTTACCGGAAAAGATCTTACTCGTTCAAAAGTGGAGTTTGATCCCAACACCGGCCAACCAGTCGTTGGGTTGGAGTTTTCTGCCGAAGGAGGAAAAAAATTTGCCGAAATTACTAAAAGAAACATCAATAAACCGGTGGCAATTTTTCTTGATGATTTGCCCTTAACTATTCCTTTAGTAAAAGAGGAAATTACCACCGGTAAAGCAGTAATTAGTGGAGATTTTGATTTAAAATCAGCGAAAAACCTTTCAATCCAACTCAACGCTGGGGCTTTACCCGTACCAATTAAAGTAGTAGAACAACGAAGTATTGGCGCAAGTTTAGGAGAAGAGTCGGTAAGAAAAAGTATTCAGGCGGGTTTTATTGGTTTAGGATTAGTGGCTCTTTTTATGATTAGTTATTACGGGTATTTAGGATTTTTAGCGGTTTGCGGATTAGTGATTTATGGATTATTATCCTTAGCTTTGTATAAACTTATTCCCGTTACCTTAACTTTACCAGGAATTGCCGGATTTCTTCTTTCTATCGGAATGGCCGTTGATAGTAATATTTTAATTTTTGAAAGAATGAAGGAGGAAATCAGAATGGGAAAACCAAAAAAATTAGCAATGGAGTTAGGTTTTGGTCGCGCTTGGGATTCAATTCGTGATGCTAATGTTTGTACTTTAATTACTTGTTTTATCTTATTTAATCCTTTTAATTGGAACTTTTTAAATACTTCGGGAATGGTTCGTGGTTTTGCTTTAACTTTAGGTTTAGGAGTTTTATTAAGTTTATTTACCGGAATTGTAGTGACGCGGACAATTTTACGAGTTTTTTCTTTCAAGGAGGAAAAATGAACTGGATGAAATATAAATGGCTTTATTTTTTAATTTCCGGATTGGTATTGATTCCCGGTTTTTATTCTCTTTTTAAGTGGGGATTACGACCATCAATTGATTTTACTGGAGGAACAATTTTGGAATATAAATTTTCCCAAAATTTGGAAAAAGAAAAACTTAAAGAAGTTTTTTCCTCCCAGGGAGTAGAAATTTATTCCTTTCAAGAAACCTCCTATGGTTCTTATTTATTAAGACTCCCTCCAATAGATAATCAACAAAAAGGAGAAATTGAAAAGAAAATAAAAGAAAATTTAAAAGTTGAACCAGAAGAATTAAGATTTGAAACCGTTGGTCCAATTTTAGGTAAAGAATTATTAAGGAAAACGATTATTGCTATTTTTCTTGCTTCCGGTTTTATTCTTCTTTATGTCGCTTGGCGCTTTAAAGATAAAAAATTTGGTATTTGTGCTATTTTGGCAATGTTTCATGATACTTTTGTTTTATTAGGTTCTTTTTCATTATTAGGACACTTTTTGAAGGTAGAAGTAGATACTTTATTTGTTACTGCCCTTTTGACCACCCTTTCTTTTTCTGTCCATGACACGGTAGTGGTTTATGATCGGATTAGAGAATCACAAAAGATTTTTTCTAAAGTTCCTTTTGAAAAGTTGGTTGATAAAGCGGTTACAGAAACTCTTACTCGTTCTTTAAACAACTCTCTAACGATTATTTTTATGCTTACCGCTTTATTTTTGTTGGGAGGAGAAACTATTCGTTGGTTTGTAGTTGCTCTTTTAATTGGGACTATTTCTGGAACCTATTCTTCTACTTTTACCGCCGCTCCTCTTTTAGTAGTTTGGGATAAAATAAAATCTAAAAAATCTTAAATTAATTCCTTTCCTAATTCTTTAATTCTTTTAATTAAGTATTCTCGGTTATTTTTTTCTTTATCTTCTTCTACTTCGGTAAATAATAAATTGAGAATTTTTCCTACCAATGGTCCCGGAGAGATATTTAAAATTCTCATTACATCGTAACCGTCAACTTTTAGATCAGCTACTGTAAATGGTTGTTTTTGAACCTCTTCTAATCTTTTTTTAAATTTTTCTAAGCGCCAGGAAGTTTCTCTTGCCCCTCCTCCTAAGCGGTCTGCTCTTCTTAATTCCAAAATATCTTTTAAATTTTCTTTACCAACATTACGAATAAACCTTCGAATTGCTTTATCAGTTTGATTTTCGTCAACGCTAAATTGATGCCAACGAACTAATTTAAAAAGACGTTCTCTTTCTTTTTTGGAAAGACAGAGTCGACGGGCAATATTTAAGGCGATTGAAGCACCAATTACTTCATGATTATAAAAAGTAATTACTCCCTCTTTGTCTCTTTTAAAAACTATAGGTTTTCCTACATCATGAAGTAAGATTGCTAGATTGACAATTGGATCTCGACTTCGTGAATATTTTAATGATTTTAGAGCATGAGTACCAACATCATCTTGATGGTGTCTTTTGGGACTTTTTTGGGGGACGCCAAACATTTTTTCTACTTCCGGAAGAATAATTTGGGCTAAAGTGGAATTTCTTAATAATTGATAACCATCCGCAGGATAGGGACTAGCAAAAATTTTTAAAAGCTCATCTCTAATTCTTTCTTGACTGATTTTTTCAATTAAATTAGCGTTTTCTTTAATTGCTTGAAAAGTTTTTTCTTCAATAATAAAACCTAATTCTGCCGCAAAACGAATTGCTCTTAACATTCTTAAAGCGTCTTCGGAAAATCTTTTATGAGGATTACCGACAGCGCGGATAATTTTGTTTTTTAAATCATTAATCCCTCCAAAAAGATCAACAATTTCCAAAGTTTTTCCATCCCATTTTCCTTTTTTAAGAATCGGGCCGATGGCGACTGCATTAAAGGTAAAATCACGCCTTTTTAAATCTTCTTCAAGATTTTTTCCCCATTCAACTTTATCTGGTCGGCGAAAATCAGAGTATTTTGCTTCTTTTCGGTAGGTAGTGATTTCAATTTTTCCTTTTTTCCTTCCTTTTTTTATGGGAATACCTACGGTCCCAAATACGTTATTGTAAAAAGAGTGGGGAAATAAAAGACGAATCTCTGCTGGCGTAGCGTTAGTGGTAAAATCGACATCTATTGGTGGTTTTTCGCCCATTAAAATATTTCTTACTCCTCCGCCAATTAAATAAATTTCAAAACCATTATCGGTAAATTTCTTAAAAATTTGCCAAATTTGGGGGGTGATTTTTTCTTGGAGCTCGGCTGGAAGTTTTTGCCTCATATTGGTATTATAACACTTATGAGATGGCGAATTCTGCAAAAAATTTCTTCTTCTGAACAAGAAAAAATAGGCATTGATTTGTTAAATCAAAAAATTTTAAAAATAATTTTAGAAAATCGCGGTTTAAAAAATAAAAATCAACAAGAAAAATTTCTTAATCCTCTCCCATTGGAGAAAATTAGTTACTCCGATTTAGGAATTTCTCTTAAAGAATTAAAAAAAACAATTAAAAGAATTCAACAAGCAATTAAAAGAAAAGAAAAAATTATTATTTATGGTGATTATGATACCGATGGAATTTGTGCTACGGCGATTTTATGGGAGGCTTTATATCGCCAAAAAGCCGAGGTGATGCCTTTTATTCCTCGTCGACAAGAGGGTTATGGATTAAAATCAGAGAGATTAAAAGAAATGAGTAACCAGGGAGTAAAATTAGTAATTACTGTTGATCAAGGAATTACTGCCCTAAGACAAGCAGAAACCGCCAAAAAATTAGGAATTGATTTAATTATTACCGATCATCACTTGTCAGGAGAGAAAAAACCGTCCGCTTTCTCTATTATTCATACAGTTGAGATTTCTGGGGCAGGTATTGCTTGGTTTTTAGCGCGAGAATTGGGAGATGACAGTGGTTTAGATTTAGCAACGATTGCCGTTATTACCGATGTTATTCCTCTTATTGGTCCGGCTCGTTCTTTAGTTAAATGGGGTTTACCTAAATTAAGAAATACCAAAAGAGTAGGTTTATTAGCTTTATTTGAAAAAGCGGGAATTAATCCGGAGAAAATTGATACCTATCATATTGGATTTATTATTGGTCCTCGTTTAAATGCCAGTGGAAGAATTGATGATCCTTTGGATTCTTTAAGATTAATTTGTACCAAAGATAAACAAAAAGCTAATTTTTTGGCAGAAAAAATTGAAGAAAGAAACAAAAAAAGACAATTATTAACCGAAGAAATTACTCAACATGCTCGTAAACTTTGGTTAGAAACCGACGGAAAAAGTGCTTTAATTTTTGTCTCCCATGAGACTTATGAAGAAGGAGTGATTGGTTTGGTTGCTTCCAACTTAATGCAAGAATTTTATCGCCCCGCAATCGTATTGGCACCGAGGGGTAAAGACTGGGTTGCTTCCGCCCGTTCAATCGAGGAATTTAATATAGTGGAGGCAGTCAGAACTTGTGCTCAATTTTTAGGCAATCATGGCGGTCATAAAAAAGCGGCTGGATTTAGTATTGAAGAAGAAAAGATTTCTTTAGTTAAAGAAAGACTAATTGCCTTAGCAGAATCACAATTAGATAAAGAAAAACTTAAACCCACTTTAATAATAGATTTAGAGCTTCCTTTATCATTTTTAAGTCTCTCTTTATATAGAAAAATAAAAAAAATGGCTCCTTTTGGTGAAGGAAATCCTTTTCCTTTTTTTGCGAGTCGAGGTTTGGAGATAGTTAATGCCCAATTAATAGGGGAAGATCGCCATTTAAAACTGTGGCTAAAAGAAAAAGAAAATCCTACAATTTTTGAAGCAATTGGTTTTGGAATGGGGAAAATTTTTTCTTCTTTATCTCCTGAAGGAGAAATTGACATTGCTTACACTCTTTCTTTGGATGAATGGAACGGTAAAGAAAAATTGCAATTGAATCTAAAAGATGTAAAATTAAGATAAAGTTAGGTAATGAATAAAAAATTTAAGGCCTTGATTTCTATCATTAGAGGTTATAATCCTTCTGCCAATTTTAGACTGATTAAAAAAGCTTTTCTTTTTGCTCAAAAGGTTCATCATGGCCAAAAAAGATTAACTAGCGAAGATTTTATTAATCATCCCCTAAAAGTAGCCCAATTTTTAGCCGAATGGAAATTAGATAGCGTTTCCATTGCGGCAGGTTTACTTCATGATGTAGTCGAAGACGGAGGGGTTTCTTTAGACACTCTTAAAAAAGAATTCGGTCAAGAAATTGCTTTCTTAGTTGATGGAGTAAGTAAGGTGGGAGAATTAAAATTAAGAGGAAGCGAAGAAGAAGAATTTGTAGAAAACTTAAGGAAAATGATTGTTGTAATGGCTAAAGATTTGCGGGTAGTATTTATAAAAATGGCGGACCGTTATCATAATATGCAAACTTTATGGCCATTGCCTAAAGAAAAGCAAAAACGGATTGCTAAAGAGACTTTAGAAATTTACGCTCCCTTAGCGGAAAGAATGGGAATCGGTGAGATTAAAGGGAGATTAGAAGATTTAGCCTTTCCTTATCTTTTTCCCAAAGAATATCGTTGGTTAATGAAGTATTCTCGTCCTTATTACAAAAGGGCAAATGAACTTCTTTTAGAAGTAAAAAAAAAGTTGCTAAAAGAATTATTTAAAGAAGGAATTAAAGCCAAAATTAATACGCGGGCGAAGCATTTTTACAGTCTTTATAAAAAACTCCTCCGTCCGGAGATAAATAAAGATATTACTAAAATTTACGATTTAGTCGCCTTAAGAATTTTAGTAGAAACAGTGGAAGAATGTTATACTGCCTTAGGGGTGGTTCATAGCGTATATAAACCCGTTCCTTTTTTGGGAGTTTCCGATTTCATTGCCCAACCAAAACCAAATGGTTATCGCTCGATTCATACCAAAGTTTTTGGACCCGAAGGAAGAATTTTTGAAGTCCAAATTCGCACTTTTCAAATGCACGAAGAAGCAGAATACGGAATTGCTTCTCATTGGTATTATGGAGAAATAAAGGAGAAAGGAGCTAAAAATAGCAAATTGGAAAAAGGAGTCTTTACTCCTTCAGAAAAATTAAGCTGGGTAAAGCAATTAGTTGCTTGGCAAAAAGAAATTGTTGATTCTAAAAAATTTTTAGAAACCTTAAAGTTTGATGCTTTAGCCCATCGAATTTTTGTTTTTTCTCCCAAGGGAGATGTTTTTGATTTGCCTGCCGGGGCAACGCCAATTGACTTTGCCTATGCAGTTCATACTGATTTGGGTAATGAAGCGGTGGGTGCTAAGGTGAATGGAGTAATGGTTAAATTAAATCATCCTTTAAAAAGTGGTGATATGGTGGAGATTATTAGAAAAAAGGGGACTGGTCCTTCGCGTGATTGGCTTGATTTTGTGGTGACTAATTTGGCTAAAAAAAGAATTGAGAAGTATTTTAGAAAAGATTAAGAATTATTTTTTTCTTCTTCCTCTATTTTTTTCATAAATCCCCTTAATTACTTCTCTTCGGTATTCATAAATTTCTTTTTGAGCTGGAGAGAGACCCCTAAGGTTTTTTTGATGAAGTGTTTGGTTATCGGGTATAGCTGAAAATTGTTGTCTGGTCGGATTATTATTTTTATCTTTTAAATAATCTTCCCAGTAAGTATTTATTTCCTCAATTGCTTCTGCAGGTGGTAATTCTAAAATTGCATTTATTACTATCGCTTGAACTTGATCAGAAATTCCATAATAATCTAGCATTTCTTGATATCGTTTTAATGCTTCCCAATACCTTTCTTCTTCTGTATCTTTTATTTCTTCTTTTGCATCTTTTATCATTGTTTCTTTTTCCTTACTCATTTTTCCAAATAAAAAACCTCCCTTTTGGGGAGGTTTGAGAGATTTTAAAAAGTTAACTTCTTAAGGCCTTTTTCCCAAACCCCCCCTTCCTCTTTCTTTGAGGATAAAAAGGGAGATTTGGTTAATAAAAAGCCTCATTTTTATTAAGGAGGAATTTTAAAAAAATAAATAAGGATTGTCAAGAGGAAAAAAAAGAAGTAAAATAAAACCTATGAAAAGAATTTTTATTATCGATACTCCTCAAAAGGTAGGGGAAAAAGTGAAGATTTGTGGTTGGGTATGGAATCGGCGGGATCACGGAAAACTGGTTTTTATTGATTTAAAAGATAAAACAGGGATAGTTCAATTAGTTGGTGGAGAAAATCTTTCTTCCTTTAGAATTGCCGATGTTTTAGAGGTAGAAGGAAAAGTAAAAAAAAGACCAACCAATTTAATTAATCCTAAAATTCCTACCGGAGAAATAGAGATAGAAGTAGAAAGAGCTATTCAATTAGCAAAATCTAAAGATCTTCCTTTCAACCTTCAAGGGAATGGTTATGAAATAAACGAGGAAACTCGCTTAAAATATCGCTATTTAGATTTACGCCGACCAAGGATGAGTCGCAACTTAATTATTCGCCATAAAGTGATTAAATTTATTCGCGATTGGTTGGATAAAAGAGATTTTGTAGAAATTGAAACGCCGATTTTAACTAAGGCCACTCCCGAAGGCGCACGCGACTTTTTGGTTCCCTCTCGTTTACAGCCGGGAAAATTTTATGCCCTTCCCCAATCACCTCAACAATATAAACAACTTTTAATGGTTGCCGGTTTTGAGCGTTATTATCAAATTGCTCGTTGTTTTCGCGACGAAGATCCCCGCGCCGATCGTGCTTACGGAGAATTTACTCAATTGGACTTAGAAATGTCTTTTGTTACTCAAGAGGAGATTTTGAGTTTAATAGAAGAGCTTTATAAAGAAATGATTAAAACTCTTTTTCCGGAGAAGAAACTTACTTTTGAAAAATTTCCCCGTTTAGATTATGAGGAGGTAATTAAAAAATATGGTACTGACAAACCAGATTTAAGAAAAAACAAAAATGATTCCAATGAATTAGCCTTTTGTTTTATTATTAATTTCCCCTTATTTGAATGGAAAGAAAAAGAAAAACGCTGGGATTCAATGCATCACCCCTTTACCGCCCCTAAAGAAGAATTTGTTCCTGATTTATTAGCCAAAAGAAATATTGAGAAAATTAAATCATATCAACATGACTTCGTTTTAAATGGTTACGAAATAGGCGGGGGAAGCATTCGAATCACTGATCCTAAAGTTCAAGAAAAAGTTTTTGAAATTTTAGGCCATAAACCAAAAAATATTCAAGAAAAATTTGGTCATTTATTAGAAGCATTTCAATATGGAGTTCCTCCTCATGGGGGGATTGCGCCGGGAATTGACCGCCTATTAATGATTCTTTTAAATGAACCTAATTTACGGGAGGTAATTGCTTTTCCAATGACTGCTTCCGGACAAACAGCAGTAATGAATGCTCCTTCTTCGGTAGACGAGAATCAGTTAGAAGAATTAGGAATTAAAGTAGTCTCCCAAAAATAATTCTTTTAATGAAAAAGAAAGAAAGAGAGTTTCTTTTAAAAATTAAACGAGCAAATCTTTTTCTTTTAGGTTTATTCTTTTTCTTTTTTCCTTCGCAAAATTTTTATGCTTTAATTCCCGAAAATCATAATAAAACTTCAATTAAAGAAATAAATTTTCCTATTCCTCCCTTATTTTCTTATCCGGTTAATCAAAACAAAGAATTACCCCCAAAATTAACAGCTCGTTCGGTGGTGGTAATGGATAAGAACTCCTCAGTTGTTCTTTATTCACGAAATGAAAATTTATGGGTTTTACCTGCTTCAACTACTAAAATTATGACCGCTTTAGTGGCTTTAGATTATTATCCTCTTGAAAAAGTTTTAACAGTAGGAAAAATAGAAGCTTTAGGACAAAAAATGGACCTTAAAGAAGGAGAAAAAATTACTGTTTTAAATCTTTTGTATGGATTGTTAGTTTCTTCTGCCAATGATGCCGCTTTAGTATTAGCCCAAAATTATCCAGGGGGAGTTCCTGGTTTTGTTTCGGCAATGAATTTTAAGGCCAAGCAGCTTAATCTGATTAATACTTATTTTGCTAATCCTACTGGTTTAGATAGCGATAAAGAAGGAAAGATTTTACTTGATTATTCTTATACAACCGCCTTGGATTTAGCACGATTAACTAGTTGGGCCTTAAATAATTCTTTATTTAAAAAAATTGTTTCTACCCAAAAGGTGACAGTAACTGATATTTCTGGAAAAATTGTTCATCCTCTTTATAATCTTAACCTGCTTTTAGGAAGTGAAGAAGGAGTTTTAGGGGTAAAAACAGGTTGGACGGAAGAAGCAGGTGAGTGTTTGGTGACTTATGTTCAGAGAGATAACAAAGAAATTATTATTGTTGTTTTAGGAAGCAAAGATAGGTTTGGAGAAACAAAAAAATTAATCAATTGGGTTTTTAATAACTTTCAGTGGGTAGATTTTACTTCGATATTTGAGAATTATTAAATTTTAATTAATATCTTTTCCCTATTTTTAATGAATTTTTACAAATTTAAAATGAAAGAAAGAGATTTAGAAATTAGAAAGAGAATAATGGAAATTTATAATGGTGAATGCGCTAATAAAGATGACCCAAGAAATCCCCACCATAAAAGACTAACTTTTCATCATATTGTTTTTAGAAGTGAAGGCGGTAGTGAAGAAAAATCAAATTTAATACCTCTTTGCGAAGATTGCCATAGGTTTTTACACGCTCTAATAGGAGAAAATGGTTTAGAAGAAAATAATAAAGGATCATTTAAAAAAAGAAAAAAAAGAAAGTAATTTTTTTATTGAAAATCAACAATTTTATTCAGTCCATTGAGGGTCAATAGCGGAAACATAAGCCAAAAAGTTTCGGTCTCCCTCAAAAACATATATAGGTTGAAGATAGTTTTGGGGAGTTTCTGAATCGTAATAGCCTAAATATATTTTTCTAATAGTAATTTGTCCATCTTGATTTTCTCCTAAGCGGGCAATAAAACCTTTTTTGTTTTGTAATTCTGTCCAAGCTTGAGAAAGCGGTTTTAAAGGGTAAGTGCCAAAAATTTCTGTTTGAATTGGATAATAGATATATTTTATTTCTACAATTCTTTTATCAGGGCTTCGGGAACCAGAAAAGAGAAAATAAATTAGCGGTTTATCTAAGTTAGGAGGAAAAACTTTTACTCCTTCGATATCCGCGCGGAATAAATTTACTTGGATAAAATCTGCTTCTGATAAAGATAAGGCGGGGACTAAATTTGGGGGCTGCCAGCGAAAATATCTAAACTCTGCTGTTCCGCTGGCCAAATCTTGAGGTAAAAGCTCCGCGTTGGCTAAAAAACTTTTAACCTCTTGAGCTGCTTGTTGCTGATTGGGTAGATTTTTTTCGTTAATTATTTGGGGATCATTTTGATAATCGTAATAAAGATGAAAATTTAAGGTGTTAATATCAATTTCTAAAGTAGTAGCTGTTTTTTCTCCTTGCCACCGATAAATTTTTTCGTTAATTGGTTGGGGTTGACTCCGAAATCCTAATTTTTTTGCTAATTGGTTAGCTCTTTCTAAAGCTAAAAGGTTTGGTCTTATTGGGGTGATAAAATAAACTTTAGCGACTGTTGGTAAATTGGGTAATCCACCTTCAATCGTTTCCAGTTTAAAAGAAAGGTTTAAGTCTGAAGACGAAGAGGGAAATTCTATTTTTGGTAACTTTCCAAAAGAAACAGTAGGAGGAGGGGGAGGAGGAGGATGAAGCTGGCGCCAAATCTTAGTTCCTAAATTAAAAATGATTTTTCCTATAATAAACAAAAAAATAGCAATAATTCCGATTTTAATGCTTCTCCTGGTAATGTAAGCGGTCTCTGTTAGGGTGGCCATATATAATTGAGTATAAAGAGTTTATTGTGCTAAAATCAAGCAAATGGTGCGTACACGCTTTGCCCCTAGTCCAACCGGTTTTCTTCATATTGGTGGTGCTTATCAAGCTTTATTAGATTATGCCTGGGCGAAAAAAAATAAAGGACAATTTATCTTAAGAATAGAAGATACCGATGTTAAAAGATATGTTTCTCAAGCGGAAGAAGTAATTTATCAAGGGTTAAGATGGTTGGGATTAGAACCTGACGAAAGTCCTGTTAAAGGAGGTCTATATGGTCCTTATCGTCAGTCAGAAAGATTAGCAGTTTATAAAAAATATGCCCTCCAATTAGTAGAAAAAGGTTTAGCTTACTATTGTTTTTGTTCTACTCAAAGATTAGAAAAAGTAAGAGAAGAAAGGCAAAAAAAAGGTTTGCCACCAATGTATGATCGCTATTGCCGAAATTTAACCAAAAAAGAGGTAGAAGAAAGAATTAAAAAAGGAGAAAAATATGTTATTCGAATGAAAATTCCCGATGGGGAGGAAATTATTGTTCCCGATTTAATTAGGGGAAAAGTAGTTTTTAAAAGCGAAGTAGTTGATGATCAAGTTCTTTTAAAATCTGATGGTTATCCTACTTATCATTTAGCGGTAGTTGTTGACGATTATTTAATGAAAATTACCCATGTAATCAGAGGTGAGGAATGGCTTTCTTCTGCTCCAAAACATATTCTTTTATATCGTTATTTTGGTTGGAGAATGCCTGTTTTTTTACATACGCCCACCATTAGAGATGAATCTAGAAAAAAGTTAAGTAAAAGGTTGGGTCATACCGCTTTGGGGTGGTATCAAGAGCAAGGATATTTACCGGAAGCGCTTTTAAATTTTTTAGCTCTTTTAGGTTGGTCTCATCCTCAGCAAAAAGAAATTTTTGATTTGCAGGAATTTATTAAATATTTTGATTTAAAAGATTTGTCACCGGTTGGTCCGATATTTGATTTAAAAAAATTAGAATGGATGAATGGTGTTTATATAAGAAAGAAAACGGATAATGAGCTAGTTCAATTAATTAAACCATTTGTTTTAAAAAAAATGAATGATAGTTTAATTAAAAAAACAATTCCTTTAATTAAAGAAAGAATAAACAAACTTTCTGATTATTGGGGATTAGTTGATTTTTTAGTAGAGGAACCAAAAATTGATATTAATCTTTTAATTTCTAAAAGTAGAGAAGATAAAAATTTAATTAAAAATCAGCTTTTGGCGGTAATTTCTTGTTTAGAAAAAATAAAAAATTGGCAAGAAAAAAAAATAGAAGAAGAATTGCGTAATTTAGCGGATAAAAATAAGTGGCACCGAGGAAATTTTTTCATGGCGTTAAGAATTGTAATTACCGGAAAACCGGTTACACCTCCTTTGTGTCCTTCGATAGCAATATTAGGCAGAAAAGAGACTATTAAAAGGATTAAAAAATTATTGTCTTTTTTATAAATTTTTATTTTAAAAAGATCTTTTTAAAAACAGAAGTTACTCTTTCATAAAAATTTTTTATAAAAGATGATTTTTGGTTATTCGGTTCAATTAAAGAAGGTGGTGAAGAAAAATTCTCCCTTTTAAAATTGCTGATTTGATTTTCTTTTGGCGCCGCGTTATCTTTGGGAGAAGAAGATAAATTTTTAGGTTTATTTTTACTTATAGAATTTAACTTTTTAGAAATTTGTCTGGTAATTTTTTTATAAAGAGGAGAATTATTTTTTTGATATTTATAAAACACCGGATCTTTTGCTTTATCTGTTTTTGCACCTAATACTTCACTCCAATCTCCAGGCATACAGCCATTTTGTCCCCTTACTTTAAAATAATAAACAGTATTAGGTTTAAGGTGATTAACGGTATAGCTTTGGACACCATCTTTTCCTAGAAAAGCAAAGATTCCATAATCCTCAGCAGTAGGATTTTCAGAAAAACTAATATAAAAACAATTGGTATCGGAAAGAGGGGTAAAATATAAAGTGGCGCTGTTTGAGCCAGTATTTATTTGGAAAAGATCAGGAGTTTCTGCCGGCTTGGGATCATTACAAATAAAAGCTCCGGTTGGAGGATTGCTTTGGTTTGAGGATGCAGGAGAAGTAGAGGAAGGAATTGAAGTGGGTGTGGGAGTTGGGGTAAGTGTAGGGGTGGGATTTGACGTAGGAGTAGGGGTTAACGTAAGGGTAGGGGTTGGAGTTAATGTAGGAGTAGGAGTGGGAGTACTGTAACTAAAAATAGCAAAACCAGATCGTAAATCAGCGGGAAAACTGGTAAACCAGCCTCCAACATAAAGATAAGGATCAGTTTGAGAAACCAAAAGAGAGACAACGCTATCGTTGGGAGAGGGATTCCAGTTTTCTAGTTCACCGGTAATAAGATCTATGGCGGCCAAATAATATCTTTCTTCATCAATTACATAACCAAAACCACCACCAATAATTAAAGTGTTACCAATTACTTCCAAAGAATGGATAACATTATCTATATAAGGATTCCAATCTGTTGCTTCTCCAGTAATGGGATCAAGCGCGGCTAAATTGTTTTTTTCCTTTTCTCCTACTTCATAAAAATAACCGCCGACATAAATTTTGTTATCATAAACTTCTAAAGAAATCGGATAATTAGTATAATAGTAATATCCTTGAAGATTAGGATTCCAATTGGTTAGTTCTCCTGTATCCAAATCAAAAGCAGCTAAATGATTTCTCCTTTCGCCATTAACTAAAGTAAAATCTCCCGCGATGTAAAGAGTATTATTGAAAATTACCATATCGTGAACATTAGCTAAATAAGGAGAACTGTCATTACTTAAGGTAGGTGCCCAATCTTCTAATTCGTTTGTTTCTAAATTATAAGCGGCAATTCGTGATCTTGTTTCGCCGGCTATGTTGGTAAATCCCCCTCCTAAATATAAAATATTTCCATGCTTAGCGAAGGCATAAACTTTATCATTTGGATTGGGAGCCCAATTTAATAATTCACCCGTATCAGTATCAAAAGCCGCTAAGAAATATCGAGTTTGTCCGGCAATATTACTAAAATCTCCGCTTACATAGAGGATATCCCCAAAAACAGCTAATTTAGCTATTTCATCATCAGGGTTAGGATTCCAACTGGTAGGAAGACCACTTTCCTTATCAATCGCTCCTAAATGAAGTCGCCGAACAGCGTTTTTAATAGTATTAAATAATCCTCCTACATAAAGATAATTTCCTGAAAGATAAAGAGTTTCAACGGTAGAGCTAGCAACAGGATTCCAACTGGTTAAACTACCATCAGAAATGTTAAAAGAAGCAAGATTATATCTTTCTTCGCCGTTTATAGAAGTAAATTCTCCTCCAACATAAAGATAATTTGAAGAAGCATAAATACTAAAAACATTATACCCATCAATGGAAGGATTCCAACTGGTTAAACTACCATCAGAAATGTTAAAAGAAGCAATTCGAGAACGAGAAATTCCATTGATGTAAGTAAAATCTCCTCCAACATACAAAATATTGTTATAACTAGTAATAGCGCGGACTCTATAATTTACTTCTGGTGCCCAGCTTGTCAGATTGCCAGTAGAAGTATCAAAAGAAGCTAATCTTGAACGATAATTGCCGTTAATGTAATAAAAAAGCCCTCCTACGTATAAAATATTGTTATGCAAGTAGAGAACATCTACATCATTATTAACATTAGGAGCCCAGTCGGTTAAATTTCCTGTTGAAAGATCAAAAGAAGCAAGATTATTTCTTGTTTGACCATTAATAGAATAAAACCATCCGCCTACATAAATATAACTTGAGGAAATTGCAATGGTATTGATACTGGGTCCATTTACTGTGGGATTCCAGCTGGTAAGATTTCCGGTAGAAATACTAAAAGAAGCAAGACGTGTTCTTGTCGTTCCATTAATATAATTAAACCTTCCTCCTACATAAAGAGTATCCCCCGAAACTGCTAAAGCTTCTATTTCTCCTCCCGAATTAGGAAGATACATTACGGGATTTGGTTTCCAGTTAGTATCAACAGTTTTATTGGGAAGAATGTGAACAAGATTATAAATTTCTTCGTTACCTACGCGGGAAAATTGACCACCAACATACCAACCTCCCGATCCGTCCGGTACTACTGCATTGACAGTACCGTCTATTTTAGGCATATCTTCAACTAATTCATTAGTAGTAGTATCAAAAACCACTCCCCCTCCAGTGGTAATTCCTAAAAATTCAAACACGCCACCAAGATAAATAGTGGAACCATCACTTGATTCGGCTACGGTATAAACAACATCGCTTGCGCTATAGACATCTTCTCTTGGGGAATCTTGAAAAATAACATTTTGAGCGGTGATTTTAGTTAAGAAGAATAGAAAAAAAATTAAACAAAAGAGAAAGAAAAAAACAAAAAACCTTTTGTTTTTGTTCATTAATTTAGTTTTTCAAAGTTTTCAAAAAATTTCAAGTTTTTAAATTATTAAAAAATTTTGCTGCGGGACCTGGATTCGAACCAGGATTCTGCGGTCCAGAGCCGCATGTCCTACCATTAGACGATCCCGCACTAAAAAAATTTTACCATTTTTATCCTGTAGAAACAATTAAAGATTTATGATAAGCTATAAACGCAATGAAAAAGAATTCCTTTATTTTCTTTTTGCTTCTTTTTCTATTTATAATTTTAGGATTAAAATTTTCTGTCTTTTCGGAAAATTTTTCTGAAGAAAATTTTACAGGTTGTTGTTTACCTTCACCAAACGCCACTGGTGATTTTGAAAAAGGTATTCAAAAACCTATTTTTGTAGGAAAAGCGATTAATTACGATTTTTCAAATTTACTTTCTTTAAATTCTTTCTACCCTTTTGAAGAAGAAAAAGTTTTAGGAACGGAAAATGTAGAAAAATGGATAGAAGTTGATTTATCAGAACAAACTTTGTACGCTTGGGAAGGAGATAAATTAGTTTATAAGTTTCTAATTTCTTCTGGAAAATGGGCTCCCACACCAGTAGGAGAATTTCGAATTTGGGTAAAATTAAGATATACTAAAATGGAGGGAGGAATAAAAGGAACGAGGACTTATTATTATCTTCCCAATGTTCCTTACACTCAATATTTTTATAAAAGTTATGGATTACACGGTACCTATTGGCATAATAATTTTGGTCAGCCAATGAGTCATGGGTGTGTAAATCTTTCTATTCCTGATGCAGAAAAGTTATTTTACTGGACCAGTCCTGCGTTGCCAAAAAATAAAAACATTGTCTATTCCTCTAAAGAGAATCCGGGTACGCGAGTGGTAATTCACGAATAATTTAAATTTGACATTTAGCAATTAATATGTTAGACTGCTAAAAGAAAAATGAATATTTTACCAATACCAAAGAAACAAAAAATTTTGCCCATTGCCGCTTTAAGAGAAGGAGTGGTTTTTCCTCATATTGAAACAATTTTAAGTTTTGGTCGTCCTGCCTCGGTTGCCGCTGTTGAAGCTGCTTTTCAAGGCGATCGAGAAATTTGTCTTTTTAGTCAAAAGGATTCTCAAATAGAAGAACCAACAGTTAATGATATTTATCATATTGGAACTTTGGTAAGAATTGAAAGATTACTTCGGGGAGAAAATGAGATTAATGCCTGGATTAAAGGAATTTCCCGGGTTGAGTTAAAAGAGATAGAAGCAGAAAAACCCTTTTTGGTAGGAAGAGTTGAGGAGATTCCTGAAGAAAAAGAAACTTCCGATGAAGTGTTGGCTTTATCTAAAAATTTAATCAAAAAATTTCAAAAAGCAGTTAATTTAGGAAAAGGGGTAGAGGTAATGATGATGATGAAACTTTTAGGTGAAAATAGTCCTGAAGAAGTAGCTGATCAAATCTGTTATATTCTTGAGTTAAAAACCGCCGAGAAACAAAAACTTTTAGAAATTTCTTCGGTTAAAGAAAGGCTTTTAAAGGCATTAGAATACCTTGATCATGAGATAAAAGTTTTAGAATTAGAGAGATTAATTGATAGAAAAACAAAAAAGAAATTAGAGGAAACGATGAGAGAAAGTATTTTGCGAGAAAGAAAGCGAATTATCGAAGAAGAATTAGGAGAGAAAGAAGAGGAAAATGAAGATATAAAAGAACTTAGGGAAAAAATCAAAAAAGCAAAAATGCCTCCGGCGGTGGAGAAAAAAGCCCAAAAAGAACTAAAACGGTTATCGGGAATGAATCCCAATCATCCGGAATATTCTTATATTCGCACTTATTTAGATTGGTTAACCGATATGCCTTGGTCAAAATCAACTCCTAATCAGGTTTCCATTAAAAAAGCAGCCAAAATTTTGGATGAAGACCATTGGGGATTGGAAAAAGTAAAGGAAAGAATTGTTGAATATTTAGCGGTCATGAAATTAAGAGAAAAAAGAAAAAAAGAAAAAAGTAAAGAAAGCCAAGAAAAAGAGGGAGGACCAACCATTTTGTGTTTTGTTGGCCCACCGGGAGTAGGAAAAACTTCTATCGGAAAATCAATTGCTCGAGCCTTAGGAAGAAAATTTGTGCGGGTGAGTTTAGGGGGGATAAGAGATGAAGCGGAAATAAGAGGTCATCGGCGAACTTATGTTGGTGCTTTACCGGGAAGAATTATTCAAGGAATTAGAAATGCAGGAACTAATAATCCTGTTTTTATGCTTGATGAAATTGATAAATTAAGTCGCGATTTTCATGGTGATCCTTCGGCGGCGTTATTAGAAGCTTTAGATCCAGAACAAAATAAAGAATTTTCCGATCATTATTTAGAAGTCCCTTTTGATCTTTCGCGGGTGTTTTTTATCACTACTGCTAATATTTTAGATACCATTCCTCCTGCATTAAGAGACAGAATGGAAGTTATTCCTTTTCCTGGTTATACTGAGGAAGAAAAGTTTCATATTGCTAAAAAATATTTGTGGAAAAAGCAACTTTTAATTCATGGATTAGAAAAAGAAGGAATAGAGATTGAAGATAAAGCGGTTTATGAAATTATTCGGCGTTATACCCGTGAGGCAGGGGTAAGGGAGTTAGAAAGATGTTTAGCCACTATTTGTCGAAAAATTGCCCGCAAAGTTGCCGAAGGAAAGAAAATAAAAAAGCGGGTAACTAAGGGAGATATTGAAAAATATTTAGGTCCCAGAAAATACAGCGAAACTTTGGCTGAGAAAAAGGACGAAATTGGTATTGCTACCGGTTTGGCTTATACCGAGGCAGGTGGTGATATTTTGTTTATTGAGGTGGCTTTAATGCCCGGAAAAGGCAATCTTATTCTTACTGGTCAACTAGGTGAAGTGATGAAAGAATCAGGAAAAGCGGCTTTATCTTATGTTCGTAGTCGTTGGGAACAATTAGGTTTAAAAAAGGATTTTTATAGAAATTTAGATATTCATATTCATGTTCCCGAGGGAGCGGTTCCTAAAGATGGCCCCTCAGCCGGGGTCGCAATTACTACCGCTTTAGTTTCCGCCTTGACAAAAACCCCTGTTAGGGTGGATACTGGAATGACCGGAGAAATTACTTTGAGAGGTCGAGTTTTAGAAATAGGGGGAGTAAAGGAAAAGGTGATTGCTGCCCATAGAGCAGGACTTAAAAGGGTAATTTTACCTAAAGAAAACAAAAAAGATTTAGTTGATGTTCCTAAAACCGTAAAGAAAGATATTGAATTTATATTTGTTTCTCATATGGATGAAGTGTTAAAATATGTTTTAAGAAATAAAAATGGACGGAATTGAACAAAAATCAAAACCTGATATTTTAAGACCAATTTTAATAGGGATAATAGTTTTGATTGGTCTAGGAATTGTTGGTGGGGGAATTTATGTTTATCAAAAAACAATGAAAGGAAGCAAAGTAGTAATTGAAAAAGAAGAACCTTTGACTGCGGAGATTACGCCTGAGGTTGAAGAAGAGCTAACGAGTACCCCCACCCCTACTATCGTTTTAGACAGAAAAGATTTAAAAATTAAAATTCTTAATGGCACAGGAGTTCCGGGAAGTGCTAGTAAAGGAGCAAAATTCTTAGAAGCTCTTGGGTATTCAAAAATTGACACCGGTAATGCTGACTCTTTTGATTATAAAGAAACGGTAATTAAAATTAAGGAAGATAAAAAGGAATATTTATCTTTAATTAAACAAGACTTAGCAGAAAGATATACCCTAAATGAAGAAGAGGAAACTTTAAAAGAAGAAGAAAATTACGATGTGATTATTATCTTAGGCGAAGAAAAAATTTAAATTTTTAAGTAGTACTTTCCCTGGTCTTCAAAGATAATTCCTTTAATTGCTAATAAAGATAAGTTTTGGTTAATTTCTTTAATTTCTTTCTCAAGAATTTGGGCCATTTCGTCTGCCGTTAGAGGTTCATTTTTTAAAACTTCAATGATTTTTGTTTCTGTTTCGGAAAGATCTTGCAAAGAAAATAAAGAAATAGTTTCTGATTTTTTTCCCAAAATTTCTTCCGGAGTAGTAACCATTTTAGCGAAATGGTTTTTAATTAACCAATTAGTTCCCCAAGAAGATAAAGAGGTAATCGGGCCAGGAATAGCGTAAACTTTTTTTCCTTGTTGACGAGCAAACTTTGCGGTAATTAGAGCGCCACTTTTTTCTCCTGCTTCAACTACTAACACCCCTAAAGAAGAAAGTCCGGAGATAATTCGATTTCTTTGAGGAAAAGTCCAAAGTTGTGGTTTAAAATCAGGGGGATATTCAGAAATAATTACCCCTCCATTTTTAATTATTTGAAAATAAAGTTTTTCATTTTCCGGCGGGTAAATCACATTTAATCCTCCTCCCAAAACAGCTACTGTTTTTCCTCCATATTCTAAGCATTTTTGATGAGCTTCAGTATCAATTCCATACATAAATCCAGAGATGATGGTGATTTTGGCTTTTACCAAAGAAGGAATGAATTTTTCGATTACCATTTTTCCATAACGCGTCATTCTTCGGGAACCAACAACGGCTAAAGATTTTTTAAATAACTCCTCATTTAAAATACCTCGATAATATAGAGTTTGAGGGGGATTTTTAATTTTCGCCAAATTTTTTGGATAATTTTTATCCCCTAAATTTACTTTTTGGATTTCAATATCTTTTAAATTCATAATTCGATATTTTGCCAATGAGTAATTCTTTTACTCGATCCGTCAGGATTTAAAACCAGACAAATAGCATCTAATCGCCATAAGGAATATTGACTTTTAATTTGGGGATGAGTTTGTAAAAATTGGGTGGCCACCATTTTTACTTGGTTTATTTTTCTTTTATTAATCATTTCTTCTGGAGTTCCAAATTCTTCTCCAATTTTTAATTTTACTTCTACAAACACTAAAGTTTTTTCTTTCCCGGCAATAATATCAATCTCTCCTAGGTAAGTTCTAAAATTAGTAGCAATAATTTTATAGCCATTTTTTAAAAGAAAATTTTGGGCAATTTTTTCGCCCATTTTTCCTGTTTGATAATTTAATTTTTTCATTTAAAATTCTTGAATTCTTAATCGGTATTGAAGAGCTTCGGCGATATGGGTTTGGGTAATCACTTTTTCTTCTTCTAAATCAGCAATCGTTTGAGCGACTTTAATTAGACGAAAAAAACTGCGAGCAGAAAGATTATAATTATTTACTGCTTGTTTTAATAAAAGATTAGCTTCGGGAGTAAGCGAGCAAAATTCTTTAATGTGTTTATTTTTCATTTGGGCATTGGTATAAATACCGGTATTTTTTAATCGTTTAAGTTGAATATTTCTTGCTTTAATAACCCTCTTTCTAATTGTTGAGGAATTTTCCTGATTAGAGTTTGAAGAGGAAGAAATTAAATTTTCTACTTCTACTGCTGGAACATTGATATGAAGATCAATTCTATCTAATAAAGGTCCAGAAATTTTGTTTTGGTAATTAAGAATTTGTCGGGGAGAACACCGACATTCTTTTTTCGGATCGCCTAAATATCCACAAGGACAAGGATTAGCTGCCGCCACCAAGGTAAATTGGGCAGGAAACTTTAAAGAACCAGAGGCCCGAGAAATAGTAATTACACCGTCTTCAAGGGGTTGTCTTAAAGATTCCAAAACCGAGCGGGGAAATTCAGGAAATTCATCCAAAAATAATAATCCGCAATGAGCTAAAGAAATTTCTCCGGGATGGGGTGGGCTTCCTCCACCAATTAAACCTGCTTTGGAAGTGGTATGATGGCAACTTCGAAAAGGTCTTTTAGTAATTAGAGAGACACCAGGAGGAATATTTCCGCTTAAAGAATAAATTTTGGTAACTTCCAAACTTTCTTCTTCACTTAAAGGAGGAAGAATTCCCGGTAAACAACGGGCAAGCATCGTTTTGCCAGCACCAGGTGGTCCTTGAAGAAGGACATTATGACCACCGGCGGCGGCAATTTCTAAGGCTCTTTTTGCCTGTTGTTGACCTAAAATTTCCGAAAAATCAAATTCTAAATTTTCTTCTTCTTTAATTTCTTCAAAATCTAAAGAGGGAAGTTTTTCAATTAATTCGTTTCCTCGTAAATGATTGATTAAATGAGAAAGTGATTTTAAAGGATAAATATTTATTTTTTTTACTACCCGAGCTTCGGAGGCAGAAATTTCGGGAATAAAAATGTTTTTCACTTTTAATTTTTGAGCGGCTAAAGCTAAAAGGAAAATCCCCTTAGTGTGTCTTAAAGAGCCATCTAAAGAAAGTTCACCATAAAAAAAAGATTTTTCTTTCGGAAGAGTAATTAATCCTAAGGAAGCTAAAATTCCTACTGCGATAGGAAGGTCATAACACGAACCTTCTTTGGGAATATCAGCAGGAGCTAAATTAACAATAATTTTTGCTTCCGGAAGTTCAATACCGGAATTAAGAAGAGCGGTTTTTACTCTCTCTTTTGCTTCTTCTACCGCTTTATTGGGAAGACCGATAATATTAAAAGAGGGAAATCCTTTTTGGGAGACATTAACCTCTACTTCAATAGGAATTGTTTCTAGACCAAAATGGGCAGCCGATAAAATTTTGGTCAGCATTATAAAGTGACCCCACGGGGATTCGAACCCCGGTTACCAGGCTGAGAACCTGATGTCCTAGACCACTAGACGATGGGGCCGTTTACCATATTATAATTTAATTTGTTCTACTTGACAAATCTTTTAAAATGTTTTATTATCCCTTTTTACATATTTTAAATCCCCATTTTTAAAGGTATGTTAGATAATAATTCAGACCGAATTCTAATTACCCCCCAAGGATTAATGGCTCTTAAGAAAGAGCTAGAAGAGCTATTGAAAAAAAGACCTTATATTGTTGAAAGAGTTTCTGAGTCCCGTCAAGCAGGAGATTTAGCCGAAAATAGCGAATACACTCATGCTCGTGAGGATTTAGGAATGATTGATGGAAGAATTGAAGAGCTTCAATCAATTTTAGCGCGGGCAAAAGTAGTGGATAATGGTCATCAAAATTGTTCTCAGGTAAATTTTGGTTGTCGGGTAATTGTTAAAAACGGCGAAGGAAGAGAGATTGACTTTTATATCGTTGGTGAGTGGGAAGCAGATCCTGCTTCAAGAAAAATTTCTTATACTTCTCCTTTAGGTCAAGCTCTTTTAGGAAAAAGAGTTGGCGATACTATTGAAATGGAAGCCCCGGTAGGGAAAATAGTTTACTTAATCACCAAAATTGAGTAAAATAACTCTCAATGGCGCAACCTCTTCAAGAGTTAAGAAAAATTCGTTTAGAGAAATTAAAAAAAATTAAAGAATTAGGAATTAATCCTTATCCTCCTTCTTGTAAAAGAGATCAACTAATTTCCCAAGCGCGAGAAATGTTGGGAGAAAAGGTAGCCGTTACCGGAAGAATTATGGCTATCAGAACTCATGGAGGAATTGCCTTTTTTGATCTTTATGATGAAACCGGAAAAATTCAGTTAGTTTTCAAAAAAGACAAGCTTTCAGAAAAATTATTAAAACTTTTAGAACTTTTAGATGAAGGAGATTTCTTAGCAGCTCAAGGAGAAGTATTTAAAACTAAAGCGGGAGAAATTTCTATTTTGGTAGAGGATTTTCAAATTTTAGCAAAATCTTTAAGGCCCTTACCGCAAAAATGGGAAGGATTAAAAGACCTTGAAGTACGACATAGAAAAAGATACTTAGATTTATTAATTAATCCTTCCGTAAGAGAAATTTTTATTTTAAAAAGTAAAATAATTTTTGCTGTAAGAGAGTTTTTAAATAAAAAAGGATTTATTGAGGTGGAAACTCCAATTTTGCAACCAATTGCTGGCGGAGCAACGGCGCGTCCTTTTGTAACTCATATGGAAGATATTCATCAAGATTTTTATTTGCGAATAGCCCCAGAACTTTATTTGAAAAGAGTCTTAGTTGGAGGATACGAGAAAGTTTATGAATTAGGAAAAGTTTTTCGCAATGAAGGTTTTTCTTCAAAACACAATCCAGAATATACTCTTTTAGAAATTTATCAAGCTTATGCTGATTATTTAAAAATAATGGATTTAGCGAAAGAATTAATAATCTTTTTATTGAAGAAAACAAAAAAAACCCTTAAAATAAAATTCGCAGGACAAGAGATTGATTTTAAGAATGGGTGGAGAAAAATTCCAATGAGAAACGTTTTTTTAGAAAAAACAGGATTAGATATAAATAAAGTAGAGATAAAAGAATTAAAAGAATATGCTAAAAAAAAGAAAATTTTCTTAGAAAATGCAACTACTAAAGGAAAAATTATTGATAAAATTTTTTCTGCAGAGATAGAACCTACATTAATTCAACCTACATTTATTTATGATTTACCTCGCGATATTTCTCCTTTAGCGAAAGATTGCCCTAATAAACCAGGATACGTAGAAAGGTTTGAACTTTATATAGGAGGTTTTGAGGTAGCCAATGCCTATTCAGAACTTAATGACCCCCTTGATCAAAAGGAAAGATTTATTGAACAATTTAAAGAGAGAGAAAAGGGAGATAAGGAAGCCCATCCTTATGATGCAGACTTTATTGAAGCATTAGAGTACGGAATGCCGCCAGCGGGAGGAATAGGATTTGGAATTGATCGGTTACTTCTGATTTTAGGTGATTTGCCTAATATTCGCGAAGTAATTCTATTTCCTATTTTAAAAGAAAAAAATGATTAATCGTCAAAAAGCTTTAGAATTCTTAAATCAAAAAATTAGCAATAAGAACATTATTAAGCATATGTTGGCTTGTGAGGCATTAATGGGGGGTATTTATGATGCTTTAGTTGCCAAAGGAGAGAAAAATTTGGGGGGAACCAAAGAAGAATGGATGATGGCAGGGTTACTTCATGATGGAGATTATTGTCCAGAGGTACCTCCAGAAAAGCAGGGAATTCAGATTACTCAATGGTTGCGAAAAAAAGGAGAAGAAATTCCGGAAAATGTTGCTCAAGCAATGGCTTCTCATAATTGGAGTCATACAGGAATAGCACCAAAAACAAAAATGGATTGGGCACTTTTTTGTGGGGATAGTCTAACAGGTTTAATTGTTGCTGCTACTTTAGTTTTACCAAGTAAAAAATTAGCAGATTTAACTGTTCAGAATGTTTTAAATCGTTTTAAAGAAAAATCTTTTGCCCGAGGAACAAGAAGAGAAGATATTGCCTTATGTCAAGAAAAATTGGGATTAAGTTTGGAGGAATTTATAGCAATCGGATTAGAAGCAATGAAGAATGTTAGTAAAGAATTAGGATTATAGGACTAAAGGAAAAAAGTGACCAGTCAAGGAACTGTTGGAAGTTATAAAGATTTGAAATTTTGGCAAAGAGCTAAAGAGGTAAGTCTTTTAATAGTAAAATTAATTAGAAAATTACCAAATGAGAAAGTTTCATGGATAATTTCTGACCAGATTTTAAGATCAAGCTTTTCGGTAGGAGCTAATATTGCTGAAGGATTTGGAAAATATAAAGGTAAAGAATATTCAAGATTTATTTTAATGGCTCTAGGTTCGGCAAATGAAACTGAGTATTGGCTTGAGTTAATTAAAGATTTATATTTAGATTTAAATCAAGAAGTTGAAGAAATATTATCTAAAAACAAAGAAGTAATAAAAATGTTAACCGTTACCCTTAAAAAATTACGCCAAAAACGACCATTATTATGACTATTCACTGTTATCTTATAATCCTGTTATCCTAAAAATGCTTGATATCAATTTTATTCGCCAAAATCCCCAAAAAGTTAAAGAAGGAATCGCAAAAAGAGAAATTGATCCTCAAATTGTTGATCGAGTTTTAAAAGTTGATGAAACTCGCCGACAATTAATTGGGGAAATTGAAAAATTAAGAGCACAAAGAAATAAATTAACTCCCCAAGATAAAGAATTAGGAAGAAAAATAAAAGAAACTCTTCGACGTTTAGAACCCGATTTAAGGGCAGTTGAAGAAGAACTAAAGCTTCTTTTATACGAAATTCCTAATTTGCCTTCTGAAGATACTCCAGAAGGGAAAAGTGAGGCAGATAATATAGAAATTAAAGTTTGGCTTCCTAATAAAGGTTATTTACCAAAAGAAAAATTAGGTAAAGGTTGGTATTCCCAAAAATTTATGCCCAAAAAACAAGGATTAGAACATGTTGAGTTGGGAGAAAAATTAGATATTTTAGATTTTAAACAAGCAGCTAAGGTTTCCGGGAGTCGGTTTGTTTATTTGAAAAAGCAAGCAGTAATTTTACAATTTGCCCTTTTTGAGTTTTTAAAAAATAAACTCTTAAAAGAAAATTTTATTCCCATGGTGGTACCTTTATTGGTAAAAGATTGGGTTTTGTTTGGTACCAGTCATTTTCCTCAGGGAAAAGATCAGATTTATAAAATAAAAGAAGAAAATGTTGAAGAGAAAGAAAGTTTAAATTTGGTTGGTTCTTCTGAACCCCCTTTATTTGCTTATTTTGCTGATCGAATTTTGAAAGAAGAGGATTTACCGATAAAAGTGATGGCTTATACTTCTTGTTTTCGTTCTGAAGCTGGTTCGTGGGGAAAAGATGTGCGGGGAATGAAAAGAGTTCATCAATTTGATAAGCTGGAGATGGATGTTATTTGTCATCCTTATCAATCAGAAGAAATTTTAGAATATTTGGTGGGAATTAATGAATGGTTTTTACAATCTTTAAAACTTCCCTACCGAGTTTGGCAGAAATGTAGCGCTGATATGGGCTATCATGCTTCGGCTAAACAATATGACGTTGAAGTTTGGTTGCCGATAAGTGGGGAATATATGGAAACAATGTCCGCTACCAATACCACTGATTATCAGGCAAGAAGGATGAATATAAAATTTGTCAATCAAAAAGGAGAAAAAAACTTTTGTCATACTGTTAATGATACCGGAGTAGCGATGGGGCGAATTTTGATTGCGATTTTCGAAAATTATCAACAACCTGATGGTTCAGTTTTGGTACCTGAAGTTTTACAAAAATATTGCGGATTTAAAAAAATTAAATCAGGAGCTTAAAACTTTCCCCCACAAAAAATTATCTTTGAAGTCTATAACTTTTACTTTTATTAAGTCTCCTTGGTTAAAATTATTTCCTTTTATTTTAACCGGAAAAGAATTTTCTGCTAGTCCTTCCCAATAATGATTGGCCTTTGTTAATAAAAGACAATCTAAAATTTTATTTTTTAGACTTTCCGCTATTTCTTTTCTTATTTTTTCCGTTTCTTTTTGGATAATTTTTGCTCGTTTCTTTTTAATTTCAAGTGGTAAATCTTGCCATTCACCTTTTTTTATTTTTTTAAAAGCCAGAGTTTCGGGGCGATGAGAGAAAGGAAAAATATGAACAAACGCAATTTTTAATTGTTTAATTAATTGGACTGTTTTTTGGAAATCTTCTTCTGTTTCTGTAGGAAAACCAACAATAATATCTGCTCTTAAAACAAACTGAGGTCTTTTTGATTTAATTAATTGGATTATTTTGTTTAATTGATTAAACTGATATTTTCTTCCCATATCCTTTAAAACTTTTTCTGAACCAGATTGTAAAGAAAGATGAAAAAATGAAGAAAAACGAGAATTAGAAATGATAAATTCGGCCAAATTTTTATTTAACCCCTCAGGATTTAATGAAGAAAGGGTAATTTTAGGGATTTTTGTTTTTTTAATAATTTCTTTTAATAAAAACAAAAGATTTTTTTTAGGTGACAAGTCAATTCCCCATTGATCAATTGCGGTTCCTACTAAAACTACTTCTTTTATATTTTTAGGAAGTTGGTTAATTTTTTCTATTATTTCTTTTGCGGTTTTACTTTTCGGTTTTCCTCTTAGAATAGTGGTAATACAATAACTACATTGACGAGCACATCCTTCTTGAATTTTTATGAAAGCTCTTCCTCCTTCTTGATATTTACTTTTAACTTTTTTAGGTTTTTCGGAAGAAAAAGGGAGAAATTTATTTTTTAAAACACTTATTAGTTTATCTTTCTCTTGATTTCCTAAAAACAAATCTGCTTGGGGAAGATTGATTAATTTTTTTTGATGAGCAGTAACTGCGCAACCTAAAACCACTAAAAAGGCTTGGGGATTTTTTCTTTTTAATTGGCGAATCATATTTCTTGTTTCTTTTTCTGCTTTTTGAGTTACCACGCAGGTATTGAAAATAATTATTTCGGGAGATTGATTTAGTTGGACGGGTAAAAATCCCAAATTGGCTAATTTTTTTTGAATTTCTTCTAACTCGACTTGATTAGTACGACAACCTAAACTGTAGGTTGCAAATTTGATTGCCATGTTTATATTTTAACAAACACAGGTATGTTAAAATTAAGCTATGTTTAAATTTATTGCTAAATTTTTTGATTTCCAGGAGAAAGAATTAAAAAAATTAAGGCCATTAGTAGAAAAAATAAACTCTTTAGAACCGGCGTTTAGAAAACTAAAAGATAGTCAGTTTCCTAAAAAAACCGCGGAATTTAAAGAAAGAATTGCAGGTGGAGAAAATTTAGATGATTTACTTCCGGAGGCCTTTGCTTTAGCAAGAGAAGCAATTCGGCGAGTAGTTGGTGAGCGAGCATATGATGTTCAATTAATGGCAGCAATTGCTTTGCATCAAGGAAAAATTGCCGAACAAAAAACCGGAGAAGGAAAAACCTTGTCAGCGGCGATTGCCGCCTATTTAAATGCTTTAGAGGGAAAGGGAGTTCATGTAGTAACGGTCAATGATTATTTGGCCCGCCGGGATACGGGTTGGTATGGGAAGGCTTTAAATTTTGCCGGTTTATCTTTAGGATGTATTATTCATGAACAAGCTTTTCTGCTTGATTTAAATTACAATCAACCAGGTCAAGATGACGAAAGATTACGCCATTTAAAGCCGGTTTCTCGAAAAGAAGCTTATTTAGCGGATATTACTTATGGGACCAATAATGAATTTGGCTTTGATTATTTGCGTGACAATATGGTTTATCGAATTGAAGATAAAGTTCAACGCGGACACCATTTTGCTATTGTTGACGAAGTTGATTCGATTTTAATTGATGAGGCGCGTACCCCCTTAATTATTTCTGCTCCCGATACCGAACCAACCGAAAAATATTATCAATTTGCTAAATTAGTTGAAACGCTTGATCCTCAAACTGATTACGAAATTGACGAAAAATTAAAAACGGTAACTTTAACCGATTACGGAATTCGCAAATTAGAAAGAAAATTAGGGGTAAAAAATCTTTATGAAGAAGATTACGATACAATTCACCATGTTGAGAATGCTTTGAAAGCAAAAACATTATTTTTAAAAGATCGAGATTATGTTGTTAAAGATAACCAAGTAATTATTGTTGATGAATTTACTGGTCGATTAATGTTTGGTCGGCGGTGGTCTGATGGTTTGCACCAAGCAGTGGAAGCTAAAGAAGGAGTGCCAATTCAACAAGAGTCAATTACCTTAGCCACGATTTCTTTTCAAAATTATTTCCGGATGTATGAGAAATTAGCGGGAATGACAGGAACGGCAGCGACAGAGGCAGAGGAATTTCGTCAAATTTATGGATTAGATGTGGTAGTGATTCCTACTAATAAACCGATGATTCGGATTGATTATCCGGATGTTGTTTATAAAAATATGCGGATCAAATATGCCGCGGTGGTAAGAGAAATAGAGGAGTGTTATAAAAAAGGTCAACCAGTTTTAGTGGGAACTACTTCAATTGAGAAAAACGAAATTATTTCTCGCTTTTTAGAAAGAAAGGGGATTCCTCATCAGGTATTAAACGCTAAACATCATGAGAAAGAAGCAAAAATTATTGCCCAAGCAGGGCGATTAAAAGCGGTGACTGTAGCTACCAATATGGCTGGACGAGGAGTAGATATTATTTTAGGAGGAACAAAAGAAGGTCGAGAAGAAAAGGAGTGGGAAGAAGAACATAATAAAGTAGTGAAATTAGGCGGTCTTCATGTGATTGGGACCGAAAGACATGAATCAAGACGGATTGATAATCAGCTTCGGGGAAGAGCAGGACGTCAGGGAGATCCTGGTTCTTCGCGATTTTTTGTTTCTTTAGAAGATGATTTAATGCGGATTTTTGGTGGAGAACAAATTTCCCGATTAATGGATACCTTAAAAATTCCTGAGGATCAACCGATAGAACATAAGATGGTTTCTAAAGCAATTGAGCAAGCGCAGAAGAAAGTTGAAATGTTTAACTTTGATTTAAGGAAAAGAGTGGTTGAGTATGATGATGTGATGAATAAACAAAGAGAAATTATTTATAAAAAACGAGACCAAATTTTAACCGCGGAGGAGGGAATAAAAGAAGAAGTTAAAGAAATTCTTCTTAATGAAATTCAATTAATTGCTACTTTAGAAACTGAAAATCAAATAGTAAATGAATTTTGTGAAATTTTGCCCTTAGATTTACCCTCTCAAAACCAATTAAAAGAGCAACTTTTAAGAAATACTGATCCACAGAAGAGATTTGAATTTCTTTCAGAAATTATCTTAAAAGCTTATGAAGAGAAAGAGAAGCAAATGGGTTCTAATACAATGCGGGAAGCAGAAAAAATTTTATGGTTATCTGCTATTGATAAATTCTGGATTGATCATTTAGACGCGATGGATGATTTAAGAGAGGGAATTGGATTAAGAGGTTATGGTCAAATGGATCCTTTAGTGGAATATAAAAAAGAAGCCTATGCTTCTTTTGAAAAATTAATGAATTCAATTAATACAGAGGTAGCTAGACGCATTTTTAGAGTTCAGCTAGTGGAAAAACCAATTTCTCGTCCAATGATGACTAATATTGATCAACAGGATATGATGGGACTTTCCTCTCCAACTTCCGCAGTAAAACCAGTAATTTCCGGAAAAAAGAAAATTGGACGTAATGATCCTTGTTGGTGCGGTTCTGGAAAAAAATGGAAGAAATGCCACTATCCCGATCCGGGACCGAACAATTGAGTATTAAATTCAAATTGAGACTTGATTTTTAATTAAAAATTGTTCTAAAATTTATATGGGTTCCTAACCCAAGCGCCCTTGCGCTTTCCCCAGTCGAAAGACTGGATGCCTTACCTCGAAAGAGGGTCCCGAAAGGGACAGTGCAAGGGCGCACATTTTAAATTGCCGGATTATTTATGAAGAAAAAGAAAATTGCCGGCTATCGGCTTCATAAAGAAAGAATATTATTCTCTGGTGGAGCAATAATAAGAACTATAAAATATCCCCTTGTTCCCTTAACTCCTACTCAAGAAACAAAAGAATTTCTTAAAAAATTTGAAGAAGCAGTTATTAGCGATGATTTAAAAATAAGAGGAGATTTAAATTTAAATGACTATCTTGTTTATACTGCCTTAGGAAAAACTCCTTATACATTATTTGATTTTTGGAAAGATTGTTTAAAAGCGGGAGTTATTTGGATGCCAACTTCGTCTGAATTAATAGTTTTTATAAGAAATAAATATCACCTTCCTTCTCCCATTGATATTATTTGGGAAAAAGCGTCTCCTCGAATAACTAAAATTTTTAAAAAAGAAAAGTTTAAAGAGATTTTAGAAAGAGACCCAGTTAGGAGTTTAAGTACTAAAAAATCCTTTTATAAAAGAATTATTAATTACTTAAAGGAAGATTTTTTATTAAAAAAAGAGAATTTCTACGAAATTATTTCTTCTGATGCAAAAAAAGAAGTAGATTTTATCGTAAACTCTTTCTTCAATGATAAAGGAAAGTTAGTTTTGGATGGTAAAAAACAATATGAGTTTTGGAAAAAAGAATATAATTTAGATAAATCTATATTAGAAAGTTGTAAACCAAAGGGAAAATATGCTGATTTAACATTTTTTATTATTCCTGAGTTAATTGAAAATTTAAATTTTAATGTAAATTTAGAAGACTTAGTCAATAAAAGAGAAAAATGGCTTGAAGATAAAAATTTATTAATATCAATTTTGGGTTTATCAAATAACTTTAATGGTTTTTCTAATTTTTTTGGGGTAGTATTAAAGAGTCTCCAAAAAAACGATATCGAAGAGATTTATAAAGCACAAAAGATGATTTTTCCCCTCTTAGAAAGTGAAAAAGAAAAAGTATTAGAATCTCTTAATTTTTTATCCGAAAAAGCAAAATTATTAAGTCAACCATCTTTACCGTTGATAAATGGTTGGCATGAATATAGGAGTGTTTTTGGTGGAAAGCTTCAAAGTTGGTTTACAAATTATCAAAAAAGAAAAATTAAACTTGATGAACAACTTAATGATTTTAAAAAGAACCTTATTAAAGCTAAAGAATATCTTAAAAATCAACATTTTACCGGCGATGCTGTTAAAGAAAAAGAAGATATTTTAGAGTTATTATCTGTCTTGGAAAAATTTTTTACGGATGAAAACAAAAATATCAAAGCAGAAGAAAATTATCAAGTTTTTGAGTCGCTTCTTTCTTTAGTCAAAAGAAGACTTAACTTTTTTTATCAAGCATATATTAAAAAAGAGGAAGACGAAACAAAAGTTAATAAATTTGAAGCTTTTAAAGGTCTTTATGAGAAGATTTATAAACCAGTTGCTTTTTATGGCGAGGCAACAAGACGGAAAAACGAAAAATTTGTTAATCAAACAATACCAATTTTGAAAGATGGAATTGAGAATGTTAAAAAACTTTTATCTTATCTGAAGGAATCATTTTCTATTTTGGAAACTTTTGAAGTTATAAAAAGAGAAAAAGAAACTCCCGAAGATTTTTATAGAAAATTTCTCCAGTTTTTTTGGAATAAATATAGTGAGGGAGCAATAAATTCTTCTTTGTTTAGAAAAAAGTACGAAGAATTACTTCAAGAAAATGTAACCAATGAAGAATGGGAAAAAATAAAAGATAAATCTCAAAGGAGTAATTACATATTTTACCAAAGCCCATACGCAAAAGGTACTCTCAAAAAAATAGAAATTAAAACTAATAATTATCTTGAAAAGCTTGAAAAGGAAATATTTTTACTTATTGAGTTTTTATCTTCTTTTAAAAATGATGAATTATTAAAAGAAAGAGAAGTACTTCTTGATTGGGTTGAACTAAGTAAAAATGTAATTTCTTTGCTTTTGCGTTTTAATAAAAAACAAATTTATGAACTTAATGAATTAATACTAAATAATTTTTCTCAAGCTAAAAGGTATGTAGAGCTTTTTAATAGTAAAAAATATTCAAAAAATGAATTTGGTTTTATAATTCAAAGTTTAATTTTTTCCGAAATAAGGGGAGCGGCAACTTTATATTCTAAAAGAAAATATAGCGCTCAATATTCTGTTCAGGTAGTAGGAGCTGACAAAAAATTTAGACTTTATTATATTCCAAATGATGCCGAAATTTATCTTTCAAAAGAAATAAATTCTAAACCAAATAATTCCGAAGAAAGAAAACAGTTAATGAAAAAGCACTATTATGTTTTATCATTAGGAAGAGCAGCAGAAAAAAAGAAAACTGAAAGTTTTAATTCTCTTGCTTTAACTAAAAACGGAATAAATCCTGTTTTTCTTGTAGATGAGGTTAAAAATTATCTTTTTAGAGTTTCTTCCTCTCCTTATCAACTTCAGTTCTTAGATAAATATCTTTATCGTCCAAAAGGATGGGAAAATATAGAAGTTAATTTAAGCGAGTGGAATTTTATTGTAGAAAGAAGATATCAGATAGAGTGGGATTTAAACGCACAAAGACCAGTATTTTTACCTGTAACTGATGAAAAAGAAAGAAGAAAAAATAAACTTTATGTGGCTATTCCCTTTAATTTAAAACCTATCACTAAATTACAAAAATTAGCTCCCCTTAAAATGATTGCTAAGGGAAAAGAGAGGGAGGAAAGAGATTTATCTCGTCTTAATTATCCTATATTAGGCGTCGATGTTGGAGAATATGGATTAGCTTACTGTCTTGTGAATTTCAATTATGATAAAGAAACATACAAGATTTTGGGAATTGAAATTTTAAAGGATAAAAATGGAAAACCAATTGTAGGTTTTATAGAAGATAAAAATATTGCTAATATAAAAGATAAATTTGTAGAAATTCAACAAAAAACAAGAGAGGGAATATTTGAGGAGGAAGATAGTATTGTTGCGAGAATAAGGGAAAATGCAATTGGAGCATTAAGAAATAGAGTTCACCTTATAGTTACTCAAAAGGGTTCGTCTATAGTGTATGAGGATTCGATTACTAATTTTGAAACTGGTAGCGGAAGAACAACAAAGATCTATAACAGTGTTAAAAGAGCAGATACTAAATTTGAAATAGAAGCAGATAAACAAATTCATAAACATATTTGGGGAGAAGGTGCTAAGTGGGTGGGGCGAAATGTGAGCGCTTATGCTTCAAGTTATACCTGCATAAAATGCTTGCGAAGTGTTTATCAAATTAAAGAAAAGGATTTGGAAGAAATTGAGATTATAAAAAAAGAAGGAAAAATCATTACAATGAAAACTCCTTATGGTGAAATGAAAGGTTATGTTTCAAGCATAAAAGATTATCAAGAGGGATTTAAATTTAAAAAGAACAATGATAGTTTAAAAATATTGCGTAAAATTGTTCAAGATTTTTCTCGACCGCCGGTTAGTAAAAGGAGTGAAGTTTTAGAAAAATACACAGGAGATATTTTAAAAGAAAATAAAATTGATATTTTTAGGAAAAAAAGAGGTAATAGTGCGATTTTTGTCTGTCCGTTTTGTCAATTTATTGCTGATGCTGATATTCAAGCCAGTTTTATGATGGCCTTAAGAGGTTATTTGCGATTTTCGGGATTGGTTTCTTCGGGAGAAAATGCCGGTAGATCTTTTCTTGAAAAGACAATAAACTCTTTACAAGGTATCGACAGAAAGGAAATTATTGAGGTACTTTCTTTAAAATTTTAGAGTTCTTTATATTAACCATACCCTTTCAAATTCTTCGGCGATTTGCTTTGTTTCTGGCCAAAAATTGGTGATTCCTGCTTTATGACCATATAACTGATACCCCGCCTTTATTGGTCTTCCTCCGTTTGGTTTTGAGGGGAGGGGAACAATAAATCTTTTAGTATTGCCTAAAAGATAAGCTCTTAAAGCTAAGACTATTCCATGCAAAATTTCTTGAAATGTAACTATTTGACGGGTAGCTTCAACATATACTTTGGTATCTAAAAATTTTTTAATATTTTCAATAGTTAAGGCAGTTAACTTAGTTTCATTGTTTTTTTCTTTTGAAGTATTTTTAATTGTATCAAAAACAACCTTATCAAAATAACCTCGGTAAGGTTCCATTAAATCGTAGACTAACGCTGGGTAATCTGTTGGTTTATGAAGGAATCCATGGTAAGGACTTAAATTATGATAAAGAATCCATCTTAGCATTATACCACTTAAAAATTTTGACACTGCGTCAAGGATTGGTTTGTAGATATTACCCTCTTCTCTTCTTCCTTTTATTTCTCCTAATTTGGAAAAATATTTTTCCCAATATATTTTAGCGTGCCATGATTCTACTGAAAGCATTTTGTCTAAAGAAAAAATTCCGTAAAGTAAGTCTCTGTTAATTGGTAAAAGCCAATTCATACCTTTAAATTTGGCCTGAAGTAATTTTTTACCAATATAAGCCCTTTTCTTCTCTTTTTCTCTAAATAAGATTTGTTTGCTTAAAAGATTTTCCTGATCGGGAGGTAAGGTGGGACTGGCGATTACCGCTCGGGGAATATTTCTTCTATGAATAATTATCGGAATTTTATAAAATGCGCATTTTTCAAAAAAATCTTGCGATAAATCACATGATTCTCCATAAATCATAATAGAATGAATTTTTGTCCATTTTATTTTTTGTTTTCCTCCTTTATATTCAAATTTGACATTTTGAGGAAAAACCTCTATTTTACTTAAGTAAGGCAACCAAAGATAAACTTTTCTTTTTGTTTTTTTCTTCATGTTGAAATAGCAAAATATATCAGAAAAATTTTCATTTATTATATATTATAGGATATATTAAAGTCAAATTTGGCTTGATTTTTGGAAATTTTTTTGTTAAACTCATCGAAGGTTAGGAACCAAAAGGCGCCGGCGACTCCCCCCACCATCGAAGGTTAGGAACCAAAAGGCAACCCGCTAGAACCATCGACATCGAAGGTTAGGAACCAAAAGGCTGGGGAAATGGTCAACGGGCATCGAAGGTTAGGAACCAAAAGGCATCAATTAGAGGAGGTTGCATCGAAGGTTAGGAACCAAAAGGCTTACAAAGACGGAAGCGTCATCGAAGGTTAGGAACCAAAAGGCTCAGGCACAAACTCCACAACATCGAAGGTTAGGAACCAAAAGGCGTAGAAATTTTTCCCCCAACATCGAAGGTTAGGAACCAAAAGGCATGGTCCAAATTTAGGAGCATCGAAGGTTAGGAACCAAAAGGCTTCAAAATTATCTCCACCCATCGAAGGTTAGGAACCAAAAGGCTAAAATTTTAACCTCATCTCATCGAAGGTTAGGAACCAAAAGGCTCAAATGATTTTTATTTTTCATCGAAGGTTAGGAACCAAAAGGCGGAGATGAATTTTAACTATTTTAATAAAGGGACCGGAGATTGAGGGCAAATTTGATTATGGATAGAAAAAGTTTTAAGAGGGCTTTCTAATTTACTTCTAAAAAGAATAGTGAGTGTCTTAAAAACGAGAGGAGCAAAAATATTTTGATTTTTTACCTCTTCAACGGAATTATATAATGACTGTAAAATTCTTTGTCCGTCTTTACAAAATTTTTATTTATCTAAGAAAAAAGAGAGATTAGCCAGTAGGTAAAACTTAACGGTTCTTCTTTTAGTTTTTATGAATTGTCGGATTTTCTAAAAATAAGTTTTTTAAAATCTTTTCGTATAATTTTCGTAATATAAGAAATAAAAGGGGATAAAATTATCAAATTTTTTTATAAAGAGATGTTAAGTTTATTATTGAAAAAAACTAAAATAACTATCAAATTTGTGCTTGACAATAAGCATTTTAAAATTATAAATTTTAATTGTTGTGAGTAAAAAACTTTGGCTACCGATTTTTTTGGGATTTTTGATTTGTTTAATTTATGGTTTGAAAAAAATTATCCCTGGAACAGGCGATTTATATTTTTGGGCTCTTTATCTTATTCCTCTTATTTTGTTTCTTTTTAAGAAAACTAATCTTTCAGAAATGGGGATTCGTTTAGGTAATCCGGTTAATGGCTTAATTTTTGCTTTCTTATTGCCGACTGCTTTATTTTTAAGGTATAAATTTATGGGAAAAGTTTGGGGCTTAACTACTGACTGGCCGATATTAGTTATTGGTTCGGTAGGGGAAGAGTTTTTCTTTCGTGGTTATCTTCAGGGGCAATTTGAAAAGTATTTAGGAGCAAATTTAAGTATTTTGATTACTAATTTTTTCTTTATGCTTGTTCATGTCATTAAAGGTTATTATTTATTACCAGCTCTAATAATTTTTTTAATTGGTATTTATTTTAGCTACGGTCGTCATCCAAAAGGGGGTAATTCTTTACTTGGGAGTTTGATTGCTCATCCTCTCTATAATTTATTAATAACAACAAACAGATTTTTAATAAGATAATTTTTCCTTCTTGACAAAAATTTTTCTCCATTATAATATTATTTATCTACTATGAAGCATAGTAATAAAAATTTACCGTTACTATTTAAGGTAGAAAATTTTTTGGGTCCTCTTGAAAGAGAGGTAATGTTAGTAATTTGGAAGAAGGGAAAGATAAATGTTGGAGAAGTACTTAAAACATTAAAGACAAAAAAGAAATTAGCTTATACCACTATTATGACAGTAATGGATAAACTTTATAAAAAGGGATTTTTGAAAAGAGAGAAAATTGGTAAAGCTTATTGGTATTCACCCGCAGTTAAAGAAAATATTATTATTAGTAATTCTTTATCTTGGGTTTTCCAAGACTTAGCGAAAAGTTATGGAAGAAAGAAGGTATTGTTGGCAACCTTATCTTTAATGCCTACTTTTTCTAATAAATTAATCAAAGAATACAAAAAACCGGTTTTATTGAGCTTTTCTTTTGGAATAATTTTAGCTTTTTTTGTTTATTCCCTTTTTGAGCTTTGGCAAAATTTAAATTTTTTTGGAATATTTGATTATTTTAAAATATTACTATCCGAAATAGTATTTTATTCTAAACATTGGTATTTAGCCTTATTGGCGATAGGAGAAAATTTACCATTAATTAATATTTTAACTACTACCTTTTTGTTATTTTTAATTATCTTTTTTAGTAAAAAATTAATTAAATTAAAGGATTAAATTAAAGGAGGTTAAATGAAAGAACGTAAAAAAATTTTAATAGGGATAGGAATTGGGTTGTTAATGGCTTTTTTGCTTGTATTAGTTTTTTTGTTGGGATTTCTAATTGGTTCTCGTCAGCCGGGATTTTTTCCTTTTTGGGAAAAAAGAATTGTTGCCCCGCGAGAGTTTATTCCTCCAAGGTTTGGTCATGGAGTGGTAGGAATAATTGATTCAATTGGAGAGAATTCACTGGTAGTTAAAGAAAGAAATGGTGCTTTAAAAACGGTTTTAATTGAGGAAAATACCGTTTTACGACAAAACGGTACAGAAATTAAGTTTTCTGATTTTAAAGAAGGCGATCAAGTGATAGTTATAGGAGAACCTGAAGAAAAAGAAGGGGTAATTAAGGCAAAGGTAGTAAGAATTATCACCAAATTTCCTACGCCGGGAGAAAGGAGGATACCTAAATTATGAAGATTATTAAATTTTTTAAAAAAAGAAAAAAAATTGCGATTTTAATAATTTTTTTAATTCTTCTTCTTGGTATTATTTTAAAGGCATTTTTAAATAAAGGAAAAAAACCTCAATACCAGACTGCAAAAGTAGAGCGGGGAACGATTGTTTGGTCCGTCTCTGCTTCTGGTTCGGTAGTGACTGCCAATATTTTTGAAGTTACTACCCAAGCAACGGGAATGGTTAAAAAAGTTTATGTAAAAGATGGCGATAAAGTTAAAGCCGGCCAAAAAATTATGGAAATTGAGCTAGATTTATTGGGTAAACAAAAAGCGACTTCGGCTTGGAATGCTTATTTATCGGCAAAAAATAATTTGGAATCGGCAAAAGCAACGTTGTGGAGTTTGGATTCAACAATGTGGCAAGCAAACCAGAAGTTTATTAATGATGCGGTTGCCCGAGAATTGGAACCTACCGATCCCACCTATATTCAACAAAATGATGAATGGTTAGCGGCAGAGGCAAAATACAAAAATCAACAGCAAGTTATCAAACAAGCGGAAAGTGCTGTTAATAATGCGTGGTTGGCTTATCAATTAGTTTCTCCAATTGTCACTGCTCCGGTTTCGGGAACTATTTCGGGATTAGCTTATGTTCCGGGAATGGTTATTGGAAGCTCCTCAGGTAGTGTTGGCCAACGAGTAGCCGTGATTCGTACTGAGGGAATGCCCCTTGCTTCTTTTAATCTCTCGGAGTTGGACGTTCCGGTAGTAAAAGTTGGTCAAAAAGCGATTATTAAAATCGATAGTCTACCAGATAAAACTTTTACCGGGAAGGTGGTAAGTGTTGACCGGTTGGGAGCAACGAGTAATGGGGTTACTAATTATCCAGTAATTGTTCAGTTTGATACTACTTCTGATGAGGTTTTACCTAATATGGCCGCTTCGGTTAATATTATTATTGAAACAAAAGATAATGTTTTAATGATTCCTTCCTCAGCAATTCAAAAACAAGGAGGTCAAAATATAGTGACTGTTTTGGAGAATAAAAAAGAAATTCAAAAGCCAATAGAAGTAGGAATTTCTTCAGAAACCCATACAGAAATTCTTTCCGGCCTTTCTGAGGGAGAAATAGTAGTGGTTAGTAAAACTAGTGGTGCGACTATTCCTATCGGTGGTTCTCCTTTTGGGGGAATGCCCGGGGGAGCTTTTAGAATGGCAAGATAAAAATGAACTTAATTAAGGTTTCTCATCTTTCAAAAATTTATCAAAGCGGAGAAGTCGCAGTAAAAGCTTTAGATGATATTTCTTTTGAGATTGAAAAAGGAGAATTTGTGGCCATTATGGGACCTTCAGGTTCAGGAAAGTCGACACTAATGCATATTTTAGGTTTATTGGATCGGCCAACAGAGGGGAAATATTTTTTGGAGGGCGTTGATACTGCCAAGTTTAGCGACGAAGAGTTAGCAAAAATTCGCAATAAGAAAATTGGCTTTGTTTTTCAGTTTTTTAATCTTTTACCCCGAACAAATGCTTTAAGAAATGTAATAATTCCTATGATTTACGGAGGAGTAAATCCCCAAGAAAGAGAAAAAAAAGCCAAAGAGCTTTTAAAAGCAGTTGGGTTGGAAAAAAGAATTTATCATACCCCTGCTCAACTTTCCGGGGGAGAACAACAACGAGTAGCTATTGCCCGCGCTTTAGCCATGAATCCGGCAATTATATTAGCCGATGAACCAACGGGGAATATTGCTACTAATCAGGCGGAAGAAATAATGAAAATCTTTCAAAAATTAAATAAAGAAGGCCATACCATCGTTTTGATTACTCACGAACCAGATATCGCCCAATATGCCAAAAGAAAAATTCTTCTTCGGGACGGAAAAATAATTAAAGATGAGCTTAATGGAAAACAAAAAATCTTATGGAAATAAAAGAATTAATTTCCGAAAGTCTTAATACTTTTAAAGCTAATAAAGTTCGTACCGGTTTAGCAACTTTGGGAGTGGTTATTGGTATTGCCAGTGTGATTTCTCTTTTATCTTTAGGAAAGGCCTCTCAATATTTAATTGAAAGTCAAATTGAATCTTTGGGGTCAAACTTATTAATAATTTATCCTGGAAGAATTAGTCGGGGAGGAATTAGGGGAGCAATGGGGGGAGCAACAACTTTAACTTACGAAGATGCCCAAGCGATTGTTAGATCTTCTCAAATAACTACCGTTAAATCTGTTTCTCCCGAATTTTATCGTAATGCTCAGGTGACCGCGGGAAAAAGCAATACTAATACTTTAATTTATGGAGTAACACCAACTTATTTCTCAATTCGAAAAGTAGATATAGAAAAGGGCGTTTCTATTTCTCAGAAAGATGTCGAGACAATCGCAAAGGTGGCAGTTTTGGGACCTCAGGTGGTAACTGATTTATTTGGCGAAGGAGCCAATCCGGTTGGTGAGACAATAAGAATTAATCGAATTGCTTTTAAAGTAATTGGAGTCACTAAAAGTAAGGGAGGAACAGGATTTTTTAATCAAGATGACCGGGTTTTTATTCCTTTAACCACTGCTCAAAAGATAGTTTTTGGTGTGGATTATCTAAGTTCAATTTCGGTGGAGACCAAAAGTAAAGAGGTAATGACCGAAGCGCAAAATCAAATTGGCTATTTACTTTTAGAGCGTCATCGGTTATCTGATCCAACTTCGGCTGATTTTCAAATAATGTCTCAGGCGGATATCTTATCTACCGCCACTCAAGTTACTCAAACTTTTACCTATCTTTTAGCCGGAATTGCTGCTATTTCTTTATTGGTTGGAGGAATTGGCATTATGAATATTATGTTGGTGACGGTAACCGAGAGGACAAGAGAAATTGGATTACGGAAAGCTTTGGGAGCTACTAAAAAAATTATTACCACCCAATTTCTAACCGAAGCGGTAATTATTACTTTTAGTGGAGGTCTATTAGGAATAATATTGGGGATTTTAATTTTTGGATTTCTCTCAAGGATAATGGATTTGCCTTTTGTAATTTCGCCTTCGGCAATAATTTTAGCCTTTGGCGTTTCCACCGCGGTGGGAATTTTATTTGGTTGGTATCCGGCGCAAAAAGCGGCAAAACTAGAGCCAATTGAGGCGTTAAGGTATGAGTAAAGGAGGTGAAAAATGAAAAATAATTTAATGGTTACTATCGCTGTCGCTGTTTTGGCCGGCGGAATTGGGTTTTTTGCCGGGATGAAATATCAGCAAAGCCGTCGGTCGTCTTTTTTTCGTCAGTTTGGAAGTGGTCAAGGAGTAAGAGGTGGGCAGGGACAACTTAGGGGTGGGTTTCGGCCGGTTCAGGGAGAAATTATTTCCGCCGATGAAAAATCAATTACGGTTAAACTTACCGATGGTTCAAGTAAAATTATCATTCTTTCGGAAAATACGCAAATAAATAAGGCAGAAAAAGTGGATAAAGAAGAATTAAAGGTTGGGGAAAAAGTAGCAGTTTTTGGACAGGAGAATTCTGATGGTAGCGTTACTGCCCAAAACATCCAGTTAAATCCAGAATTTCGGAGAAACATAAGTCAATAAAAAAGAAAAATGAAAATATGTTATTCTTAAAAATAGAAAGGAGGTGAGAAAATGAAAAAAATAATAATACTAATAGGTTTATTGGTGTTAACTTTGGCTTTTCCAGCTATTATTTTTGGTCAAAGCAAAAGCAGTCAGACACAAAACCAAAATCGAATTCAAACCAGAAATCAAGGAGAGGAGCAGCAATTACAGGTTAATACCCAAGAACAAGAGCAATTAAAAGAGGGAGAAGATGAGGGAGAAAACAATCAAGCTATCGGTCAACCGAAATTAGCTACCCCCCGAAGTGAAACCGCTCGAGAACGAATGAGTGAGGTGGCGAAGGCGGTGGAGGAGCTGTTAACTACTCAAGGAGCGAAGGGGGGTATTGGTCAACAAATAAGACAGGTAGCTCAAGAACAAAAACAGGCTCAGCAAGAGATTGAAAAAGAATTTAGAAATCTTGAACAAAGGCCGGCTTGGTTGGAAAGAGTAATTGGCCCAAACTACCGGGCGATTAATAATCTTAAAGCTCAACTTGAGCAAAACAGATTAAGAATAAGACAACTGGAGCAATTAAGGAATCAAATTGCCAATAAAGCCGACCAAAACCAAATTCAAGAAACAATTCAGGCAATGATTGAACAAAATACTGCTCTAGAGAAACAAATTCAGGCCAAAGAACGAATCAAGAGTCTCTTTGGTTGGTTGGTAAAGCTTTTAGTGAAATAAACTTTATTCATATCTTAAAGCTTCAATTGGGTGAAGTTTAGCGGCTTTGGCTGCCGGAGCAACACCAAAAACGATTCCTACTAAGGCAGATACTCCAAAAGCAAGGAATATTGACCAGGGAGTAATGGTGGTGGTAAAAAATCTATTCAAGATAAGAGCAAGAAATACTCCTCCTAAAATACCAATAGTTCCTCCAATTAAAGAAAGGGTAATAGCTTCAACAAGAAATTGAAATAAAATTATTTTAGAAGTAGCTCCTAAAGCTTTTCTTAAACCAATTTCTCTAGTTCTTTCGGTAACCGAAACTAACATAATATTCATAATTCCGATTCCTCCTACTAATAAAGAAATAGCGGCAATTCCTGTTAAAGCTAAGGTTAAAACATTTAAAACATCTCCAATTACTTGGAGAAGACTTTTGGTATCTAATACCGAAAACTCCTCCTCTTTCAAACTTTTTCCCAAAATTTCCTCAATTTCTTTTTTAGCTAATTCTACTGATTGACTATCTTTGGCTTGAACCCAAAATGATTGAATTTTTTCCATTTCAAAATGACGCATCGCGGTGGTCGCAGGAATAAATACTTGATTATCCATATCGATTGAACCAAAAGCTCCCTTTTCTTCTAAGACTCCTAAAACAGTATAGCGTTGATTAGAAATTGTAATTTTCTTTCCAACCGGGTTTTCATCATTAAAAAGTTCTTTTGCTACTGTTTTTCCTAGAACTGCTACCTTTTTGGCAGAATTATATTGGGATGAAGTAAAAAACGACCCAATTTTAACTTTCTGATTGCGAACTTCAGGATATTCGGGACCGACTCCTACCACTTGAGTAACATGAGTTTTTCCTTTGTATTTCATTACTCCATTATTTTCAATATAAGCCATTACTGACGCAATATTTTTCCCCTTCTTTTTTAAATCTTTTAAATGTTTTTCGGTAAATTTAGAATTCGCTACCCCAGCACCGGGAATTCCTCCCTTTTTGTCTCCACTGGTAGCTATTCCCATTTCTCCTGGCATAACAAACAAGGCATTTGCCCCTAAATCTTCTAATTGACGGGTGATATAAGTTTTTAGTCCACTTCCAATAGAGACCAAAAGAATTACAGAAGCTACTCCGATAATAATTCCTAACATGGTTAATCCAGAACGAATTTTATTTGTTTTTAATGCTTCGAAGGCGATTTTAAATACTTCTTTTATTTCCATTTACTTTTCTGAAAGGATAATTATATCTCCTTCCTGAAGGCCGGAAAGAATTTCTATTTCTTCTTCTGTTTCCAAACCGGTAGTGATTTCTTTTTCTTTAATTTTTCCCTTCTCCAATACCTTTACGTAATTTTTTCCTTCTTTTTTGATTATAGCTTCGGAGGGAATTATTAATGCGTTATCTACTTCCTCGATAATAATTTCTACATCCCCATTCATTCCCCATTTAAATTTTTCTTCATGGTTTTCTGGTAAAGAAATTTCTACTGGAAAAGCGGTTCCTCCTCCTTTGGTTGTAATTGCTGCAAAAGAGATTTTTTTGACTTTTCCTTCAAAAGTCTGATTTTCGTAAGCATCTAAAGTAATAATTGCTTTTTGATCTAGTTTTACTTTTCCAATGTCCACTTCGTCTACATCCGCCACAAATTTCATTTGCGAGGGATCGATAATGGTGAAATAGGAGTTAGTAGGAAGAATATTTACGCCAGGTAAAGAAGGTTCTGCTTCCACAACAATTCCCTCTATTGGAGAAACTAATTTTGCCAATTTTATCGAAAGATCTCTAATTTCTACGTCTAAAACAGTACTATCGAGATTGAATTGTGCTTTTTCTAAAATCCTTTTTTCTTCTTCAGTTAAGATAAGTTCGTTTAAAGGTTTTCCGTGGACATTATAATTATCTTGAGTTTGTTCAAAGTCCCATCGTTGATTCATATAAGCCAAGAGTCTTTTTTTAAGGTCTTTTTCTAACTCTCGGGTATCTAAAGAGGCAATTGTTTGCCATTTTTTAACTTTATCTCCCTTTCTTACCCCTACCCAACTTAGTAATCCTCCAGTTTGAAATCGAAGAGTGACCTGCTTTTCTGCCTCTATTTTTCCTGAAGCAGAAACAGTTATTTTAAGATTTCCTCTTCTTACTTTGGTGGTTTGGTATTTTTCTTCAGGGGACTGGAGAGAGGGTTTTATTTTTAAAAAGAAAACGAGTAAAAAAGTTAAAATTAATCCTCCTACTCCCCAAAAAATTTTTTTATTCTTGAAAAGAAAATTTTTCATTTTAGTTTATTTTATCAAAAGTTTTTAAAATTTTAAGAAAAGCCTTGAAGTAAATTTATTTTTTTATATAATAAAAAAGAATTTCAATGAGAAATTATTCTTTACCCCAAAAAGTGGGGATTATCTATAGCGATGTTAAGCGGGAGTATTTTCCTACTGAGGCGCAGTATTTAACGGAAAAGGATGCTTATCGTGATGCAAAAGTTGTCGCCAAATATCTTAAAAAATTAGGAATTACTCCGCTTTTGTATCCTGCTAATACTTCTTTACCTTTTCGTTTAAAAAAGGATAAACCGCAGGTAGTTTTAAATTTAGTGGGTTCTGTTAAAGGAAATGAATATTTAGCCTCAACCATTCCGGCAATTTTAGAATTTTTAGAAATTCCTTATACCGGAGCGGGAATTTTAGGGGAATCGCTTTCTTACAATAAATTTTTAGTAAAAAAACTTTTACAACAAAACGGCATTCCTGTTCCTCATTATCAACTTTTTAATACGCCCGATGATCCTTTAGATCCTACTTTGCGTTTTCCTTTAATTTCTAAACTAAACGAAATTCATGGAGCAGTAGAAATTACCGAAGATTCGGTTTCGGAAAACGAAAAACATTTACGCCAACGCTTAAAATTTTTAATTACTACCTATGAACAACCAGTGTTAGTGGAAGAATTTATTGTTGGTCGCGAAATTACGGCTATTTTGTTGGAAGGATTAAATAAAAAAGTTTATTGCGGGGAAAAAGTCTTTAATAAACCAGAAAAAAAATATGTTTTTGCTAGTTTTGAAGATCTTATTGGTAAAGAAAGATTTTATTATCAAAAATACGATGACCCCCTTTTAAAAGAGTATGTTAAAAAAGCGTTCGAAGTTACCCGAATGGCGGATTATGGAAAATTTGATGTTAGATTAGATATTTCCGGCCGTTATTTCTTTTTAGATTGTAATTCCAATCCCGCTTTTGGCCCTAAGGAATTAAGTTGTGCCATTTCCACAATTTTGGATCTTTATGGAATTTCTTTTACCGAAATTTTAAAAAGACTTCTTATTAATACCTTACGGGATGCAGAGGGAAAAAATTGGTTGGTTGATTTGAATGGAAAAAAAGAAAGTTAATAGGTAAAATATTTTTATGGGAATTTGGGTAGTTAATTGGGCAGGGGAAAAAGAACCGTTTTCTTGGCAAAAAGTTTTTAATTCTGCTCGCCGGGTAGGAGCTAATGAGATTCTCGCAAAAGAAATTGCCGATACCATTCAAAAAGAAGTTTACTCCGGAATTAAAACGAAAGTAATTTTTCAGCGCGTTTTACAACTGCTAAACCAAAAACACCCCCCGGCAAGTTTGGCTTTTAATATCAAAGAAGGACTAAGACGATTGGGGCCTACTGGTTATCCTTTTGAAAAATATATTGCAAGAATTTTAGAAGAAGAAGGTTACAAAGTGAAAATAAATCAAATAATTAAAGGTTTTTGTACTTCTTACGAAATTGATTTTTTAGCAGAAAAAGAGGGGATTTTATATATAGGGGAATGCAAATATCACCAATTACCGGGAACAAAAGTAGATTTAACTATTGCTTTGGCAAATTATGCTCGGTTTTTAGATATTCAAAAAGGAGGATTTTTTAAGGGAAATCATCAGTTAAAAAGCTTACTAGTTACCAATACCAAATTTTCTTCTCAGGCAATTACTTATTCATCGTGTGTAGGGGTGGAATTATTAGGATGGAAATATCCTCCAAGCGGAGGTTTAGAAACAATTATTGATCGTCAAAAACTTTATCCAATTACCGTATTTCCTGAATTTAGTGATTATATAGTAAAAACTCTTTTTGAAGAAAATATAATTTTAATTAAAGATCTAGTAGAAATTAATATTGCTGATTTTTCTAAAAAAAGAAAAATTACTAAAGAAAAATTAACTCGGGCTGTTGAAAAGGCAAAATTATTATTAACAAACAATAAATTATGAAAGAGATTTATATTTTTGCTAGTGTAATTTTAGTAAGTTTGATTTCTTTTTTAGGAATATTTTTTATTAGTCTTCAGGAAAAATTTTTAAATCGCCTTTTGGTTTTTTTGGTAAGTTTTGCCTGCGGAGCGCTTTTAGGGAGTGCTTTTTTTCATCTTTTACCGGAATCAATTGAAACAATAGGAGAAAAAACTTTTCTTTTAACCGCTATTTCTTTTTTAATGTTTTTTATTTTAGAAAAATTTCTTCATTGGCGTCATTGTCATTTGGGACATTGCGATGAGCATGCTTTTGTGTATTTAAATCTTTTAGGTGATAGCCTTCATAATTTTTTAGACGGGGCGATTATTGCGAGTGCTTTTTTAACTAACTTTTCTTTAGGATTAAGTACGACATTAGCAGTAATTTTTCATGAAATTCCTCAGGAAATTGGTGATTTTTCCGTTTTGCTTTATGGAGGAATGAAAAAGAAAAAGGCATTGTTTTTTAATTTTCTTTCCGCTTTAACCGCGGTTTTAGGAGCAGTGGTAGTTTTATTTTTGGCGGAAAAAATTTCTTCAATTTTATTCTACTTTATTCCTTTTGCTGCCGGAGGGTTTTTATATATTGCTGGAACGGATTTAATTCCCGAGCTTCATAAGAAAGAAAACCTTAAAGATTCAATTTCTCAATTTCTTCTAATTTTAACGGGTTTGCTTTTAATGTGGTTTTTGAAAGACTGAAGTTTTTTCAAGATAAAATAAATCAAATGAAAAGATTATTTTTTTGTCCAAATTGTAAATTAAAATTTACCACCGAAGGAAAATTAAAAGAATGGCGACACCAAATTTATGGAGTTTGTCGAAAAAGAGTAGCTTCCTGCCCAAAATGCGGAAAAGAAGTAGATGAAAAAGAAATAAAGTTTGGGAAGAAAAAGAAATGTAGTAGCTGCCAGGGAAAATGTTTTGCAGGGAATTGTCAATGTAGTTAAAATTTAAAAATTGAGTTATAATCAAAAAACAATGAAAAGCATTAAAAGCGAAGATATTCAAAAATTTCTTGAAAAAGCCAAAAAATTAGAGCGGGGAGAAAAACTGGATTTGTCTTCTGATGAGGATTTATCGGTTGGGGTAATGAATTTAATCGCCATTGAGGAGCATTTATTTTTTACTTTTAGCAAAACCAAAAACCCCAAATATTTGGATTTATTAAATGAGGTTCGGGAAATGCGTAAAAGTTTAATGAAAAGATTAGTTAAAAATCCCGAAGGTGAATGGTGGTGTATTGCCAAGCATCTTTTATCTACTTCGATGAGACTTTTAGAGGTGGGAACAAAGTTTTTAACTAAAGGCGAGAAAAAACAAGCGGAGGAACTATTTGCAAAATCATATCATCTTTATTCTTTATTTTGGGGATTAAATTTAGGAGTAGTTAAACTGGAGGAGATTAAAATGGAAAAAAATGATAAAATAAATCTTATTAGCGAAGAAGAACCGCCAAAAATTAAAGGGGAAGCGGGAATTTTTTCCAAATTAGGAGATCTAGTTAAAAAAATTATTGATTGTTGCATCGAATGAAAAAAATATTTTTAGCCATTTTCATTGCCGGTGTTTTAATTGTTGGCTATCTTTTATTTAGTGGACCAAAAAATCCCTCTCAAAATCCTGAAGTAAAAGGAGATAATCAATCTTCAGTAATCCTTTTTTATGGAAAAACCTGCCCTCATTGTCAAAAAGTAGAAGAGTGGTTGACAAAAAATCCCAAAATAGAAGAAAAATCAGGTTTAGTCAAAAAAGAAGTTTATTATAATCAAGAAAACAGCAAAGAAATGGTTGCCAAAGCAAAAGAATGTCAAGTTGATGGAAGTCAGGGGATTGGTGTACCCTTTTTATATGACAAGGGAAGATGTATTATAGGCGACCAGCCGATTATTGATTATCTTTCTTCAAAATATCAATGATAAAACCCGTTTTTGCTACTTGTCCAGTTTGTGTGGTGGCAGTTGGTGGTGGTCTTTGGATTGCCGAAAAATTAGGAGTTGATGATTTGATTGCCGCTATCTGGATTGGCGCGTTAGTTACTGCTTTAGCTTTGGCGATGGCGGGTAAATTTAAAAAAATTAAACTTCCCTATCCGGAAATAAGCTGGGTGGTAGTTTTTTATCTTTTAACGTTAGCAAGTTTACAGATTGCCGGCAAACTAAATAATCCTTATTGTAAAATCTGGGGAGTTTGTAAAATTTGGTTGGGGATAACGGTAGGAACAATCTTTTTTTATTTAGGATTTTTAGTTGATAAGTTTTTGCGCACTAAAAATTCTGGCAAAGCCTTCTTTCCTTTCCAAAAAGTAATTTTGCCAATTTTATCGACTCTTTTAATCAGTGGAATTTTTTATCTTTTGGTTTGTTAAGATTTTAATTTAATTTCGTTTTAAAATATAAACTCCCGGGCGACATACGGGATTAAAAGCACAGGCAAAACCCGGTTTATTGCGTAATTTTACTAAAAATGGAAGATTGAAAATTTTTCGCCAATCTTTCTGGCGATATTTTTGGGACTCTGGAAGAATAGTAAAACCATTTTTTCGAAAAAGATTTTCCCAAAGGAACATCAGAGGCACTTTGGGATCTTTTAATATGGTCAACAACATTTTCAAATCTTGGTTCTGAAGGATCCGCAATAACAATAAAAGCTTTACCTCCCGGTTTTAAAACTCTTCTTATTTCTTTTATCACTTCTTCTGCGTTAGGAATATGTTCTAAAACATCGGTAGAAATCACTACATCAAAAGCTTCATCGGTAAAGGGAAGTTTAATTGCGTTCCCCTGAACTGGCAAAATTTCTCTATCTTTACTTTTTTCAAGGGGATTAAAAGCAAGATCTATTCCTACATAAAAAGTTTTTGTTCCAATTCTTTTTTTAATTTCTTGGCCTAGCAATCCTAATCCGCTACCTATTTCTAAAATTTTTTCTTTCCCTTCCAGATTTAGACTGCGAATAATTTCTTTCGCTGCTAATCCGAATCTGAAAGGAGCAATTTTTTCTCTTAATTTTGCCAATGTAGAACCAAAAGAAAATTTATATTCAGAAGCACCGGTAGTAGCATAAGAATAAGGATAATCTTCTATTTGTGGTGTTTCCTTTTTTTATTTTATTTTACGCTTTTTGCCAGTCTTTACATATGCTCCAAAAGTAGTTCCTTCCGGTAAAGTCCAATGCCTTTCGTCTAAACGTAAAAAGAGTGGTTCACAACTTTTAAAACCGGTTAGACCTCTTATTTTACAGTTTAATCTTTTTGCATAGCAATCTTGAGTTAAAATTCCTCTTCCTGAATATTTCGGCCAAATCATTGTCCCTTTTGGGAAAAGATATCTTTCTAATTCTCCCTCTTCCCCTAATCTTCGCTGATAAGGATGAAGTTCTTTTTCGCGCATGTTTTGATTAATTATATTATTAAAGTTTAAAAAAATAAAAAAAATAACTATAATATTTTTTCTTGAGAAGAAAAGGAGTTTGTGAAAAAATAAGAAAAAATGACGCAAAAGCCTTCCTATTTTGGTCATTGACAAAGATTAAAAAAAAGATTTTTGGAAGGTGGAATTGATGGGTTTTTAGATTTGACTTAATTTTCGAAGTAATTGTTCAAATTTCTCTGTTGAATAATCTTTCATTGGCCATTTAGCAATAATGCCAAAACTTGTCGTCATTTCTTTTTGGATTTCGGCACGAGGAAGCAATTTTTTAATCTTTTCCCTTACTATTTGATCAATTTTTTTGGTTCCCCAAAAATCTAAACTGCCTTCTCTTCTTTGAATATATAAAGAAATGGAAATCTTATCTTGATAACTGGTAGTCACATAAAAATTTAGATTCTTAAATGTTTTGGCAACTGTTACATTTTTAATTTTTTTTCTTCCTTCTCTTAAATCGTTAAAGAAATCGATTAGTTCTTTAACTTTATTTTCCTCTGGTTGGCCTTGAAAAGCTTTAATAAAATCGTCGTCTGTTGGTATAACAGGGGTATTTTTTCCGATATCTTTTTTAATTTCTGCGCCGTAAAGTTTAGGAATTAAAATTTCAAAGTCTTGGTGTTTGTAATATTCCAGTTCTACCGCATAAATTGTAAATTCGCTGTTATTGTTTAAGAAAATAATTAAATCTTTGAGTTGATCATGTAAATGATCCATTAAAACTACAAATTTAAAATTTCCTTCATTCAAATTTCTTCTAACATTTTCTAAAAGCGTTTTTTCTTCTTCTTTTGATATACCAAAAAAGTCATTTAGTCTTTGGCTTAGATTTTGATTAAAATCTTTAAATGTGTGGGTTTCTATTTGATTAATAAAATTATTAAAGTCTCGATAATTAGACCAGAGAGATGCTCCATAATCTAAAACTTGGGCTACAACCATTCTTTTATCAGAATTTTTATAAAGTTTTGTTTCAATTAGGTAAATTTCGCCATCTTTATCAATTCCCAAGGCATCAATTGGTCCACTTTTAGTGGAAAATTCGCGTGCTAAAATTAAAAGACGAATATCTTCTTTAATATTGTAAAGAGGAATACTTTCTGGATTGTTATAAATATATTGTTGAAGATGTTTCTCATTTTCAAGATCACTTTTTTCAATTTTAATTGCATTTTGACCGCTTTTTGAAATAATAATTGCCATTTTTGTTGGATATAAATATTATATTAAACTTTACTTTTTTCTCCAAATATTATCTTTTAAACCACTGTTATTCGTATACTTCCGTATTATCAAAAGTAAAGAAAAAACGGAGATTTAAATTTATTACTTGATATAGTTTTTTCCTCATTTTTTATTGAGAAGAAAGAATTTTTGTGGGAAAATATAGAAAAATGGAGAAAGGGAAAGAAAGAAAAAATTTTGGGATAAAAAGGATAACATGGAAACACCCTGGAGGTAAACTTCTAAGAAAAGGGGCCCAATATTGTACAGATGCAGAACTTTTAGCAATTTTGATTGGTTCAGGTATACCTAAAAAACCTGCTTTAAAAATGGCAGAAGAAATAATCGAAAGATTTAAAGATTTTAGGGGATTAGCTAATCAACCCTTTGAAAAACTTTATCAAATTAAGGGATTAAAACAAGTAAAAGTGGTAAGAATTGCCGCGGCGCTGGAAATAGCTAGAAGAATCGTCAATCAGGTTACTAAGGAAATAAAAGAAAAAACAAAATGAATAAATTCGTAAACCCTTTTGAAATTATTGATCATCATACAGAATGGAGCGCTGCTGCTATTATTGCTGAATGGATAAACCAAATTATTAGAGAAGAAAATTTACCATTTGGTCAAGCAAGGATAGAAAAGAAAGGAGTGGATGGAAAAAGACCGGACTGTATTCTTTATGATTCGCCCGAAAACACCAGAACATTATTGCTAATTGAATTTAAGCCTCCTTTTTATGACGTTTTTGATGGGGAGAATCTAAAAGAACCGGCGCGTAAAAAGGCAACCTTAAGAAAGTCTCCATACTTCGCTACCTCTAATTTTAAGACTCTTATTCTTTGGGATACCGCAAAAGTTAACAATCTAAAAAAAGAAGAAGACCAAATTATTGCTAAATACAATCTTTCTAATATTGAAAATTTAGACTATTTGGAAAACTTCTCTTATCAATTGCCTATTCAAAAAGAACTCAAAAAAATACTTTTGGACCTTTATGCTTTATACTTCAAAAAAGAAAAGCCTAAAAAATTACCACTAGATGAAATTTTAATTTTTAGACTTTTAGAGAAAATCAAAATTTTAACAAGACTTTATCTTCCTGTCATTGAAGAAAAATATCAAAGTGATACCGATTTTAGAAAAAAACTTAGAAAATGGTTTTCTGAACAGTTTTGGAGTTTACCACCATTCCCTGAGACTTATGATTTTGAAAAAGCCGCTCGACAAACTGCTTATCTTTTGGTAAATAAAATATTCTTTTATGAGATCCTTCGGGCACAAACTGCACGAATCCCGGAGCTAAAAATACCTCGTGATTTAGCCACAGGCGGTCAGCTCCAAACAGAACTGCAAGCAAAATTCCAGCATGTTTTAAATATTGATTATGAGACTATTTATTCTACCGATTTTATTGATACATTGGCTTTCTCAACTAACAATCAGGCAGTAATTCAAACGATAATTGACCTTATTGAGGCTTTAAATAAATACGATTGGGGTCAGTTGGTAAAAGATACTCCTGATACTATCGGAAAGATATTTGAAAATTTAATTCCTGCAGCAGAAAGACACAATCTTGGTCAATATTTTACTCGCACTGATGTTGTTGATTTAATTCTTAATTTTTGTCTCAAAAATCCTACCAAAGATACGGTTTTAGACCCTGCTTGTGGCACAGGTACCTTTTTAATCCAAAGCTATTTTCTTAAAAGACTTCTTGACCCAACATTGACGCACAAAGAAATACTTTCTTCTTTATGGGGCGTAGATATTGCTAAATTTCCTGCTCATCTTGCAACAATTAATTTAGTCATAAGAGATTTAAGAGAAAAAGATAACTATCCGCAAATTTTTCAAAATGATTTTTTTGAGTTAAAACTTGGTGGATTGGCAGAGTATCCAAATATAGACGCAAAAGAAGTTAAAAGATATGACGGTACAATTCAGAAAATACCTTACCCAAGAATAGTTAATGCCGTTGTTGGTAATCCTCCTTACACTCGGCAGGAAGAAATTGAAGATATTTCAGGCAAGGGAGAGCGATACAAAGAAAAATTAATAGAATCAGCTATTTATGATACTCGAGGAAAAAAACTGGCAACAATTTCTAAGAGAGCAGGCATTCACGCTTATTTTTTTGTTCACGGTTTCAAATTTCTCCAAAATGGAGGGATGTTTGGGTTTATTGTTTCCAACTCCTGGCTTGATGTTGATTACGGCAAAGGTCTTCAAGAATTTTTTCTCAAAAATGCCAAAATTATTGCCATTATCGAATCAAAAGTCGAGCGCTGGTTTGAAGATGCGGATATTAATACCTGTATTGTAATTTTGGAAAAATGCGAGGGAGAAAAAAACAAGGAAGAAAGAGATAATAATTTAGTTCGCTTTGTTCAGCTTAAAAAACCACTTTCTGATTTTATCCCGATTTTTTCTACCAATCAAGCACTTCAAAAAGAAAGATGGCAAAAAATCAGTCAACTTAAGGATTTAATCTTAGCTCATGATAAATATTTTGAAGACGAAAAGATAAGAATTTACCCAAAATTACAAAAAGAACTATGGGATGAAGGATTTGATGAAGAAACGCAAACTTATGTTGGTTCAAAATGGGGAAAGTACATCAGGGCTCCGCAAATCTTTTTTAAAATTCTGGAAAAATGCAAAGACAAATTAGTGCCTCTTAAAGAAGTAGCTGATGTTCGCAGGGGTATCACCACAGGAGCTAATGAATTTTTTTATCTCACCGAAGAGGAAATTAAAAGGAGAGGTATTGAAAAAGAATTTTGGATGCATCAAGATGAAAAGGGTAATTGGGTGCCAAACTATATTATTAAATCTCCCCGCGAATGCAAGTCGATTGTCATTAACCCCAAGGACCTAAAATATAGGGTTTTGATGATTCATAAAGATAAAGAAGAACTCAAAGGGACTAATGTTTTAAAGTATATCAAAGAAGGTGAAAGAAAAGGGTTTCACAAAAGACCAACATGTGCGAGCAGGAAAAGATGGTATGATTTAGGAAAAAGGAGAATAACAAATCTTAATATCAATTACCTTATTCATGATATAGGAAGAGGATATGTTGGTAGTGTTAATGTAAGCGATGATTTTCAGGAAATACACACGAATTACCTCATAGCCCCTTTGATAAATTCATCTTTGTTTTGGTTTTTTGAAAACATAGAAGGCAGAACTACTTTTGGAGGTGGTCTATTAAAAATTCAAACCTACGAATTTAAAAAAATATTATTGCCTAATCCCAAAGTGATCGAAGAATCCAAAATAACTGAGGTGCAAATCTTGCTTAGCAAATTGTCTTCTACTTTAATGGAGAATATTTTTGCTTTATTAAGAGCAAGTACTTTAGATGAAGTTTTTTTACACAAAATTAACCCTCAACTTAGAAAACTTGACCAAATCATTATGGGTGATATTTTGGGTCTAACTGAAGAAGAGCAGTTAGAGGTTTATCGAGCAATTATTGATTTAGTTTCCTCCCGTCTTAAACGAGCTAAAAGTGTTACCTCAAAAAATAAATCCAAAAAAAAGGTGGTTGAGGAAAAACAGGTAGAGCAAATTTTAAAATGGATTGGCAAAACTCCATTAACTGCTATTTGGCAAAAGTATAATCCTTTAAAGAATAAAAAAGGAAAATTAGTAAAATTGCCCTCCGATAGCAAACAGAAACCTCAAGTAATTCAAAGTTTGCTAGGTTGGCAGTTAGTTTGCGGTAAACAAAAAATTGACTGTCAAAGCCAAGATGAGGCAGAATTACTGCAATTATTTGTTCTTATGAAACGAGAGGAAGTTATAATTCCTGAAAATAGATTTAAAAATGACTTAACGATTATTAAAAAAGAGTATGAAAGAATAAATAAATTTATAGATGAAGCCCTTGAGGGAATTGTCAATTTTAAAATTGCCGAAAGAATTAAAAATATGGTTTGGGAAAATATCTTTGGTTGATAAAGGTTTATTAAAATTTAAATCATTCGTCGAATATCGGGGTTAATTAAACTGGTGTTAATAAGAAAAGAAATAAGAGTATGAGATATTTTAAATCTTTTGAATTAAATTCTTCTATATGTTCTATTGATGAAATTATTAATCTATATAACTTTCTTTCTGAAAAAGCCAAAAAGGACACTAAGGGCATATGTAAAGAAAAAGTAGAGATGATTTTAAGAATAAAGAATGAAGAAGAGTGCTCTTGTAATAGCGAATCAGAGGTAATAAGAAGTATTAAAAATAATTTTAAATTTATAAGAGGGATACGTCTTTTGTATTGGGGTAATAAGATTCATATTGAAATTAAAACCATTGATTATTCCAAAAAAATTTATGTAAATCTTGGTTTTGAAGAGGAGGGGGTTATATTAGAGTGTGAAAAATTTATTAAAAAAATATTTTATGAAAAAAGTTGGAATAACCATTTTACACTTATAACATTGCTTTTGGCAGGGGCTCTTTCTTTATTAACAGGAACGCTTTTAATATTTTTAAATAAAAAATTTCTATATATTAATCAACACTTAACTTTTTTGCTTGTTTTCATTTATTTTAATATTTTAGAAAAACTTGATTTTTTATATCCTGCTATTGTTTTAGTAGATGATGATAGGCAATCAGGAAGAATACTGAAAAGAGACCTATGGTTTATAATAACAATTCTTTTGTTGCCATATTTTAAAGTCTTATTAGACATATTTGGAATATTACTTAGGATATTATTAAACAAAATTTAAAAAATAGAGTTTTTCTAATATTTGCAACCTTTAGGTGTTTTTTGTTTTCATACCTCTATTTCGGGACTTGCTTCAGATTTCGTCAATTTGTAAATTCCCGGTTTTTGATTAGTTCACTAAATAATTTAAAATAAATTAAAAAATTTTATATGAGAGGAACTACACACATAGGCTATTTAACATATGCAAAAGACTTTTTGTCCTCATTTAAAATTATAAATGAAAAGTGCCCTAATATTACAGAAAAGACAAATGTTAAATATTTTCTTCTTTTTCATTCAATGGAGCTTGCTTTTAAATCTTTTCTTCTTTACAGGGGTTATAAAGTTGATGAAATTAAAAAATTAAAACACGATCTTGTAAAAGCAATAGATTTATGTAAAAAAGAGGGAATTTTAAATCTTTATAAATTGGACAACCAGTTTTTGAAATCAATTAGCCATATGAATGAATATTATCGTACCAAACAATTTGAATATTTATTTGGAGGTTTTAAGATTTATATACCTCCTGAAGAATTTATTGAGCCTATCAATAAATTATTAAATTGCTTAGAAAATAAATACAGACATAAATAATTTAAAAGACGGCAAGTAAGTTTAAAAATTTATTAAAAAAGAATATATAAAAAAGGAATTATTATTCTCTTTTAACGATATTGCCTATCAGATTTTAAAAGAGACGGAAAGACAATAAGAAAAACCCGATAAATGAAGACAGTATTTGATTGATAAATTTAAGTTAATAAGTGTGATTTCAAAGGAGGGGATTAATAATTAATTTAAAAAATGTCTTTTATTAAAATTAATTTCAAATATGAAGCTGAAAAATTTGATATAGAATTATTTAGGTTTTTAGCTCGAGCTTATCGTTTTTGTTCTTTTATTCGGCAAACATTTATTAAAAAATGGAGAAAAGAAGGGATCAGAAAACCAAAAATATTAAATCTTCCTATTTTAAAGATTTTGGGATTATTTTTGAGTTTAATAATATTAATTGAGTTTAATAATATTAATTTTTAGTTTTTCGGCGTTTTTTTATAATTTTAAAAATTTCGAGGGATTTTCTTTAGCGTTAATGATTTTTGTTCTTTTTATTATCACTATTGGAATATGTTTTTCTTTTTTCTTCTTTTTGTTTATTTTTTTATATAGTCTTTTGCGTTTAGGAAGAACAATTCTAGGAACTATTGAGTTTGTTAAAAGAAAGAGGGAAAATAGCAAAAATAGATAAACAAAATAAAAATGATTGCTCAATTTACTATTTTAACTCAGCAAAAATATCAATTAATAAATATTACTTCAAAAATAGAAGAAATTGTGGTTGAGGCGAAAATTGAGGAGGGAATAGTTTTGGTTTTTGTACCCCATTCGACGGCAGGGATTTTGTTGACTGAAGATGAAGAAGGATTAAAAAGAGATTGGCTAAAGTTTTTTGAAAAAATAATTTCCGGGATTGATTTTGAACACAATAAAATAGATAATAATGCTGAGGCTCATCTTTTAGCAGGACTAGTTGGTCAAAGCAAAGTTTTGCCGGTAAAAGAAGGGAAACTGATTAGAGGAAGTTGGCAGGAAATTTTTCTAGTAGAATTTGATGGGCCAAGAGAAAGAAAAATAATAGTAAAATTATTTTTATGAGAGAAAGAGAAAAACTTTTAACTTCAACCCAAAAAGAAGCCTTAAGGGTTATTGCGGATGCTTTACAAGGAGAAGAACCCACTGTTGTTGTAAATAAGAAAGAATTGGAAGAAACTTTTGGTTTATCACCTTTTGAAACGGAACAAACTCTTGCGTTAGTAGTATTAACTTTTCATTACGCTTCAAAAGAAAATGGAGGAGAAGGAATTCCTCAAAGATTAAAGCGAAGATTAGCGGGTTTTTTGGTAAATAGTCCTCCTGGTTTGAGAAATAAATGGGAAGAAGAGCAGGGAAAAACTCATCGAGTAAAAGGATATTTTCGAACAGGAAGAAATTATCAAGGTAAGAGAAAAGCAGGATTTTGATAAACTTTATATTAATGAAGATTAAGAAAATTTATTTATTACTTTTTCCCCTTTTTTTATTAATTTTTTATTTTTTAGTCTTCAAAATTAAACCTTCATCTTTAAATTTGAAAAAAATCACTATTGGTAATACGGAAATTTTAGTAGAGATTGCCGATACACCGGAAAAGCGAGAAAGGGGACTTTCGGAAAGAGATTTTTTGCCGGAAAATCAGGGAATGCTTTTTATTTTTGAAAAGCCGGATTATTATTCCTTTTGGATGAAGGGAATGAGGTTTCCGTTGGATTTTGTTTGGATTAATGGCGATACAGTAGTAGAGATCACCCAAAATGTTAAACCAGAAGATCTCCAACCGCCAAAGGTTTTAAAACCATCACAGCCAGTAGATAAAGTTTTGGAAATCAATAATGGAGTAGTTAAAAGATATGGTATAAATGTTGGTGATAAAATTAAAATAAAATAAAAAATGGATCCTTTTGAAAAATTGGCAAATAAAATTAAAATTTTTGTTAAAAAATCTTGGTTGAAAACGAAAGCTTATTTCAAAAGATTACTTTTTCCCCTTTACTTATTCCCCCTAAAATTGATTACTTATACAGTTTATTATTTAATTAAGTTTGTTATTAAATTTATTTTTGCATTTTTAAGTTTAATTTTTGAGACAATTATTTTTCCCTTCAAAAGTTTAAAGAATTTCCTTAAAGCAATTTTTCTTCTTGGGGTTTTTGTTTATTTACTTTTTTCTTTTTTAGTGATTATTGATTATATTCGTCGGGAATATGGATGGATAGGGACGTTTTATTGTTTCCTTTTGGAAGATGTTGAAGAAAAACTAAAAAATTCGGTTGTAAGAATAGTTGGGGGATATTCGGAGGGTTCAGGATTTTTTATTGCCGAAGACCAAGTAATAACTAACTTTCATGTAATTGCCGATGAGCCGAGTCCCAAGATTATTTTGCCAGATGGAAGATTTATTACTCCAATTAAGATTTTAGGTCACAAAGATGCCGATTTAGCGTTACTTTTTACTGAAGAGAAATTTCCTCAATTAGTTATGCCTTTACCAGAGGAACGTCTTTATTTTAATGAAGGAGAAAAACTTTTAGCCGCTGGTTATCCGTTGGGAACAGAATTAAGCGGAAAACCAACAGTTTTGCAAGGAAAACTCTTGGATTTTCGAAAAACAAGAAATTCGCCCCTTTTCTATGCTCAAGTAGATATTAATTTAGTGGAGGGAATGAGTGGCGGTCCGTTGGTTAATCAATGTGGAAAAGTAGTAGGGATTAATAATATTGGGGTTGGAGGTCTTTCTTTGTTTATTCTTGCCGATAATGCTAAGCTTTTTCTTCCCCATTTAGCTGACCAGGAAATTAAAAAAATTGAAGTGGATCCTTCAAAATCACCGGAAGAAGCAGTTAGGGCTTTTTATACTTATATTAAAGCGCGAAGAATGAAAGATGGATTTGCGCTTTTAAGTCGGGAATATTTGAAAAAAACTAATTTTGAGGAATGGACCAGTCGATTTAAAGATGTTTTGGATGTGACTGTTTTTAAAACTGAAATGGTTAAGGATTCTAAAGACACAGTGTATGTAAAATTTGGAACCAAAAATTGGGTTGATAATGAAGTAGAGTTTCATTATTATGAGGGTACTTGGCAAACGGTTTTTGAGGATGGCGTTTATAAAATGAAAAAAAGTAGAATTTTAGAGATTAACAATCCCAGTGGTTTTTGGTTTTGGGAATAAAAATAAACAATGAAATTTCCCAGAGTTTTAATTATTTATAAGTCTGTCCATCACCAGAATACCCTAAAAATCGCCAAAATTTTAGGAAAAGAATTGAAAGCGGAATTAAAAGAAGCGGGGCAGTTCAATAGCTTGAGTTTGAAAAATTATGATTTGGTTGGTTTTGGTTCGGGAATTTATTTTTGGCAACATCATCGGCAATTATTAGAATTGGTTGATAGACTAAAATTCTCCAAAGACCAAAAAGTTTTTATTTTTTCCACCAGCGGGGTCTCCTTAGGAAAAATTTTTCATCGAAAATTGCGCCGAAAATTAATAAATAAGGGGTGTAAAGTTATTGGCGAATTTAATTGTTTGGGTTGGGATAGTTTTGGAATTTTAAAATTTTTTGGAGGAATAAATAAAAATCACCCCAACCAAAAAGATTTTCAAAACGCCCGCCATTTTGCCAAAAATTTACTTACGGAGTATTTTAAAAAGTGAGCTTAAAAATGATTTATAATAATCTTTAACTATCTTTCCGCCGGGAAAAAATTTTAAAGTGTGATTTAAGAATTCTAAACTAATAATAATTGTTCCTAAAATTATTAGAGGAAAACCAACTAAAAAAGGCAAAAGGATAAATCCCAAAAGAAGAAGTAATAGACCGCTTAAACTAACTAAATTTATCGGCAATAAAAATTTAAAAAAAGACTTCATGCTTTGCGGGGATTTAAGGCCCCTTTTGGTTTAATTAATTTGTCACCAATCTGACAACTGTCGTACATTTCTTTGGAAACCGCGACTTTTCTGGTTAATCCCTCATTGGTTTTAACAACTAAAGTATAAAAATGAGAAACTTTTTTCTTATTTTTAATAATACTTCCTTCATCTCTTTCTTCTTTAGTTCGATAAAGTTTATCAATTATTTCTCCTTCCCATTCACTGGCTTTAGTTTTTTTGACCATTTTTAGAATAAGTAAACCAACTAATCCGACTGGAAGAATAAAAAATAATAATAAAAATAAAAATCCAAAAAGCCTCATTTTTTTCTCACCTCCTTTTTATGGTCCAGTGGCAATTTCGGCAATTTTCCAAGTATTGCCAACTTTTTCTAAGGTAATCCAGCGAGTATTTTGGCCATTTTCCCAACCATAATAGGGAATTGGGGCATCTGCCGAACGAGGGTCCATCCAGACATCTAAAAGAACTTTATAAATATGTTTTGTGTCAGTCCATTCATTTTCATTGGCTTTTTCTATTTTTAATAATTTAAAAGAATTGATCGCCGAAAAATGAACTCCCCATATTTGCATTTCCGTTTCATCTTTTACCTTCATCATTTGGGCAGCTTTATCGGCACTTCCTTCCTCAATTAAAGAAACAAAGTTGCGAATAATATCTTCATCTTGAGGGAGGGGCACTCCTTCTCCTTGTTCAGATGAGTAAGAAGAAGGTGGAGATGGAGATTTTAGTTTGTTTTCCACAAAATCTTTAAAATAAAAGGCGAATTTTTTAATAAAATCTAAAGCTTCTTCTTGGGTTAAATTACTTTGAAAAGGGTGAATATCCAAATCTGTATTATCATCTAAGAAGATCTCAAGTGTTCTAAATTTACCGTTCTGATCGTAAATTAGTTGATGAGGGAAAGGAATTTCATCATCTTGTTTTGCCTGGAAGCCAGAAAGTTTATAAGCCTCCCTCATTTCTTTAATGTTGTTACTTTTCAAAATAGTAATCGGAAGTCTTTTTGGAACAATTGGTCGGTTTCCTTCGTATTTAAATTTTGCTTCTTCCTGATAATATTCGCAATAGTATTCGGTGTAAAGCGAGGTTTTATTAACCCCTGATTTTACTTCAACAAAAGTTTTTCCTAAAAGCTCTTCAATTTTTTCCTGAGGAAAAAGTTTACAGACATTAATTTCACTGCCAAAAATTTCTTCATAATTTATTTTTGGTACTTCAGGAGGAATTTCTAAAGAGGAAGTAGGAGGCGATTGGTCACTTTTTTTAGGAGAAATTTTTTTGTTTCTAAAAATTAAAAATCCGCTAATTAATAAAATAGGCAAAATAATTAAAATTAAAAAGTGTTTTTTCATCTATTGATTTTGACGCATCATTTCTTGAAGTTTTTCCATATCTTGAAAATTTACATCAGAGGGAATGTTAAAAAGTTCGTCGTTTAAACTTTCCTCTCGACAATCCGGCCTGTATTTTTCCATCTGTCCTAAATATTCATCAGTATTTTTAAATTCAAATTGGGTATTTGGTTGAGCGGTGGTAGCGGTTAAAGTGAAACCTTGTTTGGTTGAACTATTCCAATAATAAATTTTCCCCGTATCGTTAAAGAAAAGAAATTTATCAAAACCTTGATTTTCTCCCTTAATTTCGGAGAAAATTTTTCCTTCTTTAAGATAACTTATAACTTCTATCTTTTCATTAGGGCGATAACGACAAACCAGATTTATTTTTGAAGAAGCTTTTTCTTTTGCTGAAGTTGATTCTGTTGGTGAAATAGATTCAGAAGATTGAAATGAGGGGGAAGGAAATTGTTTTGAGGAAGAAATATTTTTTTTATTTAAAAATTTATAACCTAAAACCGCAATTAAAATTAAAGCAAGGGGAATTAAGGCTATTAAACTTTTTTTCATTTATTAATAAATTTGTTAAAATTGATTAACTTTAACACTTAAAAGAAATTTAGTCAATAATTAAAATGAGAAAAGTTTTTTCTTTAATTGGTTTTCTTTTACTTCCTCAATTAGCAGGATCAATTGGTGCTTATTTTACTTTTCCGGCGATATCCTCATGGTATCAATTTCTAAACAAACCTTTCTTTTCACCACCTAATTGGCTATTTGGACCAGTTTGGACGACTCTTTATATTTTAATGGGAATAGCGTCGTTTTTAATTTGGCAAAGCGAAAATCCTCAGAAAATGAAAATTTTGAAGATTTATTTTATTCATTTATTTTTAAATTCTTTATGGTCAATTTTTTTCTTTGGTTTAAGAAATCCCTTTTTGGCGTTTTTGGAAATTTTGGTTTTATGGGGGATAATTTTATATTTAACCGTTAATTTTTATAAAATCAGAAAAATTGCCGGGATTTTACTTTTACCTTATTTGCTTTGGGTAAGCTTTGCTTCGGTTTTAAATTTGGCAGTAGCGATTTTAAATTAAATGCGCATTTGGGATTTTCCTCCAAAATATTTGTGTCGCCAGCATTTATTAGCAGAACATCGCGAGCTTCATGCTATTTGGAATATTTTAATCAAAAATAAAAAAGGTTACTCTCGTCATCCAGAAGTTTTACGTTGGCGAGGAAAATTAAAAGCTTTATATTTAAGACACCAAAAATTGGTTTCGGAAATGAAAAAGCGAGGATACCATCATCAATCTCCTTTAGATAAAAAATTAGCCAAGGGAAAAGCGAAACAAGATAAATTAATTAATACTTTAAAGGAACAAAAAGAAATTTTGGCAAAAAAGGGGTGTTTGTGTTTTAATAAAAAATAGATGTTATTATTTAATCACCCAATTAAAACCGGTTTTAGTTTTGGTTTTACTTCGGGAATAATTACAACTTTGGGGTTAATGACCAGCCTTCATTCTGGAACCCACTCAAAATTAGCGGTGATAGGAGGAATTATAGGGATAGCGGTAGCTGATGCTTTTTCTGACGCCTTAGGAATTCATATTTCCGAAGAAACAGAAGGGAAGCATAGTTTTGGAGAAATTTGGCAGGCAACCCTTGCTACCTTTTTGGCTAAGTTTTTATTTGCAATAATTTTTATTTTTCCAATTTTAATTTTAAAGTCGCTTTCACAAGCAATCATAATAAATATCTTTCTTGGTTTATTTTTAATTTTTATTTTTAATTTTCTTTTGGCTAGAGAGAAGGAAAAAGACCAAGGAAAAATAATTCTTGAGCATTTAATAACCGCAATTTTGGTGGTAATAATTTCCCATTTAATTGGCGATTGGATTAATATATACTTTAAATAAGAAGGAGGTGAAAAAGAATGATTCAACAATACCAAATTTATAAATGTAACATTTGCGGAAACGTTGTGGAGGTTTTATATGCTGGCGGGGGACAATTAGTTTGTTGTGGTCAACCGATGGAGCTTTTACAAGAAAAAACCGAAGATGTAGGAATGGAAAAACATGTACCGGTGGTGGAAAAAACAGAAAAGGGAATTAAAGTTAAAGTAGGTTCTGTTCCTCATCCAATGGAAGAGTCTCATTATATTCAGTGGATTGAGGTTGTTACTCAAAATGGAAGTTTTAAAAAGTTTCTAAAACCAGGGGAATTACCCGAAGCAGAATTTTGTGTAGGCGAAGGAGATTTAATTTTAGTGAGAGAATATTGTAATCTTCACGGTTTATGGAAAAAATAAATTATCAAAATTTACCAATTTGGGCTTGGAGTTTATTGATTTTTTGGACCCTTTTTTGGAAAGGTTGGGCGCTTTGGAAAGCTTCGCAAAAGCGGCAACTTTTATGGTTTATAATTTTATTAGTTCTTAACACAACAGGTTTATTGGAAATTGCCTATATTTTTTATTTAAATCGTTGGGATTTAGACAAAGGAAGAGTTCTTTCTTTTCTAGAAAAAATTGAAAAAAATTTATTAAAAAGTAAGAAAACTTTGTGATTTTGGTAAAATAAGAGAGAGTGAATAATTTAATATCTAAAGAAATAGAACCTTTAACTTCTTCTCCGGAGGTTCTTTTAGTTTTGCCTCCTTTGTATCAAACTGGTCGAGAACCAGATTACAATCCAAAAGAACCAATGGGGCTTATGTATTTGGCGGCAAATTTAAGGAAATACGGTAGAAGAGTAGAAATATTTGATGCAGATATAGAAGCCAAAACTATAGAGGAGACAATTAGAAGAATTCTTGAAAAAAACCCACCAATTGTAGGATTTTCTGTTTTACAGAGAGCTTTACCTTCCTTAGAGTTAATTGTAAATGGTTTAAGAGAAAGAGACTATCAAGGACATATTACCTGCGGAGGAATTACGGCAACCTTAAGTTTTCCTTATATTTTAGAAAGATTGGGAGATAAAATAAACTCGGTGGTTTTAGGAGAAGGAGAAAATATAATTGTTAATTTAGCGGAAAGGATTTTAACTGGTCAAGAGTGGAGGGAAGTTAAAGGTATTGCCTTTCGTCAAGGTCCAGATCAGATAATTAATAAACCTATGGATACAGTTGATTTAGATGCTCTTCCGTTTGCCGCCCGCGATTATTTGTCTTATTGTTTGGGGAAAACTAATTATGCCACCATTATGGGTAGTCGTGGTTGTTATGGGATTTGTACATTTTGCAGTAACTACTCTTTTGAGAGTATAAGGAAAGGATCTCGTTGGCGTGCACGAAATCCTCTTGCAGTAGTAGAGGAAATGGAGGAATTATACCAAAAATATGGCGTTACTGTTTTTAAATTTAATGACCCAAATATTTTTGGTCCTGGAAAAGAAGGACGTGAGCATGTATTATCTTTTTGCCGAGAAATTGCAAAGAGAAAGTTACCTTTTCATTTAATGGGCTTTTGTCGAGGGAATGATATAACGGCGGATGAGAGTGTTGTTTCTTTATTAAAAGCGGCTGGTTTTGAGAGACTATTGATTGGTGTGGAAAGTTCGGACGATGCAATTTTGCGAAAATTCCGTAAGGGAGAAACTATTGCCGAAATGGAACAAGCTTTAGATATTTTAGCCAGAGAGGGGATTTCTGTTGTTGTTGGTTTTATGATTTTTAATCCTTATACAACTTTGGAAACGTTAGAAAAAGATTTAGCATTTTTAAAACGAAGAGGTTTAACTCCTATATTAAGTAAAGCACTGCGTGTGTTTGATGGAACTCCAATTCAAAAATTACTTGAAGCAGAAGGGAGATTAATTAAACGAAATCCTTTTGAGGGATATCATGATTATGTTATGCCTAAGGAGATAGCGGCAATTTATGCTTCAATGAAGTCATTATTTACTCATTGCTTAGATAGAATAAGAGCAGTGGGGCAGGGAAAAATTTGGGATATTAAAAAAGCGCCCTCTTTTCGTGATAGACAAGATTTTAATAGTTTATCTGAAGCATTTTTTGATGTGGAATCTTTTCTTTTAGAAAAACTTATTAAATGGACCAGAACCGGTGATTTTTCTTTAGATGATGTTAGAAAAGCAATTAAGCAAATCTATGATATGTTGGATGGAATAGGAAAAGCAATTTCTGTAGATGTAAATACAGTTGTTTCTTCTCAGGAAGAAGTAGCTAAAGAGATTTTTAGTTTAATGAAAGAACGACCATGGAATACATTCAGAGAAGAATACCGATGGAACGAAGATTAAGTATTATCCAATTAATTACTAATTTTATTTTTGTAGAAGATAAGCCTAAAAAGGCTGATTTGATTATTGTACCGGGGACGAGCATGCCCCAGCTTCATAAAAAGGCAGTATTTCTTTATAAAAAGGGGTTTGCCAAAAAAATTTTATTTACCGGAAATATCAACCCACGAATTAGCCAGAAAGAATGTGATTTTGGAGCAGAAATTGCGATTAAGTTGGGAGTGTTGCCTAAAAATATCTTGAAAGAGGGCAATTCTACTAACACAAAAGAAAATGCAGTAGAAGCAGCAAAATTAATTAGAAAATTCAAATTACCCCACAAAAGAATTTTATTAGTAAGTAAACCTTATCACGCTCGGAGATTAAAAATGACGTTTGCTCAAGTTTTTCCTCACTCAGAACTTTTAATCGTTCCTGTTGTTGATGAAAGAAAAATTACCAAAAATAACTGGTGGAAAGAAAAAGAAAAAATTGCTAAAGTAATGGAAGAGGTTAAAAAAATAGGCGAGTATTTTTTAAAAGGAGATTTAGCCTTGAAATAATCTTATGGATTTCTTTGAAGTAGTAAAAAAGCGCTATTCCTGCCGGCATTATAAAAACCAACCGGTAGAGGAAGGAAAATTAATCCAGATTCTGGAATCAGCGAGATTGGCTCCTTCTGCTCATAATGCACAAGAATGGAAGTTTATTGTAGTAAAGGAGAAAAATAAGCGTCAAGCACTTGCTGAAGCGGCGGGTCAGTTATTTATTGCACAGGCACCAGTAATTATCGTTGCGGTTTCGTTAGATCCTGAACATATTTTGTCTTCTGGAGTGCCTGCTTATGGTTTAGATTTAGGAATTGCCGGAGAACACATAGCGTTAGCGGCAACTGCTTTGGGATTGGCAAGTTGTTGGATTGGTGCTTTTGACCAAGAAGAAGTAAAAAGAATTTTAAAAGTTCCTTCTCGTTATAAAGTAGTGGCTTTATTTCCAATAGGTTATCCTGCCGATAAACCATCGCCAAAAATTAGAAAAAATCTTCAAGAGATTGTTTGCGAAGAAGAGTTTAAATAATTAAATTAATCATTTTAATTAATTAAAGTGGAGGGATTAGTTTTATTTAATAAACCAAAAGGAATAACTTCTACCCAAGTTACTAATTATTTTAAGAAAAAAACAGGAAAAAAAGTTGGTCATGGAGGAACATTAGATCCTTTTGCCGAAGGACTTTTAATTTTAGGAATAGGAAAATATACTAAACAGTTAGAAAAATTTTTAAAAGGAAGTAAAAAAACATACATTGGGGAAATATTTTTGGGGGCGATTTCTGATACTTATGATTTGACGGGAAAAATAACAAAAAAAGGAAATAAATTACCAAGTGTAGAAGAAATAAAAAGAACGCTTAAAAATTTTATTGGCGAAATTTACCAAAAACCACCACCTTTTTCGGCGATTAAAATAAAGGGAAAGCCTGCCTATAAACTTATAAGAAGGGGAGAAAAGGTTGAAATTAAACCGCGAAAGGTTAAAATTTACAATTTAGAGTTTATAAATTTAAAAGAAAATATTTTAAAAATTAAAGCAGAAGTCGGTTCTGGTGTTTATGTTCGTTCTTTAGCGAAAGATTTAGGAGAAAAATTAGGATGTGGGGGATATCTTCAAAGTTTAAAAAGAACTAAAATCGATGATTTTTCTATAAATCAGGCATTAACCTTTCAAGATTTAGAAAGTGATTTTTTAGAATTTTGGGCAAAAATTTATGGGTTTGTGCAGGGAGTAGGTTTTCGTCGTTTTACTAAAAGAATTGCCGAAAAGTTAGGAATTAAAGGTTGGGTAAAAAATATTCCCGATGGAACAGTTGAAGTTTTAGCTCAGGGAAAGGAGGATCAACTTCAGGAGTTTATAAAATATTTAAAAAAGGGTCCAATATTGGCAGAGGTTGAAAAATTAGAAATAATTTTTCGCAGGCCGTTAGATGATTTTGATTACTTCTTTGTTTCTTTTTAATTATTTAATATGAATAGAGCAGAAAGGTTATTGAATATTGTTCCGCCATTAGTGGCGGGAGTAATAAGGGAATATCCTTCAGAATTAGAAGAATTAATTTCTCCACTCCCAAATTACGAAAAATATGGAAAAAGAATTTTTTATAATCCTGAACCGGAAAATTTTTTAGAAGAATTATTAAGAGAGATTAAAAATTTAAAAATTCCTTTAGGAGAATTAAAATTTAGAAAAAGAGAAATTTTTGCTTATTTTACCGCTTTTGCTGACCAGCATAATGGAAAATTACCTGAAGAATTTTTTTCTCCGAAAGCGGTTTCTTTAATAAAAGTGATTATCGAAGTTTCTAAAAATTTAAGAAGGCCGTTAACTTTGAGAGAACAACTAAAAGAATCACTAATGGTTTCTTCAGATCTTTTAGAAGCGATTATAATTTTAGCAACTGGTTGTCGGGTTGCTGCCCGTAATTACGAAACAAGAATGGGATTAGTTATTTCTAAGGAAGAAATGGAAGAATGGAAAACTTGTGTTGCTCCCTTTGGATATAACAATAAAGTATTAAACGATCCTGCTGGAGATACTTATCATTTTTGGCACGCTGTTCTGGCGGGAGTAAGTGTCAGATTAAAGAGAGAAAAAAATTTTTACGAGAGGATTAGTGGATTTATTTTAGAGGAAATCTATCGAAGAACCGCTTTGTTTACTGAAATTCTTCGTCATCGATTAGCAAAACATAATGGTCAACCTCATGATACCATTGATGTTTTAGGTTTAGAGATAGGTCAAGCTTTAGGAATTCTTCTTTTGGATAATAATGATGGAGGAGAAAATATTGCTATTGGGGATTAAAATCCGGGTTTTTGGATTTTGATTGTCTACCAAAACAGTATGCCGAAGATTAATTGATTTTATTGTTCCTTCTGTATTGCCGATTTTAAGATAATCACCTACTTTAAAAGTTTTGCTTAAAATAATTAAAAGTCCACTAACAAAATTAGCGACAATATCTTTTAAAGCTAAACCAATAGCGAATCCTCCTAAACCTAAACTTGCTAATAAAGCATTAGTGTTGACCCCTATATTAGTAAGAGAGAAAATCAAACCTAAAATTAGAAAAAAATAAAAAATAAAATCAGAAACAAAAGTGATGATTTCTTTCTGAATAAGCTTGCCTAGGAGTTTTTTTCTAATTATTTTCCGAAGGAAATAACCAATAAAATAAAAGATGAGAAAAATTATAAGAAAAATTCCCAATTTGTTTAAAAAATTAATAATCATTTTGCCAGGAAAGATTTCTCTCATTTGTTAAAATTTTATCATAAGGTGAAAAACAAAAAATTTCAAAAAAGAAAAGAAGATTTTGTTTGCGAAATTTGTGGAATTAAAGTTAGGGGAACCGGTTATACTAATCATTGTCCCTCGTGTTTATGGAGTAAACACGTTGATATTAATCCTGGGGATAGACAGGCAAATTGCGGTGGTTTAATGGAACCACTAGGGGTAATTCAAAAAAAAGGCCAATGGAAAATCATTCACCGCTGTCAAAAATGCGGAATTAGAAAAGCAAACAAAACTTCTCCCCATGACAATTTTGAAAAAATTATTAAACTTTCTCAAAAACCGTTAAAAATTTAATTATTCACTTGTTGTTCCATCAAATTCTGGTGCATCTGCTTCTGCCTCCGCTTTAGTTGCCCGAACAACATCATAGCGATGATGGGGTGGAGAATAAATAGTATAAAGCTTTAATGGTTCATTGCCGGTATTGATGACATTGTGTTTAGCGCCGGCAGGAACCACTACTGCGTCTCCATCGTGGACAAAATATTCATTACCGTCAATAATGACTTTTCCTTCCCCCTCTTCAAAGCGGAAAAATTGGTCGTTTTCGGGATGGATTTCTTCCCCAATTTCTTCTCCTGGTTGTAAACTCATTAGCACCAATTGGGAATATTTACCAGTATATAGGACTCGTCGGTAATCAGTATTATTTTCCGTTGCTTCTTCGATATGGGTATAGTAACCTTTCATTTTCTCACCTCCTTTCTTTATAATTCAGTATATCATAAAACCTATGAGCGATGGTGTAAAAAAATTTAAAAGATTTGTCAAAAAATTTAAGATTCCCTTAAAAATAATTATTCTTCCTTCTTCAACGCGAACCGCAGTGGAAGCTGCTCATGCGATAGGATGCCAAGTAGCTCAAATTGCTAAATCTATTGTTTTTAAAACTTCTTCGGGAATGCCTATTCTCGTAATTACAAGTGGGATTAATCAGGTTGATGAAAAGAAGCTAGCTAAGATGAAGATTTATTTAAATTCTCAGAAGTTTGGGGAACAGCTGGTGATGGATTTTCTGTATTTAAAATTTCTCCTTTTAGGTTAAAATTAATTACTAAAGCAGAAGTTAAAAATATTAAAAAAGAAAATTAAAATGAAAACCAATAACAAAATGTTAGATACTGTTCAGCAATTAATTGGAAAAAACGCTAAAAAAATAGGTTTAAGTAAAGAGGAGATTGAATTTATTATTCAACCTGATAGAGTAATTGAGATAAAACTCCCGGTAAAACTTGATAACGGCAAACTAAAAACCTTTATTGGTTTTCGGAGTCAACATAATAATATTTTAGGTCCCTATAAAGGAGGGATTAGATTCCATCCTAATGTTTCTCGAGAAGAAGTTATTGCTCTTTCTACCTTAATGACTTTAAAATGTGCGGTGTGTGGATTACCTTTTGGAGGAGGAAAAGGGGGAGTAATTGTTGATCCTACAAAATTATCAAAAAGAGAATTAGAAAAACTTTCCCGAGTTTATGCAAGAACAATTGCTCCTTTTATTGGTGAAGATATCGATATTCCCGCTCCTGATGTAAATACAGATAGTCAAGTTATAGATTGGATGGTAGATGAATACGAAAGGGTGATTGGGAGAAAATCACCTGCTTCTTTTACCGGTAAATCTTTAAAAAAGGGAGGAAGTCTGGGAAGAATCGAAGCAACCGGAAGAGGAGGAGTGATTGTAATGGAAAGTTTTCTTAAGGAAAGTAAAAAGAAATACAAAACAGTGGCAGTTCAAGGATTTGGGAATGTGGGTTATTATTTTGCCAAAATTGCCTATCAAAACGGGTTTAAAATTGTGGCGATTTCTGATTCTAAGGGGGGAGTTTTTAATCCTGACGGTTTAAATCCTGAAGAAGTAATGCTTGTAAAAGAAAAGACCGGTTCGGTAATTAATTTTTCGAATGGAAAAGTAATTTCTAATGAAGAATTATTAGAGCTTCCGGTAGAAGTTTTAGTGCCCGCCGCTTTGGAAAATGTAATTAATTCTAAAAATGCTAATAAAATTTCTGCGAAATTAATTGTTGAGATGGCAAATGGACCAGTAACCGAGGATGCTTATCCAATTTTAAGAAAAAGAAAAATTGTTTCTCTTCCGGACATTTTAGCAAATGGTGGAGGAGTAGTTGTTTCTTATTTTGAATGGTTACAAAATAAAAATAAAGTTCGGTGGAGTGAAGAAAAAGTAAACCGGGAGCTTAAAAGAAAATTAACCAAATCATTTAAAGAAATTTTTATTAACAGTCAAAAATATCAGGTTGATTTAAAAGAAGCTTCTTTTATTACTGCTCTTAAAAAAATTGCTCAAGCAATTGGTTTTGGCAAGGTAATTAAGATTACAAAAAATGAAAATTAAAACAATTTTTTTGATTTTGTTATTTTTAATTTTAATAAGTCAAAAAGGGATTTTTGCTCAGAATGGAGAAAATTTAAAAGAAGAAATTCTTGAAGGAAAAGTAGTAAAAATTTTAAAAGAAGACGTTATTCTTCAAGAAGGACAAAAAAATTTATATCAAAAATTAAAAATTTTAATCACCAAAGGTTCTTTAAAAGGAAAAGAAATAGAAATCGAAGTAGGTAATCTTCCATTAATAAGCCAACAAAAATATAAAGTTGATGATGAAGTTTTATTAAGCTATTCAAAAAACCCGACGGGAGAAGACATATTTTTTATTACGGATTATATAAGAAGAAAACCATTAATTTGGTTAGGGATTATTTTTTTAATTTTAGTAATAGTGGTTGGTTATTGGCGGGGATTGAGTTCTCTTTTAGGATTAGGAGTTTCTTTTTTGGTAATTTTTAAATATATTTTACCTCAGATTTCTTTAGGAAAGGATCCAGTTTTAATTGCTATAATAGGCTCTTTATTGATTATTCCCTTTACATTTTATCTTTCTCATGGAGTGAATAGAAAAACAACGGTGGCAATTTTAGGAACTTTTATGGCATTATTAATTACCGGATATTTAGCAAAAATTTTTGTTGATATTGCTAAATTAACCGGTTATGCCTCAGAAGAGGCAGGTTTTTTACAAGTAGCTAAAGGAGGAACAATAAACATTAAAGGTTTACTTTTAGCGGGGATTATTATTGGAGCGTTAGGGGTTTTGGACGATATTACCGTTTCTCAATCGGCGGTTGTAGAGCAACTTAAAAAAATCAATCCCAAAATTTCTAAAAAAGAAATTTTTTGGCGGTCGATGAGTGTAGGACGGGATCATATTGCTTCAATGGTAAATACTTTAATTTTAGTTTACACTGGTGCTGCTTTACCTTTATTGCTTTTATTTTTGAATAATCCCTTGCCCTATTATCAGGTAATTAACTACGAAATTATTGCCGAGGAAGTGGTAAGAACGTTAGTAGGAAGTATTGGCTTAATTTCGGCAGTTCCCATTACCACCTTTTTAGCGGTAAACATCTTGAAAAATAAATAAAATTTATTATAATTTTTAAGCTATGGGGAAAGAAGATCCAAAAAGAAGAAGTATGAAAATAAAACAATCACATAAAAGAGCCAAAAAATTGGCAAAATTGCGGCAATTGTATATCAAAGCTCAGAGCAAAGAAGAAAAAGAAAAAATTTGGGAAAAAGCTTTTAAAATAGCTCCTTGGTTAAGTTTAGAAGAGTTTTTAAAGCCTCTGCAAAAAGCTTCTTAAACTATAATAGAGTTGATAAAGCTGTTGATTATTTAACTGCTCAAGAGGTTTTTGAAGGATTTCTTGAGGTAAGTTTAATTGACTAATTATTTTTTTGGCTTCTTTTTTTGTTTTAGCTAATTTCTGCCTAATTAAAGTTTCCCGTAAAGCATTTTTAATCAACGGGCCTCGAGGAGCAGAAAGAAAAAGTTCTTTGAAAATTTTTAAAAAAGGATTTTTCTGATAATCATTTTTGGTTTTTGGTGTAAGTCTTAAAATAGCAGAATTTACTTTTGGTTGGGGAAAAAACGAATTTTTGGGAATTTTTTCAATTACCTGAGGGTTAAAAAAACTTTGAATTAATAAAGTTAATTTGCCGAAATTTTGGAAATCTTCGGTTAATTGGGTTTCAAAAGCAAACCTTGCGCCGACTAAAAAAATTGCTTCTTTAAAAGGAACAAATATTAATTTGTGAAATAAAGGTTCGGTAATATGATAAGGAAGACTTCCTGTCAGCCAAAGATTTTTAGAAGAGGATAAACTTTCCCAATTAAATTTTAAAATATCTTGATAAACTATTTTTAATCTTTTTTTGTATTTCTTTTTTAATTTTTCCAAAAAGGGAGCAAATTTTTTATCTATTTCTACCGCAATTACTTGGCAGTGATTTTGAAGAAGTTTTCGAGTTATTTGCCCACATCCTGCTCCAATTTCTAAAACTAAAGATTTTGGGGGAATTATATTGATAATTTGGTCAATAATTTTTTCATCAACTAAAAGATGTTGCCCTAAATTAGGGTTTAAATTTAAATCCTTAATTAAAAGGGGAATTTTTCCTTTTAAAGATACCATTCTTTTAATTTTATCTTAAATGGGGTAAAATTTAAAAATGATGGAGGAGTTAACTCTTCTTATTGGTGGAGAAGCTGGTCAAGGCTCCCGGAAAGCGGGATTAATTTTAGGGAAACTTCTTTCTTCAATTGGCTATCGAATTTTTATTTATGATGATTATCAATCGTTAATTCGAGGAGGGCATAATTTTTCTTTAATTAGAGCAAGCAGAAAGAAAATTCTTAGTGTTTCTCCCTCTTTGGATTTACTTTTAGCGCTTGATAGAAAAACAATTGATTACCATCAAAAAGAATTAAAGGAAAATGGTATTTTGATATATGATTCTTCGGTAATTAATGTAGTCAATGAAAAATTTTCCGGTTTGGGTTTGCCGTTAGAACAGTGGGTAAAAGAGGAAAAAGGAATTCCTTTAATGAAAAATACCGCCTTAATTGGTGCAGTGGGAAGGGTTTTGGGAATTAGGTGGGAATTTTTGGAAAAAATTTTAAAAGAAGAATTTAAGGGAGAAACAGAAGAAAAAAATATTAAAATTGCTAAAAGAGCTTTTGATTCTTCGAAGCCATTAAAAAAGATTAAAGTTTTTTCTTCTCAAGAAACAGCTCTTCTTACTGGCAATGAGGCAATTAGTCTAGGGATGATAAAGGCGGGTTTAGATTGTTATTTTGCCTATCCAATGACGCCAGCGACAGGAATTTTACATTTTTTAGCCGAGAAAAAAGATTTAAAGGTATTTCAATTAGAAAGTGAAATAGCGGTAATTAACGCCGCTTTGGGAGCAAGTTTTGCTGGGGCAAGAACGGCGGTTGGAACTTCTGGGGGTGGTTTTGCTTTAATGACAGAGGGATTAAGTTTTTCTGCTCAGGCGGAAATTCCATTATTAATTATTGAGTCTCAAAGAGGTGGTCCTTCTACCGGGGTTCCTACTTATACTTCTCAATCAGATTTGAATTTTGTGTTGGGAGCAGGACACGGTGATTTTTTACGTTTTGTGATTGCTCCAGGAGATGGAGAAGAAGCTTGTTTTTGGGCGGGTGAAGGACTAAATTTAGCGTGGGAGTATCAAACGCCGGTAATTTTATTAGTAGATAAACAAATTTCCGAGAGTACCTTTTCCGTAGATAAAGAAGTTTTTAAGAAAATTAAAATTCGCCCCCCACTTTTAGCAAAAAGTCAAACTAATTACTTACGGTATCAAGATACTCCCCAAGGAGTTTCTCCCTTAGCCTTTCCGGGAGAAAAAGATAAAGTAATAAAAGTTACAGGCTATGAACATACCGAACAAGGAATTGCCACCGAAGACGCAGAATTAATTAAAAAAATGCAGGAAAAGCGATTAAGAAAATTTAATTTAATGAAAAAAGCATTAGAAAAATTACCAGCGGTTAATATTTATGGAAATAAAGAAAGTAAAAAAGCTTTAATTGTTTGGGGTTCAGTAAAAGGAGTAGCTTTAGAAGTTGCCGAAAGACAAGGGTTAAAATTAGTTCAACCAGTAATTCTTCAACCCTTTCCTGAAAAACAAATGAAAGAAGCACTGAAGGGAGTAGAAAAAATAATCGTTGCGGAAAACAATTTGTTAGGTCAGTTAGCTAATCTTTTACCTGCATTTGGGATTAAAGTTGATAAAGTTATATTAAAATATGATGGCCGACCATTTTGGCCAGAGGAGTTAGATGAACAACTTAGAAACTAATACCTTAAAAACTTGGTGTCCCGGGTGTGGAAATTTTTTGATTTTAAATACTTTAAAAAAATTAATTGAAGAGACAGAAAAAGAAATTGGTCGGGAAAATTTTGTTTTGGTTACCGGGATTGGTTGCCACGGAAAAATGGCGGATTATTTAAATATTAACAGTTTTTATGCTTTGCATGGACGGGGAGTGGCGGTGGCAACAGGAATTAAAATTGCCAATCCTAATTTAAAGGTAATAGTAAGTGTTGGTGATGGTGATGCTTACAATGAGGGAATAGAACATTTAATTCATGCCGCAAAAAGAAATATTCCCATGGTGGTTTTGGTTCATGATAATCGGACTTTTGCTTTAACGACTGGTCAGTTTACTGCCACTTCACCGTTAGGTTTTAAAGGAAAATCTACCCCAGAAGGAAGTAAAGAGTTACCGATAAATCCGCTAAAATTAATGATTTCCGTAGGAGCAGGTTTTGTTGCTCGCGGATATGTGGGGAAACCGGATCATTTATTTTCATTAATTAAAAAAGCCCTTTTTTATAATGGATTTGCGTTTATAGATATTCTTCAACCTTGTTTAGTTTTTTTTAACACTTTTCAAGATTACAACCAAAGAGTTTATGAATTAGAAAAACCAGCCAAAAATTTATGTGAAGCTTTAGAAAAAGCGGAAGAATGGAATTATGAAGACGGACAAGGAAAAATTCCTGTAGGAATTTTTTATGAAAGGTAAATTTATTTGCGAAAATTGCGGTAAGGAAGTACCTCTTAAAGCTTTGGGAACTGCCCATCGTAATCACTGTCCTTTTTGTTTATGGTCAAAACATTTGGATAAAAAATCAGGAGATAGAAAAGCTTTTTGTGGGGGATTGATGACGCCGATTGCTTTAACTTTTAAAAAAGAAGGAATTGATAAATTTACTGGCAAACCTCGTCAAGGAGAAATTATGATTGTTCATCAGTGTAAAATTTGCGGAAAAATTTCTATCAACCGAATTGCGGGTGATGATTTACCTACGGCGATTTTGGATATTTTTAAAAATTCTTTAAAAATTTCTTCTGAATTGAAAAATTATTTAAAAAGTCAAGGGATTGAAGTTTTAGCTGAAAAAGACGAAAAAGAGATAAAAACTCAGCTTTATGGAAAATTTTCTAAAGTAGGTTGACCAGGAGGGATAATTTTTATAGGAATTAATTGATAAGAAACTAATTTTTTTCCTTCAAAAATAAATTTTCCTAATAATCCTTGGGTAGTTTTTTCTGACCAAAATTGGTCAAAAATAAAATTGCCTAAACTGTAAACAATTAGTTTTTCTTTATAAAATTCTTCGGGTTGAATCCAGTGGGGATGGTGGCCGATGACTAAATCTGCTCCAGAATCTATGGCAAGATAAGCTAACTCTTTTTGGCGAGAAGTAGGTTGATTGGTATATTCTTCTCCCCAATGAAAAGAGATAATTATGATATCTGCTTGAGTTTTAGCTTGAGCAATTTCTTGAATTATTTTTTCTTTTTTTACTTGAGAAATTTCTTGGGGCACCGCAAAATCACTATAGCCTAAAAAAGCAAATTTAATGCCTTTTATATTTTTATAAACTGGAGTATTAGTACCAATTGGAACGATATTGGCACCATTGAGTAAGTTGATAGTATTTTCAATTCCTTTCTTCCCATAATTGGCGATATGATTATTAGCTAAATTAACTAAATCAATTTCGGCGAACTTTAAACCTTCAATATTTTTTGGGTCTCCGCAAAAAATCATTCCTGAGGTAGTAACTGGACAATTTTCTACTAGCGGCGATTCTAAATTAATTAAAGTTAAATCTGCCGACCGAAGCTCATTAACCGTTTTTTCCCACATCCAGGTAAAATTATTGTTTTTGACAGAGTGATAGTTTATTGTTCTTCCTAACATCACGTCGCCCACAGCAATTAAAGTAATTATTGGAAGTTTAGTCGGCGAAGAAGTTGGAGAAAATTGATTAAAAGAATATTTAAAATTTTTAACGGAGGAAAATGATAATTTTTTATAAGAGAAAATTAAAAAAATCCCAAAAATTAATCCCCCAAAAACTAAAAAAAGAAGAAACTTTCTTTTACTCATTAATCTTCTTCAAAAACTTGGGCTTCAAAAACATAAAGATTAACCGAAGGATCTTTGTAACAGTCAGGTGGTAAACCGGCTTTTTGCCAGCAAAGTTGAGATAAAAATTCTTCCAAACCCCAACCCGTTTCTGTTGCTACTTGCGGTAAAAATGTGCCAGAGCGAAAACCTTTTTGAATAACCACTCCATGTTTTCCTAATTCAATTTTTTTCCAATCATCAATTTTTCTTTTTGGGGTCATTACCGAAATTTCAATTTTAATCTCTTTTAATTCTTTCGCCTTTACTGGAGGAAAACGAGGGTCTTCGGTAGCGGCGGCAATTGCCATTCGTTGAATTACTTTATAAAGCGGTTCTTTTGGTTCAAATTCGCCAATACAACCACGGAGCTCTCCATGTTTACGAAGAGTGACAAAACAACCTAACGGTTTTGATAAACCAGGAAGTGAAGAAGTTAAAGAGGGGATTTTACCGTTATTAAGATATTCTTCCAATGTTTTTCGGGCAATTTCTAAAGCTTGTTTTTTTTCTTCTTCATTAAGATAATCAGCGGAAGAAGATTCCTCTTTTAAAGGAAGAGTTTTGCTCCATCCACCAATGGCGACATATCCTACTACTTGGTTTTTTTCTCCGGCAGTATCGCCGGAGTTTTCGTATTTAATTTTTTGCCAATTAACACCTAAAATTTTTCCAACTACCAAACCAACTTTAACGGCTTCTTGTCCACAAATGGCAGTTTCTAAACCGGGATAACCTGCGGATTCTAATTGAGAAACTGTTTGGTTAAATTTTTCTAAATCTCCAGTTAAAATTGCCTCGATAGTCTGGTTATCTACCTTTTTGGCAATTTCATAAGGAGGATAATGAGATAAATCAGTAGAAACTACTAATAAGGTTTGGTCGTCAAAATTTTGGGCGATTTTTTCAGCTAAATTATTAATTAATTCTTCGCTGGTTTGACTAACTAAAATAGGAACAATTTTGAAATTTTTTAAAACTTTTTGAAGAAAAATTAATTCTACTTCTAAGGAATGTTCTGAAAGATGGGGATTTTCATCGGCAATAATTTTTTCTCCCAAAATTTCTTCCGCTAAATTTTGGTCAATTTCTACTTGGCCTAAGGGAGTCTCCCAAACTCCTTGACTAAAAACAGCGGCATGGTTAAACCAAGCCCGGTGACTGGCTCCTAAAATTATTACTTTTTTATAATCTTGACCTTCAATTTGTTTAAATCCAGCGGCAGCGGTTGGTCCGGAATATTGAATTCCTGCATGAGGCACAATTAAAATCCTTAATTTTCCCTCTTCAGAAATTTTCTTACTTTGATTGATTAAAGTAGAGATTTGGGAGTCTAAAATTTCTTTTTCTGCTGGATAAAAAGCACCGGCAACGGCGGGTAAACGAATAGTTTTTGCAGATTTCTTATTTTCCATTTCTTTTGATTTATTTTTAATAAACCAAATCGGCAAACCCAAAATTCCTACCAAAAATATTATGCCCCCTATCCAAAAAAATTTTTTCATTCACAGCTTGATTATAGCAAATGGAGTTAAAGAAATTAACCTTGCTATGTGTCCTAATTACTCTGATGAAATCTTTAGAGTTTTTTGTTAAAATTTTCTGATGTTTCTTTATTCTACTAATCCGGCAAAAAATTACGAGGTAATAGGAAAAGTTAAAGTTTCCTCTGATAAAGAAATTGGTTTATGTGTGGAAAAAGCACATGAAGTTAAAGAAAAATGGAGAAAAATATCGCTTGAAAACCGAATAAAAATTTTAAAAAAAATTAAAAATTTGATTTTAAATAATAAAGAAAAAATAGCTAAATTAATCACTTTAGAAACAGGTAAACCAATAAGGGAAGCCTACGATGAAGTTGAGTTTGACCAAAAATATTTTAATTATTTTTTAAAGGAAGCCCTAAAATTTCTTCCAAAAAGAGTTTTATTTGAAGATGGTGGAGGTAAAAGTGAATTGGTTTTTGAACCCTATGGAGTTACGGCGGTAATTACCCCATGGAATTTTCCTTTAGATTTACCAATTTGGGGGATTGTTCCTAATCTTTTAGTGGGAAATACGGTAGTTTTCAAGCCGTCAGAAGAAACACCCTTAACCGGTAAATTTTTAGGGGATTTGCTTAACCAGGTAGGTTTACCAGAGGGAGTATTTAATATTGTTTTTGGCAATGAAGAAGTAGGAAAAAAGTTAGTAGATAGTCAGATAGATTTAATTTGGTTTACCGGAAGCTCGGCTGCCGGTCAAGAAATTTATCAAAAAGTGGGAAAAAAATTCATAAAAGCAGTTTTAGAATTGGGAGGAAGTAGTCCAGCAATTGTTTTTGCCGATGCTAATTTAGATAATGCTATAGAAGAAATATATACTGGTCGTTTTTTGAATTGCGGTCAAGTATGCACGGCAATTAAAAGACTTTTGGTTGAAAAATCAATATTTGAAAAAGTAGTAGAGAAACTTAAATCTCGGGTAGAAAAAGTCAAAATCGGGGATCCTTTAAATCCGGAAACAGAAATGGGAAGTTTAATCTCTAAAAAACAATTAGAAATTTTAGAGTGCCAAGTAAAAGATGCAGTAAAAAAGGGTGCAAAAATTATAGCTGGAGGAAAAAAACCAGATGGTTTTAATGGTGCTTTCTTTGAACCAACTCTTTTAGTTAATATTAAAAAGAATATGCGGGTGTACAAGGAGGAAGTTTTTGGTCCTGTATTACCAATTTTACCCTTTAAGGATAAAGAAGAAGCAATAAGAATCGCTAATGATACCATCTATGGATTAAGTGCGGAGATTTATACCTCAGACAGAAGATTAGCTAAAGAAGTAGCTTCTCAAATTCAGGCAGGAACAATTTCAGTTAATACCGACAGTTTTTTCTTTCCCTCATGTCCCTTTGGAGGTTATAAAAAAAGCGGAATAGGAAGAGAACATGGAGAGTTTGGCTTTATGGAATTAGTTCAAATTAAACATATTCACTGGAGAAAGTAAATATCTTTGAAGGGTAAAAATGAAATTAAAATATCAAAAAGTTTTGGAAATTATTCCTACCTATCCTTTTAGTTTTGATTTAACTTTTTATAAACCTGACCATTTTCCTAGCGGAGATTGCCAATGGGAACCAGGGAAAAGATGGCAAACAATGTTATGGAAAGGAGAAAAATTAGGGTTAATTTACGAAGATTCTGGTATAAAAACAAAACCAAAAATAAAAATAAGAGTATTTTCCGCAAAGAGTTTATCGTCCGAATTTTATAAGACTTTAAAAAAAGAGATTATTTGGCGGTTCAATTTAGATTTAGATTTAAAGAGTTTTTATAAAAAGGTAGAAAAAGACCACATTTTAGCCCCGATTATTAAAAAATTTTCTGGTCTTCGGCCAATGCATGCCGGTTCTCTTTATGAATACTTAATTATTGGGATTGTGTTACAAAACGCCACCGTAAAAAGAAGTGTGAGTATGCTTCAGACTCTTTTTGAAAAATATGGTAGTTTGCTTGAATATGGCGAGCAAAAGCTTTGGTGTTTTTGGGAGCCGGAAATTTTAGCAAATACTGGAGAGGAGGAGTTAAGAAATCTTAAGGTTGGATATCGGGCAAAATCTTTAATCAAAATTTCCCAACCCTTTGCTAATGGTGTGGTGGATGGGTTAAAATTAAGAAAGGAAAGTAAAGAGAAACAGGAGGAAACATTGCTTTCTTTGTATGGCGTTGTCCCAGCAACATTAAATTATATTATGGTTGATGTCTTTCACCATTGGGATTATTTAAATCATATTTCTCCTTGGGAGCAGAAAATTTATACCAAAATTTTTTTTAATAAAGATTACGAAAAAGAATTAGTTCCAGTAGAAAAAATGTTAAAATTTTTTGAAAAATGGGGAAAGTGGAAAGCATTGGCGGTTCATTATGTTTGGGAAGATATTTGGTGGAAAAGAAAAAATAAGCATGTTCCATGGTTAGAAAAATTGATTAAACTTTAAAGTTCATGAAAACTAAGAAATTTACTATTCTTCATTCCAATGATATGCATGGGGATTTTTTGGCGGAAATTCAAGCCGGGAAAAAAGAGTTGATTGGGGGATTAGCTTTACTTTCGGGGTATATCAATAAAGTTAGAAAAGAAGAGGAAAATGTTTTGTATGTTATTTCCGGTGATATGCTTCAGGGCTCGTTGATTGATACCGAATGGAAAGGTTGCTCGACTATTGAAATTATGAATTATTTAGCGCCGGATGTGGTGGCAATTGGTAATCATGAAGTTGATTATGGTTTACCTCATCTTTTGTTTTTGGAGAAAATGGCTAATTTTCCCTTAGTAAATGCCAATTTATATATCATTAAAAACAATCGTCGGCTTTTACTTCCTTATTTAATTTTGAAAAAAGCGGGATTTGATATTTTGTTTACGGGAATTATTACCGAAAAAATTTTAGATTCCATCAAACAAGATAAACTAATTGGTACTTTTGTGGGAGTAGAAGAAGCAAGTAAAGAAGTAGGAAAAATTTGTAATGCTTATAAAAATGATGATATTGATTTGACGATTTTGTTAACTCATATTGGATTTGAAGAGGATATAAAGTTGGCAAGACTGCTTCGGCCGGAATGGGGAGTGGATATGATTATTGGCGGTCATTCCCATACGATTTTAGATAAGCCAGTAAAAGTAAATAATATTTTAATTGCCCAAGCAGGAGTGGGAACGAATCAGATTGGAAGATTTGATATTTTGGTTGATGATGATACCAATAGCGTTGTTGACTATAAATGGCAACTGATTCCAATTGATAATAAATTAGCCAAACCCGATAAAAAGCTTGAAGATTATATTTTAAGTTTTCAAAAAGAAGTTGATAGAAAATATAATGTGATTTTATGTAAGTTTTCCCAGACACTTACCCATCCTAAAAGAGAAGTCGAAACTTCTTTGGGTAATTTGATTGCCGATGCTTTTGCGGAAGTGGCAGAATGTGATGTAATGCTGGTAGGAAGCGGTTCAATAAGAGCAACTCAATTGGGACCGGCGGTGACGCTGAAAGATTTATTAGCCTGTTTTCCCTATGATGATGTATTGCATCGATTTACAATTACCGGCGCTCAACTGGAAAAAATTTTTTCTCATATTATGCGAACGGAAAATCGTAATGGGGAGGGAGAATGTTATCAGGTAAATGGAAAAGTGCGCGCCATTTATTCTGACGAAGAACATCGGTTAGTTTCTTTAGCTATTGATGGAGTGCCAATCGACAAAACCAAATTTTATACTATCTGTATGCAAGGATATCATTTTAATAACTGCGCCTCTTATTTAAATATTACTCAAGAAGAACTTTTAGCCTCGGGAAAATCAAAAGTGGTAACCACCTCGGCTCAACAGGTTTTGGAGGAATGGTTGAGAAATAATCAAAATGTTTTCAGAAAGGTAGAAGGAAGATTGGTTTATAATTAAATTATGATTTTTCCCATCTTCTTTTTTCTTCTTGGGGTAATTTCCATTTTGGCTCAAGCGTTAATTTTGAGAGAAATTGCCAACCTTTTTTATAGCAATGAGATGTTTTATGGATTAGGACTGGGAAGTTGGATGTTATTTTCTGGATTAGGAGGATTGTTTGGGATTAAATTTAAAAAATTTTTTAAAAATTTTAAATTTCTTTGGGTAATTTTGGGAATTTTGGTTTTTCTTTTGCCTCTTTTAATCATTTATTGGCGATGGCTAGTGGGACTACTTGTTTCTTTTGGAGAATTGCCAGATCCAATTTTTGTTTTTATGGTTATATTTCCGCCTCTTTTTATTTTTTGCTTTCTTTTGGGGGCAGTTTTTGCTTTGGGAGTGAGTTTTTGGCGACCTAATTTAGGTTACTTTTGGGAAACAATTGGCTTTACCGCTGGGGGATTAATTTTTAGTTTTATTTTAGCAACAATTAATTTTTCCTTTGGCTTGAAATGGCGATATCCTGGTTTAGAAAAAGTAATTAATTCTAAATACCAACAAATAATTATTAATAACCAAGACAATCAACGGAGTTATTTTGTTAGTGGCCAACTTGCTTTTACTAATCAAGAAAGTTACGAAACAAAACAAATTTTAAGTTTAATTATACCGTTTGTGAAAGAAGATAAAAAAATTTTGGTATTTGGTAATCCTAATATTGCTTCGGAAATTAAAAAGTTATCTTTATCTGAAAAGATTATTTTTATAGAGATTGATGAAAAGCTTGCCAATTTAGAAAAAGAGCTTTTGATTCCCGGAATTGATTTGATTATCAGCGACCCCAGACAATTTTTAAATGATGATAGGCAACAATGGAATTTAATTATTTTTTCTTTAGGCAATCCTCAAACTTTGTTAACCAACCGCTACTTTACCTATGAGTCTTTTGAAAAAATCAAAAATCGACTAAGTAAAAACGGAATATTTGCTTTAATTATTCATTCACCGACTGACTACCAAAGCGAGGAGGCAGCAAGATTTGTTAGTTCTCTTTATCAAACTTTAAAAATAGCCTTTCCTTTTTTGGAGTTATTAACTCCTGAAGATCAGCTAATTTTTTTAGCTGGTTTTGAAGAATTAAAAATTAATCAGGAAAAAATTAGCTTTCAATTTAAAGATTATTTTTGGTATCAAATTGATAATCAAAGACGTCAAAAAATTTTAGAAAAAATTCAAAATACACCGGCAGAAATAAATAATGATTTTAATCCTACAGCTTTTTTCTATCAACAACTTTTTTGGCAAACAATTTTTAGTTTTAAGCTACCAGTTTATTTAATTAAATTAGTAAAAATCATTCCTATTTTTTTGTTGATTTTATTATTTTTAATTTTATTATTTGGTTCTAGAAAAATTAATTGGGGAGTGACTGTCGCCATTTCTAGTTTTATTTTAATAAGTTTAGAGATTTTGTTGATTTTTATTTTTCAAACAAAAATTGGTTATCTTTATAGTCAAATTGCTTTAATTTTTGCCGCCGTTTTGATAGGGATAGGATTGGGGGTGGGAGTAATTGAGAAAAAATATTTGAAAATTGAAAATTGGAAATTGAAAATTTTGTTTATGGGCTATTTACCATTTTTATTTTTAATTCATCAGGTAAATTTTTGGCCAATTTTGGCTTTAGGTATTGGATTTATTGGCGGAATGATTTTTGCTTTAATTAATAAAAATTATCTAAAAAAATACAAAAACCCCGGTTTTATTTATGCTTTTGATTTATTTGGGGGATTTTTAGGAGCAATTTTAACCAGTAGTTTTCTTTTGCCAGGATTGGGAGTAAAAGGAGTTTTAATTTTTTTAGGGGGGATTGTTTTAGGAGGTTTGCTTTCTATTGCCAAACTCCGGGGATAATTTCTGGGCAATTGGGAGATTTTCCTTCCGGATTAATTAAGTTTTCCTTAATAAAGTAACCAACTCTTTTAATTAAGGGTTTTTTATTAGTTGGGCAATAAGTAATACTTCCTTCTTCATCGTCAATATTTCCCGTATAAACATATTTCATTCCTACTTCTAAACAAACTTTTCTTGCTTTTTTAAGTGTTTCTTCGGGAGTAGGAGGAAGGTTGGTGAGCTTATATTTTGGCCAAAAGCGAGAAAAATGGATAGGAATATTTTCGCTAGTATTTTCTTTAATCCATTTACAGGCAGATTTTATTTCTTCTAAATTATCAGTGTATCCTGGAACCACTAGCCAAACAATTTCTAACCATTTTCCTGATTGATAAACGGTTTTAATGCTTTCTAAGACTGGTTCCAATTTGCCTCCAATTAGTTTCATATAGGTATCATTATTAAAAGATTTAAGATCAATTTTAACGGCATCTAAATAATTTAAAATTTCTTTCAATGGTTGTTGATTAATATAACCATTAGAAATCATTACTGTTCGCAATCCTTTTTCTTTTGCTAATTTAGCAATATCTAACATATATTCATACCAAATAATTGGTTCGTTATAAGTAAAAGCAATTACCTGAGAACCAGATTTTAAAGCCTCTTCAACTACCTGTTGGGGAGTCATTGGGATAGTTTGGATATCTTCAGGAAATCTTTGAGCAATATCCCAATTTTGGCAGTATTTACAAGCTAAATTACAACCAGCAGTTGCTAAAGAATAAGTTTTGGCTCCTGGTAAAAAATGATAAAATGGTTTTTTTTCAATTGGATCAACAGCGGTAGTGACTGGTTTTCCGTAAACTAAAGAGTAAAGTTTACCGCCAATATTTTCTCTTACTTTACATAACCCTCTTTGACCTAAACTCAATAAACAGCGATTAGGACATAGATTACATTGAACTTTACCGTTTTCTAATTGTTGATAAAATTGAGCCTCGTAAAGATTTTTTAAAGCGGATTTTTCTTCCTTAGGAGTTTTTGCTAAAATGATTAAGGAGAGAATAATGCCGAAGACAATAATTCCTGTCCCGATTAGGCTTTTTTTCATATTTTTAATTTTAACATTTTTATTAGCCTCTCCGGTTAAAGCTTGGTTAGATTGTCCGTTTGGAGAAGTTAATGATCCGTATCCAGGTCAATGCTCTCGTTATCTTGATACTAATAATAACCAAATTTGTGATCATAGTGAACCTCCTCCCTCACCGATAAAAAATTCCTCAACTGAAAGAAATTTTTCCGTTGGTAATTTTTTAATAATTGTTTTTTTAATTTTAATTTCTTATTTTTTGACTAAAAAATTTTTTTCTCCTCTAAATTTTCGGTTATTTTGGAATTTAATCCTTTTGGCTTCTTTTTTACCGGTAGGAATTAGCGGATTTTTATTGTTTTTGAATATTAAAATTGCTAATTATTATTTTTGGCATGATCAGTTGGGAATAGTGTTTGGATTGGTAGCTTTTTTACATCTAATTGAGCGGTTAAATTATTTTAAACAAACTTTGAGCAACAAAATAAAATCCCGCTAAAAATCCTCCAATTTTGGCGATTTTTTGAATTAAAATTATTTTGGTAGTAAAACCAAAAATAGCAGTTGGAATAATATAAGTACTTGTTCCTAAAAAGAAAAAAAGAAAGTAAATTAAAGAAAAAATGACATTTTTTAAGTTAAAAACATAAGTTAAAGAAGCTAAAAAAGGAGGGCAAATATTTACTCCTGTTAAAAAACCCAATAAAAATGGCCACTTTAATTTATTAAATAATTTTCCAGGGCAAAATTTTTGATTAATAGTTCCTAAAGAATAAAGAATCATTAAAATTCCCAACCAAAGATTAGTTAATAAGACAATAGTATGAATGAAATCACTTTTTAAAGTTTCTCCTAACCAACCAAAAATTAAACCAAAAAATAAATAACCGATTAATCTTCCTAAAGAAAATTCAATTACTAACCAAAAACTTTTTTTAGGAGTTCTTTCTTGGGAAAGTAATATTGGTAAAAAAACAGACAAACAAATTCCTAAGCAATAAACTCCTACTGAAAGGCCGGCTAAATAACCGGTGATAATTTTTTGAAGAAAATTCATAGTTTAATTAATTAAATTTAATAGTTTAATTATTTAAAGTTTAGATTTGGTAAGCGATCTAATTTTTTGATATCTTTTACAAAATCTCCTTTCTTTGCCTGATACCAAGCGCAAACTCCTATCATTCCTGCGTTATCGGTTAAAAGTTTTGATGTATAGGGAATAAATACTTTAAGATTAAATTTTTTTGCCACTTTGCGAATTTCCTTTCTGATAGTTAAATTGTTAATCACTCCACCTCCTAAAACGATTTGGTGAGGATGATATTTTTTAATTGCCATTTCTAATTTAATCGCTAAAGCAAGGGCGACTGTTTTTTCAAAAGAAGCGCAAAAATCACAAATAAATTGGCGATTTTTTTTCTCTTCCGGAATTTTTTCCAAAAAATACAAACAGGCAGTTTTAAGTCCAGAAAAACTGAAGTTTAAATCTCCTGATTTAATCATCGGAATAGGAAGTTGATATTTTGGTTTTCCCTCTTTGGCTAATTGAGAAATAATTGGACCACCAGGATAACCTAAATTAAGCATTTTAGCTACCTTATCAAAAGCTTCTCCTGCGGCATCGTCAACAGTTTCTCCTAAGAGTTTATAATCACCGAAGTTTTTCATTAACACTAATTGAGTATGGCCACCAGAAACTAAAAGACCAATGATTGGAAAGACAGGTGAAAATCCACCTTTTCCTTTAGAGTTTTTTGCAAAAGAAGATAAAAGATGAGCTTCCATATGATTGACAGCAATTATTGGTAATTGATAAATATGGGCAAGTTTTTTTGCTTCTGCAATTCCTACTTCTAACGCCGGGGCTAGTCCTGGACCGATAGTTACTGCTAAAGAATTAATATCTTTAAATTTTTTTCCTCCTCTTTTCAATGCTTCTTTAATTGCTAAAGGAAGAAATTTTTGGTGAATTTGACGGGCTAAATGGGGAACGACTCCTCCGTATTTTTGGTGATATTTAATTTGTGAGGAAACAATGTTTACTAAAACCTTATCATCTTCGGTGATTGCTACCGAGGTTTCGTCACAACTAGTATCAATCGCTAAAATAGTAAATCCTTTTTTGATGTTGATATTTGTCATTTTTTTATTTTATCATTTAATTTAATTGAAATTGTAAAAATGTTCAAATATTCAAAAATCCAATGTTCAAAGTAAAATAAAATTTAAAATGGAAAAAGAGAGAAAATTTGATTTAGAGGAAAGAACAAAAAATTATTTTGAGAAAATAATTGATCTTTGTAAGAAAATTCCTATAAACCCTATTACTAAAAGGCAAGTAGAACAATTAATTGCTAGCGCTGGTTCAATTGGAGCTAATTGGTGTGAAGCTAGTGAAAGTGAAAGTAAAAAAGATTTCATTCATAAAGTAAAAATTTCCCGTAAAGAAGCAAAGGAATGTCAATTGTGGTTATTTGGTTTAAAAAGGAGTATTAATCGGTTCGAAAAAGAATTTGATTCATTGATTGCAGAGGCGAAAGAATTTGTGTATATTTTTACTAGTATCATAAATAAAAGTAGGTAAGACTTTGAAATAATTTTTTTAGTTTTTTTAATATTTGAGTATTTGAACATTGGAATTTTTATGAAAGACTGTATATTTTGTAAAATTGTTAGCGGAGAAATTCTTTGTTGGAAAATTTACGAAGATAAAGATTTCTTGGCTTTTTTAGATATTAATCCTTTTGTTGATGGCCATACTTTAGTAATTCCTAAAAAGCATTATCAATGGGTTTGGCAGGTACCAGAATTGGGAAGATATTTTGAAGTAGTAAAAAAAATTGCCGTTCATTACCAAAAAGTATTTCAAGATGAATTTGTGGCTAGTTTAATTTGGGGAACGGAAGTTCCTCATGCTCATATTCATCTTTTGCCTTCCGCTTATAATCTAAAACTTTTTGCTTTAGGAGAAAGAAAACAACTGCCACCAGAAAAAGCAAAAGAATTAGTGGAGAAATTGAGATTAGTGTGATAAAATTAGAATATTCCCAGGGGTGCCGGAGTGGCCAAACGGAACGGTCTGTAAAACCGTCGGCGTATGCCTGCGGAGGTTCGAATCCTCCCCCCTGGACCAAAATCATTTAAAAATTAAAAATTAAAAATGAAAAATTTAAAATTAGAGCGAAAGATTGAAATTATTTCCTCCGTTTGCGAAGAAATTTTAACCCCCGAAGACTTAAAATCCTTTCTTAAATCAAAAAAGAAACTTCGGCATTATATTGGTTTTGAAATTTCCGGAAAGATTCATTTAGGTACTGGCTTAGCCACAATGATGGTAGTGAAAACACTTCAGGATCTTGGGGTAGAATGCATAATTTTATTGGCGGATTGGCACACTTGGCTTAATAATAAATTAGGCGGAGATTTGAAAGTAATTAAAAAAGTAGCGGTTGGTTATTTTAAAGAGGGTTTAAAAGCCTCATTAAAATGCGTTGGTGGAGATCCGGAAAAAATAAAATTTGTTTTAGGTTCGGATTTATATCATCATAACGATGAGTATTGGGTTACTTTTGTCAAAGTTTGTAAAGAATTAACTCTTTCTCGAGTAAAAAAATCTTTATCGATTGCTGGTCGTCAGGCAGGGGAAACGGTAGAGTTTGGTTTAATGCTTTATCCTCCTTTACAAGTAACCGATATTTTTGGTCTTAAAGTAGATATCGCCCATGGAGGAATGGATCAACGAAAAGCCCATGTATTGGCAAGAGAGGTGGGAGAAAAAGTTGCCGGCTACAAACCGGTAGCTTTGCATAATCATATTTTATTAGGTTTGGGAAAACCACCAATTTGGCCAGTGCCGAAAGATAAGCTTCGGGAAGTTTGGATATCAATGAAGATGAGTAAATCAAAACCAGAAAGTTGTGTTTTTATTCATGATTCGCCAGAAGAAATTCGTCAAAAAATTAACAATGCTTTTTGCCCTCCAAAGGAAACGGAATTTAATCCGGTTTTAGATTGGACAAAACACTTAATTTTTCCTTTAAAAAGAAGATTAGAAGTTAAACGATTAGCAGAATATGGTGGAGATGTAATTTATGATAATTTTAAAAAACTAAAAGAAGATTATGAAAATGAATCTCTCCACCCTCAAGATTTGAAAAATGCGGTGGCAGAAACTTTAATTGAGATTCTTCAGCCGGCTAGGGATTATTTTTCTTTGAGAAAAAATCAGAGAATGTTAAAAGAATTGGAATGTTTGATATAATATAAATTTAAAGTGGATATAGACAGAATTAAAAAAGAAATTATTAAAAAAATAGAGAAATCAAAAAAAGAAGAAATAAATTTTTTAAAAAAATTAATTCAAATTCCTTCTGTTAATTATTTTACTAAAAATCCTTTAGAATCAAAACCAGACGTTCCTATAGAAAAAGGGGTAGCTCAATTGATATTTAAAAAACTTAAAAGTTTTGGTCTTAAACCAAAATACGAAGGATTATCTATTAAAAGACCAAATGTAGTTTGTGTTTTAGGAAAAGGAAGAAAAACCTTAATTTTTAATGGTCATATGGATACGGTACCACCTACAGAAGAATGGGGGGTGGATCCTTTTAGGGGAATAATTAGAGATAAAAAAATTTATGGCTGTGGAGCTTTAGATATGAAATCGGCATTATGTTGTTATGTTTTTATGATTAAAGCTCTTTTGGATTTTGAAAAAGAACTAAAAGGAAAAGTTCTTTTACAGTTTGTGATTGATGAAGAACCAATGGCCGCTTCTAAATTTGGAACTTATTATCTTTTAGAGAAAGGATATACCGGTGATGCTGCTATAATTGGCGAACCTGGTGCTCAAAAGATTACTATTGGAAATAAGGGGGGATATCGATTTAAAATCGAAACTTTTGGGGAATCTGTTCATACTGGTTCGAGAGAATGGGAACAGAAAATAAAAGGAAAAAACGCAATAATTGAAATGGTAAAAATAATTAATGCTTTTCAAAAAATTAAATTTCCTAAAAAAGAACACCCAATTTTTCCTGGGAGGAAAAATATTTTAACTTTTCCTACTTCATTAGAGGGAGGGAAAGCAATTAATGTTGTCCCTGATGTGTGTATTGCTTTTGGGGATATGAGGATTTTGCCGGGAATAACTCAAAGATCTATAGAGAAGAAGATTAAAAATAAAATTGATAAGTTAGGACTAAATTACAAACTAATACCTCTTGTTTATGTTCCTGCTGTTTTTATAAAAAAGAATGAATTGATTGTAAATATTTTAAAGAAAAATGCTGAAAAAATTCTTGGAAAGAGTCCCGCCATTGAGGGTTCTGGTCCTTGGAGCGATATGTGGATGTTTATTTCTAAAGGAATTCCGGCAGTTAACTTTGGGTGTGATGGAGGAGGAATGCACAGTAAAGATAAATATGTTGAAGTTGATAGTTTAATTGAAGTAACTAAAGTTTATGCCTTGACTGCGTTAGATTTTTTGAATAGTTAAATTTTATATTTTATTCTTCTTTTATTTTCGCTTAAAATTTCAATTGTTATCCAAATTACTTTTGCTTTTTTTTCTTTACTAATTTTTTCCAAAAGATCACGAACTTTTTGAAGCCATTCGATGGCGACAATATTTCCTGGTTTAATCATTTTTTCTAAACCAAGATCTAAAAGCTCTTCTTCTGTTTTAATTCGCCATGTATCGATATGAAAAAAAGTTCCAGAATGTTCAAGTATTTTAAATTTATATTCTTTAATTAAAACAAAGGTAGGAGAATTAATGTTTTCCTTTATTCCCAAAACCTCTCCTAATCCTTTTGCAAATTGAGTTTTTCCTGCTCCTAATTCTCCTTGGAGAGCGAAAATTAAACAATAAGAATTGAGTAAATTTTGTAAACGGCCAAAAATTGTTTTGGCGATATTTTTAGTTTCTTCTTCAGAATTGGATACAAAATTTTGTCCGGGGAGATCAGGGATGGAAATTTCTCCTTGGCGTAAAACCGTTGGTTCTTGAAGAGTGGTATCCACCACCGTAGAGGGGGGATTAGGAGGAAGTTTACCTCCATCTAAAAAAATATCTATTAATTCTCTTCTTTTTTCACTTGTGTATTTTAAAAAATCTTTTAAAGAATAGGGTGGTTTTTTTCCTGAAGGATTGGCGGAGGTAGAAGTAATTGGTTTTCCAAACTGGCGAATAATTTCTAAAATTAAAGGATAATTAGGGATTCTAATTCCTAAAGTTTTGGTAGGAGATTCAATACCCGGGGCTACTTTTCCTTTGCTTTTAGAAACGACCGCGACCGGTCCGGGAAGAAATTTTTGATAAAGATTTTCGGCGATTTCGTTAATTTCTACATATTCTTCTGCCATTTTTTTATCAGCTACCGCAATTAAAATCGGTTTCCCTTTTCTTTCTCCTTTAAAATTAAGAACTTTTTCTACTGCCTTAGGATTAGTAGCATCCGCTCCAATTCCATAACATGTTTCGGTGGGATAAATAATTACCCCTCCATTTTTAAGAACATTGATAATTTTTTTAATTATCTGAGGATTGATAGTTTTAGTGTTTATAATCTCCATATGTTTGAATTATAATAAATTATAACCTATGTGGTTTGAAAGAATAAAAAGAATAATAATTTTAGTTTTAGCGGGAGGAATAATTTTTTCTTTATTTCCTAAAGTATTTTCTGAATGGCAAAGAGCAAAAAAAGAAAAACCAGTTTCTTTACCCACAGAAGAAATTAAGGGAAAAATAGAAGATTGGGGAGAAAAAGTTTTAGGTGAGGCGATAAAAATTATTCCTGAAAATAATAATCTAAAAGAAAAAATTCCGCAATTAAAGAAAAGTGAGGAAAACTCTTCCTCTAAAGAAAATAATGAAATAAAAATTGAAACTGAAAAAATTATTGAAATTTTAAGACAACTTCCCCAAGAACAATTGGAAGAAATTAAAAAAGCAGTTTTAAAAGAATTTTGTCAGGAGGTATTAAAAGAATGAAAGACTTAAAACAAAGAATAGAAGAAATAAAAAGAAAGCTTAATTTTGATCAGATTTTTCAAGAAATCCAGGAAATTCAAAGACTTTCAGCAAATCCTGAATTTTGGCAAGATCATGAAGAAGCAAGTAAAAAAATGAAAAGACTAGCAGATTTACAAAAGGAAATAGAAGAAATAGAAAAATTAGAGAATTTAGTTTCCTTAGGAAAAGAACAAGAAGCGGAAAAAGAAATTCAGAAATTAGAATTAAAAACTTTTTTAGGAGGAAAATATGATTCCTCGGGAGCAATTTTTTCCATCCATGCCGGTCAAGGAGGAACAGAAGCAATGGATTGGGCAGAAATGTTAAAAAGAATGTACCTTCGTTATTTTGAAAAAAGGAATTGGGATTATGAAATAATTGACGAAACCCCGGGAGAGGAAGCGGGAATTAAAAGTGTAACTTTCAAAATTGACGCCCCATACGCTTATGGATATTTAAAACATGAAGCAGGAACTCATCGGTTAGTGCGCCAATCTCCTTTTAATGCCGATAGATTAAGACAAACCTCTTTTGCATTGGTGGAAGTTTTACCCCAATTAGAAGAAAAAGAAATTGAAATTAAAGAGGAAGATTTAGAATGGGAGTTTTTTCGAGCTTCTTCTCAGGGAGGACAAAATGTTCAAAAAGTTTCCACGGCGGTAAGATTAAGACACAAGCCTACAGGAATTGTGGTTACTTCTCAAAGTGAAAGATATCAAGCGCAAAATCGCAAAATTGCTTTACAAATATTACAAGCAAAACTTTGGCAAAAAGAGGAAGAAAAAAGAGCGGAAGAAGAAAGACAATTAAAACAAGGAAAGACAAAAGCAAGTTGGGGAACACAAATTAGATCTTATGTTTTGCATCCTTATAAAATGGTTAAAGATTTAAGAACTGGTTATGAAAGTAATGACCCGGAGGCAATTTTAAATGGAGAAATTGATGGTTTTATCGAAGCAGAAATTCGCCAATTGTCTTAAGATTAACTTTTGTGATATCCTTTTAAATAAAAAGGAGGAAAAATGGAGGAAGAAAAATTAGTTAAAACCCTAAGTGATTCTCCAAAAGAGGAGAAAAAACCCTTTTTTAGAGAAATTTTATTGCCTGCTTTAATAATTTTGGTGATTATTTTAGCGGGAGGGGCTACTGGTTGGTTTTTGGCGAATAAAGAAAAAGGTAGAGTGGGAATATCAGAAAAAAAAGAATTTGTTAATAAGGAAGGAAAAAAAATTCCTCAGGAAATGGGAATAAAAGATCCAAAAACTTTTAAAGACCAGGCTTTTGGAAGAATTGAAAAAAATGACAATCAAGATATTCCGGAGGGGACTCATAAATTAATTCGTCCCGGGGGACCAAGTCAAACTGCTTATTTAACCAGTTCAATGGTAGATTTAGATTTATTTGTGGGTAAATGTGTAGAAATTTTAGGAGAAACCTTTAAAGGACAAAAAGCGGCGTGGTTATTAGATGTGGGTTGGGTAAAGGTGTTAAATTCCTGCCCTGAGGGGATTTAATTAATTCCCAAAATTATAAAATGATTAGTTTTAAAAATGTTACCAAAAAATTTGGCGAGATTACTGCTTTAGAAAACGTTAGTTTTGAAATCGAACCGGGTGAATTTGTATTTTTGATGGGACCTTCGGGAGCGGGAAAAACAACAATTGCCCGCTTAATTTTAAGGGAATATCTTCCTACCGAAGGAGAAATAGAAATTGCAGGGGTAAATTTAGCTTCGGTGCCACGAAAAAAAATCCCTTACTATCGAAGAAAAATAGGAATGATTTTTCAAGATTTAAAGCTTTTGCCCGATCAAACCGTTTTTGAAAACATTGCTTTGCCATTAAAAATTTTAAAAAAGAAAGAGGAAGAAATTGAACAAAAAGTTAAAGAAACCTTAGAACAAGTTGGTTTAAGCGAAAGAGCTAATTTTTTTCCCGCTCAATTAGCAGGAGGAGAGTTGCAGCGAGTTTGTATTGCCCGAGCAATAGTTGGTGATCCAGAAATTATAATTGCCGATGAACCAACGGGAAATTTAGATATTAGTACTGGCCAACAGATAGTTGACTTATTAGAAAAAATTAATCAAGGAGGAAAAATAGTAATTATGGCTACTCATAATGTAGAAATAGTAAAAAGGTTTAAAAAAAGAATTATTGAATTAGATAAAGGAAAAGTTGTTGCCGATAAAAAGAAAGGAGAGAAATAGTTTTTTATGAAAGATCATTTGGCGACAACCTGGAAACATATTCGTCGTTCTCCTTATCAAGCCTTAGCGGCAATTGGGATAATGACATTGACTTTTTTTATTTCTACACTCCTTTTTTTGTCAGCAGTAGGTTCACAAAAGATTCTTCAATTTTTTGAAACTCGTCCTCAGGTAACTGCTTTTTTCAAAGATGAAGCAACTGAAGGACAAATAAATGAATTAAAGTCTCGTTTGTTAGCGACTGGAAAAATAAAAGAAATAAAGTATGTTTCCAAAGAAGAAGCTTTAAAAATTTATCAAGAACAAAATAAAAACGACCCCCTACTTTTAGAAATGGTAACTGCTAATATTTTACCTGCCTCTTTAGAAGTTTCTACCACTGATATTTCTTATTTAGGAGAAGTAGCAAAAATTTTAAAAGAAAGTATTTTCGTGGAGGAGGTGGTTTATCAGGAAGACATTGTAAAATCATTAAAAAATTGGACTGATAACTTAAGAAAAATTGGAATAGGAATGATTTCTTTTTTAAGTTTAGTTTCCTTTTTAGTAATTTTAGTAATTATTGGAATGAAAGTTGCTTTAAGGAAAAAAGAGGTAGAAATTCTTCAACTTTTGGGTGCTACTAAGGGCTATATTTATTTTCCTTTTATTCTAGAGGGAATTTTTTACGGAGTATTAGGTGGAATTTTGGGGTGGGGATTAGCTTTTCTTCTTTTACTTTATTCGACACCATTTTTGAAAGAATTTTTAGAAGGAATATCGCTTTTGCCTGTTTCCGTTATTTTTATGTTGATGGTTTTGGGAGGAGAATTGACGTTGGGAGTTTTAATTGGTTGTTTAGGAAGTTGGCTAGCAGTAAGAAAATATCTTAAATGAAATGGAGAAAATTTTCAGAAAGCTTCTTTTTTTATTAATTTTTTGTTTAATTTTTAGTTTTTTTTCGGGAAAAATTGAAGCAATTACCCAAGAAGAATGCGAGAATAAAATTGGTAAAGGAGAGCTTAAGGTAGAAGAAGTAGAAGAATGCGAGAGAATTTTTTCTAATCTTTTATCTCAAGTTGGTCAGCAAAAACAAACCTTAAAAAATGAGATTGCCAAATTTGATGCGGCGATTAACTTAACCACCACCCGAATTTACGCCACTACTAAACAGATAGAAATTTTAGAAAAAGAAATTGTCGATTTAGACAAAAAAATCGATAAATTAGACCTTTCTTTAAATCAATTGTCTGAAATTTTAATGAAGCGAGTAAGCGCTACTTATAAGAAGGGAAAGATAGACCCTGTTTTTATTCTTTTTTCTTCTGATAGTTTTTCTCATTTTATTAATCGTTGGAAGTATCTTAAAGTAATGCAAATTCATGATAAGAAACTAATGATTCAATTAGAAACAGTGAGAACTAATTTTGAGGATGAAAAAAATATTAAAGAAGAAAAACAGAAAGAATTGGAGGCGGCAAAAAAGAAATTGGAATCTCAAAAGGCAATTTTGGCTCAAGAGAAAAAAGCAAAAGAAAACCTTTTGGCAGTGACTCAAAATAACGAAACAAAATATCAACAACTTTTAGCAAAAGCAATAGCCGAGGTAAGAAGCCTTAAGGGTTTTACCTCTAAACAAACTGGAGGAATTTTGCCGCCACAAAATAGTCCTGACGGTTGGTTTTTTAGCCAACGAGATGAAAGATGGGCAAAGAAAACAATTGGATTGTCTTCAGAAATAATCTTTGATGTCGGGTGTTTAGTATCTAGTGTGGCAATGATTCATAAATTTTATGGGCAAAATATTACCCCAATCGAAATTGCTTCTAATCCTTCTTATTTTTTTAGCACCACCGCTTATATGCTTCAACCTTGGCCAGCCCCGCCAGGAAAAAGTTATATTGTGGTAGGAGGAATAAACGAAATGGATAAAGAATTAAATGAGGGGCGACCAGTAATTGTCCATTTAAATTTAGGCGGTGATGGACATTTTGTCGTGATTAAGAAAAAAGAGCAAGATAATTATATTATGCACGATCCTTGGCATGGTTATGATAAAAATTTTAAAGATTTTTATAGTATTGGTTTAATAGATAAAATTGTAGTATTTAAGTAAAAAAATGGATATCGGAGTTAGCGCGGTTGTTTTTAACAAAAATAAAACTAAAGTCTTAGTGCAAAAAAGGGAAGATTTAAAAATTTGGACTATTCCCGGAGGAAAGGTAGAAAAAGGAGAATCATTATTAGAGGCGGTAATTCGCGAAACTTATGAAGAAACAGGAATAAAAATAAAACCATTAAAAGTTTCCGGAATTTATTTTAGAAATCTTAAATTTTTTCCGACTCTAAATATCACTTTTATTTGTTTAAGTAAGGGGGGTAAACTAAAAACAGATCCTAAAGAAAATTTAGAGGTTGCTTGGATGGAAATTAAAGAAGCGTTAAAGAAAACTACTCCTCCAAGTCCTTTAAAAATAAAAGACGCCTTAAATATTAAAAAAGCTCCTTTTTATAGAGTTTTTAAAGGATTAAATGAATTACCAAAAGAATTACGTTCTAAATGGATAATTATTCAAATTAAAAGAAAAATTAAAAGGCTATTTTTAAATCGTTAAAAAATGCCTGCCCGGAGGAGAGGGTGGTTTCAAAAGACAAAAATCTTCTTTTTAATGATAACTTTTTTATTTTTATTTTCTTCTTCTAGTTTGGCCGCGGAAATAGTGATTAATGAATTCGCAGCGGTAACTGATGGAACTACCGAAAATCCTGATTGGGTGGAACTTTATAATTTAAGCGATAAAGAAATTGATTTAAATGGATGGATAATTAGAGATAATACGGAAACAAATAAAATTATTTTAACCGGATTTATTTGTCCTAAAAGTTTTCGGAAGTTTAATTTTGCTAATCGACTGAATAACGATGGTGATAGTATTAGACTCTTTGACAAAGATGGAAATTTAGTAGATTCGGTAACTTATTTTTCTTCAGAAATTCCTTTGCATCCAAAAGGAAGTTCTACAGGGAGATTACCAGATGGTAGTTCTCAATGGGTGGTTTTTTCTAATCCTACCCCTTCTGATAATGAATGTTTAATTTCTACCCCTTCTTCCACACCCACTTTGGCTTTAAGTGTTACTCCTTCAATAACCGTTTCTTTTACTCCTACTTCTTTTCCTAAAGCCTTTTACAAAATAAATGAGGTAAAAAATAAAAACGGAGAGACGATTTCCAACGTTAAAATTTATGTCGATGGCGTTTATATTCACCATTATGCACCGGAAGTTTTAACTTTTTGTGAGGGTTGTAAATGTGATACCTATGTGGATTGTGGATTTGGTAGTCATTTAATTGAGTTACAAAAAACGGGTTACCAAAGTTGGTCAGAAAGAATTGAGATTAAAGCAGGAGATAATTTAGAAGTTAATCCGATAATGGAAAAAGAAAATGTTTCTTATTCTTCACCTACCTCTTTACCTACAGCAACACCTACTTTTATTCCTTTAATATCATTGCCACCTAATTCTCCTACTCCTACTTTTAAAATTCATCCCTCAGAAACTGCTACTAAAGAGGGAGAAATTTTAGGAGAAAGCCAACCGGCAACTTCCGCTTTTTATCCGTGGGAATCAACGGAAGAAGGAGAAATGGTTTTTCCTTCCCCAGAAACGCCTAAAAATAAAAAATGGATAGGAATATTGTTTATAGGAGGAGGATTTTTGCTTCTTTTTGGTGGGGGAGTTTATTTTTGGTATACTCAAATAAAAGGGCAAAAATCAAATGGCAAAAGTCAAAATTAAATTATGGCTTCCGGTAGGAATATGGATGGGAACTCTTTTTTATTTATCTTCAATCCCTAATTTACGGGTAGCGGAGAATAATTTTTGGGATGAAATAATTCGTAGCGGAGCTCATTTTCTTTTTTATGGAATTGGTTATTTTTTATTTTTTCGGGCAATTAACTTCGGAAAAATTAAAAAAGATTTTCTTCTTCCTTTAATTTGTGTTTGGGGTTATGCTTTTTTTGATGAGGTTCATCAAATTTTTGTTCCTACCAGAACCTTTCAATGGCAAGATTTAGTGGTTGATTTTAGTGGTGGTTTTTTTGCTAAAATTTTAAAAGAGGAGATTATTAAATGAAAATTTTAGTCACCGGTGGTGCAGGTTATATTGGTAGTTTTACAGTTGATGCTTTAAAAAAGGCAGGTTTTACTCCGGTGGTTTTTGATAGTTTAGAAACAGGTCATCTTCAAGCTATTCCCGAGACTTCCTTTTATCAAGGAAATTTGCAAAAAGATATTGATTTGCTAGAAAAAATTTTTGAGAAAGAAAAGCCAGAAGGGGTAATTCATTTTGCCGCTTATATTGAGGTTGGAGAATCGGTTTTAAATCCGGAGAAGTATTTTTATAACAATGTATTAGGTACCTTAAACCTTTTGCGGGTAATGATTAAGTACGGGGTTTTAAAAATTGTTTTTTCTTCAACAGCGGCAGTTTATGGAGAACCAGAGGTAGTTCCTATAGATGAAGATTCCCCTAAAAATCCTACTAATCCTTATGGAGAATCAAAATTGATGGTGGAAAAAATTTTAAAATGGTATGCTGGTGCTTATAAACTTTCTTCAGTGGCTTTGCGCTATTTTAATGCCGCTGGCGCTTCTTTGGATGGAAATTTCGGTCAAGATTATCCCAAACCAACCCATTTAATTACCAGAGCGTGTTTGGCCGCTTTAGGAAAAATTCCCGAATTTCAAATTTTTGGTGATGATTATCCTACTCCCGATGGTACTTGTATTCGTGATTATATTCATGTTTTAGATTTAGCTGATGCCCATGTTAAAGCTTTAAATTTTCTTAAGAAAGCGCCGGTTGATTTTTATTATTTTAATGTGGGAACAGGAAAAGGATTTTCGGTTAAAGAGGTAGTAGAAATGGTGAAAAAGGTTTCTGGAGTGGATTTTCCTTCTCCTGTTGGTTCTCGGCGACCAGGTGATCCGGCGCAGTTAATTGCCAAAGCAGAAAAAATTAAAAAAACCTTAAATTGGGAGCCAAAATATTCAGATTTAAAAACAATTGTGGAAACCGCTTGGAAATGGCACAAAACTCATCCTGAAGGTTACTAGAAAGATTGACAATTTTTAAGCCTAATTTATATAATGATAATAATGAAAAAATTTCTCCCTTTTATTTTACTTTTTTTCTTAACTTCTTTTTTAGTTATTAATCATTCATCGAATACTTTTGCTTCTTTTGATTTTTCTGAAGAAAAAATGGTGCCTGAAGAAATAATTGTTAAATTTAATTCTTTTGTTCCCCAAATAATTTCGGAAAAGTTAATTGAACTTTATCAGGGAAAAATTAAAAAACAGATAGGAAAAGAAAAAACCTTTGTTTTAAAAGTTCCTAAGGGAAAGGAAAAAGAAATAATTAAAGCTTTCTCTAAAAATCCCTTAGTCGCTTATGCGGAACCGAATTATTTGATTTATGCATTGATGGTTCCTAATGATCCTTATTATTCTTATCAATGGCATTTAGATAATTCTGTCTATGGAGGAATTCAGATGGAAAAAGCATGGGAGGTTAGTAAGGGAGAAGGAGTAACAGTAGCAGTAGTTGATTCAGGAATAAGAAGGGGGACTGATCTGCTAAATACTTGCTTTGTTGCTGGTTATGATTTTGTGAATAATGATAGCGATCCTACTGATGAAAATGGTCACGGAACTCATGTTGCCGGCACAATTGCCCAAAGTACTAATAATAGTTTAGGGGTAGCAGGAATTGCTTATAAAAGTTGTTTGATGCCAGTAAGAGTGTTAGATGCGAGTGGTTCAGGGACATATGCTGATGTTGCCGATGGAATTCGTTGGGCGGTAGATAATAAAGCCAAGATAATTAATTTAAGTTTGGGAGGAACTTCCGATTCTCAAACATTAAAAGAAGCGGTTGCTTATGCTTATCAAAAGGGGGTAGTCGTTATTGCTGCTTGCGGAAATGATAATAAACCAAACTGTTTATATCCGGCTAGTTATGATGATTATGTAATTGCGGTAGGAGCAACTCAATATGATGAAACAAAAGCTCCTTATTCAAATTATGGACCTTCAGTTGATTTGGTAGCACCCGGAGGAAATACGAGTATTGATCAAAATAAAGATGGTTATGGTGATGGTGTTTTACAACAAACATTTGTTAAAAAGGGGGCGAAAATTGAATGGGGTTATTATTTTTATCAAGGAACTTCAATGGCTACTCCTCATGTTTCTGGGGTAGCGGCATTAGTAATTTCTGCCGGTAGAGCAAATAGTCCTTTAGAAGTGAAGAATATTCTTCAACAAACAGCGGAAGACAAAGGAACACCGGGAAGAGATGATATTTATGGATGGGGATTAGTTGATGCGGCGGCTGCGTTAGGGGCGTTTCCCACGCCGAGTTTTACTCCAACGGCTATCCCAACACCGGAGTTTACACCCACTCCTACTGCGAGTGATACCCCTACTCCTTTACCCACCACTAGTCCTACTTCAACACCCACTCCCACGCCTGAAGTTACTCCAACTTTAACTCCCATTCCTCCTCCTTCACCTTCACCGATTTTGTGCTGGAGGGAAGAATATCAATATCTTTATCTTAATCAAAACCAACTTAATAAATTTTGTAAATGTGCAGAAGGGAGATATGGTTCGTTAAGTTATAACTCTGTTAGTCGAAAAGAAGAAGTTTATTATTATTCAGATCCTGCAGATAATGAAGATTGGACTGTAAGAAGGAAAAAATCATTAACTCCTGTTTACGAAGTGAGATGTTTAGATGGAAAAAGTTACCTTACTAATCGGAGTTATTATTGGCCAAAATAAACTTTAGATTATTGAAAAAAATAGGTAATCTTTTAATAATTGGTGGGGTAATAATTATTGGCTTAATTTTTTTTCCAGTTTTAAAAGAAGAAATTAAGTATCAGTTTAAAAGGTTTAGCAATTCTTCTTCTTTAATTTCGTCTTTTTTTTCTTCAAGTTTTAAAGAAGACACAATAATTCCTTTAGATACTGACTTTGGAATTGTTATTCCCAAAATTGGTGTTAATGCTAAAATTTTTGCGGAAGTTGATCCCACTAATCTCAATGAGTATTTATCAATTCTTAAAAAAGGAGTCGCTCATTCTAGAGGAAGTGCTTATCCAGGGGAGGTAGGTAATGTATTTCTTTTTGCTCATTCCACTGATGTTTTTTGGAATGTAAATCGATATAATGCGGTATTTTTTTTGATTGGAAAATTAGAAAAAGGAGACGAAATAAATATTTTTTATCAAGGAAAAAAATATATATATAATGTAGTAGAAAAAAAAGTAGTTTCTCCAGAAATTTTAGAAGATTATATTAAAAATCATGTTTCAGGAAAAACTTTAACTTTACAAACCTGTTATCCACCAGGAACCACCTTAAAAAGACTTATAGTAATTGCTAAAGAGGTAAATTGATGTATTTATTTATAGTTGACTTTTAAGAAAAACTTGACAAAATATAATTATTAATGGTATAGTGCGGGTAACCTGCCCCAATAATGTGAGATTAATTTTTAAATTATCAGTTAAAAGAATTAAAACACTTCAGAAATTTTTTTCTCTTCTTACGGTAATTTCTTTAATTTTTCAATTTAATTACGGTTTTCTTTTTTATCGACCAATTTTAGCCGAAGAACCAGCCTCTTCAGTACAAGAAATTGACCAAACAGCGAGAGTAGAAACTCCAGAAGAGGTACCACCTTCAACAACGGAAACAGTGGTAGATAATAGCTCAACTCAAGAAGCGTCACCGACACCCGAAACTTCACCTAAAGAAGGAACAAGTATGGAGTCCTCAGGTGGGGTAATACTAAATGAAACAATACCGACAGGAGCATTACCAACTGAAAAACCAGCGGTAGAAGATTTGAAAGAGCCAACAGCAGAAGTAAAACAAGATTTGACTTCTCAGGATGTCAAAGAACAACCAGAAAAAGGAGAACTTACTGCTTTAATTTTGGATAATGTTTCTACTGAGTCAGTTAACTCTTTGGATTTAGATGTTCAGAATATTGCCCAAAGCGCTCAGTTAGCAACGGACAAAGCTGATTATGCACCAACCGACACAGTTTTAATTAGTGGAAGTGGTTTTAGTCCTAATGGAACTTATGCTTTAATAATTTCTTCAGATGACCAACCTGCTGTTTATTTTGAAACCCAAATTACCACCGATGAAAACGGCGGTTTTGTTTATGCTTATCAATTAGATGGAAATTACAGGCCGAATTATAAAGTGGAGGTAAAGGATAAAGAAGGAAATTTAATTACAAAAACTGTTTTTACTGATAAAGTTAGTAATTTTCCATACGATTGTAGTTATCAATGTTCTGCAAATGACGTTACTATTAAGAGTGTTGAATTAACTAAAGATATCTTAGGTACTCCCTTAAGTTGTAATCCCGGTGAAGTAACTACTGCATATATTAAAATAACTTACGATAATCATTCAACCACGAGATATGCGGTTTATTTAATAGGTGATATTTATGAAGGAGGAGTTTATAAACAATCTATAAATTGGTCATCTACTTGTTTAGATTTTATTAACACTGGTTTAGGAAGTAAAATTATTTCTACTGGATATACATGGTCCTGTGGAACAAGTCTAGCAATAAAAAATATAAAAGTTTCTTGGGATACAAATACCAATAATTGTGCTTCTTTCGGATCAAATGAAAAGTGTAATCCGCCCGGTCAATCTTGGTGTAACTTTGGTTTGGATTATATCGTTACTACTCCGCTGATAGCTAATTTTTCCGCTAACCCCTTAACTATTTGTAAAGGCGATACTGTTCAATTTACAGATTTAACAACAGGGGGTAATAGCCCTTATTCTTATAATTGGAATTTTGGAGACGGAGGAAGTTCAACTTTAAAAAATCCAACCCATCAATATAATACTATTGGTACTTTTGATGTTTCCTTAACCGTTACAGATAGTTCTGGTAATTCAGATACGGAAAAAAAATTAAATTATATTACTGTAGAAAATTGCGGGTATTGTGGAGACGGTAATCTTGATCAAGATTTAGGCGAACAATGTGATTATGGCGATAAAAACGGAATAGTTTGTACGCCTCCTTATGGAACTGGGGGTCAGCCAGCCTCTTGTACTTATTGTAGTGATAACTGCCAAATTATTACTTTAACTGACGGTTATTGTGGTGATGGAAAAAAGGATATTGGTTATGAAGAGTGTGATGGAACCGATGGAGTACCATCTGGTTATACTTGTTCTCAAAATTGTACTTTAATTCGAGATAAAGGGACAATTGCAATAGATAAAGTTACTAATCCTCCCGGCGATACGACTGAATTTATTTTTAATATTTCCAGTAGTGAGACAGGGGTAAATGAAGATATTTCATTAAAAGATCAAGACGTCCCATTTAGTAAAGCCTATGAGACTGGAGTATATATTATTGAAGAAAAAAATTTGCCGACAGGGTGGGATTTAACTAATTTAGTTTGCAATCAACCTGTATTTATTGATCTCAATAAACGGACAGTAACATTTGAGTTAGATAAAAATGAAAATATAGCTTGCACCTTTACTAACACCAAGCAAGGCAAAATTAAGATTGTAAAAAATGCCTTTGGAGGCGACGAAACTTTTAACTTTCAAATTAAAAATAGCCAAGATATAACAGTAGCTACTCCTTCAGCTACTACTAGTGGAGGTGTAGGGGATACTGGATTTATTAACTTACCGCCTGATACCTATAAAATCAAAGAAATGTTTTTAGAGGGCTGGTATTCACCTGAGAGTACTAATCCGCCTTATTGTCTTGATAAAAATCAAAATCCAGTAGGCTCCTTTAATAGTAAAACCCATCAAATTACTTTACCGCTAAATAGTAATGATGAAGTGACTTGCTATTTTCAAAATATAAAATACGGAAAATTAATTATCGATAAAACGACTAATCCTTCTGGTGACTCCCAAACCTTTGATTTTGAATTTTATCGGGGAGGAAACTATGTTAAAACTGTTGAAGACTTAACCGATCAAAACACTCCTTATGAAATAAAGACAATTTTTGCTGATGTTTGGCAAATTGTGGAAAAAGAAGTTAGTGGTTGGAAGTTGACAGATATTACCTGTGTCGATCCTGATAACCAAACAACTTATGATTTACCAAATAATCAAGTTTTTATAGATATTGATCCCGGAGAAACAGTTAGTTGTACCTTTACTAATAGTAAATATGGTTCAATTTTAGTTCATAAATTTAATGATAATAATGGAAATGGAGTAAAAGATTCAGGTGATCTTGCTATACCGGGGTGGGAAATGAAGTTATTTTCCGGTTCTAATTGTCAGGGTAATCCTATAGATCAAGGATTGACTAATAGTAGCGGAAATAAACTTTTTTCTAATTTGCTTGCCGGTCAATATTCTGTTTTGGAGGTTATTACCAAATGGCCAGATGGTCGAGACTGGATTAATACTACTGGAGGAATCTGTCAAAATGTTAATCTTAATGCCGGTCAACAGGTAAATGTAGTTTTTGGTAATTATTTAGAGGGTTATATTGAAATTTGCAAAGTTAATGATTTAAATGGAAATGGTAGTTATGGAGGAGAACCATTTATTCCTGGTTGGACAATGTATTTGCAAACACCGACAGGACAAGTACTTTCTGGAGTGACAGGAGATAATGGTTGTTATACTTTTGGAGATCTTGCGCCCGGAAACTATCTTCTTTCCGAAGAAGAGAGGGTAGGGTGGATAAGAACTTCTCATACCCGTCCCGGGTGGTATCCTATATCAGTTCCTATGGTTTCCGGCTCAGGCTTTAGTCTTAAAATTCTTAATTTTCAATTAGGAAAAATTTCTGGACAGAAATTTGAAGATTTGGATGGAGACGGAATAAAAGATGATAATGAACCTGGATTAAGTGGGTGGATAATTAAACTTGATAAAGGAGCGGATGGAGTAGTAGATAATATCACTACAACTGATTTAAATGGAAATTATGAATTTAGTGGACTTACCGCAGGAATTTATCGAATTTTGGAAGAACAAGAAGTAGGTTGGATCCAGACAAGCGCCAATCCTCCAGATATTACAATTCAATCAGGAACTGTTGTTGAAAATGTTAATTTTGGTAATTTTCAATTAGGAAAAATTTCTGGAAGAAAATATGAGGATTTAAATCAAGATGGAGGAAGAGACGCCAATGAACCTTATTTAAATGGTTGGACAATTAGGCTTTATGATAATGGGTGGAATATTTTAGGAGAAAAAACTACCGGTCATACTGGTAATGTTGGTCAATATCGATTTGAAAATCTTTCCTTAGGTACTTATCGCGTGTGTGAAGTTCTTCAAGCTGGTTGGAAACAAACAGGACCCGTGGGGAATCCTAATAACTATTCGCCTAATAAAAATAAAGAAGGACCAAGATGTCGGATTGTAAGTATTACTCGATCAGGACAAAGTCGAACGGGTGAAAGTTTTGGAAATATTCGTTATGGAGGAATTTTAGTTCATAAATTTGAAGATGTTAATGGTAATGGAGTAATTGATGGACAAGAAACAGGTTTGGAAAATTGGGAAATAAAACTTTTTAGTGGTTTTGATTGTTTAGAAGAAGCGTCGATTTCCAGTGGTTTAACTGATAGTAAAGGAGATCTTGAATTTAACAATTTGGTACCTGGTAATTATTCAGTTAAAGAAATTTTAAAACCAGGTTGGCAAACAACAACCAGTGTTTGTCAAAATGTTAGTGTTGTTCCCGGAGAAATAACCGCTGTTAATATAGCTAATTTCAAATTAGGAGAGATTAAGGTTTGTAAATATGACGATTTAAATGGGGATGGAGTAAAAGATGAAAATGAACCAGGAATTGCCGGGGTAAATATAAAATTACAAAAGCAATCTTCAGAAGAAATAACTAATTGGGAAGATGTTGGTGATTGGGTAGAGACAGACGAAACTGGTTGTTATCTTTTTGACAATTTAGGGCCGGGTACTTATCGAGCAGTTGAAGATTTGATAGATACGGATTTAGCTGGTTATACACCAACTGATAGTTATCTTAATGAGGATTCACATCGGGTTTCTGGAGGACTTACAATCGCTTCGGGAGCGTCTTTAACTGTTAATTTTCTTAATAAACTTCAGCCAGTTATTTTAGGAATTAGTAAAACAAATGATACCAGTGGAAGTATTGGACCAGGAACCACAGTAAATTATAAAATTACCGTTACCAATACCGCTCCTAACACCGCTTATGGAGTAAAAGTAGTGGATGTTTTGCCTTATGGATTTAGTTATGTGGTGGGGAGTGGAAAGGTAGGAGGAGTTAGTGTTGAGCCAAGTATTTCTGGACAAGTTTTGACTTGGACAATAGGAAATTTAGCGGGGAATACCAGTATAGAAATTACTTACCAGGTAAAAACAGATAGCGGATTGGAAACAGGAAGTTTTGAAAATCAGGCTTATGCTTATGGTTATAATCGACCTACCGGAGGGATAAGAACAGAAAGCAATATTGCCACTTCTTTGGTAAAAATAGGAACAGGAACAACTTATAGCGCAACAGTTTCACCGATTTTTGGGGGGACAGTTTTGGGAGCGGCTACAGAAGGACAAGTTTTGGGAGCGGCAACTGGTTCACCCACCTCTCATTTAATTTTGGCTTTATTGATGATTATTACTGGTTTAATAATTAGGAATTGGGAGAAGACAAGGAAGTTTATTAAATTTGGAAAGATAATTAAAGTTTTAATTTTGGGATTGGGTATATTATTTACGGTTACTCAAAATGCTCAGACGGCAGTTAAAGTAAGTATTACTGATTTACCAGAAAGAATTAATAAATATGAATTTAAAGTTTATTACACCGTTTTAGACATCAGCGAAACTCCCAGCTACAACGTTCAGGGATGGATGCGTAAAGAGGGAGAGGGATGGAAGCAGTTTGATATTACCAAAAATGAACCATCAGGTTACTTTCAAACCAAAAGTGAATATTTTAGCGGAGAAGGAAAATATTATTTTAAAGTAATTGGAAATGGAGTGGAGAGCAATATTGAAGAAGTAATAATTGATTTTTCTTCTCCTGATGCCCCACGGGATTATCGTAAAGAAAGATTAAGCTCAACCGAATATAAACTTTATTGGAGAAATCCTTCCAATAGCGATTTTGAAAAGGTTTTAGTTTATCGTTCGGAAGTGAGAAATTTTACGGCCGATTCTTCAACTTTGGTTGGTCAACGAGGGGGTTCGCCTGATCAAGAAATGGATTTTGTTGATTGTTGTTTAATTCCCAATAAAGAATATTATTATGCCTTAAGAGCTATTGATAAAGCGGGAAATGCTTCAAGTTTAGTAGGAGATGGGGGATCAACCTATTATATAGAAGTAACTCCTACTCCTTCGGAAACTTCAAAAGTAGAAGAAGTAAAAATTTTACCTAAAGAGGAGAAAAAGGGAGAAATTTTAGGAGAAGAAGCTACTTCTCCAGGAGAAGAGAAAGCTTCTTTAGAAGAGAAAACAACGGAAGAATCAATTATTAATAAAGTAACTAAAAATAAGAAAATTTTGCTTTTAGGCGGAGGGATAATTTTAATAATTTTAGGAGGGACATTCTTTCTTCTTTCTCGTCGTCGTTCTTCATAAATTTTTGATCTTGTTGACTAAAAAATAAAGTGTTATATTTAAAATATGAAACTTTTGGAGTGGTTGAAAGACTTATTTATTCCCCATTCTGGTAATAATCATAAAGCAAAAATTCTTCACCCCGCTTCTTTATCAATAATTGTTGCCCTCTTTTTAACCGGGCAATTTTTTTTAAATTTTTTTAGTTTAACTTCTCCTTCTGTTTTAGGCTATGCATCCAATATTACTCCCGAACAAATTATTCAGCTTACAAATCAAAAAAGAGCAGAATTAGGACTTAATCCCCTGGTAAACAATCCTTTATTAAATGAAGTGGCTCAACGAAAAGCAGCCGATATGTTTGCTTTCAATTATTGGGCGCATGTTTCTCCTTCGGGAAGAGATCCTTGGTCTTTTTTTAAAGAGGTCGGTTATCGTTATATTTATGCCGGAGAAAATTTGGCCCGGGATTTCATGGATAGTTCCTCAGTTGTGGAAGCATGGATGAATTCACCCACTCATCGGGATAATATTGTTAACCCTAATTTCAAAGAGATAGGAGTAGCGGTAGTAAATGGTACTCTAAACGGGATAGAGACCACCTTAGTGGTTCAAGTGTTTGGAACACCTCCACCTGCTCCAGTGGTAGAGAAGAAACCTTCATTAGTAGTAAAAAATCAAACACAAGAGCAGAAAACTAAAACAGAAATTAAACAAGAGACTAAACCAGAAGTGAAATCGCCAGAAGAAACACTTCCTTCCGAACAGTTACCCCCAGAAGAAACTAAACCATTAGAGGAAAAAGTTCCTTATCAATCAGTAGTTTTAGCCCGAGGAGGAAATGAAGTTCCTTCTCCCCCTCTTTTTTCTCCCTTTTTGTTTACTAAAACAATTGCTTTATTTTTATTAGGAATAATTTTAGGTGCCTTAATTATCGATGGCATTTTAGTTGCCCAAAATAAAGTGGTAAGACTTTCAGGAAAAAATTTAGCTCATTTGCTTTTCATTGCTACTTTATTATTAGCAATTATTTTTACCACACCAGGAGCAATATTATGAAATTTGAAATAAAAGAAATAAAACCTTATTTAATCTTAATTACAATTTTGGCAATTGGTTTTTGGTTTTATTGGCTTTTTAATTTTAATCGTCAAGTTCAAGTATGGATTACCATTATTTTAGGAAGTATTTATGTTTTATGGGGAATAATTTATCATGCCTTAAAAAAAGAACTTTATTTTAGGGTGATATTGGAATATTTATTAGTGGCGGGTTTATCTTGTAGTCTGGTAATTTTTCTTTTACTTCGTTAGACTCCTTTAATGACTGCCAGTGGTTTAAGTTGAGCAACTTTTTTGGTTAATCCTGCCTCAACTAAAGTTTCTACGACCAAATCAATGTCTTTATAAGCTTGAGGAGCTTCATCGGCAATTTTGAAAAAAGGTAGATTATAAACAATTTTTCCCATTTTTTCTTCAAAATCTTGTTTTTTAATAGTATTAATTGCTTCTGTTCGGCTCATTACTCTTCCCGCTCCATGATTGATGGAATAAAAAGTTTTTTCAGCAGGAGGAAGACCAACCATAATATAAGAAGAAGTTCCCATACTTCCGGGAACAATTGCCGGATGACCAGTAGAAAGATATTTTGGAGGATTTTGAGGGTGATTGGTGGGCAAAGCTCGGGTAGCACCTTTACGGTGAACTAAAACTCGTTTTCCTTGGTGGATTTCCCATTTGGCGATATTGTGAGCAACGTCATAAAGAAGAGAGAGCTTAGCCTCTGGCTTTAAAAATACTTCTTGAAAAACCTGACGAATAAAAAAAGTAATTAATTGGCGATTAGCAAAAGCAAAATTAACACACCCTGCCATTGCCGATAAATAAGCCTTTCCTAAAGGAGAATCTGCGGGTAAAGAAGAAAAATTTTTATTAGGAGAAGTAATTCCATAATTTTTTTGTTCTTTAAAAAATTTGTTAGTATAATCAATACAGGTTTGATGACCTAAAGCACGAGAACCGGTGTGAACCATTACACAAATTTGATTTTCAAAAAGCCCCCATTTTTTGGCTAAGTTTTCATCGTAAATCTGGGTAATTCTTTGAATTTCAATAAAATGATTTCCTGAACCTAATGTTCCTAATTCTTTTTCTGCTCTTTTAATTGCTTGAGGGGAAAGATTTTCTAAAAGCGCTCCTTCTAAACAACCATTTTCCTCAATAGCCTGAAGATCGTCTTCGTTGGCAATTTTGTCTTTTAAGAGTGCTTTTACTCCTTTTTCTACCACTTCTTTAAAAGAAATGGTTAAAGGAGAACGGTGTTTTCCTCCTAATCCCAAAGGAACTTTTTTTTCAATTTTTTTGATTAAAAGATTTAAAAATGCTGGAGAAAAAACTTGAGGATCATAGATTAATTGGCTAAAAAGAAGTCTTACCCCGCAATTAATATCCATTCCTACTGCTCCAGCAGAAACTAGTCCATCAGTAGCCATTACTCCTCCAATAGGAAGACCAAATCCTTCATGAACGTCAGGCATAGCAATAACGGGAGAAATTACTTTAGGCAAAGAAGCGGCATCAATTAGTTGATTTAGAGATTGATCGCGATAAATTTGTGATAAAAGCTCTTTTTTGGCATAAATAACCGCTTTTACCTTCATTCCCTTTTGTTGGGGAATTTCCCAGCAATGAATGCCTACTTTTTTGAGTTTTATTTCCATAATTAATAAATATTTTAGCAAAATTGTGCTAAAATATAAGCTTAAGATGAAAAAATTTTTTATCAGTCCTTCCAAGGGAAAAATGACCATTGAGGAAATGGTAGATGATTTAGTGGCTTTTATGCGGGAAGAACCTGATTATTTTTATAAATTAATCATTGGTACTGATTCTAAATCAGGAAAACTAAGCTTTAATAAACCGGTTGATTTTGTAACCGCAGTGGTGATTCACCGAAAAAATAAAGGGGGACGATATTTCTGGCAGAAAAATAAAATTGAAAAAATCGCCAGTTTACGGGATAAAATTTATACCGAAACTCTTTTATCAATTCAATTGGCAGAGAAATTAGTTCCTGATTTAACTAAAAGATTAAACGGAGAAAGATATAAATTAGAAATTCATATTGATGTAGGGGATGTTGGGCCAACACGAGAGATGATTAAAGAGGTGGTAGGAATGGTAGTAGGAAATGGTTTTATCGCTAAAACAAAACCTGAATCTTACGGTGCTTTTTCTGTGGCTGACAAACACACTTGAAAATTTAAAATTTAAAATTTAAAATTTAAAATTACAATGAAGGGTGTGGTTCTTGCCGGTGGTTTAGGAACTCGGCTTTATCCCCTTACTTTTGCCACTAATAAACACCTTCTTCCTATCTACGATAAACCGATGGTTTTTTATCCAATTGAAACGTTAGTGAAGGCGGGAATAAAAGAAATTTTAGTAGTGACTGGCGGTCCTCATGCTGGTCATTTTTTGCGCGTTTTAAAAAATGGAAAAGAATTAGGAGTGAAACATCTTGAATATGCTTATCAAGAAGGAGAAGGAGGAATTGCTGACGCTTTATCGCTGGCGGAAGATTTTGCTGATGGAGGACCAATTACCGTTATTTTAGGAGATAATACTACCGATGCTGATATTGGACCGGTAGTTAAAAAATTTAAAGAAGGGGCAGTAATTTTTATTAAAAAAGTATCTGACCCTTGGCGATTTGGAGTACCAGTTTTTGATAAAAAAAATCCAAAAAAGGTTATTAAAATTGAAGAAAAACCAAAAAAGCCAAAAAGTAACTACGCCGTTACTGGTCTTTATATTTACGATAATCAAGTTTTTGAATTTATTAAAAAATGTAAACCTTCTACTCGAGGAGAGTTAGAAATTACCGATGTAAATAATTTTTATATAAAAGCGGGGAAATTAAGATGGGAGGAATTAAAAGGTTTTTGGTCTGATGCGGGAACTTTTGAGTCGTTATTTCGCTCTAATCAATATTGGGCAAGAAAAAAAGGAATAAAATGAAAATTTTAGTTACCGGCGGTGCTGGTTTTATCGGTTCTAATTTTATTAGATATTGGTTAAAAAGATACCCTAACGACAAAATTATTAATTTAGATAAACTAACTTATGCTGGTAATCTGCAAAATCTTAAAGATATCGAGAATAATCCCCGTTATAAATTTGTTAAGGGTGACATTTGTAACGGAAAATTAGTTGATAAAATTGTTAAAGATATTGATGTTATTGTCCATTTTGCCGCCGAAAGTCACGTTGATCGTTCAATTTTAGGACCACAAGTTTTCATAAAAACTAATATTGTCGGAACCCAAGTTCTTTTAGATGCCGCTTTACGTTATAACATTAAACGATTTCATCATGTTTCTACTGATGAAGTTTTTGGGGCTTTACCCCTTAAAAGTAAGAAAAAATTTAATGAATCTACTCGTTTTGCTCCTAATTCTCCTTATGCTGCTTCAAAGGCTGGTTCTGACTTATTAGTGAGAGCTTATTTTAAAACCTATGGATTACCGATAACCATTACTAATACTTCTAATAATTACGGTCCTTATCAATTTCCAGAAAAATTAATTCCTTTAGCAATTACTAATCTTTTGGAAGGGAAAAAAGTACCGATTTATGGAGACGGATTATATGTTCGCGATTGGCTTTATGTAGAAGATCATTGTCGGGCAATTGATTTAGTTTTAAAAAAAGGAAAAGTAGGGGAAACTTATTGCGTGGGTGGAATGACTAAGGATATTTCTAATTTGGAAGTAGTTAAAAAAATTTGCCGAATTTTAGGTAAAAATTTCGAAGAATCAATTGAATTTGTTAAAGATCGGCCAGGACATGATCGACGATATGCTGTTGACTGGAGAAAAATCAAACAGGAATTAGGGTGGCAGCCAAAGTTTGATTTTGATATTTGGCTTGAAAAAACGGTTCGGTGGTATCAAAAAAACGAATGGTGGTGGAAACCATTAAAAGAAAAACAAAAAAAATATTTTCAAAAACAATATGGAAAAAAATAAAAATTACTTTTTTAATAATAAATCCGGCCGACGTTTTTTAGTGATTTTTAAAGCCTGCTCCACTCGCCATTTTTCGATTTCTTGATGGTTACCAGAAAGAAGGATTTTGGGCACTTTTAGACCCATAAAATTTTCTGGCCGGGTATATTGAGGATACTCCAGTAAATTTTCAATTTTCAATTTTCCAATTTTCAAACTTGAAAAAGACTCAAATTGGGTAGCTTCTGGTTTTTCTAAAACACCGGGAATTAAACGAACAATAGAGTCAACTAAAACCATTGCCGGAATTTCTCCCCCAGTTAGAACGTAATCACCAATAGAAATTTCTTCATCAATAAAATTTCTTATCCTTTCGTCTACACCTTCATAATGGCCGCAAATTAAAATTAAATGATTTAATTTAGCGTATTTTCTGGCTAAATTTTGAGTCCAAAGTTTTCCACGGGGACTAAGCAAAACAATTTTTTCGCCTTTTGTTTTTGGTTTAATTTTAAGCTCTTTTAAAGCTTTATAAATTGGTTCCACCATCATTATCATTCCTACTCCGCCACCATAAGGACGGTCGTCAACTGTTCCTCTTTTGTCTTTAGCCCATTTTCTTAAATTATGAATTTCTATTTTGACTAAACCTTTTTCTTGAGCTTTTTTAATAATTGACTCTTCAAATGGGCCCTTAAACATTGAAGGAAAAATGGTGAGGATATCTATCTTCATTATTGATTTATTTTAACACAATGGATAAAATTAGAAACATATGAATATTAGCGTAGTCGGCGCTGGTTATGTAGGTTTGACGTTGGCAGCAGTTTTGGCGGATTTGGGACATAAGGTTTGGGTAGTCAGAAAAGATAAAGAAAAAAACGAAGCCCTTAAAAAGGGAAAAATTCATTTTTTCGAACTAGGATTGGAAGAGCTAGTGAAGAAAAATTTATCCGTTAATCGATTTATTCCTACTACCGAATATTCCCAAGCAATTCCTTTTTCTGAAGTTGTTTTTATTGCGGTTGGTACGCCTTCTTTGAAAAACGGAGCGGTTGATTTAAGGCAAGTGTTTGAAGCGAGTAAGGAAATAGGCAAAAATCTTTCTTCAAATTTTACAATTATTGTCAATAAAAGCACTTCTCCTCCGGGAACCACGCGAAAAATTGGAGAAATAATTGAAAAATATAAACCAAAAAAAGCAAAATTTGGGTTAGCTTTTTGTCCAGAATTTTTGAAAGAAGGAAGCGCGGTGGAGGATACTAAACATCCCGATAGAGTGGTCATTGGAACAGAAAATAAAAAGGTAGCAGAAATCTTAAAAAAACTTCATGAAAGTTTTAAAGCACCGATTTTAATTACTAAAATTGAAAGTGCCGAACTAATAAAATATGCCGCTAATTCTTATTTAGCCTTAAGAATTGTTTTTATTAACCAAATTGCTGATTTGTGCGAGAAATGTGGGGCAGATATTGAAGAGGTGATTAAAGGAATGGGAATGGATAAAAGAATTGGTCTTCATTATTGGTATCCGGGATTAGGTTATGGAGGAAGTTGTTTTCCTAAAGATGTTTCTGCTTTGGCTAATTTTGCTAGAAAAAAAAGAATTTCTCGCTCTTTATTTGCCAAGATCCATTCTTTAAATAAAGAAAGAATCCCTCGGACTTTAAAACGAGTAGAGGATACCTTTGGTTCTTTTAAAAATAAAAAAATAGGAGTTTTAGGTTTAGCCTGTAAACAGGGAACTGATGATATTCGGGAATCACCCGCAATTAAAGTAATAAACTTGCTTTTGAAAAAGAAAGCAAAAGTAAAAGCTTATGATCCTTTGGCAACGGAAAATGCGAAAAAAGTTTTAGAAAATGTTGAATTTTCTCGGGATGCTTATGAAGTAGCAAAAGATGTTGATGGTTTGTTAATTTTAACTGATTGGCCTGAGTTTGGAAATTTAAATTTTGCTAAAATAAAAAAAATAATGAAGGGTAGTTTTATTTTTGATAGCCGAAATATTTTAGATAAAGAAAAAATGGAAAAATTAGGTTTTCGTTATTTAGGAGTAGGGAGATGAAAAAACCCGTTGCTTTTATCACCGGAATTACCGGTTTTGCTGGCTCTCATTTGGCAGATTTACTTTTGAAAAAAGGTTGGGAGGTTTATGGTCTTTGTCGATGGCGATCGCGAACAGAAAATATTGAACATATTAAAAATAAAATTCATTTAATTGAAGGAGACCTTCTTGATCTTAATTCATTACAAAAGTCATTGATAGATGCAAGACCGGATTTTGTTTTTCACTTGGCAGCCCAAAGTTTTGTTCCTGCTTCTTGGACTTCACCAGCAGCAACTTTAGAAATTAATGTTATTGGTTCATGTAATTTATTTGAAGCGATAAGAGCAGTTAAAATCGATCCAGTGATTCAAATTGCTTGTTCTTCGGAAGAATATGGCTTAGTAAAACCAGAAGAAGTTCCCATTAAAGAAACCAATCCTTTAAGACCTCTCAGTCCTTATGCGGTTTCTAAACTGGCAATGGATTATTTAGGATATCAGTACTTTAAAAGTTACGGAATGAAGATTGTTAGAACTCGGGGTTTTAATCATACCGGACCTCGGCGGGGAGAAGTTTTTGCCGAATCAACTTTTGCCAAACAAATTGCGGAGGCAGAAAAAGGTAAAAGAGAACCGGTAATTTACGTTGGTAATTTAGAAGCCAAAAGGGATTATACTGATGTTAGGGATATGGTTAACGGTTACTTACTGGCGGTTTTAAAAGGAGAACCAGGGGAAGTTTATAATATTTGCTCAGGAAAAGCAGTAAAAATTTCTCAAGTTTTGGAGATGCTTTTAGAAATGAGCAAAATAAAAGTAAAAATAGTTCAAGATCCGGCAAGAATGCGACCTTCGGATGTACCGATTTTACAGGGAGATAATTCGAAATTTCGGCAAAAAACAGGCTGGAAGCCAAAAATTCCCCTTAGAAAAACTTTAAAAGATTTGTTAAACTATTGGCGAGAAAGGGTACAAAAATGAAGATTATTGTAATTATTCCCACTTACAACGAGAAAGAAAATATTCAAAAAATGATTGATGTTTTAGAAGAAGAAATTTTTCCTCAGATTAAAAATCACCAGATGGAAATTTTAGTAGTTGATGATAATTCTCCAGATGGGACTGCCGATGTAGTGAAAGAAAAAATGAAAAAATATTCCAATATTCACCTTTCTTTAGGGAAAAAACAAGGATTAGGAGCGGCTTATAAAAGAGGAATGAAATATGCCATGGAAAAAATGGGGGCGGCGGCGGTAATTGAATTTGACGCAGATTTTCAACATGATCCACGCTATATTATTGATTTAGTAGAAAAATTTGATCAAGGATATGATTATGTAATTGGTTCTCGCTTTGTAAAGGGCGGTTCAATTCCCAAAGAATGGAGTTGGTATCGAAAACTTTTAACTATTGGAGGGGGATTATTTAGTCGTTTTGTCTTATTTTTTCCTCAAATAAATAAAGTAAAAGATGTTTCCACAGGGTTAAAATTAACGCGCGTGAAAGGGGTTTTAGATAAAGTTGATTTTAGTCAGGTTGGAAATGGATTCTTTTATAAGACGCAAATTCTTTATCAGATTGTTAAAAACGGAGCTAAAATAATAGAAATTCCTTTAAAGTTTAAATTACGAGAAAAAGGAGAAAGCAAGATTACTTTTAAAGAGGTGATAAATACATTTTTGGGAGTAATAAAATTACGCTTAAATGATCCGACAACAATTCGTTTTTTAAAATTTGCGGTAGTGGGTTTTATTGGGTATATAATTAATGCTTTAGGTTTGGAACTTTTTTATCGATTGGGTTTATCTCCCGGACCAGCGGCGGGATTAGGTGCAGAATTAGCAATTATTTCTAATTTTACCTTAAATAATTTGTGGACATTTTCAGAAAAAAGAATTACTGGTTTTAAGCGAATTATTTGGAAATTTTTTCAATTCAACTTGACTTCATTAGGGGCAGTAATATTACAATGGTTAGTAGTGGGAATTTTAGCGAAAATTTTTGGCGATCAATGGCGGCAGATTTATTTAGTAATTGCGATCGGATTCTTTGTTATTCCTTATAATTATTCAATGTATAATATTTTTATCTGGAAAACATGGAAAGTTCCCTTTTTAAAAAGGATTCAAGAAAGGATAGGTTAAAATGACTAAAAAACAAAAAATAAAAGAACTTTCAGTCTTTTTTCCTGCTTATAATGAAGAAGCAAACATTAAAGAAACGGTAGAAAAAGCAATTGCGGTTTTAAATGAAGTCGCTGAAAAATGGGAGATAATTGTAGTTGATGATGGTTCAAAAGATAAAACAGGAGAAATTGTCAAAAAATTAATGAAAAAAGAACCGCGAATAAGAATGATTACTCATACTCCTAACAGAGGTTATGGGGCGGCTTTAAAATCAGGTTTTTATAATTCTCAATATAAGTGGATTGCTTTTACTGACGCGGATGGGCAATTTGATTTTTCTGAAATTACAAAATTTTTTGAAAAACAAAAAGAAACAGGAGCGGATTTAGTTATTGGTTACTATTTAAAGCGCGCAGTGCCTTTTTATCGAATTTGGGGATCAAAGTTATGGGAATTGGCGGTATTTTTGCTTTTCGGTTTAAAAGTGAAAGACATTGATTGTGGTTTTAAATTAATTAAAAAAGAAGTAATTGAAAAAATTCCTCCTTTAGAAGTAGAAAGAGGACCGTTTATTTCCTCAGAGCTTTTAATTAAAGCAAAAAAAGAAGGCTTTAAAATTGTTCAAATTGGGGTACATCACTATCCGCGAAAAGCAGGAAAAGCCACAGGGGCGAGTTTAAAGGTCATTTGGAGTGGGTTGAAAGACCTAATTAGACTTAAAAGAAAACTTTCGCGAATTTCATGAAAAAACCATTTTTATCGGTAGTAATTCCCTGTTACAATGAAGAAAAGAATTTAAAAAGAGGAGTTTTAGACGAAGTAAAAAATTACCTTAAAAAACAAAAATATGATTGGGAAGTGATTATTTCCGATGATGGTTCTACTGATGGAAGCCTAAATTTTTTAGAAAAATATTGTCAAAAAAATCCTTCTTTTCTTCTTTTAAAAAATCCTCACGGAGGTAAGCCATTTGCGGTTAAGGCAGGAATTCAAAAAGCAAAAGGAAAAATTGTTCTTTTTACCGATATGGATCAATCAACCCCCTTAAAAGAAATTGAAAAATTTTTTCCTTTTTTTGAAAAGAATTATGACGTGGTGATAGGGAGTCGAGGATTAGAAAGAAAGGGTTTTTCAATTTTAAGAAAAGTTGCCTCAATAGTTTTTCGTAGTTTTAGACAAATTTTATTATTGCGAGAAATTAAAGATACCCAATGTGGTTTTAAAGCTTTTAAAAATAAGGTAGCTAAAGATTTGTTTTCTCAACTTCTAATTTTTAAAAATCCTACCCAAGTAAAAGGTTGGCGAGTAGGGGCTTTTGATGTCGAACTTTTATTTATTGCTCAAAAAAGAGGATATAAAATTGCCGAAGTCCCTGTTGAATGGATAGACAAAGACATTGCAGTAGGAAAGAAAAGAAATTTTTTTAAGGAATCAAAGGAAATGTTTAAAGAAATTTTGCGGGTAAAATTTAATGATTGGCGCGGTTTTTATGATTAAAGAAAAGGTTGCCACTCTCCAATAGGAGCAACATTATAAGAAATAAAATTGAGAGTATAAAGATAAATAGGAATAAGAATAAAAAAGAAAGCAATTTTAAACTCCTTTTTTTCCAAAAAATCACTAAAGGCGATTAAACTAAAAGGAACAAGAGGAAGAGAATATCGCGATAAGTCACGGTGAGCGATAAATAGAGTAGTTAAATAAAAAATGCCCGCGAACGTAGCTAAATCAAAATACCTTTTTTTGATCAAAAAAATAATTGTTAAAATTCCTAAAAGATAAATATAAATTACATCTTCTAACCAAAAATCTCCTATCCACGAGCGACCAGTTTTAAAAATTTGAAAAGGAGGAAAGAACAAATGAAAGTTGTCTCCCGAATGAAAGTAAGCCCAAAAATTACCTGTTTTTTGATAATAAAAAAGAAAAACTCCCAATAAAGAAAAAGGAATCAAAAGAAGGGGATAAGTTTTAAAATTAAACTTTTTTGTTTTTAACCCCTCTTTCAGAATAATAATTATGTAAGCAATAAACAAAAGAATTCCAGGAGATTTGGTAATTTGCGCTAGTGCTCCAAAAAGTCCGGCAAGCCACCATTTTTTAAGGCGGAAAAAATAAAAAGAAGTCAAAATAGCAAAAATAAAAAGTGACTCAGGAGCTCCAATCGTTCTTACTACTAAAAATCGCGCAGGAAAAAAAAGGAAAACAAAAGTTAACCATAAAGGGAATTTAGAAAAACTGTTTTTTTTAAGAAAAAGATAAAAAATTTCTGCCATTAAAATGGTAGAAAAAACAGTAGCAATTAGCATTGCCCAGGGGCCAGGAAGAAAAAAATTAAAAACTCTAATTATTGCGGGATATCCAGGAAAATGAGCAGGATAATATTCTAAAGGAAGAGGAAATTCAAACTTTTCTCTTATTAAGTTTTTTTGATACCAAGTTTTCGCGACAATAAGATAATTTGGGCCATCGTAGTTAGCAAAAACTTTAAGCATTTCGTTTTTTAAAGAAAAAGGAAGCCAAACCAATAAAGAAGAAAAAACCACCAAAAAGGCGATAATCAAAAAATTTTTCATTTTAATTTATATATTAGCATAATTGAATTTATTTATGCTATACTTTGAACTAATGAAGTGGTTTTCTTCTTTAAAAAAAAATAAAATTGAAACGATTTTTTTGATTTTAATTCTTCTTTTAGCCTCTTTTTTGAGATTTTATCGAATTTCTGATTATATGATTTTTTTAGGTGATGAAGGAAGAGATGTTCTGATTGTAAAAAGAATGATCGTTGATCATAAATTTACCTTATTAGGACCAATAGCCAGTGTTGCTCCCTTTCATTTAGGACCAATTTATTACTATCTGATGTTACCATTTTTATGGATTTTTAATTTAAATCCAGTAGGACCAGCAATAATGGTGGCGTTGTTTGGGGTAGCTACCGTTTTTTTAGTTTATTTAACGGGAAAAAAATTTTTTAGTTCCTTTGTTGGATTAATCGCTAGCTTTTTATATGCTATTTCTCCCTTAGTAATTATTCATTCTCGCTCTTCTTGGAATCCTAACGTTGTACCATTTTTTGCTTTGTTAAGTATTTATCTTCTTAAATTAGAAGAAGAAAAGAAAAAAATTTACTGTTTAGGAATAGTAGGGTTTTTATTAGGGATTTGCCTTCAACTTCATTATATTTGCGTATTTTTAATTGCAATTGTGGTTAGTTATTTTTTGTTTTTTATGCCCCAAAGAAAAAAAATTATTTCTTATTTTTATCTTTTGGGAGGATTTGTTTTGGGGTGGTCACCCTTTTTAGCTTTTGAATTTCGTCATAATTTTGTTAATTTAAAAAATCTTTATTGGTTTTTAACTTCCGGAGAAAAAGTAGGAATGGAAAAAAATTTTTGGATAATAGTAAAAGATGTGTTTATAAGAAGTTTTAATGATTTAGTGGTAGCAAAAAATGATATCTTGCTTAAAATATTAATTTTTTTATTTATTTTTTTATTTTTAAAATTAATTACTCAAAAAAACAAAAATTACATCTTTCTTTTTCTTTGGTTTTTAGGAGGAGTTTTTCTTTTTGGGTTTTTCAGAGGGACGATTCATAGTTATTATTTAGTTTTTATGTTTCCTGCACCATTTTTAATTATTGGCTTAATTCTTGAAAAATTAAAAGAGATAAATAAAATAGGGTGGATATTATCTAGTTTAATATTTTTTTCTCTTATTTGGGTAAATATAAAAGCTAGTCCTTTAAAACAAACTCCCAATCGTCAACTTTATCAAACTCAAGAAATTGCTAAGTTTATTTTAGAGAAAAGCGAAGGGAAACCGTTTAATTTGGCTTTGATTTCTTCAAATAATACTTATTTTCCTTATTTTTATTTTTTAGAAGTCTGGAAAAAACCAGTAGGGATAATTAAACCGCCTCACGTTGATCCAGAAAGAAAAACAGTAACCGATCAACTTTTTGTAATTTGCGAAGAAAAAAACTGCCAACCTGTTGGTCATCCGCTTTGGGAAATTGCTGGTTTTGGAATGGCAAAAATTACTCAAGAGTGGGAACATTTAGGAATAAAAATTTATAAACTAGAACACTTATGAAAAAACACTATTTTTTAAGTTTGAATGAGAAAATATTATTTTTGATAATAATCGTACTTTTTCTATTTACTCGCCTTTTTAACCTTAGCTTACTGCCTGTTTTTTGCGATGAAGCAATTTATATTCGTTGGGCACAAATAATAAAATCAGTTCCTGAACTAAAATTCATTTCTCTTTCTGATGGTAAGCAACCATTGTTTATGTGGTTAATGGTGCCATTTTTGAAAATATTTCCTGATCCGTTATTTGGGGGAAGAATGGTTTCTGTTTTTAGTGGATTAATAAGTTTAATAGGAGTTTTTTTTCTTAGTTTGCTTATTTTTAATTCTAAAAGAAGTGCTTTTTTTGCTAGCTTAATTTATATTGTTTTACCTTACACTTTATTTTTCGATCGAATGGCATTAGTTGATAGTTTGCTAATGGCTTTGGGAATTTGGGTTTTAATTTTTGGGATTTTAGTGGTTAAAACTTTAAAATTAAAATGGGCGATTATAGGAGGATTTGTTTTAGGATTATCTCTTTTGACTAAATCACCGGCGCTTTTTTTTGTTTTTCTTTTATTTATTGTAGGAATTTTGGTTGAGAAGGCTAATTTTAAAATTTTTCTTAGAATGGGATTTTTATTAATGATATTTGTGGGAATTGGAGTGGGGATTTACAATCTTTTACGTCTTTCTCCTAGTTTTTATATGATTAACTTAAGAAACAAGGATTATATTTTTAGTTTTAAAGAAATATTACTTCATCCTCATGATCCTTTATTAGTTCATCTTAAAGATATTACAGATTGGTTTCCTAATTTATTTACTTGGCCAATTTTATCTTTAAGTATTTTGGGTTTTTTTTGGGGAATGATAAAAAAACCTAAAGAAACGTTAGTTTTAGGAAGTTGGTGTTTATTGCCTTTAATTATTCAATCATTTATCGCTAAAGTTTTTAACTCTCGTTATCTTCTTTTTACTATTTTTCCTTTAATTATTTTTGGAGGATTTTTTCTTGAGAGAATTTTAGGTTTTTTTAAGAGATTGGGTTTTATAAAAATAATTTTGGTTCTTCTTATTTTCTTTCCTGCGTTAAAATACGATTTTTTTATTTTAACTTCTCCGGCAAAAGCTCCTCTTACCACGGAAATGAGGCGGGGTTATCTTTCAGATTGGACTTCGGGATGGGGAATAAAAGAAGTAAAAGATTATCTTAAGGATGTTTTAAAAAAAGAAAAAGAAATAGTGGTAGGAACCGAAGGTTTTTGGGGTACATTACCTGATGGATTACAAATTTATTTTGATAAAGAACCAAGAATTAAAATTATTGGGGTAGGATTAGATTTTAAAGAAATTCCGCAACCGTTAAAAGAGGCTTTTTTAAACAAAACTCCTACTTTTTTGGTTGGTAATCAATCTCGATTAGGAGTTAATGATAAAGAGGGTAAAGAATTAGAATTGATTTTTAAAATCCCTAAACCAGTAAGCCCAGAAGGAAGTCAAGATTACTTTCTTTTTTATCGTCTAAAATGAAAAATAAAATGAAAAAAGTAATTTTTTATTTATTGGTAGGGTTAACAATTATTATTTTTTTAAGAGAAATAATAATTCATAAAGAAGTTTTTCTTTCTTCTTATGATTATCTTTATTGGGAGCAACGTTATTTAAATTCTCAATGGGTTAAAGGATGGGAAGCAAAAGAAAAAATGGGCGATGCTGAACTTTATGCTTATGCTGGTTGGCGTCAAATTAAAGGAGATGATCCCACAAAAATTAATCCTGAAGTTCCTCCATTGGGAAAATATTTAATTGGTTTGTCAATTTTAATTTTTAATAATCCTGTAATGATTTCTCCAATCTTTGGTTTTCTTTTTTTGGTAACAATTTTTCTTTTATCTAAAAAAATCCTTAAAGATAACCTTTTAGCGATAATACCTGTATTTCTTATAAATTTTGATTCTCTTTTTAGAGAAAACTTAACAACCAGCATGTTAGATTTACCATTTTCTTTATTTATTGCTTTAGCCTTTTTTTCTCTTTTAAAAGGAAAAGAGAATAAATTATTTTATCTTTTAAGTGTAATTTTTTTAGGAATGGTAAGCACTACTAAAATGTATTTAGTGGGATTTGCTTTAATTGGAGTGTTTATTTTTTATCTTTTTTTACTTTTGGTAATTGAAAAAAGAAAAGATATTTTTTGGTTTTTAGGATTTTTGCCAGTATTTGTTATTTTTTATCTAGGAGTTTACATTGGTTATTTTTTAAAGGGTCATAATTTTGGGGATTTTAAATATCTTCATTTTTGGATTCGTCATTTCGCGCGAGTTCAAGTAGAAAATTATCCAAAGGGAGAGATTTTAAGAATTCTTCTTTTGGGAAAGTGGAAAACTTGGTGGGATAAGGGAGAAATAATTAATGTGGTTTCCTGGCGTCCTTGGTGGGCTTTAAGTTTTATATTGAGTTTACTTTCTTTTTTTGAAACAATTTTAAAAAGAAAATTGAAGCTTTTTTTGTTAATTCTTTGGCCATTTTCTTTATTAGTGATGTTTTCGATGGGAGTTCCTTATCCTCGTTATCTTTTGCCAGTGCTACCTCCATTGTATATTCTTCTTTGTTATAATTTAAAAAAGTTTATTTTAAGATGGAAAAATTAAAAAAATATAAAAATTTATTTTTCCTCTTGGGGATTTTAATAACTTCCTTTTTTTCTTGGCGTTCTTTAACTTTTCCTGGTTATTTTTCGATGCATGACGATATGCAGTTTATAAGAATTTATGAAATGGATAAATGTATTAAGGATGGTCAAATTCCTTGTCGGTGGGTTCCTGATTTGGGATATGGATATGGTTATCCTTTATTCAATTATTACCCGCCTCTTCCTTATTATTTAGGAGAAATTTTTCATCTTTTGGGATTTTCCATTATTGATTCAGTAGAAATTATCTTTGGTTTAGGATTAATATTATCAGGATTTTTTATGTTTCTTTTAGCTAAAGAATTTTGGGGAGAGTGGGGAGGATTTTTATCGGCAATTTTATATATTTATGCTCCCTATCATGCAGTTGATGTTTATGTGCGAGGCGCATTAGCAGAAAGTTGGGGATTAGTTTGGTTTCCTTTGATTTTTTTATCAATTTATAAAATTATAAAAGAAGAAAAAAATTTTTTTTGGATTTGGCTTTTAGCACTTTCTTTAGGATTCCTCTGGCTTTCTCATAATATTATGAGTATGATTTTTACCCCTTTTGTTATAGTTTGGATGTCTTTTTGGCTTTTAATATTTAAAAACTTTAAAAAAATAATTCCTCTTTTTTTGGGTGGAATTTGGGCATTTATGATTGCTAGTTTTTTTCTTTTGCCCGCTTTATTTGAAAAGAAATTTGTTCATACAGAAACAATGTTAATGGGTTATTTTAATTATTTAGCTCACTTTGTTGACCTAAAACAACTTTTTTTAAGCAATAAATGGGGGTGGGGAGCTTCTGTTTGGGGGCCGGATGATGGAATGCCTTTTATGATTGGCTATCTTCATTGGATTTTAGGAGGGATAGTTTTTCTTTTTAGCCTAATTTTTTGGTTTAAAAAAGAGAATAAAAAATTCTTTTTAGTAGTATTTTTATTTACTGCCTTTTTATTTACCGCTTTTATGACCCATTATCGCTCTACTCCAATTTGGCAGTTAGTTAAAATTTTGGAATATCTTCAATTTCCTTGGCGATTTTTAGCCTTAGTGATTTTCTTTTCTTCCTTTTTAGCCGGGGGAATAATAGATTTTTTTAAAAATAAAAAAATTAAAATTGTTTTTAATTTTGTTCTAGTTTTGGGAGCGATTTATCTTTATAGTAGTTATTTTCGACCAGAAAAATTTTTCTTTGAGGAAAAAGATAGCGACCGTCTTAAAGGAGAAAAGTGGGAGGAATCATTAAAAAATGCTATTTTTGATTATTTACCTATTTATGCTTCTTATCCCCCTGGAGAAAAAGCTCCGGAAATTTCTCAATTTATTGAAGGGGAGGGAGAAATTAAAAATTTTCGCAAAGGAACTAATTGGCAAGAGTTTGAATTGGTAGTAAATTCTTCTGAGGCAAAAATCCAACTTTCTTTATATGATTTTCCGGGATGGGAAGTCTATATTAATAACCAAAAGATAATAACTGACCATAATAATTTTTTGGGGTTAATTACTTTTAAAGTTACTAAAGGAGATCACAAAATAAAAGTAAGACTAAATGATACTTTAATCAGAAAAATAGGAAATCTTCTTTCTTTATTTGGTTTTACTTTATTAACAGGAAGTAGTTTAAAATTTTTAAAAAGAAAATGAAAGAAATCAACCCTGAAGAATTAAGCTATACTCCAGAAATCGATTTAGATACTCTTAAAGAAAGAACAATTAAAGGGATAGTAACTTTAGTAGGAAGAGCAGGTATTCTTCAATTAGTTTCTTTTCTTGGTTTTTTTATTTTAACTGTTTTTTTAAATCAATCAGAAATTGGCTTGTTTTTTGCTATTTCTGAGTTAGTAGGGATTTTAGGTTATTTTTCTGATATTGGTTTAGCGGCTTCTTTAATTCAAAAGAAAGAAAAACCAACCTTAAAAGAAATCAGAAGCACGTTTACTCTTCAACAAATATTAGTCATTACTTTAGTAAGTTTAATATTTATTTTTACTCCGTGGCTAAAAAATTTTTATCATATTTCCCCACAAGGCGTTTGGCTTTTGTGGGCTTTGACAATAGGATTTTTTCTTGCTTCATTAAAGACAATTCCTTCAGTTTTATTAGAAAGGCAATTAAAATTCGAATTTTTGGTTTTAGTAGAAATTGTGGAGACTTTAACTTTTTATTTAGTTTCAGGATTTTTGGCATGGAAAGGATTTGGTGTTTTAAGTTATGTGTGGGCAGTTTTATTGAGGGGGATTTTCGGAGTGATTTTAATTTATATTCTTTTTCCTTGGAAAATTGGAATTGCTTTTGATTGGGAGTCATTAGGTAGGCTTTTAAAATTTGGAATCCCTTATCAAGGGAACAGTTTATTAGCATTAATTAAAGATAGATTAATGAATGTATTTTTATGGAAAATAATCGGTACCGAGGGAGTAGGAATTTTAGGGTGGGCACAAAAATGGTCGCAAGTTCCCCTACGATTTTTTATGGAGCCGGTAATGAGGGTGACTTTTCCTGCGTATTCCCGTGTTCAGGAAAATAAAGCAGAACTAAAAAAAATGATAGAAAAAACTCTATTTTATGTTTCTTTATTAGTTTTTCCCGTTTTAACTGGATTGGTAATTTTATCTAAGCCTTTAGTTTATTTAATTCCTCGTTATCAAAAATGGGAAATAGGTTTGTTTGCATTAGGATTTTTTTCTTTAAACAGCGCATGGGCTTCTGTAACTACACCATTAACTAATTTTTTAGCAGCGGTAGGGAAAATCAAAAAGGTATTTAATTTAATGGTTATGTGGACAGTTCTCACCTGGATTTTTTATCCTGCCCTGGGAATTAAATTTGGATATAATGGAATAGCATTGGCTTCCGCTTTAGTATCTTTTAGTTCTTTAATAGCGATTTTGATAGTTAAAAAAGAAATAGAGTTTAGTTTTTGGAAAAGTATTAATAAACCATTTTTTGCTTCATTATTAATGGGAATATTAGTTTATCTTTTAAGTTTTTATGTAGGAAAAACAATATGGGGAATATTAATTTTAACTATAATTGGATGTTTATTTTATTTCGGATTGATTTTTTTAACATTAAGAGAGACTTTCTTAAAAGAGATTAAAAATATTTATTCGATATTTAGAAAATAATTTTTATTTTTTCTTATAAATTACTACTTCCTGATTTTCAAATATCTTTTCTAAATTCAATTTCGGAAATATTTCGAAATTAATTCTATCATTTTCTTCCTTACGAAGATAAATAAAGCTAATTTTTTCTGAATCCAAAAATGATTTTTTTTGAGAAAGAGGAGTTTTAGAGTCAAAAAAAGCACCAGATTTTGCCAATCTTTCTTCTGGATCGATTCCTAAGATTTTAACTTGTCCTTCGTCAGTAAGATAGGTTTGTAAAGATGTATAAGCACTTACATGGGCAGTCGATTCCCATACAGAAATTGGCCATGGTTGATGGGGGTAAGCTAAATGGGCCCACCGATCAAAGGGTTTGGTTAAAACAATATCGGTAGGTTTTGAAATTTTTTTTAAAAAATTTAAAGCTTCAATTTCTTGATTACTAACAATAGCAAGAGCATTTTTTCCATAAAATTCATACAAATTGCCTATTACCGTAGGGATTGAAAGAAAAACAAAGAGAATAACAAAAATTATTTTTTTAAAGCGAGATTTAATGTTTTCAATAATGTTATAAGTAGCAATTGCCGCAAAAAAGCCAAAAATAAGCAAGAAATATTGCATAAATTGAATAAGATTATAAGCTACTCCCCTTTGGACAAAAAAAAGAGGAATTAAAAAACTAATAATTAAAGAAACAAAAAGATTCATTATAAGTGGATCTTTAAACACTTTTTTGTTTATAAAGTTTTTAAAAATTTCCCAAAATCCTACAAATCTTGTTCCTAAATTTCCTAAAAGAAAAATTAAAAAAGCAGTTGCCTCAAACTGAAAAATTCGAAGCCAAGAACGGAAGCCTCCTTTAGCAAGATAAAACTGTCTTTTTAATTCTAAATCAACCCAGTTTAATCGATCAGGAGCCACCACCATTGTTCTAATAAACCACCATGGTTCAAAAATCAAAAATGATTCTCCCTTTCTAGTTAAAATTTTGAAGATAAAGAAATTTAAAATGGGAATGATAATTATTGGAAAAAGTTTTTTTTCTTTTTTAAATAACAAATTAAAAAAGAAGACCCCTGCCAGCGCCCCTCCTAAAACTACTCCCGCAGAAACTTTAAAACCAGCTAAAAAGCTTCCTAGTAAAAAAAGAGGAATAAAACTTTGAATAGTTGGCTGCTTAAGATAATAAAAAAAGGCTAAAAAGAAAGCAGGAACTAGAACATAACAAAAAGCATGGGGAGGATTGCCAATAATAGTATTTCCCTGAGCAGCCCAAAAAATTGTTTCTCCACCAAAAAATCCACGTCTTTGGATAGCTAATACTATATATCCAAAACTACCAACAAAATAACTAAAAAATACCCCCCACAAACCAATTTTTTTATTTTTAGTCCAAGTAGTTAAAAAAGAATAAGCAGAAAGACCAATTAAAAAAGAAATTAAAAAAGAAAAATAGCGAAAATAAAGGTCTAAAACATTAAAAAAAGGAAAAATGTTGCTAAAACCTGCCATTACAATATCGCTAAAATAGTGATAATTAAAAAGTTTCTCGCCGGCATACAAAGGATTATTGGGAGGGAAATTTTTTTTGATTGCTTCAATTACTGCTATATGCCAGAGACCATCATGACCTTGGGCGCTCCAATAAAGATGGCCGTTTTGATATGGAAAACCGCTGGGAAAATTAATAAAACCTTCCGTAAGAGTGCCTAAAAGAAGAAGAAATAAAAGAAATTTTTCCTTAAAGAAAAAAGAGAAAGGAATAAATAATCTTTTTTTAAACTTTATGAATGAAAATAAAGTTAAGATAATAAAAAGAAAAAGAGGATTAATTTTAATAATAAAAAAAAGAATGCTAATTAGAAGAAAAATAATTATTCCAATTGCATAAGAAAGAATAATTATTTCATCTGATCTTAATTTGTTAAAGGTGTATTTAACTAACAAAAAGCCAGGAATATAGAAAACTAATGTTGAAAGAAAAAGAAAAAAAGGTAGAAAAAAAATAACTTTTATCAAATTAAAAAAAACCGAATTCATTTATTAAATTATACTTTTATCTGTTTTCTAAAATCAATTTTAAATGATAAAATTAATTTATAATGACAATTTTATCCTTATTGGGAAATTTTATTTTATTCTTGCTTTTTTTGCTTTTTTTTCTTTTTATTTCTGGAGCTGTTCTTTTGGTTAAAGTCAAAATTTTCCCCCTACAAAAAATTTTTTTAAGTGTCGTTGTTGGTTTAAGTTTTTTTCTTTTTTTGAGCTTTTGGTTGGGATTTTTGGAATTAAGGATTTTAATTTTACCAATTAACCTCATATTTTTATTTTTGTTTCTTAAAAAACAAATTTATCGAGAATACTACCTAAAAATTAAAAAGTTAAAAATAAACTTCTTTCCTTTTTTGATAGTTTTAGGAGGAGCACTTTTCCAGTCTTCTTTAATGTTTAAAAGCGGATGGATGACAGATAAAGGGATCTTGTTTTGGGGAGTAAATGGATATGATGGGGTGTGGCATATGGCATTAACGAGGGAGTTAGTCAATAATTTTCCCCCTCAAAATCCTGGTTTTGCTGGAGAATTATTAAAGAATTATCATTTTTTAACTGATTTACTAATTGCTCAGATTAATTATTTTTTTAAAATTCCAATTTTAGATATTTACTTTCGTTTTTTTCCTTTAATATTTAGCTTGATTTTAAACAGTTTGGTTTATTTTTTAACTTTGCAGTGGACTAAAAATAAAGTTGCCTCTATTTTTAGTGTTTTCTTCTTTTCTTTTACTAGTAGTTTTGGTTGGGTTTTAAATATCTTTGGTTTGGGAAGTAACAATTGGGAGACTGCTTTTTGGGGAGCTCAGACGCCCTCTGCCTTTTTAAATCCACCTTTTGCTTTATCATTAATTTTGATTAGTGGAGGTTTAATTTTACTAAATTTATTCATAAAAGAAAAAAATAAAATTTTAATTCCTTTAATTGCTTTAATTTTGGGATTATTGGTTATCGTTAAAATTTATGGAGCCATAGTTATTTTTTTAACTCTAAGTTTAATTGGAGGTTGGCGGATGATAAATAAAAAAGATTTCGATTTAATAAAAATTGTGCTTTTGGCTTTTTTAATTTCTGGTTTATTTTACTGGAAAAGTAATATTACTGGCGAAGAATTTTTAATTTGGAAACCGTGGTGGTTTATTAGAACCATGATTGAAGCGCCAGATCGAGTAAATTGGGTGAATTTAGAAATGAGACGTCAATTTTATTCTTTAATTGGAGAAAAATATAAAGTTTTAATAATAGAACTTATTGCTTTTTTAATTTTTTTAGTAGGTAATTTAGGTAGTAGAATTTGCGGATTTCTTTCTTTTAAAGATTTATTTAAAAGAAAAAATTTTTTGGATATCCTTTTTTTGATTGCTTTACCGATTTCTTTTTTTCCTCCATTATTTTTTATCCAAAAAGGAGTAGCTTGGAATACTATTCAGTTTCTTTATTATTTTATCTTCTTTTTTGGATTTTTAGCGGGATGGGCAATAGGAAAAATATGGAAAAAAATCCCTAAAAATGAAATTAAAATTCTAATTATTATTTTATTAATTGTTTGTTCTTTACCTTCGGCAGTAAAAACCTTTTGGTGGTATAATGCTCCTACTCCAACTACGATTTTAGAAAAAAAAGAGTTGGAGGGATTAAATTTTTTAAAACGCTATTCTTCTAAAGAGGAAATTATTCTCACTTATCCTTATTATGAAAATAAAAGAAAACAATTTGAAAGACCACCAATTCCTTTGACTTATTATAATTCTTCCTATGTCTCATTTTTTAGTGAAAGAAGAGTCTATTTAGAAGACCAAAACCAGGCAAATATTTTAGGTTATCCTTGGAAAGAAAGATTAAAAAAAGTTGAAGAATTTTTTCAAACTAAAGAAAAAGAAAAAGCGGAAAAATTTTTGAAGGAGGCAAGAATTAATTATATTTATTTAGTAGATGACCAAAAATTTAACTCCGAAAAAGATTTAGATTTGCCTTTAATTTTTAATAATGGAAAAGTTAGAATTTTTAAAGTCAATAGGATAAAATAAAGTTAATGCAGAAATCAGATTTAACGGCGGTAATTCTTACCAAAAACGAAGAGAAAAATCTTGGTGAATGTCTTGATAATTTGTCTTGGGTTAAAGAAATTATTGTAGTTGATGATTTTTCTACCGATGAAACGGTTAAAATTGCTAAGAAGTTTAGTGCGCGAGTTTATCAGAGGAGGCTTGATAACTTTTCTTCTCAAAGAAATTGGGCTTTAAACAAGGTGAAAACAAAATGGGTTTTAATGATAGATGCGGACGAGCGAGTTACTCCTGAGTTTAGAAAAGAAGTAGAAAAAGTAATTAAAGAAGATAAATATGACGGCTTTCGTTTTCCTCGGAAGAATATTATTTTTGGTAAATGGATAAAACATACTGGTTGGTATCCAGATTGGCAACTTCATTTGTTTAAAACTAAAAAAGGAAAATATCAAGGAAAAGTTCATGAGCAATTGATTTTAGAAGGAAAGGTTGGAGAAATAAATGTTCCTCTTGTTCATTATAACTACCATTCAATTTCTCAATATCTTCAGAAATTGGATCGATATACTACATTGACAGCGGAAATTTTGAGAGAAAAGAATTATAAATTTGAATATCAAGATTTAATAATCAAACCAGCCGAGGAATTTTTTCGTCGATTTTTTGTTGAAAAAGGATGGAAAGATGGAATTCATGGATTAGCTCTTTGTTTACTACAAGCATTTTCAGAGTTAGTAGTTTATTTAAAAATTTGGGAAAAAGAAAAATTTAGAGAGGTTGAAATAAAAGATTATTCGTTATCTTTTGAAAAAGTAATTAATAATTATTTTTGGTGGCGATCTTGTGTAGAAAAATTTCCTAAAAAATTTTGGTTAAAGATAAAAAGTAAAATCTAAATGAAAAAAGTTGGAATTGTTGTTCTTCATTATAAAGGTAAAAATTTAACAGACCAATGTTTTAAGTTTCTTAACGAAATAAATATCAAAAACTATCAAATTATTAAAATTTTAGTTGATAATTGTTCTCCCGAACCGGTTGATTATCTGAGGAAAAAATTTAAAGATTTAAAAATAATTAAAAATTCCCAAAATTTAGGTTTTGCAGAAGGGAATAATGTGGGAATAAGGTATGCTTTAAAAAATGGTGCCGATTATATTTTAATTTTAAATAACGATACTACTGTTGATAAAAATTTTTTAATTTATTTAATTAAACAAAGTGATTTGATTAATAAAAGTGGCATTTTTGGTCCAAAGATTTACTTTGCACCCTGCTATGAATACCACAAAAATAGATATAAAAAAGAAGAAAGAGGAAAAGTTTTTTGGTATGCGGGAGGATTAATTGATTGGAAAAATATTTATTGTTCTCATCGAGGAGTTGATGAAGTTGATAGAGGACAATATGATAAAGTAGAAGAAACAGATTTTGTTTCTGGTTGTGCAATGTTGGTTAAAAGAGAAGTTTTTGAAAAAGTGGGTTTATTTGATCCTCGTTATTTTTTGTATTTGGAAGATGTTGATTTTTGTGTTAGAGCAAAAAAAGCAGGATTTAAGATTATTTATGTTCCTCAGGCAAAAGTTTGGCATTATAATGCAGGATCAAGTGAGGTTGGCGGGTCACTTCATGACTATTTTATTACCCGAAATCGGATGCTTTTTGGGATAAAATATGCTTCTTTGCGTACTAAAATAGCTTTAATTAAAGAAAGCTTTAAAATTTTTTTAAAAGGACGAAAGTGGCAAAAAATTGCTATTAGAGACTTTTATTTTCAAAAATTTGGCAAAGGCAGTTGGATAGATTAAAATAAAAAATATGACTAAAAATCAAAATTGGTGGCAATCATTTAAAAATGCTTTAAACGGGATTGTGTATGCTTTTAAAACACAAAGAAACTTTAAAGTTCATTTAATTATCTCTCTTTTAGTTTTATTTTTTTCTTGGTGGTTAAAAATTTCTGGGGAAAAACTTTTGTTTTTAATTTTAGCTATTTTTCTAGGGTTAACCATCGAAATGACTAATACCGCTTTTGAAAAAACCTTAGATGTTATCAGTGAAAAGTACGATCCTAAAATAAAAATTGCAAAAGATATCTCTGCGGGGATGATGCTAGTTCTTTCCTTTGGATTGGCAATTTTGGGTTTTTTTATTTTTCTTCCTGCATTTATTGAAAAAATAAAATGACCCTAAAACAGTGGCTAGAATTTCAAAAAGAAGATTTAATTAAAAGAATTAAAAATTACCCAAAGCGTAAGTTTTTATTTTTTTTAATGGTTTGTTTATTTTCTATTTTCAGTTTTTTTCTTTTATGGAAAAAAATATTTAATTCATTCTTAATTGATTTAGATGTAAATTTATCTTTATTTTTTCAGAAGAATTCTTCACCGACAATAAGATATTTTCTAGAAAAAATTACTCTTTTAGGATCAGAATTTTTTATTATGAGTTTATCTTTATTTTTATTAATTTTTTTAATTAAGACCAAAAGGAAAAGAGCGGCAATTACTGTTTTAATTTCTTTATTGGGAAGCGCTATTTTATTAAGTTTTTTTAAATCTTTTTTTTCGCGAATTCGTCCAGGGGAATGTCCTGATTTTTTATTTGGGGGGATTTTTAATTGTTATTCTTTTCCTTCTGGTCACAGCGCCATTTCTTTTTACTTTTATGGATTAATTACTTATTTAATTTTTCGTTTTGGTAAATTTTCTAAAAAATGGAATGTAGGATTTTCTATAATGATTGGTTTATTAATACTTTTAATTGCCTTTAGTCGGCTTTATTTAGGAGTTCATTTTTTAACTGATGTAATTGGTGGTTTTCTTTTAGGAGGATTTTGGTTGACAGTGGCAATTTTTTTAATAGATTTTCTTTATTAAGATGAAAAAGCCAAAAATTTCGGTAATAATTATCGGAAAAAATGCTAAAGATTTAATTAAAGATTGCCTTTTATCAGTAAAATGGGCTGATGAAATTATTTATTTAGATGGAGGTTCAACCGATGGAACTTTAGAAATAGTAAAAGAATTTAAAAAGGTAAAAATTCGTTTTCAAAAAGAAAAGAAAATGGATTTTGCCGAATGGCATAATCAGGGGATTGGCGAAAGTAAAGGAGAATGGATTTTTTATTTAGATACCGATGAAAGAGTGACTCCGGAACTTAAAAAGGAAATTTCGGAAATAATTAGTAAAAATTCAAAAGAATTCTCTGCTTATGCCATTCCTCGGCAAAATATTTTGTTAGGTCGTCCGGTAAGATTTGGTGGATGGTGGCCAGATTATCAGATAAGATTGTTTAAACGAGAAAACTTAAGAAAATGGGAAGGAAAACTTCATGAAAGGCCAGTTTTTGAAGGAAAATTAGGATATTTAAAAAATCCAATTCTTCATATAACCCATCGCGACTTGTCTTCGATGGTAGAAAAAACAAATCAATGGTCGGAAATTGAAGCAGAATTACTTTATAAAAGTGGCCATCCACCAATGACCTGGTGGCGATTTTTAAGAATTATGTTAACTGAATTTTGGGAAAGAGGAATTAAAAAACAAGGATGGCGAGATGGAGTAGTAGGATGGATAGAAATAATTTATCAAATGTTTTCTCGATTTATTACTTATGCAAAATTATGGGAAAAACAAAAAATAAAAAAATAGTTGGATTTTATGATCCTTATTTAGATACTTTAGGAGGAGGGGAAAGATATACTCTTACTTTAGCTAATTTTTTTAAAAAAAATGGGTGGGTAGTAAAAATTTTTTGGAACAATCCCGAAATTGCTTTAAAGATTAAAGAAAGATTTGATTTTAATTTTGATAAAGAAAATTTTTCTCCTTTAGTTAATTCTTTTCTTTCTCGTGTTAAAAAAACTAGAAAGTATGATTTATTTTTTTGGTTAAGTGATGGTAGTATTCCCTGGCTTTTTTCTAAAAAAAATATTTTACATTTTCAAGTGCCTTTTCATAATGTAGGGGGAAAAAATTGGTTAAATAAACTAAAATTAAAAAATATAGATTATGTTGTTTGTAATTCATTTTTCACTAAAAAATTTATTGATAGAGAATATGGAATTAATTCTTTAGTGATTTATCCTCCAGTAGCTGTAGATCAATTTAACCTTGGCAAAAAAGAAAATATTATTTTATCAGTAGGAAGATTTTCTCAACTTTTACAGGCAAAAAGGCAAGATATTCTTATAAAGATTTTTAAAGAAATGGTAAAACAGGGATTGAAAAATTGGAAATTGATTCTCGCTGGAGGAGTAGAAGTAGGAGGAGAGGAATATTTTAAGTTTTTGGAAAAAGAAACAATTGGTTTTCCTATTAAGTTAATTAAAAGTCCTTCTTTCGAAGAGCTTAAAAAATTATATTCTCGAGCAAAAATTTTTTGGTCCGCTTCTGGATTTGGAATTGATGAAAACAAAGAACCAGAAAAAGTTGAACATTTTGGTATTACCACAATTGAAGCAATGGCTTCAGGGGTAGTTCCTATAGTAATTAAAAAAGGAGAAGCACCAGTTATAATTAAAGAAGGAGAAAATGGATTTTTATGGGAAAAAGAACAAGATTTGATAACCATTACATTTGATTTAATTAATAACCCTCAAAAACTTCAAAAATTATCTAAAAAAGTAGTAAAATCAAGTAAAAATTACTCAGAAACAAAATTTTGGGAAAAATTTTATGAGATTATTAAAGAAAATAACTAATTGCTGGTATTTTCCTTGGCTAATTTTTGGACTTTTTTTAAGGTTAATACTCTCTCCAATTACCGCTCATTCTGATTTATGGGGTCATTCGTTTACCGCTTATTTTTTTGCGTACGAAGGTAAATTTAATATTTATGATTATTTAATTAATTTACCTCAGTCTCATCCTTTAGTGCGTAATTTCGGAGTAGGAGATATATTTATTTATCCACCTTTAACTTATTTTACCTTGGGAATTTTTAGGTTTTTAGTAAAACCTTTTACTGACTCTAATTTTATTCCCTGGCTGATGGAAAATATTAATCAAGCATACTTCTATCCCAAAATTTATTCTCATATATTTTTCTTTAAATTTCCGTATATTTTTCTTGATATACTTCTTGCGTTTTTGCTAAGTTCTCTTTTAGAAAAAGAGAGTCAAAAAAAACTAACTTTTTTGTTTTGGATGTTTAATCCTATCGCTTTATATACTACTTTTATGATAGGACAAATAGATATATTGCCTGTATTTTTTGTAGTTTTATCTCTTTTTTTAATAAAAAATAAAAAAATAAATTGGGCTATGTTTTCTTTAGGTGTAGGTGGGAGTTATAAATTATTTCCACTTTTATTAATTTTTCCTACTGCATTTAAGCTGGAAGAGGGGATAAAAAAGAGGATTAAACTTATTTTAATTGGGTTTTTTCCGTTTATTCTTTCTATTTTTCCCTACCTCTTTTCTAAAGGCTTCAGGTCGATGGTTCTATTTTCTCCCAAGAGCCAAAAGATGCTTTTTATGAATTGGGCGCTTTCTGGTGCAGAATCAATTTATCCATTTATTTTTATTTTAATTTTTCTTTATTTTTATGCCTTTTATTACAAGAATAGTGGGAGGCTTATTGGTTATTATATATCTATTTTACTTTTAATATTTTCCGTTACTCACTATCATCCTCAATGGTTTTTATGGATTACCCCCTTTTTAATTTTAGAATTGGTGGAAAATAATTTTAAACATATTTGGTTAGTTTTAACTTTATTTAGTTGTTGGTTATTTATTACTTTAACTTTTGAGGCATCTTTATCATATGGATTATTTGTACCAATTTTTCCTCATTTAAAAAATGCCTCTTCATTGGCTGATTTTTTAAGTCGTTGGTTTAATGTTTTTCAATTAAAAAGTTTGGTTCGCAGTGTTTTTGCAGGGACTGCGTTGTTTTATAGTTGGGTTATTTTAAAAGAAAAAAATGCTGAAGAATAATAAATTTTTTATTTTAATTTTAATAATTTGGACTTTGTGGGTAACTCATTGGGCTTGGGTTTTACCTTATAATATGGCTCCTGATGAGTGTTTACATTTTAAAACAGCCAAATTTTTTCAGGAAGAAAAAAGATTACCAGTGGCAGGAAAAGAAAAAATTACAGTAATAAGAGAAAAAGATTGTCAAGGGACAACTTATATTGAGACTCCATTTTTAAATTATATAATCACGGCGATTTTTATTAATTTTAAAGGTTTAGTTAAAATAGAAAGAGATTATTTAGCAGGGAGAATGTCCTCAGTTTTTTTTGGAATAATTTTTGTTGTTCTTTATTATTTATTTTTAAAAAAGTTTTTTTTAAAAAACACATTTATAGTGTATTCTACATTAGTTTCTACAATTTTTATTCCCCAGGTAACTTATATTTTTGCCTATATTAACCAAGAAGCTTATTCGCTGGCTAGTAGCGTATTTTTGATATTGATTAGTTTAATTTTTTATCAATTATCCAAAGAAAAAATAAAAGAGAAAAAATACTGGGTACTTTTAGGATTAAGTTTAGCTCTTCATTTTTTCTCTAAAACGAATTTTTGGTTGTTATTTTTAATTCCCTTGTTGTTTTTAGGAGTAAGGTTTTGGCAGGTTAGAAAATTATATTTTCAAAACTTATTAATTATTTCACTAATACCGTTATTTTTAAGTGGTTGGTTTTTTATGAGAAATTGGTTGATTTATAAAGACTTTTTAGGAATAAAAACCTATCAAGAAATTACTAAAGCTAATTTTGTTAGTCGAACTTTTAATCAAGCAGGATGGACAGTTTATGATGTGTTATTTAAAAGTAAATGGATTGAAGAAACTCTAAGTAGTTTTTATGGACGTTTTGGATATATGACCATAGAGATAGATCCGGTAATGCAATGGATTTTTAGGGGATTTTTATTTCTAGGATTAGTAGGATTGATTGAAAAACTAACTGAAAAAAAGAAAATTATTATTTGGGAAGGAAATAATTTATTTTATTTATTATTTACAATTTTGATTCCTTTAAATATTGCCTTTTCTTTATGGAACTCTTTATATTTTGATTTTCAAAATCAGGGAAGGTATTTATTTCCAGTTTTAATTCCAATTATGGTTTTAGCAAATATGGGGATATTTAACTTAGTTAAAGATAAAAATATTCAAAAAAATTTAACTATTGCGATAATAACTGGTTCGATTATTTTAAATTTGTGGAGCTTTCTTTATTTACCTAAATTTTGATTATTAATGGAAATACGTAAAAACTTGTTAAAATTTGATTTTTTGTAATTTCATATATTCCATCTTCTTCTGGATAAAAAAATTGTCCAGCGCAATTTTCCTTTGGGGGAATAGAAAATAGGGGGCGATTTAAAATTTCAATATTTTGAGTTTCTTCTTTTTTTTGCAGCCAATTAAAAAATATAATTCTCTTTTAAGGAAAATTTTATTATTTTTTTGTGGGTTAATTTCTTTTACTGGTTTTTGTTCGATAAAAATTTGGTATTTATTAATTTTTTCTTTAACTTGTTCAATATTAAAAGTAGAGAAATCTAAACTATATTCCTGGGGTGTTGATATCTGTTCAAAAATAGCATGATAAGTACTCAGCCATCCTCTTATTACATATGAATTATGTTTTCTTAAAATAAATAAAGATGGAGGAATTTTTTTAATGTAATTTGGAAAATCTTGAAAAAGTTTATTTTTTTCGTTAATTATTTCATTCGGACTTTTTCCAAATGAAGGGTTAATAAAAGTTTTTTCTAAAAAATTATTAAATTCATCAATTTCTTCTTGTAATTTTTTATTTAGATAAACTCGAGAGTCATAGACAGAAGGTGAATATAAAGAATGAAAAGAAATTACAGGAATGTAAGATGTCCAAAATGAATTATCTAAAGTAGAAATAATTTTTGATTTTTCCTCTTGACGGAGTTTTAAATATAATAATGATTCTTCAATAGTAAAAAGCTTTCTTTCTTTCCAACGCCAATAAAATTCCCACAGAGTTCCAATTGAAGAAACTATAATATTAATAAAAATCAAAATAATTGCAAATTTTTTAGTTTTTAAAGATTTTATTTTTTCTAAAAGTAAAAACAAAATAATTGGAATAACTAACTGTATAGGAAGAATTGTTCTCATTCCGAAATCATTCCAGTTTGAAGAGACAATAAAAGTTATTATTATTAAAGGAATAATTACCCCTAAAAATATCACTTGATAGTTTTTATTACTAACTTTAATTTTTTTGAGACCAAGAAATAAAGTTAAAATACCTACAATTCCGAATTCAATTGGAAAATTAATTATAAAAAAACTTAAAATTTGAAGAAATTTAGGAAGTGGTAACTTATTATTTGCAAGAAATTCAAAATTAAAAATATCATATGTTCTATTTTTAAAGATAAAGAGAATAAAAGGAAAAGACAAAAAGAAAGAAAATAGCCCGCTGTAAATAATATCCTTTCTGGCTTTTCTTTCAAAAATTAAAATTAAAAATATCCAGAAAAAGAAAGTAAAAGCGACAAAAGAGCTAGAAAAAAGAATAAAAGAAATAAAAATGGAAAAAATAAATAAAGGGATTTTTTTATTAATTAGAAGATAATTAATTAGATAGACTGTCAATGCACTTACAAAAAAATGTTGAGGAGTCCACAAGATAGCTGTAGAAGTATTGGTAATCATTAATTTGTTTCCCAATAGATGTGCCCAGTATTCAATATGAGTAGTATTTCCAAATTTGATTTTCTCTAAAATAATAGTGGGGATAATATCTAATCCTGTACCAATTATTATTAAACTCAGACTGAGAATTCTAAAAAATGAGTTTTTAACCCAAATATAGATGACATTTTTAATTAATGAAAAAGAAAGAAAAGAAGTTAAAATAATAAAGAAAAATAAAAACAGTTGAGGAGAAATTTTGAATAGAAGACTTAGACTTGCAGGGATGATATAGTAACCAAAATAATAAGAAAGATAATCTGAAGGATAATAAGGGTGTCGAGGGGGAATTCCTGAATTATAAATTGCTCCAGTGACATAAAGATGTTTATTATAGTCGCCAATACCCGGAAATCTTAAGAAGGTAAAACCCTCTGCTTTAACAGGAATGATTAAAGGAGATAATATAAATGCTATTGCCATAAGGAAAATTAAAAAGAGACTTAAAGAAATAATTTTGATTATAAAGGGCTCTTTTTCTTTATTTTTTTTAAAAAAATGAAGATAAAAAAGAGAAATTAAAAAAGCAAACAAAAATCCACCAATGATAGAAAAATGATTAAATTTCCAAAAATAAGAGAAAAGATAAATGAAAACCGAACTTAAACAAATAAAAAAAGATAAAAAGATAGCCATCTTTTTAATTATATCTAATTTTTTTGAGATTTTCTTTATTTATTATTATTTTTTGAGTAAAATTTAATAAAATATGAAATTTTCAATTGTAATTCCTAATTGGAATGGAGAAAAGCTATTAAGGGAAAATCTATCCTATGTACTAAAAGCGAATTCAGATGAAATAATTATTGTAGATGATGGATCTACTGATAATTCGCTTAAGATAATTGAAAATTTAAAAATTAAAAAATTAAAGATTATTAAAAATGAAAAAAATTTGGGATTTGTTTATTCAGTTAATCGAGGAGTAAAAGAAGCAAGGGGAGAGATTGTAATTTTGTTAAATAACGATGTAATTCCAGAAAAAGATTTTTTAAAACCCCTTGAAGAAGATTTTGCTGATTCAAAAGTTTTTGCGGTTTCTTTAGGAGAACCTCAATGGAGTTGGGTAAGAGGTATTTGGCAGAAAGGATTTATAGAACATCAACCGGGAGGAAAAACTCAAAAACCTCATATTTCTTTTTGGGCTTCAGGAGGAAGTGGCGCTTTTAGGAAAGATATTTGGGAAAAATTAGGAGGAATGGATAACCTATATCATCCTTTTTATTGGGAAGATGTTGACTTATCCTATCGGGCATGGAAAAGGGGGTATAAAGTTATTTGGGACCCTCGGTCAGTGGTTTATCATAAACATGAAGGAACAATTAGTCGATTTTCTAAAAAGTATGTTTCTTTAATTGCCGAAAGAAATCGTCTCTTATTTATTTGGAAAAATATTACTTCACCCAAAATGATTTTTGAGCATAAGTTTTGGTTGGGAATGAAGTTATTAACTAAACCAGGATATTGGTGTCCATTTTTAATGGCAGTTAAAAAATCTTATTTAATTTTTTCTCGCCGAATTAAGGAGTTAAAAGAAAAAAAAGTTAGCGATGAAGAAATTTTTAATTATTTTAATTAATTAAACCATGGATTTATCAATAATTATTGTTAGTTTCAATGTTGGAAAACTGCTTAAAGAATGTATTGAATCAATTTTAAAAAATAAAAATGAATTGAGTTACGAAATTATTATTGTTGATAATGCTTCAACTGATAATTCGGTTAAGATAGTTAAAAAGTTAGGCGTTAAAGAGTTAAGGGTTATTGAAAATAAAAAAAATTTAGGATTTGCGAAAGCGGTAAATCAAGGAATTAAGAAGGCAAGGGGAGATTATATTCTCCTTTTAAATCCTGATACTAAAGTTAAACCCGGTTCTTTAAAAAATCTTTTAAGCTTTGCAAAATCTCATCCTGATGTTGGAGTAATTGGAGCGAAATTAATTAATCCTGATGGTTCAATTCAATCTTCTGTTTATCATTTTCCTTCTTTATGGAGAGCGTTTAAAGAATTTTGGTTAGGAGAAAAAGGAGCATATGAAAAATATACGCCTTTAGGGGAAAAACCGCTAGAAGTGGATGCAGTAACCGGAGCAGTGATGTTGATTTCTAGAAAAACAATTAAAAAAATAGGTTTATTTGACGAGAGGTATTTTATGTATTTTGAAGATTTAGATTATTGCCGGCGAGTTAAAAAGGCAGGATTGAAAATTTATTATCTTCCTACGGTAAAAATTTTACATCATCATGGTCAAAGTGCTAAAAAAGTTGGAGATCAAGCGAGAAAATGGTTAGTAAAAAGTAGTAAAATTTACAATGGAATAATTAAATATTGGCTTTTAACCTTTATTATCTGGAGTGGGCAAAAATGGAGAAAAATTTTAAAAAAAATAAAAATGAAGTGAAGCTTCTTTTTTTGATTTTAATTTTTTTAGTGGCAGGATTTTTGCGTTTTTGGGAAGTAACACGGATACCACCAGGGTTATTTGGAGACGAAGTGGATACTGGTTATCAAGCTTATTCGATTTTAAAAACAGGAAAAGATTATTTTGGTAATTTTCTACCAGTTCATTTTCAATCTTTAGGGGATTGGCGAGTGCCTTTGTATATTTATTTGGATACCTTGTTTGTAGCAATTTTTGGATTGACTGAAATGGCAGTAAGATTACCAGCAGTGATTTTAGGAATGTTAAGTGTTTTAGCTGTTTTCTTTTTAGTTCAAAAATTTACAAAAAATAAAAATATTGCTTTATTAAGTGCATTTTTGTTAGCAATCTCTCCTTGGCATTTTCATATCAGTCGGATAGGACTGGAGGTAAATTTTTTACCAGTTTTATTTCCTTTGGGAATTTTGTGTTTTTGGAAGGGTTTAGAAAATAAAAAAAGATTTTTGTTTATTCTTTCAGCTATTTTTTTAGGATTAACTCCTTATGCTTATAATACTTCTAAACTTTTTTTACCGTTAATTTTAGTTGTCCTATTTTATTTATGGCGAAAAGAAGTTTTAAGCGAAAGAAAAAATTTGATGATTTTTTTGATAGTTTTATTTATTGTTCTTTTACCATTAGGAAAAGATTTTTTAAAAGGTACTAGTCAAGCGCGCTTTTTAGGAATCAGTATATTTAATAATCCCCAAACAGCAGAAAAAGTGAGATTAGCAAGGGAAAAATGTGATTATCAGGGAATTTTTGAGCGGGTTTTACATAATAAAGTGGTTTTTTGGTTTGACGATTTTGTAAAAAATTATCTTTCAGCAATTTCTCCTTCATTTTTATTCGGAAGCGGTGACCCTAATCCTCGCCATTCAATTGGGGGAAGAGGAGAAATGTATTTATGGGAATTGCCGTTTTTAATATTAGGTTTAATTTTTGCTTTTTGGCAGGCAATAAAAGAAAAAAATAAATTTTTCCAATTTAGTTTGTGGTGGTTAGTTTTAGCTCCCATTCCTGCTTCTTTGACTTTAAATGGAGGTACACATGCTTTAAGATTGTTTTTATTTTTGCCGTGGTTACAGATTTTTACTGCCTTAGGAATTGGTGAGTTTTTTAACTATTTAAAAAATAAAAAATTCAAAATAATTTTTGGGGTAGCTTTAAGTTTGGTAATTATACTTTCGTGCTTCAATTATTTTCATCATTATTTTGTTCACTATCCAAAAATTTCCGGACGGTGGTGGAATTATGGGTATAAAAAAGTGTTCGAATATGTAAATAAGGTGGAAAATAAATATGAAAGAATTTATATTTCTCCAAGTTGGGAGCCTTCGACGGTTTATAGTTTATTTTATGGAAAATTTTCTCCTTATGAAGTCCAAAAAGAAATTACTCTTACGGTAAATGCTTTGGGAAAGTATCATTTTTATTCACCTGATTTAGGAAGAGTAAAAAGGGGAGAAGGAGATTTAAAAACTTTATATATTGTTAATCCCGCAGAACTCGCCATTCCTGATTTGGATATCAAAAAATCTCCTTATGTGAGATTTGTTAAAGAGATTAAGACGCCTGATGGGTTAATTTCGTTCGTGATATTTTCCAGTGCGGATATTAAAGAAAATGAGTAAAAAAGAAAAAATTTTTTTAATTTTAATTTTTATTTTGGCTTTCGGGGTAAGAATTTGGGATATAGGCAATCATCCAACTTTTATTTCCGATGAAGCCTCCATTGGTTATAACGCTTGGTCAATTTTAAAAACTGGTAAAGATGAATGGGGAATATTTTTGCCTTTAAACTTTAAAGCTTTTGGGGAGTATAAATTGCCGGTTTATATTTATACCGCTACTCCATTCCTAGGGATTTTTGGATTAAATGAAACAGCGGTGAGATTGCCGAGTGTAATTTTTGGTGTTTTAAGCGTATTAATTGTAATTTTTCTGGCAAAAGAAATTATAAAAGAAACATCAATTTTTCCCTTTTTAACCGGTTTTTTTCTGGCGATTTTACCTTGGCATATTCAGACAAGTCGGATGGCGCTTGAAGCTAATTTAGCTTTTTTCTTATTAATTTTGGGAACCTTATTTTTTTTCAAAGGAATTAAAAATAATAAATTTTTTTATTTTTCTTTCTTGATTTTTGCTCTTTCTTTATATACTTATAATGCTTGTCGAATTTTTACCCCTCTATTATTGGGAGGGATGATTTTCTTTTTTATTTCACGACAATGGCAAAAAATAATCCCCCCTTTATTATTGATGATTTTATTTTCTTTTCCTTTAGTTTTAAGCGGATTTAGAGGGACACCAGAAAGATTGGCGAAAGTAGGAATTTTTACCAATCAAGGAATTTTAGCCCAGATTAATGAAAAAAGAGGAATTTGTTTAGAAAAGAATCCAGAATTTTTTTGCCGGCTTTTTTATAATCGCCCTGTATTTTATTCTTTAATCTTCTTTAAGAATTATTTTAGTCATTTTTCTTTGGATTTTTTATTTTTAAAAGGACCTAATTTAGCACAATATACCGTTCCCCAAAGGGGAATGGCATATTTATGGCAATTACCGTTAATAATTTTAGGAATTTTTTGGTTTTTAAAAAAAGAAAGGAAAATATTTTTATTCTTAGTTTGGTGGCTTTTAGTTTCTCCAATTGCCAATAGCTTTACTGGAACTGCCCATCCAGTAAGGGCAATTTTTCTTTTATTACTAATTCCTTTTTTAAATGCGGGAGGAGCAACAATGATTTGGGAAAATATTAGGAATAAAAAAATAAAAACGGTTTTTTTAGGAGGAATATTGTTTTTTTCCTTTATTAGTTGGAAAAATTTCTTATTTGATTATTTTTTTTCTTACCCGAAAGTTCATACTTCCACATGGCAAGCAGGATATAAGCCTCTTTATCAAAAATTAAGTTTATTGGAAAAAGATTACGAACGAATTTTGGTAACCAAATTTTACGGTGAACCTCATATTTTTTATCTTTTTTATCAAAAATATGATCCTAAATTATATCAAGAAGAAAAGGAGGTTATTCGTTATGATAGGGAAGACAAATGGGTAAATGTTGATAGAATCGGAAAATATTGGTTTATTGATGATTGGAGGAAAATTAAACTAAAAACAGGTGAGTTAATAACAATTTCTCCACAAGAAATTAATTTTGAAATAGAACTTTTAGAAGAGATAAAATATCAAGATGGGAAAACTGCTTTTTTAATTGGAAAAATAAAGTGAAAGAAAAAAATATTAAAATTTTTCTTTTTTTAGTTATTATTTTTGCCTTGGGAATTAGGATATTTAAATTAGGTAGTGCACCTCCTTCAATGCACTGGGATGAACCTTCGTGGGGCTATAATGCTTGGTCAATTTTAAAAACAGGAAAAGATGAATATGGAAATTTTTTACCTCTAATTTTTAAAGCTTTTGGCGATTATAAAACACCAGTTTATGTTTATTTAACCGCTATTTCCGAGGCAGTTTTTGGTTTAAATGAATTTGCGGTAAGATTTCCCGCGGCGTTTTTTGGCACTTTAAGTATTTTACTGGCCTTTTTGGTGGTAAAAGAGATTTTTAACAATGAAATGATTTCTCTTTTGACTAGTATAGTTTTGGCTTTTTCGCCATGGCACTATCATTATTCCCATGGGGCTTGGGAGGTTAACGTTTTATTAGTTTTTTTGCTTTTAGGAATTTACTTTTTTCTTAAAAGAAAATGGTTGGTTAGTGGTTTGTTTTTTGGTTTGTGTTTTCATGTTTATAATTCCGCTAAATTAATTACTCCTCTTTTAATTTTAGGGTTAATATTATTTTTTCCTGAAAAACTGAAGAAAAAAGAGTGGAAAAAAATAACTTTAGGGGTTTTAATAATGGGGATTTTAGTTTTGCCGGTTTTTTATTTTACCTTTTTTGGTAAGGCAGGGGGAAGACTAAAAGTAATGAGTATTTTTTCTTATCCTCGACCGCCTGAAGAAAAGAGATTCATTTTAGAGCAAGAAAATAATTTTAAAAATTTATCCTGGAATTTATTTCATAATAATTTAGTTTATTTTGGGCGAGGAATTTTAGAACGTTATTTAAATCATTTTTCTCCACGATTTTTATTTTTTGAAGGGGATTGGAGTAATCACCGTCATAGCGTTCCTTACGTAGGAGTTTTAAATCATATGGGAATTTTATTTTTACCATTGGGAGTTTATTATTTGATTAGTCAAAATTCTAAAAAACAAGGATTTTGGTGGTACTGGTTGGCAATTGCTCCTTTACCCGCCGCTTTAAGTCGCGATATTATTCAAGCAACTCGTTCCTACTTTATAGTGATTCCTCTTTCTTTGTTGATAGCTTTAGGAATTTATTTTGTTTTTCAAATTGTCAAGAAAATTCCTCATTTTTTTAAAGTTGGGATTTTAGGAATTTTAATTTTTGGTTGGTTTTTTTCTTTCATTTTTTATTTAGATCAATTTTTTATTCATCTCCCCTTTACTTATTCTGAAGATTGGCTTTACGGATACAAACAAGTAGTGGAATTTATTAAGGATAAAACAGATGATTATGAAGAAGTTGTTTTTACTTCTAAATATGGTCAACCTTATATTTTTTGGCTTTTTTATTCTCAATACCCACCGGAAAATTATCAAAAACAAGCAAAATTGATTGAACATCCAGAAGGTGATGTGGGAAGAGTAGAAAGAATTGATAATATTGTTTTTAGGGAGATTTATTGGCCTAAAGATAGGTTTGTAAAAAAAAGACTCTATATTGGGGCTACCTATGAAATTCCTTTAGAAGATATTAGAGAAGAAGAGGCAAGAATTTTAAAAGAAATAAATTTTTTTAATGGTAAATTAGCTTTTAGAATCGTAGAAACTTTATGAAGAAAAATTTTCGATTTTTCCGCCAAAGTCGGATCCGCAGTAGACGGATAATTTTCGATTTTCAAAAAATCTTTTTAACTTTAATTATTCTTTTAGCGGGATTTCTGCGTTTGTGGGAATTAGATAAATTTCCTATAGGTTTAAATGCCGATGAGGCCGCAATTGGCTACAATGCTTATAGTTTGATTTTAACTGGTAAAGATGAACATGGAAATTTTTGGCCAATTCATTTTAAATCTTTTGCCGATTATAAACCAGGCGGATATTTTTATTTAGTATTACCTTTTGTAAAAATATTAGGTCTTAATGAATGGGCAGTAAGATTACCTTCAGCTTTAATAGGAATAGGAGGGATATTAGGAATATTTTTATTAGTAAAAGAAATATTTGGCAATCAAAAATTAGCTTTAATTTCTGCTTTATTTTTAGCAATTTCTCCTTGGCATATTCATTTTTCAAGGGGAGGATGGGAGACAAATATAGCGAGCACTTTTATTCTTTTTGGAGTTTACTTCTTTTTAAGAGCCTTAAAAGAACCTAAATTTTTTATTTTTTCCTTTTTGTTTTGGGTATTTTCTTTATATACCTATCATAGCCCTCGAATAATTATTCCCCTTTTAGGTTTGAATTTGATTGTCTTTTTTAAAAGACACATTTTTTTAAAAAAGAATTTTAAACATTTTTTAATAGGAGGAATAATTGCGGGTTTAATTTCGATTCCTCTTTTAGTTGATTTTTTTGGTCCTGCAGGAACCGCAAGATTTTCTGGATTAAGTCTTTTTTCGGATATTGGGCCTTATAGTTTGATTTTAAGTTTGCGAGGAGAACATCAAAACTCCAATGAATTTTTAGCACGAATTCTTCATAATCGACCATTTATTTATGGAATTCAATTTTTAAAGAATTATTTATCTTTTTTTGATGGAAATTTTCTTTTTCTAATTGGAGATAGGGTGGAAAGAAATAACTCGTCAGCAGTAGGAGAAATGTATTTTTTGGATTTAATTTTTATATTTGCCGGGATATATTTCTTTTTTAGAAAAAAACCCAAAAATTGGTTTCTTCCTTTTGTTTGGTTATTAATTGCACCAATTGCGGGAGCGTTAACTTTTCAAGTACCGAGCGCTTTAAGAGCTCATAATATGGTTTTTCCTTTAATAATAATCTCTGCTTATGGATTTTTTAATTTATTAAATTTATTTAAATCTAAATTTCTAAATTCCTTTATTTGTTTATTTCTTTCCGCTTTACTTTTTTGGAATTTTTTTTACTTTCTTCATCAATATTTTGTTCATTATCCTAAAACTTCTCCTCAAGCATGGGAATATGGGTTTAGAGAATTAGTAGAATATCTTAAACCTATTAAAGATAATTATTCTAAAATTTATGTGACGGAGAAATATGATCAGCCGTATATTTTATTTTTGTTTTATTTACAATACCCGCCAGAGATATTTCAAAAAGAAGTGATATTAACTCCTCGCGATAAATTTGGTTTTTCCACCGTACGTCACTTTGCCAATTTTCATTTTGAAAATATTGATTGGAAAAAACTGGAAAAACAAAAAAATGTTTTAATAGTAGGAACAGAAGAAGAAATTCCTCCCGAGGCAAAAATAATTAAAATAATTTACTTTCCTAACGGAAAGCCCGCTTTTAAAATCGCTGAAATTTAATTTATAATTAAAAAAATGAAAAAAATAAAACTCTCAGTTGCTTTGGCAACCTTTAATGAGGAAAACAATCTGACGGATTGTCTTAATTCAATTAAAGATTTAGCTGATGAAATTGTAATTGTTGATGGAGGTTCTACTGACAAAACGGTAGAAATTGCTAAAAAATTTAGGGCTAAACTAATAATAACTGATAATCCCCCTATTTTTCATATTAATAAACAAAAAGCAATTAATGTTTGCAGGGGAGAATGGATTTTACAATTAGATGCGGATGAAAGAGTGACACTGGAATTAAAAAAGGAAATTAAAAGAATAATTAAAAATTCTCCCCATGATGTGGTAGCTTATTTTATTCCCCGAAAAAACTTTTTTTTAGGACGATGGTTAAGAAAAACCGGCCAATATCCAGATGGAGTAATTAGGTTTTTTAAAAAAGGAAAAGCTTATCTACCTTGTAAATCTGTGCATGAACAAATGGAGGTAAAAGGGAAAGTTGATTGGCTAAAAAGTCATTTACTTCACTATCCTTATTCTTCTTTTTCTGAATATCTTAAAAAATCGAATCGTTACACTAGTTTAACCGCTCAAGAACTTCTAAAGAATGGAGAAAAACCAAGTATTTTTGGATATTTAAAAGCAGAATGGCAAGCAATTAAAACCTTTTTACTTTTGTTTATTCGCCATAAAGGTTTTTTAGATGGTTTTCCTGGCTTTGTGTTTTCGCTTTATTCTGGTTTCCATCATATTACTGCTTATGTGAAATTTTGGGAGTTATATAATGAAAAAAGAAGAATTGACATTAAAAAAGATTGGGAATAAAGTAAAAATTGATTCAAAATTTTTGATTTTCTTAGTTTTATTTTTAGGAATTTTAAGTTTAGGGACAAAAATTTTATTTTTGTATGTAAATTCGACAGCTTTCACTTATGATCAAGCAAGAGATTTATTGGATATAAGAGAGATAGTTTTTCTTCGTAAGCCTAGACTAATTGGACCAACTACTTCTCTTCAGGGAGTTTTCTATGGTCCTACTTGGTATTGGATAGCTATTCCTTTTTTTATTTTAACTAAAGGACACCCATTAAGTTTTTTAATTATGAATCTTTTTGTTTCTTTTTTATTACCCTTTTTATTTTTTCTTTTATTTGAAGATAAAAAAACTTCAATATTTTTATTGGTTCTTTATTTTTTTTCTTTTCCTTATCTCCAAAAATCTGTTTATGCTTTAAATGTTAATCCTATTGTGTTTTTATTTCCTTTATTTTTGTTATTTTTATTTAAAACAATAAATAACGAAAAAATAATTTATTTAAAAATTGCTCTTTTTTTAATAGCATTATCTTTTCACTTTGAACCCGTAGATGGAGTAATCTGGTTATTGACGATGTTTTTAGTTTTTTTAATTTTTAGAAAATTGAGATTTTTGTTTAAAAATATAAAATCTTGGTTTTTTTTCTTAATTCCCTTTTTACCTCAGTTATTATTTGATCTTCGTCATAATTTTATTCAAACTAAAGCAATTTTGTTTCTTTTGAGTGGTAAAGCAAATTCTTTATCTTCTGCCAATATGGATTTGTTAAGAAGATTAATAGAAAGATTTTCAATTTTTAAAAATTATTTTCTAACTCACTTTCCCAACCATCTTTTTTTCTTTGTTTTTTTAATTTTGTTTTTTGTTATTTTCTTAATTAAAGAAAGGAAAAAGGAAAAAAACTTATTTTTGATTCTTTTGATTGCTTTGTTTGCCAATTTTTGTTTTTTTGTAATTTATCCCTATAACCTTTGGGTATGGTATTTTGGAACTCTTGATGCGATATTTATTACTTTATTGGGATTAACTATTGGTTTTATTTTTTGGGAGAAGAAATCACTTATTTTTAAAGTTTTATTAGCAATGATATTTATTTTTTATCTTTGGTGGGATATTAAAAAATATTTACCAACTAAATTAGAAAAAGCTTTTATTGAAGACCCAGGTAACTTAAGAACCCGTCTAATGGCAATAGATTCAATTTATACTGATGCTAATAATAAAGGGATGAAAATTTATAGTTTTACTCCTTATGTTTATGACTACCCTTATCAATATCTCATTTGGTGGCGGGCAAAAACAAAATATAAATATTTACCTGAAGATTATAGTTATTTACCTAATCAAGTAGATTATGTTCCTGGAAAGAAAAAAATAGACGCTATTACTCCTTCGAAAAGGGCTGAGTGTATCTACCTAATTATTGAACCTCAAGAGTCTCAAGAAAATTGGTTTAAAGAATGGAGAGGAAATTTTGAAAAGGAAAAAGTAAGCTGGAAAATAGGAAAAATAAAAATAGAAAAATTATGTAATTAATTAAGATTTTTTATCATATAGGTTTCTTTAAGACAATATCCTAATTTTCGGTAATAATCACGAACGCCAATTCCTGCGATAATAGCAATTTTTTTTATTTTTAATTTTTGAGTAATTTTTTCCGCTTTATTAAGTAATTTTTTTCCTAAATTTTTATGTTGAGTAGCGATAGAATCTTTCTCTTTTAAAGAAAGAGCTGGCCCGTAGACATGAAGTTCACGAATAAGAGCGGCATTTTTTAAAGATGAAAATAATGGTAGATAACTATCGGGATAAATAAGATAGGCGGGAATTCTTAATCTTAAAAATCCTAAACAATGATTTTCTTGATCTACAAACTCCAAAAAAAATTCTTTTCCCTCAGAAGCTTGATATTGAAAAATTCTTAATTTAGGTTTTCCTTTCCATGGTTGGTTTTTTATTTCTCGACAACGGATACATTGACAAAACTTTCCTAATAATTTTATTTTTCTCAAAACAATTTCTCTTAAATTTGAAGGAATTTTTGGGGCAATAATTTCTTTTTCACTAATATCTCTTCCTAATCGACTAATTCTTACCCAAGGAGGAATAATTTCTGTTTTAACTTTTATTAATAAGTTAATTAATTGATCAAGAGAATAAGGTCGATAAAATTTTTTTCTTAACCATTGATAAATTTGGGAATTTTTAAGGACTACTGTTGGATAAATTTTTAAATGATCGGGAGAAAATTTAGGAGTAAAAACTTTTTTGAATGTTTCTAAGTCTTTTTGAGGAGAAGAAAAAGGCAAATTTGGCATTAAATGATAAGAAATTTTAAATCCTGATTCTTTTAAAAGAAAAGTTGCCTTGATTATTTGGTTAATATTTTGTTGGCGATTAATTTTCTCTAAAATTTTATCATTAAGGATTTGGATTCCTAATTCTACATGAGTTACTCCTAATTTTCTTAAAAATTTAATTTCTTGAGGATTGATAAAATCTGTTCGGGTTTCAATATTTATTCCTATAATGCGACAAAACCCTTTTTCGTTAATTTTTTGGGCTTGAGAAAGTGTCTTACTTTTAAAAATTTTTTCCTCTCCTGTCTTAATAAGTTGCAGAATATCGGTATTAGCTGCGTCAAAAATTTCTTTTATAAATTTTTGACGGTATTTTTTAGAATAGAAGGAAAAAGTTCCTCCTTTGATAATAATTTCTACCTTATCAATTTTATGACCCGATAAAAGGAGAGTAATTAAACGATTGCGAGTTTGAAAATAGGGATCAAACTTTTCTCTTATAGCTCTTCTTAAAGCTGGCTCATCTTTTAAATAACTTTTGGGGAGAGTTTTATTTTCTGGACAATATACGCAATGGAAAGGACAGCCAACTGGTTTTGTAAAGATAGCTACAGGGATGATTCCTGATATAGAACGAGTTTTGGTTTTTATAAGATATTTTTTTAAAAAATTAACAAAATCTTCAGAAAATATATTTTGGTGGCGAAGAAGAATAAAATTTAACCACCAAAAAGGTGGAGGATTAGAAAAAGAAAATCTACCATTCTTTAAAATTTGAAAAAAATATTTTTTAAACTCAGAATATGTAATTGGTTTTTTCTTAAGCCAATATTTCTCTGTTTCTTTTAAAAAATTTATTAATTCATTTTCTTTTTCTTTAGGAAAATTTTCCGGATAAAACATAAAGATATTATATAATTAATGAGATAATGAATAAAAAAATTTTGGAGAAAATTGATTTTATTCTTAAAGAAAGTTTTGAAAAATATAAAAAAAAATATCACAAAAAAGTTGTTGGAGTTTTAGTTTCTGGAGGCATTGATTCTTCGATAATTGCTTGGTGGGTAAGAAAAACTTTTCCCAATTGTGTTTTTTTGAGTGTCGCTTGTAAGACGAGTAAAGATTGGATTTTTTTGGATATTTTAGAGAAATTTTTAAAAAAGAAAATTATTAGAGTTAATTATGATTCAAAAAAAATTAAGAAAGCTATCTTTAAAGTAATAAAAATTTATAAAAAGAGGAATTTTTCTATAGATTTAACTCATTTATCTTTAGGAGTTTGTTTTTTATTATGTCTGGAGGAAACTAAAAAAAGAAGAGTAGAAATTTTATTTTCTGGACAAGGTCCAGATATTTTGTTGGGGGGTTACCATCGTTATAAAAAAATAAAGTTAGGAGAGCTAAATCAGACTATTAAAAATGAGTTAACGTTGTTAAAAAAAGATGTAAAAAGAGAAAAGATATTATCAGAAAAGGAGGGAATTAAAATTATTTATCCTTTTATAGAGAAGAATTTTATTGACTTTTGTCTTAAAATTCCTGCTAATTTAAAAATTAAGAACGGAAAAGAGAAGTATATTTTAAGAAAATATGGAGAATTTTTAGGGTTACCAGAAGAAATTACTTTTCGACCTAAAAAAGCGTTTCAGTATTCAACCGGTATTTTTAAAGCAGTAAAAAAACTGATAGAATAAAAAAAATGAAAGTAGTGATTGATTTGACCCCTCTTTATTCTGCCCATCAATTTCGGGGAATTGGTTTTTATACAAAACGTTTAATAGAGGCTTTGAAAAAAATAGCTCCTAAGAAAGGAATAGAATTAGAATTTTTAAAATCAGCTGATAAATTAGTTTTTGTCGAGGCAGATATTATTCATTACCCTTATTTTTCTCCCTTTTTTCTTACTTTACCAACAAAAAAATTAACTAAAAGTATAGTAACCATTCATGATTTAATTCCTGTGAAATTTATGGAAAATTTTACTCCAGGAGTTAAAGGAAGAATTCGTTGGGAAGTTCAAAAATGGCGGCTTAAAAAGATTGATGGGGTGATTACTGATAGTTATTATTGGCAAGAAGAAATTCCAAAGTTAACAGGATATCCTAAAGAAAAAATTTATGTAGTTCCTTTAGCCGCAGGAGAAGAATTTAAGTTAGTGAAAGGTAAAAGCGAAAAATTAAAAATTAAACAAAAGTATCAATTGCCAGATAAATTTATTCTTTATGTTGGCGATGTAAATTGGAATAAGAATGTAATTGGTTTAATAAAAGCTTTTAAAATTTTCAATTCCCAATTTTCAATTTACAATTTAGTTTTGGTAGGAAAGGCGTTTGAAGATAAAGAATTAAAAGAAACAAAAGAGATAATCCAATTAATTAAAGAACTTAATTTAATTAATAAAATTAAAATTTTAGGCTATGTACCAACAGAAGATTTGGTAGTGATTTATAATTTAGCAAGTGTTTATTGCCAACCATCTTTTTCCGAAGGATTTGGTTTACCGGTTTTAGAGGCGATGGCTTGTGGATGTCCGGTAATAAGCGCCAATACCTCAAGTTTACCAGAAATTTGTGGAAAATCTGCTATTTTATTTGATCCTTATAACATAAAAAATATAACTCAGGCTTTAGTAAGGATAATTAAAGATGAAAAAAAGAGAAATAATTTGATAAAAAATGGATTAGAATGGGTTAAGAATTTTAGTTGGGAAAAAACTGCTTTAAAAACAGTAGAAGTTTATGAAAAAGTCTACCTTCAAAGAAAATAATCAGCAAATTTTTCGCTGGATGTTTAAAATTTTTGTTATTTGGCGGATTGGGTTGGAATTGGTAGTTTTTCTAGGTAAAAAAATTCTTCCTGAAAAATTAGATTATTTGGGACCTTCAGTTTGGGCTAATTTTGATGGAGTTTATTATTTAAACATTGCTCAAAATGGCTATGGATTATATCAACAAGCATTTTTTCCTTTTTATCCTTTTTTAATTCGGTGGTTAAGTAACTTTATTCATAATTATTTAGTTTCTGGTCTTTTAATTTCTCATTTGGCTTTTTTAGGCGCTTTGGTTTTTCTTTATAAATTGCTTACCTTAGATTACTCCCCGAAATTTATAAAATTGGTAATTATTGGTCTTTTGCTCTTTCCCGCTTCCTTTTATTTTGTTTCCGTCTATACGGAATCATTATTTTTATTTTTTGTTTTAGGCGCCTTTTATTTTATAAGAATTAAAAAATGGTGGTTGGGAGGAGTTTTTGGAGCTTTTGCCAGCGCCACACGGATAGTAGGAATATTTCTTCTGCCTGCTTTATTAATTGAATGGTGGGAGGACAAAAAGATTTTAAATTTTAAATTTAAGATTTTAAATTTAATTTTTCTTTTTTTAATTCCTTTAGGGTTAATTTTTTATATGCGATATTTATTAGTTCATTATGGAGACCCTTTGCTTTTTATCCATGTTCAGCCTCATTTTGGAGCCCAAAGAAGCGGAGGGAAAATAATTCTTTTATATCAAGTTTTTTGGCGCTATTTTAAGATGATTTTAACGACAAAAATTGATCCTCTATATTTTGTTGTTTGGTTGGAATTATTGGTAGCAATTAGCTTTTTGGGTCTTTTGGTTTATGGATATCTTAAAAAAATTAGGTTGTCTTATCTGGTTTTTGGATTTTTGGCTTATATTTTGCCAACCTTAACTGGTACTTTTTCTTCCTTACCTAGGTATGTTTTGGTAGTTTTTCCTGCTTTCTTGTCTTTGGGATTTATTTTGGAAAAGTATCAAAGATTTAAAATTTTTTATTTAATTTTTAGCTTGATTTTACTGGTTATCAGTTTAATTTTCTTTTCCCGAGGTTATTGGTTAGCTTAAAATGAAAAAAATTTTCCAAAACCCCTTAATTAGCGGAAGTGCTGTTTTGTTTTTAGGAACGATGGTCACTAATTTTGGAAATTATTTATATCATCTTTTAATGGGAAGGATGTTAGGACCAAAAGATTATGGAAGTTTAACCGCCTTAATTTCTTTAACTTACTTTTTTTCCATTATTGCCGGAACTTTTTTAACCACAACCGTAAAGTTTGTTACTAAATATAAAGTTAAAAAAGATTTTGGAAAAATTTTAGGATTATTTTTAAACCTTTTTAAAATTTTTGGTTTTATTGGAATCTTTTTAATGATTTTAATTATTATTTTAAAAGAAAAAATTTCTTATTTTTTAAACTTAGAAGATTCCTTTCCTTTAATAATTTTAAGTTTTTGGTTGATGATTAGTTTAGTTTCTTTTATAAACGATGGGATTTTGCGTGCTTTTTTAAAATTTGGATTTTTATCTTTTAATAGTGTTTTAACGACGATTTTAAAACTCATCTTGGTAGTTTTTTTAGTTAAAAGAGGTTTTGGTATTAATGGGGCATTGGGAGGGATAGTAATTGCTTCTTTAGTTTATTTTTTAATTTCTTTCTTTCCTTTGAAATTTTTATGGCGATATCAAGATAAAATAGAAAAAATTAACAAGAAAGAATTTTTTGGATTTAGTTTTCCGGTGTTAATAGCGATGCTTTCTTTAACCAGTTTTTATTCGTCAGACGTGATATTGGTAAAACATTTTTTTTCGGCGATGGAGGCAGGAATATATTCCGCGGTATCTGTTTTGGGAAAAATTGTTTTTTTTGCCTCAGGAGTAATTCCCGCAGTAATGTTTCCTTTAGTTTCGGAAAGATTTGAAAATGGTAAAAGTTATCGGCATTTATTGAATCAGTCATTATTAATTGTCGGTGGAGAGTCAATTTTTATTACTTTGGTTTATTTCCTTTTTCCCACTTTAATGGTTCGTCTTTTGTATGGAAATTCTTATCTTTCAGCAGTACCTTACTTAGGAGCCTTTGCAGTTTTTATTAGTTTTTATTCTTTAAATAATTTATTAATTAATTTTTTTCTTTCTGTAGGAAAAACAAAAGTAGTTTTGTGGTGTTTGGGAGGAGCAATTCTTCAAATAATTTTAATTAATTTATTTCATTCTTCTTTAATGGAGGTAATAAGAATTTCTCTTTTAATTTCTGTTTTACTTTTTTTAATTTTAATGATATTTTTATTTAAAAATGAGAAAAGATAATTCTCATTTTCTTTCGGTGGTTGTTCCTGCTTATAAACAAGAGAAAACGATTGTGGAGGATATTAAACAAATTAAGAGGGTATTAGAAAAAATGCGTTATGATTATGAACTGATTATTGTTGTTGATGGGATGATTGATAAAACTTATCAAAAAGCAAAAAAACTTCAAGGAAAAAAAATTAAGGTAGTTGGTTACAAAACTAATAGAGGAAAAGGGTATGCAGTTCGATATGGAATGGCAAGAACGAAAGGAGATTTAATTGCTTTTATTGACGCGGGAATGGATATTGACCCTAATGGTTTAGCGATGATTTTGGAACATATGGAATGGTATGGAGCAGATATTATTGTTGGTTCTAAGCGTCATCCTGCTTCTCAAGTGGAATATCCCTTTTTAAGAAAAATTTATAGTTTTGGTTATCAGATGTTAATTTGGTTTCTTTTTGGATTAAAAGTGAAAGATACCCAAACTGGTTTAAAAATTTTTAAAAGAGAGGTTTTGGAAAAGGTGTTGCCGCGATTATTAGTAAAAAAATTTGCTTTTGATGTGGAACTATTAGCAGTAGCTCGCCGATTAGGTTTTAAAAAAATTTATGAGGCGCCAATAAAGATAAATCCAGAGCAATTTAAATTTACCAGCACGATTAAATTTAAAACCGTTTGGGAAATGCTGATAGACACTTTAGCAGTTTTTTATCGCCTTCATATTTTGCATTATTATGATGATAAAAACAAAAGAAAATGGCGTTGGGACCCCGAGTTAAATTTTAAAGTTAATATCGGATGAAAACTGCTTTAGTTACCGGCGCCGCCGGTTTTATCGGTTCTAATTTATGTTTAAAATTACTTAAGTTAAAAATTAAAGTAATTGGGGTAGATAATTTTATTAGCGGACAGAAAAAGAATATAGAAGAACTTAAAAAATATAAAAATTTTGATTTTATTTATCACGATATCATTAAGCCTTTAAAAATCAAAGAGAAAATTGAAGAAATTTGGAATTTAGCTTGTCCTGCCTCTCCTCCTGATTATTCTCAATTTCCCATTGAAACTTTGTTAGTAAGTTCTTATGGAGTGAAAAATATGCTTGATTTAGCGAGAGAAAAAAAAGCTAAATTTTTACATACTTCTACTTCCGAGGTTTATGGTGATCCTCTAGTTCATCCTCAAAAAGAATCTTATTGGGGAAATGTCAATCCTATTGGTCCGCGGAGTTGTTATGATGAAGGAAAAAGATTTGCCGAAAGCTTAATAGAAAATTACCGGAAAAAATTTGGCTTAGAGACAAAAATTGTCAGAATTTTTAATACCTACGGACCAAGAATGCGACCGGATGATGGTCGGGTAGTTTCTAATTTTATTGTTCAGGCCTTAAAAGGGGAGCCTTTAACAGTTTATGGTGATGGGAGTCAAACTCGCTCTTTTTGTTATATTGATGATTTAATTGATGGTTTGATAAAAATGATGATAAGTAATGAAAATGGGCCGATTAATTTAGGAAATCCAGGAGAATTTACGGTTTTGCAGTTAGCAAAATTAGTTTTAAAAATTACTAAAAGTAAATCAAAAATTGTATTTTTACCGTTACCAAAAGATGATCCAAAACAAAGACGGCCAGACATTAGTTTAGCTAAAGAAAAATTAGGTTGGGAACCAAAAATTAAATTAGAAGAAGGTTTAAAAAGAACTATTAATTATTTTGCCAGAATTTTATGAAAAAAGTTTTGTTTTCCATTATTATTCCGGTAAAAGAGATTAATGATTATTTAAGAAAAGAAACAATTCCGGCAATTTTATCTCAAAGTGAAAAAAAATTTGAGGTAATTATTCTTCCTGACAAAAAAACAAAAGAAAAATTTTCTGATAAAAGGATTAAAATTATTCCCTCTTGGCCAAAAATAGGACCAGCAGATAAGCGAGATTTAGGAGCTAAAAAGGCAAAAGGAGAGATTTTAGCCTTTTTAGATGATGATTCTTATCCAGTTAAAGATTGGTTAAAAAATGCCTTAAAAATTTTTAATCTTAAAAAATTTAATCCATCACTAATTGTTGGCGTTTGTGGTCCGGCAATTACTCCTCCTCAAGATAATATTCTCCAAAAAACTTCAGGCTATGTTTGGTCAACTTTTTTAGGAAGTGGGGGAGCAGGAAATTATCGGTGTGCAATTAAATCACGTCGAGAAGTTGATGATTATCCGAGCGTCAATTTATTGGTAAGAAAAAAAGACTTCTTTCAAGTAGGAGGATTTAATTCTTCTTTTTGGCCAGGAGAAGATACGAAATTGTGTCATGATTTAGTATATAAATTAGGAAAAAAAATAATTTACGACCCCACTGTTTTGGTCTATCATCATCGGCGAGAAATTTTTAGGCCTCATTTACGGCAAATTTCTCGTTATGCTCTCCATCGAGGATATTTTGCTCGAGTCATTCCTAAAACTTCATTTCGGTTGGGATATTTATTGCCTACCTTTTTTGTTTTAGGATTAATAGGTGGACCAATTATAATCTTTTTCGCGAAAAAATTAGAATTTTATTTTTTAAGTAATTTATTAAATTGGTTTTATTGGGGAGTAATTAGTTTTTATTTACTTGCTTTACTTTTTACTGCTTGGGATGTTTATCGTCAAGAAAGAAATTGGAAAGTAGCTTTCTTGGTGATTCCCGCAATTTTTATTACCCATTTAGTTTACGGAATTTTATTTCTTAAAGGATTTTTTACCCCTAATTTAAAATCAAAATATGGCAGGTAAGGTTGCTTTAGTTAAAGAAAAAACAAGAAAAGAGAACATTTTTAAAGCGCTAAATTTGATAAGTGATGATTTGTTACCTTTGAAAAGCTTTTGCCGGAGGGAATTATTTTGATTGATACTGGAGATGTTGGGGGATTAGCCTCAATAACTTGTCGGAATTATAACCCATTTCTTAAAAATGAAGGACATATTACCTTTTTTGCGAAGAAATCAATAATTTTTCTTCTAGAAAAAGCGAGGTTTAAAGTTTTAGATATTTTTGATGAAAGAGTTATTTTTAATAAATTTAATAAAAATAAAAAAAATAAAGAAAGATTTTTTATTGTTTAAAGAATTTTTTACTAGATAGAAAAAAAATATTATTAAACACCCTTAAGTTTTTAATAACTAATCCTAATATGATAATTTTGGGACAAAAAAAAGGAAAAAGAAATGATTAATTCTCCTTTACGATTATCACGAAAAGATGAGCTGAAATATTTTCCGCTTCTCGCTGATATTGAGTTTGAGAAAGGAAGTCGTGTTTTAATTTTAAATCCGAATAAAAAGGCTTTTTTAAATTTTTTAGGAGCAATACCTAATGTTGCTTTTTGTGTTTATCAAGATAATTTAGAGGAAGAAAAAGAAATCGATAGCGTAATGGATAGTGATATTCCAATTGGAAATGTAGATTTATTAACTAAACTGCCTGCATCCGAAAAGTTTGATGGAGCGCTTCTTTCTTTAAGTAATTTTATGTCTCAAGAAACTTTTGATTATTGGTTAAGAAGATTAGCTAATTATTTAAGAGAAGGAGGAGTTATTTATGTGATTACTCATAAAAATTGGGGTCTTGAGGGGCAAGGAGAGGTAATAAAAAAAGTTTTAGGAGAAATGGAAATTATAGCTAAAGGAAGGGGAGGATACAGAATTTTGAGGGCAATAAAAAGAAATAATGAAGTTCAAGAAAAACAACCTACTTTAGTTAGATTTAATTTATTTGGCAGAAGTTTTGAGATGAGGAGTTTACCAGGGCTTTTCTCTTGGCAGGAATTAGATGAAGGGACGAGATTTTTATTGGAAGAAACAGAAGGAAAAATTCGCAGGGCGGAAAAAATCCTTGATTTAGGATGTGGATGGGGAGTAATTGGGGTAGTAGCTGGTTTTATTAATGAAGAAGCAGAAATATCGATGGTTGATGTTAGTAGAAGTGCAATTTTAATTTCAGAAGAAAATGTTAGAAACTTTGGACTTCTTAATAGAACAAAGCTTTATTTGGGAATTGAAAGTGTTCCCTCTGAAGAATTTGATCTAGTTCTATCTAATCCCCCCTTTCATAAAAAAAGAGAAGATCTTTCATTTTTATTTAGAGATGTTAAAAAAAAGATTAAAAAGGGAGGAGAAATTTTTTTAGTAGTGGGAGAAGGATATAAAAATATTTTTTTAGAGATTTTAAAAGAAGCTTTTGGTTTTTGTGAAGTGATTGGAGAAAGAACTACTAAAAAGGGTAAATTTTTTATTTTAAGAAGTAGAAAATGATTCGAGGGTTATAGATTTAATAAAAATTGTTTGATTGTTTGATTTTGGGGATCTAAGGTCAGAGCTTTTTGGAAAGCTTCATGGGCTTTTTGTTTATCACCCATTTGGGAGTAAAGAATTCCTAAGTTAATGTAAAGTTCCGGATTTTTGGGATTAATTTTTATGGCTTGTTGAAGATGATTTTCTGCCGATAAATAATCTTTTTTTAAAAAATACAATGCTGCTAAGTTTTGATGAGTTTGCCAAAGGTTAGGATTAATTTCTAAAGCTTTTTTGTAATTTTCTTCTGCTAAGTCATCTTTACCAATTTGATGGTAAGTGTTGGCTAAATTGTGGTAAGCATCGGCGTAGTTTGGTTTAAGTTTAATAGCGGTTTGAAACTCTTCAAGTGCTTTTTGATAATCACCGCGACGGGCATATGTATTTCCTAAATTATTGTGATTTTGGTGAGAGGAAGGAGAATATTTGGCAGTTGCAAACCATAAAATGTCTTGATTACGCCAATCTAAATTGCGAAAGACAGTGCGAATACTTAAGGTAATTAGAATAATGACTAGTATTCCCCAAGAGATCTTTTGGTTTTTAAGTTTTTCTCCAATTTTTTGAATTAAAAAGGCGATAAAAATCAAAACTCCTACTGTTCCTAGGTATACATATCTTTCTGCTACCACCCAAGAGATTCGTAAGGGAGTGAGAGTGGGAGAAAGAGTAAGGATAAAAAATATAAACCAAAAAGCGATTCGGCGATCCCTTTTTAAAAACCAACCAATAAGGGATAATAATAGTAGAAAAATAAAACAACGAAAATAAAACTCTTGAAGACTAAAATTAAGTTCCGAATGATAAAAAGTAAGTTTTTGCGGCCAAAAGATTAATTCTAGATAAGAGGTAATCGCAATAGGAATTTTAATTAAGGGATTATCTAATCCTGGTTCTTGGTAATAAACTGTTTCTAAGGCGACCAATCGTTGACTGGCGAGTTTAAAAATATAAACTATCCAAAAAACCACTAAGATAAAGTAAGGAAAAAGATATTTGAGGTGATTTTTGATTTTTCCAAAAAAGATTTCATAAAGAAAAATAACTGCCAAAAACCAAATTACTCTCTCTGAAGTATTGAGGGCCAATAAAAAAGAAATTAGTGAATAAAAAAGGAATTTTTTTTGTTGAGTTTTAGTTAAAAAAATCCAAAAAAGCAGAGAAAGGAGAATAAAAAAGCCTGCTTGGGAATAAGGACCGCCGGAAATCCAAGTAACTGCCTCTATTAAAATAGGATGAACCGCAAAAAGACTGGCGGTAAAGAAAGGAAGAGGAGAGGGAAAGAAGAAATGAAGGAGAAGATAAATTAAAAAAACTGTTCCTAAATGAAAAAAAATGTTTATTAACCGGAAGGGAATTGGATTAAGACCAAAAATTTTATTAATTAAAAAATATAAAAAATTACGAAGATTAAAATATAAAGGAAACTGAGAACTAAAAAAGTAACTAAAATTAGAAATTTTAGGATTTTCGACAATAGCAGGAAGATCATCAGAAATAAATTCATTAGGTAGAGCTACAGCGTAGGTCGCTAAAACCAGAAAAAAAAGAAAAAATAAAATTTTCTTATTAATCTTTAACCACTCTTTAAATTTAAAACTTTCAGGAAGGATTAATTTTGATTTTGATAAAGAGTGAACAACTAAATTTTCCTTTACTCTTTTCTGATATTTTTCCTTTCCCCAGATATCCAAAAGATAATTTTTAGCCTCTTTTTCGTCAATATTAAGAATTTCTACCGTCTCTTTTAGTGTTTTTGTTTTAACTAGTTTTTTTAATTCTTTTTTTTGTTTTCTGGTTAGTGCCATTTTACTATTTTTGACTATTCGCTGTTCACTAAATTATTGTTTCTTAATTATTATGATACAATATTTTCAATGAAAATAGTCATTGGTTATCCACCGCTTGATTCTCCTAAAGGAATTCCGTTTTTAGGGCAAAATCGCCAATTTCAGTGGGCCACCGCTCCTTGGACCGCTTATCCGGTGGTTCCTGCTTATGGAGCGACGATGCTTAAAAAAGCAGGTTTTGAAGTTGTTTGGTTAGATGGAATTGCCAAAGGGCAAACTTTTAAGGAATGGTTTGGAGATTTTAAAAAAGAAAAGCCCGATTTATTAATAATAGAAACAAAAACGCCGGTTGTTAAAAAGCATTGGAAGATTATTTCAAAACTTAAAGCTAAAAACTCAAAATTAAAGATTGCGTTGGTTGGAGATCACGTAACCGCTTTGCCGGAAGAAAGTTTACAAAATTCGCCGGTGGATTTTGTTTTGACGGGAGGGGATTATGATTTTTTGATGCTTAATTTAGTTAAACATCTAACCGAAGGAGAAAAATTAGAACCGGGAATTTGGTATAGAAAAAAGTTAAAGTGTAAAGCGCAAAACGCAAAACTCCAACTTAAATCTCAAAGTTGGCAATCTACAGGAAATTTTAAACTTAACCATAACTTAGATACTTTACCGTTTGTTGATCGAGAATTAACTGGTTGGCAACTTTATGCTTACAAAAACAGTAATTATTCCCGAACTCCAGGTACTTATACGATGTTTGGAAGAGATTGTTGGTGGGGGAGATGCTCTTTTTGTAGTTGGACTACTTTATATCCCGGTAGTTGTTATCGAGTAATGTCACCCAAAAGAGCTTTGGATGAAATTGGCTATATTTTAGAAAACTGGCCAATTAAAGAAATTATGGATGATAGTGGGAGTTTTCCGGTTGGTGATTGGTTAAAAGAATTTTGTGAAGGAATGATTAAGCGAGGATATAATAAAAAAATAAAAATTGATTGTAATATGCGATTTAATAGCGGTTTGACACAAAAAGATTATAATTTAATGGCAAAAGCAGGATTTCGTTTTTTGCTTTATGGGTTAGAATCCGCCAACCAGAAAACGCTTGATAAAATAAATAAAAATTTAAAAGTTGAGCAAATTGAAGAAAATTTAAAAATGGCCAAAAAAGCCGGTTTATGGCCTCATATTACGGTAATGGTTGGTTATCCTTGGGAGACCAAGAAAGATGCCCTGCGAACTTTAAATATGGCGCGGGAGTTTTTTAAAAAAGGATTGGTAGATACTCTTCAAGCTACGTTGGTGATTCCTTATCCAGGAACACCTCTTTTTGAAGAATGTAAAAAAAATGGTTGGTTAAAAACTTTGGATTGGGATAGATATGATATGAAAGAACCAGTAATGAAAACTCCAATGAAAGATGAAGAATTGATGGAGTTGGTAAGAAAAATTTATAGCTCCTTTTTAACCCCTCAATTTTTATGGCGAAAAACCAAAGAAGCGCTAACCGATTGGGAAAAAACAAAATATTATGCTTGGTTAGGATGGAAATGGTTAAGTAAAAGAAGAGATTTTAAATGAAAAATAAAAACTTACCATTAGTTTCTGTAGTAATTACTACCAAAAACGAAGAAAAAAATATTGGTAATTGCTTGGAAAGTATTAAAGCCCAAAGTTATCCTTCTCAAAAAATAGAAATTATTGTAGTAGATAATAATTCTGAGGATAAAACTAAGGAAGTTGCAAAAAAATATACTTTGAAAGTCTATAATTATCCTTCTGAGAGTGATGTTAAAAAGAAAAAAATAATTAATTTCCGGGGGGCTCAATTAAATTTTGGTGTGAAGAAAAGTAGAGGAGAAATAATATTTTTTCCTGATGCCGATATGACTTTTGATAAAAAATTAATAGAAGAAATAGTTGAATTAATTAGAGAAAAAAAATTTGATGCTTTATTTATTCCAGAAAGAGTTATTGGGAGAGGAATATTTGGTAAAATTAGAGATTTTGAAAGAAGCTTTTATAATCAAACTTGCATTGATGCGGTAAGAGCTATTAAAAAAAGTATATTTCTAAAAGTAGGAGGATTTGATGAAAAAAATATTGCCTTTGGATTTGATGATTGGGATTTTAATAAAAAGATTAAATCCCTGGAAGCGAAAATTACAATTACTAAAAATAAAATATATCATCATGAAGAAAACTTAACTCTTAAAAAATACCTAAGTAAAAAAAGAAAATATGCAATTACAGCGAAAAATTATATTAAAAAATGGGGAGAAAAAGATTTAGATATTCGTAAACAATTTGGTTTTTGGTATCGTTATTTTGGGGTGTTTATGGAAAATGGAAAATGGAAAAATTTAATAAAACATCCAATTTTAGCTTTAGGAATGTGGTTTTTGAGAGGATTAGTGGGGGGAAGTTATTATTTTATTAAAATTTTTAAAAAAAATGGGTAAAAAAAAGTTTAATTTAAAATTTAGCATTTTAATGCCAGTTTATAATGGAGAAAAAGTAATTTCTCCTACTTTAAAAAGCATTCTTTCTCAAAGTTTTGATAATTTTGAACTTATTATTAGTAATGATTGTTCCACTGACAATACAATAAAAGTGATAAAGGAATTTCAAAAAAAAGACAGAAGAATTAAGCTTTTTTTAAATAAAAAAAATTTAGGATATTCAAAAAATTTAGAAAAATTAAGAAAGAAAGCAAAGGGTGATATTATTTATCTTATGGGACAAGATGATATTTTGGCAAAAGATGCTTTATTAAAAACATATCAGGCTTTTCAAATATCCGAAGAAATTGGAGCAGTTACTAGACCTTACTTTTGGTTTTATGAAAAGCCAGAAAAACCAGTAAGAATTAAAAAAAGATTGAGCGAAAAAGAAGATATAATTTTAACAATTGATTCTCCAATTGAAGAAATTATTACTATGTTTAGTACTTTAGATCAACTTTCTGGTTTGGCTTTCAGAAGGAAATATATGGATATTCCCTTTCATGAAGATATTTTTCCTTGTCATGTTTATCCATTTGCTTCAATTTTTAAAAAACACCCCGTGGTTTTTTTAAGAGATTATTTAGTAGCAGTAAGAATTACCAGTAGCCAAGCAAGAAAAGTATCCTGGATTTATGATAAATCGCCAATAAAAAGTTGGATAGATATGTTTAACAATGTTTATAAAGAAAAAAAATATAATGATTTTAGAAAAAAAATGATTAAAGATTTTGTAGCCACTAATTATGTGGGGTTATTTCAGATTAAAAACTATTCCCGGCATAATTATTTGTATACCCTAAGGGAAATTTATTATCTTTTAAAATACCGACCGGAAAATATTTTTTCTCCCATTTTTTGGGGATGCGCAATTTTGGCAGTAATTACTCCTCCCTTTATTTTAATTCGCTTAGTTGATTGGTATAAAAATAATATTTATGCAAAAGCTATTAAAAAAATTAATTTTCAATATAAGTTAAAATGAGTTTAGTCGATAAAATAATAAACAATCTTCATAATTCTGATTTCTTGGGAAGAATTTTTCATACCTTAAATTATTGTCTTAAAAAAGAACTTAAAGATTGCGAAAGTGTTTTAGATTTGGGTTGCGGTCCATCCTCGCCTCTTCAATATTGTAAATGGATTAAATACTCCGTTGGGGTAGAAATATTTAAACCTTATTTGGAAGAATCTAAAAAAAGAAAAATTCACACTAAATATTTAAATAAAAAAATTGAAGATGTAGATTTTCCGGAAAAAAGTTTTGATGCGGTGATAATGATAGAGGTTTTAGAACATCTACCTAAAAAGGTGGGTTACGAAATTTTAAAAAAAGCAGAAAAATGGGCAAGAAAAAAGATAATTGTTACTACCCCAAATGGATTTTTTCCAATGGAGGAGGTTGACAAAAACAAATATCAAAGACACCTTTCTGGGTGGGGAGTAGAAGAACTTAAAAAATTAGGTTTTAAATGTAGGGGATTAGGAGGAGCTAAATTTTTTTATGCTAATGAGAATAAGGTAATTAGTTTAACTAAAGAAAAAGAAAATATTTTCTCAAATATGAGATTTAAACCAAAAAAAATTATGTATGGAATTACTGGGTTAACGCAAATTATTTTTTATTTTTTGCCGAAATACTCTTTTGAGTTATTTTGTGTAAAAATTCAAAAATGAATAAATTTTTTTCTTTTTTAATAAAGCTTTATACTCTTTTCTTAAAAAGAAAATTTTATTATTTTGGAAAAGGTTCAATAATTAAACCGTTTCTAAATACTTCTCATCCTAAAGAAATATCAATAGGGGAAAATGTTAATATTGGTTCTTTTTGCAGAATTACAGTTAGTAAAGAATTTGGAGGAAAAAAAATGTAAAAGTAAAAATAAAATAAAAATTAAAATAGGTAATAATGTGGATGTGGGTAATAATAGTTTTATAAGCGCCAATAATTATATAGAAATAGGAGAGCATACAATTTTATCTTCTTACGTTTTTATTACCGACCACGACCATGGTTTTGAGGATATTAATAAAAATTTGCATCAACAGCCTTTAACAGAAGGAGGTAAAGTAATTATAGAAGATAATGTTTTATTAGGAACCAAATGTTCAGTTCTTAAAAATGTAAGAATTGGCAGACATTCGGTAATAGGCGCTAATGCGGTAGTAACTAAAGATATTCCACCTTACTCCGTCGCAGTAGGAATTCCAGCAAAAGTAATTAAAAGATATGATTTTAAAAAAAGGAAATGGATAAATGTTGAAGAATAAAATAATAAGAAAAATAAAAAACGCTATTGAAATCAATCCTATTTTAAGAAAAATTTTTGATTTAATTGGTGAAAATTATTTTTATAAAAAATTGGTTTATTTAATAATTAATCAAGTTGAAAATAAAATTAAAAAGGAAAAAAAATATAACATAATTATAGAAACTACTAATTTATGTAACGCACGGTGCGTTATGTGTCCTCATCTTTTCATGAAAAGAAAAAAAGAGATTATGAAAGACTCTATATTTTTGAAAATTTTAGAAAAAATAAAAAAAGAAAAAATTAATCCGCAGGTTTTCATTATTAACGGATTTGGAGAGCCCTTAACAGATAAAAAAATATTTGAAAGAATTAAAACCTTAAAAAATTTTTTTCCCAATATTCCGGTTAAATTTTATTCTAATTTTAATTTGGCTAATGATTATATTATTAGAGAAATTTTTGAAAGTAAAGTGGATGAAATTAATATTAGTTTTAACGGTTTAAATAAAAAAAGTTATACTCAAACGATGGGCTTAAATTATTTAAAAACTATTAAAAATTTAAAAAAATTAATTGCAGAAAAAAGAAAGAGAAGAAGTCAAATTCCGGTTATCAGAATTTCTATGACTTTAGTTAAAACTAATGAGGGCGAGGAGAGAAAATTTATAGAAAAATGGGAAAGATTAGTTGATTCAGTAAGTGTAAATAGAGTTCATAATTATGGCGGAGCTGTAGAAGATGTTTCTGGTAGTTATAAAATTAATTATAATAAAACTCCCTACCCCTGTAAGTATATTTGGAACACTATTGTTTTTGGGGTTAAAGGAGATATTTTCTTATGTTGTCTAGATTACGAGGGTAAATATGTTTTTGGAAACATTTTAAAAAATGGAATTCTTGAATCTTTTTATTCAAAAAAATTTCAAAGAATTAGAGAATTACATCTAAAAGGAGAAATTAAAAAATTACCTTTATGTTCTTTTTATTATACGCCCTATAGAAATGGAGTAGAGTGGTTTTTTGATAAATTATTTTAAAATTTTTTAACTAATTATTATGAAACAACCGAAAGTTTCAATAATTACCGTTAATTATAATGGAGAGAAGTTTTTTAATTCAATTAAAAATTTAAATTATAAAAATATTTTAGTTGATAACAATTCAAATGATAAAAGTTTTGATTTTGTTATGAGAAATTATCTAAAAGTCAAAATTATAAGAATACCAATAAAGTTGGTTTTTCTTTGGTCAATAATCAATGGGCTAAAATAGCTAAAGGGGTAAAAGGGGAGTATTTTTTTCTTTTTTTAAAATTAATGAGAAATTATTTCTTTATAAAATTTTAATTTAAGTTTTAAATTAAAATTAAAATAAAATGATAAAAAAAATTTTATTCATAAGTTCTAGTATTAATAATAAACTAATGAAATCAGGAATTACAGGCGGAGAAGTAAGACTGGCAAAAATTATGAAGGGTTTTTTAAAAAAAGGATGGGAAGTTCATTTTTTGACAAATGGAGGAGGAGAAACATTTTGTAATTACTTTGGTCTAAAAGGAGTAATAAATCATAATATAGGTTTTAAAGAGGGAAATTCAAGATTTTGGGTTTTAGCTTTAACTTTTTATTTGGTTTTAAAACCAATAAAAATCGAAAATTTTGAAGGTGTTATTTATAGCGCTAATGAATTATTGTTTGATGTAATTCCTGCCATAAGAATTAAATTAAATAATAAGAAAAATAAATGGGTAGCTGTAGCTCATTGGATGCCTCCTTTGAAATTTTGGCAAAGAAAGAAATCAACATTTTTGAACTCTTTATTGTTTATGATAAGTGAAAGATTAAGTGTATTTTTAATTAAATACTTTGCAGATAGGGTATTAGCAGTTTCGGAGTCTACTAAAAGACAGCTTATAGAGGCAGGGGTAAAAAGAAATAAAGTAATAGCAGTAGATTGCGGGGTAGATTTAAAAAATATAGTAAAGGTTATTTCTAAAATAAAAAATAAAAAATACGATGCCGTATTTATGAAAAGAATTCAAGCGGTAAAGGGAGTTTTTGACCTAATTGAAATATGGGAGAAGGTAGTAAAATACAAACCAGAAGCAAAATTAGCAATTATAGGAGGAGGTGCTGATAATAAGGAGGTACTTTCATTAATTAAAGAAAAAAAATTGGAAAAAAATATTATCTTTTTTGGTCCAATTTTTGATTTTGAGAAAAAATTTAAAATTTTAGCTTCTTCAAAAATTTTTATTCTTCCAAGCTATGAAGAAAATTGGGCAATTGTTATAGGCGAGGCTTTGGCTTCAAAAGTACCGGTAATTTGTTATGACCTTAAGGAATTACGAGAAGTATGGAAAGATTCCGTAATTTACACGCCGTTAGGAGATACTGGTAAAATGGCTAAGAAAATTTTAGAACTACTCCATAATTCATTAAAAAGAAAATTTCTTAGTAAAAAAGGATTTGAATTTGTAAAAAGATACGAATGGAATAAAATAGCTAAAAATGAGGTGAAAATTATAAATCAATTAAATATTTAAAATGTTGAAAATAAACACCATTAAAAGTCCTAGTCAAAGAGAAATAATAAGACATCTTAATATAATGGCTAATAAAATTAAAAATAAAAAAATATTGGATGTTGGATGTGGAACAGGATTGTATACTCAATTATTTTGTAAAAACAACAATGAAGTTTTTGGTTTAGATCTTCAAAACAATTTGAGAATTAAAAATGTTAAGTTTATAAAAGGAAATGCCTTAAATATGCCATTTCCTCAAGAATTTTTTGATGTTGTGATTTCATTTGATGTAATTGAACACATCGATGACGATAATTTATTTTTAAAAGAATGTTGGAGAGTTTTGAAGGATAATGGTATGTTAATTTTGGGTACTCCAAATAGAAATAGAATTTCTTTTTTTATTCTTTCATTATTAGGAAAAAAACCTAATTTTCCAAGAAAGTTAGGAAAAGATCCAATTTTAGGAGAAATTATTCATATTCGGGAATATACAACTTCAGAACTGGAAGATTTATTAAAAATAAACAAATTTAGAATAAAAAACAAAAGTATGATTTGGTTAGGTTTTTCTGTTCCCTTCTTTAAAAAGGAAATAGGGATTAAAGATTTTCCCTGTTTTTTAAATCATTTCGCTTTATATATTCTTTTTTATGCAAAAAAAGAAAAATAAATTAAAAAAAATCTTTTTTGTTTTTGGTACCAGGCCAGAAGCAATTAAATTGGCTCCTGTTATTTTTGAATTTAAAAAACATTCAAAGATTTTTTCAGTAAAGATAATTTCAACTGGTCAACATAAAGAAATGTTAGATGATGTCTTGGAAGCTTTTGAAATAACTCCGGATATCAATTTAAAAGTAATGACACCAAATCAAACCCTTTCAGAGGTTACTTCTAAAATACTAATAGGAATTGAAAATATCTTAATAAGAGAAAAACCTGATTTGGTATTGATTCAAGGAGATACAACAACAGTATTAGCTGCTGCCTTAGCTTGTTATTATCAGAAAATTAAAATAGCTCACATTGAAGCAGGATTAAGAAGTTTTGATAAATATCAACCATTTCCGGAAGAGATCAATAGACGTTTGGTTAGTCATATAGCGGATTTTAATTTTGCTCCTACTAAAAAAGCAAGTGAAAATTTAATAAAGGAAGGAATTGAAAAAAACAAAATATTTATAGTAGGAAATACTGTGATAGATGCCCTATTTTTAGCACTTAAAAAAAGAAAACGTCTTGATAAAGAACTTAAAAAAATTGATTTTAGAAAAAAAATAATTTTAATTACTGCCCATAGAAGAGAAAACTTTGGAAAGCCTTTGGAAGATATTTGTTTAGCAGTAAGAGAGATAAGTCAATTATACAGAGATGAAATAGAAATTGTTTATCCTGTACATTTAAATCCTAATGTTCAAGAAACAGTAAAGAGAAATTTAAAAGGAATTTCTAACGTTAAACTTTTAAAGCCTTTAGATTATTTGTCATTTTGTTATTTAATGAAAAAATGTTATTTAATTTTAAGTGATTCTGGAGGTATTCAAGAAGAAGCGCCTTCGTTAGGTAAACCAGTGTTGATTTTGAGAAATACTACGGAGAGACCAGAAGTTGTTGAGATAGGAGCTGGTATATTGGTAGGGACAAATAAAGAAAAAATAGTATCTGAGGTTGAATTCTTATTGAATAACAAAAAAAAATATTTAAAAATGAGCAAAGTTAAAAATCCTTTTGGAGATGGAAAAGCTTCAGAAAGAATTTTCAAAATAATAAATAAAATTTTTAAAAATCTAAAATAATAAAAAATGGTTAAGAAAATTATCGAAAAAGATATATTTTATATTTTAATTATTTTTCTTTTTGGTTTTTTATCTATTTCTTGGTTTAAAGGACAATATTTAGTTAATCCAGGTGATACGAACTTTTCTTTGAATCCTCCAAATGATTTACTTCGTTCTCTATTTTGGTGGGATCACCAGCAAGAGTTAGGCAGAGCGGATTATTTTGCTTCTTTTAAAATCTTTACCTATAATTTATTTTTATTTTTATTATTTAAAACAGGTTTTTCTATATATTCATGTCAAAAAATACTATTTTATTTAATATTTACCTTTTCAGGAATAGGGGCATATTTTTTAATTAAATATCTTTTATCTTTTTCTGAATTTAAACATAAACAAATAAGTGGTTTAATTGGTGCTAATTTTTATATGATTAATACATATTTATTACAATTAAAATGGGGAAGTGGTTATTTAATGGGATTGTTTTTTTATGCGTTTTTTCCTTTTTTAATTCTGATGTGGTTTAAAGGAAAAGAATGTCGAAATTTTAAGTTCATTTTTTATATGAGTTTATTTTTTTTATTTTCTCTCCCGTCTCTAACTAATCCCGCATATATTGGTCCATTTTTAGTAATTATTGTATTAGATTTACTTTTAGAATTTTTAAAAAATATAAAAAAGAGAATAAAATTAATTTATTTTTTGAAATATTTTTTAATTTCTTTTTTGATTAATGGAATTATCTTTACTTTTTGGATATTAGCTACTTTATTAGGAAGCTTTAGTGGATATCAACATTTTATAAAGTCAACTGTTCTATTTAAACAAGAAGTAACATCAAGTAGTTTTTCAAGTATTTTAAATTTATTTCGTAATCTTGGAGATTGGGGGTTTTGGGGAAAATATCGAGAGGATTTTTACTATCCTTATTCTCCTATTTATAACAAATGGTTGTTTATCCTTGTTAGTTTTATAATTTTATTTTTAATATTTCTAAATTTAATTTTTTTAAAAAAACAAAATAGAGAAACTAAGTATTTTACACTATTTTTTTGGGTAGTATTCTTAATAGGAATATTTCTAAGCAAGGGAATTCATGAGCCATTTGACCAAGTAAATCAATGGTTATTGAATAAATTTTTAATCTTTAAAGGGTTTAGAATGGCATATGAAAAATTTGGTCCTCTTATATGTATAAGTAATAGTATTTTGATTAGTTACAGTTTAACATTAATTCTTTTTTTGATAAAAAGAAGGTATATTAAACATATTTTTATTTTTTTCTCTTTTTTTTTAGTTAATCTATATGGATGGCCTTTCTGGACGGGTGATGTATGGAGAGAAGAGACTAAAAATTTACCTGGATTTAGATTTAAAATTCCTAATTATTATGAAGAAATAAGAAGTTTTTTAGAAAAACAAAAAATTAACTTTAAAATTTTAAGTCTTCCGGATAATGCTGTTGAGGTTCCGGGGATAATTATACTTAATTTAGAAAGTGGACTTTACGGAGGAGCTGATCCTTTGGCTAGATTAATTTCTTTGCCAATATATTATTTAGATAAATTTAATTTTGATAATTATAGAGAAATAAATAGCAGTTTATATTATTTTTATTTAGATAATCCAGAGAGCTTCGCTTTATTTTTGAAAAGATTTTCTGGATTTTTAAATACTAAATATATATTTTTAAGAGAAGAGTCAACTAATAAAGTTTACTTAAATATTAGACCTGCTTACTTTATAAAACCATTTATTGATAAATTTTTTATTTTAGAGAGGAATTTTGATAGAGTAGCTATTTATAAAACTGAAGATAAAAACTTTCTACCACACTTTTACATTTCTAAACGCATTATCTACTCTAATGGAAAAACAGATAATCTAAAAGAAATTATTGAATTAAGTGATGATGAATTAAGGTTGGGAATATACTTAGAAAACTCAAAACTCAAAACTCAAAACTCAAAACTAGAGAATGGAGAAATTTTAGAAAAAGCAAATGAGATTTTAATAGTAGGAGAATTGAAAAATGGAATAGATAAAGATTATTGGGAGAAATTGGAGAATTTTAAAAGTAAGGTGTCTTTTCCTTATGTAAGACACAAACCAAATAGTTTGGGATGGAAACTAGCAAAAATAAAAGAAAATTATGAAGAATGGAAAGTAAGAAAAAATTCTGAAAAATTAATTGATAAAAAATTATTTTTTGCTGGAAAAAGAATCTCAGAGTTGGTTAAATTTACAGATGACATAGATAATTTGTTAATAATTGAGGAATGGAAGAAAAAATTTGAGGAGACAAGAGAAGAAGTTGAAAAATTAGAAAGCCAAGAAATTAAGAAAGAGCAAATAATAAAATTGAGGGCTTATTTTGAAAGACATCAGGAGGAGATAAAAAAACTAAAAGATTTAAAAATTGAAACGTTTAAAAATTGGAAAGAAACTTTTGAGGAAATAGATAAAAAAATAGCTAAATTTGAAGGAAAATTTGATTTAAATGAATTAGATTATGTCTTAGAAATACCAAAGGAAGGAGAATATACGCTATATTTAGAAATTCCAAACTCCAAAATCCAAGTTCCAAATAAAGAAGAAAATAAGGGTTTAGAAAATTTTGGTATTGGAGAAATAGAAATAGATGGAGAAAAAATAGAAATAGAAAATTTCCAAATAAATGAAGAGTGGATAGAATTGGGAAAAATAAAGTTAGAAGAAGGAGAGCATAAATTAAAACTATATTTACTAGAAGGAATTAATTTAGTAGGAAAAGATTGGCAAAAATTGAAAGATGTAGAAACAAAAGAAGAAGGAGTATTTTTTGAGAAACAAGGATTTTTTCCAGAGGCAAAAGATTTAGTTTTTCAGCCAATTAATGATTGGCAATCAGGAGAATTCTATTATTTAAGTTTTGAATATAAAACTGAAGGGGGAAGATTAGGATTAGGAATAGTAGAAGAGAAAAGAATATACGAAGAAGAAAAAGAAAGAATTAGAAAAGAAAAAATTTTTGAAAAGAAATTAACCAGCGGGGAATTTTCAGAAGAAAATGATTGGCAAAAATTTGAGAGAGTTTTTCAGGCGGATAACGAAGCGGTAGGAGCAGAAATTTATTTTTATTCCGAACCAGAAACAGGCAAAATTGCTAGGGTAGAATTTAGAAATTTACAGATTAAAAAAGTAAGGGAACCAAAAGTAATATTAAGAAAAAGACTTCAAATTCCAAACTCCGAATTCCAAATTCCCAAGATTACTTTTATAAAAGTTAATCCGACAAAGTACAAAATAAAGATAGAAGAAGCCAAAACTCCTTATACCTTAGTTTTTTCTGAAAGTTTTCATGAAGGATGGAAAATATATCTTAAAGAGGCGCAAAGCGCAAAAGGCAAAGCGCAAAACTTAAAATTTAAAGACTTAAGAGATGTGGTTGTAGGGATGATTGGAAAAATAGGAGAGAAAGTTACTGATTTGTTTTTAGATAATCGGGGATATGGAGAAGAAGTGGCGAGTTATTTTGATGGAGAAATTAAAGAGGGAACCCATCGAATGACTTTTTTGGAACCAGCCGCTTTTGAAACTTGGGGAAAAAAATCGATTGCCGAAGAGAGACATTATTTGGTAAATGGTTACGCTAATTCGTGGTATATAACTCCCGAGGATGTAGGAGGAGCAGAAAATTATGAGCTAATTGTTGAATTTTGGCCTCAACGATTTTTTTACATAGGTTTGGGAATATCTTTACTAACTTTCGCTGGATGCCTGAGTTATTTAGGATATGATTTTATTTCGAATTTAAAAAATAAAAATGAAAAAAATTAAAAAATTTATTAAAAAGTATCAGTTGGTTATTTTAATTTTTACTATTTTTGGTATTTTATTTGATATTTTTTTGGTTAAATTTATTTCTGATTTGGTTATTTTATTTTTAGCGGGGTTATGGATTTTAACAATAAAACTTTATAAATTTGAGGGAAGAGATTCGGTAAAAGTAGCTTTGGGATTATTGATTTTATGTCCAATTTTATTGATTTTAAAAAAAGATTTTTTAGCGGAAAAATCAGCGATTTGGGTATATGTGTTTTTGGTAATAGGAGTAATTCAAATGATGTTTGAAGTTTTAAGAGAAGAAAAAGTAAAATAAAAAGGATGGAAAGAAAAATAATTAAAAATACCTTCTTTTTAGGTTCCGCCAATTTTTTAGCAAGAGTAATTGGGTTTTTTTATTTTATTTTTTTAGGAAGGGTTCTTGGAGTAGAAAATTTTGGTCATTATAATTTTGCGATTGCTTTGGTTTATAATTTTTATCCAGTAGCAGACTTTGGGGTAGAAAGATTGATTTTACGCGATTTATCAAAAGATACTTCTAAAGCCCAGGAATATTTTCAAAAAATTATTCCCCTAAGAGTTGTTTTGGCGATTATTTCTATTATTTTGGTAAGTTTATTAGGGTTTTTTCTTTCTAAAAATAATTTTGATAGGTTAAATGTCTTTATTTTTTCCTTATGTTTATTGCCGTGGACTTTTAATCAATTGGTAGCAGGAATTGCCAATGCTTTTGAAAGAATGGAAATTCAAGCACTTGCGATTGTTTTAATGAGTAGTTTGGTGGCTTTTTTAGGAGGAGTGACTGCTGGGTTTAAAGGAAATGTTACTTTGGTTTTGTTTTCGGCTTTTTTAGGAAACTTAATTGTTTCTTTAATTATGTATAACTTAGCAAAGAAAATTGGCTTGAAATTTAAAATTGATAAAGATTTTGTCTTTTGGAGAAAAATTATTAAGGAATCAGTAGTTTTTGCTTCAATAACGATTATTGCTGTTTTTTATCTAAGAATGGGAGTAGTAATGATTAATTGGTTTAAAGGAGCATACTGGACAGGGATTTATTCTTCAAGTTTTAAGTTTTTAGAAGCTAGTTTGCTTCTTCCTCAAAGTTTTGCCTTAGCATTATTTCCTCAAACTGCTCGGCTTTTAAAAGCAAATAAAGTTCACCATAAAATTAAATTGAAAGAAAACTATCTTAAATCTTTATCATTAATTTTTGTTTTTTCTTTAATTTATGGTTTAATTTTTTGGTTTTTTTCTTCATTAATTATTAAATTTTCTTACGGTTCTTCATATTTAGAAGGGGAAAAAGTAATGAAATTTTTAGGAATAGTAGCCGGACTTTTTTTCTTAAATAGTTTGCCAGGGAATATTATTCAAAACACCGCGGAAATTAAAAAATTTGTTTGGTGGTTAGGTGGAAAATTAATTTTGCATTTTTTACTTTGTCTTTATTTTATCCCTCGGTTAGGGTTAATGGGGGCGGTTTTATCTTTAGGGATAAGTGAATTTTATGGTTTGCTGGTTAATAATTGGTTTGTATTTAAAATTTTAAAAGCTAAATCATGATATTTGAAAAAATGAGAAATTTTTTAAGAAAAAATATAATCGAAATCTTAATTTTTTGTTTATTAATAATTGGCTTTTTATTAAGAATAAATGGATTATCTAAAAATTATTCTTTTTGGACTGATGAAGCATCAACCGCTCGATTTGCTCGAGGTATTTTAGAAACTGGTTTTCCCCAAATTCCTTATACCGGCTATAAAGAAAATTCTTATTTTATTACCCACTATCTTACTGCTTTAAGTTTTTTAATTTTCGGTGTAAATGAATTTTCAGGAAGACTTCCTGAAATAATTTTTGGAAGTATTTTAATTTTAATAACTTATATTTTTGGAGAAAAAGTTTTTAATAAATTAGTTGGTTTAGGAGGGGCAACTTTAACTACATTTTCTTATATTCAAATTGCCTGGTCAAGACAAGCGAGGGGATATGTAATTTTGGAAGTTTTTTATCTTCTTGCGTTATTGAATTTTTATCTTTTTGTTAAAGAAAAAAGAAAACTCAATTTATTCTTATTTTTAATTTTTGCTTTTATTTCTGTTTGGGTTCATACATTAGGATTAATTATTTTTCTTTTTGGATTTATATATATTCTTTTTCGAAAAGATATTTTATCTTTTTTGATTAAAAATAAATTTTTTATTTTACTGTTATTAGGGGTTATATTGTTATTATTTTTTGGAACAAATTTTTTTCCTGTTTTTAAAGTTGTTTTTCGGGATAAAATTTTAAATTTGAATATAAATAAAAATTTTCTTTTTTATTATCATTCTTTATTTTGGCGTCAATATAGTCTTATTAGTTTTTTAAGTTTATTAGGTTTAATAATTTTGTGGTTTAAAAATGAAAAAAAACTATTTCATTTTTTGTTGGTGTTTATAATTATATATTTATTTAGTATTTCCTTTTTAATAGGAGTATCATTTGAAAAATACGCTTTAAATTTGTTTCCTATTTTTTTTATTCTTACCTCATTTACTTTATGGGAAATAAGTAGAATCATAGGTAAAAAACAAAAAACCGCAGAAGTTCTTTTTATTTTTTTAATTTTATTTATAGTGATTAACGGTAACAAATTTTCTTTAAAGCCTAAATCTTTTTACACTCTTAATTTTGATATGCGAGAAATTCCTGAAATAGATTACAAAGGAATTTATAAATTAATAAAAGAAAAAAGCGGAGAGAAAATAAATGAAGTAGCGTTGGTAGATATTAGCCATGACATACCTGCTTGGTATTTGGGAGAAGGAAAAAATTTGTTTATTCCTAGAAACGATGTTTCTTTAGAAAAGAAAATAAATGAAAATAGCGGCGGTATTTTTATCCATAATTTAGATGAATTCAAGGAATTATTAAGAAGATATCCTCAGGGTTTTGTAGTAATTATAGAACATAATTTTCGTTTTTATCCAGCCGGTTTAGTGGACTATGTAAGAAAAAACTTAGATTTTGAAAAAAAAGAAGAAGTTGCTTGGTTTTCTTTAGATTGGAATAAATGGCCAATCGAGCTTTATTCATGGGGATTTAAATGAAACAAAATTTTTCCGTTTTAATGGTAATCGAAAGATTTTTTCCTTTAAAAGGAGGGTCAGAAACTCAGTGTTGGCAATTGGCTGAATATTTATCTAGAAAAAAAATAAAAGTCAATATAGCCACCAAAAGATGGGAGAAAAGCTTTTTAAAAGAAGAAAATTTTAAAGAGGGTTTTAAAGTTTTTCGGTTGGGATTACCAGGAGAAGGTAGATTAAAAGATTATTTTAGCGGATTAAGTCTTTTTATTTTTATGTTTAAAAAAAGAAATGACTTTGATTTAGTTTATGTAAATGGAGGATTAGCTAATATATTTGGATCAACCGCTATTTTGGTAGGAAAATTGTTAGGAAAAAAAGTGATTAGTCGGGTAGCCACTCCCGGCGAACTTTTTTTTAGCGGACCTTATTCATTATCGCCAAAAAAATTTGTTCATCCTTTAATTAAATTAAGATTAAAAATAGTTAGGAAAGCGGATTTTTTCATCGCCCAAACAAAACAAATTAAAAAAGAACTTCTAATTTTTGGCGTTTCTTCTAAAAAAATAAAAATTATTCCTGATGGAATAGAAGATAAACTATTTTTCCCTCTTAAAAAAGAAAAAAAATTAAAATTGAGAAAAAAATTAGGATTACCGCTTAAAAAAATAATTGTTACTTATTGTGGGAGATTAGTAAAAAGGAAAGGGTTAATTAATCTTATTGAAGTATGGAATAAATTGGGAAGGAAAAATAGAAACGCTTTGTTGTTATTAATAGGTTCGGGAAAAAATCAACCTGATTCAGTAGAAGAAATATTAAAGGAAAAGAGTAAAAAATCAGAAAAAAATATTTTTTTTCTAGGAGAAAAAAGAAGGGAAGAAATAGTAGATTGGTTAAAAGCCTCTGATGTTTTTGTTTATCCCTCAATTTTTCCCGAAGGAACACCATTTTCTTTATTAGAGGCAATGAGTTGTGGATTGGCGGTAATTGGAAGTAATGTGGGGGGAATTAATGAAGTAATTAAACATAAAAAAACAGGTTGGTTAGTTAAAACGGGAAGTGTTAAATCGCTATTTTCCGCTTTATCTTTTTTAATTAACAATTCTCAATTAAGAGAAAAAATAGGAGAAAAAGCAAGATTAGAAATCGAAAGTAGATATAGACTCCCTTTAATTATGAATACTTATTATAAGCTTTTTCAAGAAATTTTAAAAAAGTAATTATTTATGTGGATTTTTTTAATTCTTTGCTTTTCTTTAATTTTTCGATTAATAAATTTAAATCAATCCTTATGGTTAGATGAAGCAATTAGCGCGTTAGTAGCTCGAGATTTAATGTTAAGAGAAATAATTAGTAATTTTAGTAAAGGTGATTTTCATCCTCCGGCATATTATTTATTGCTTCATTTTTGGGGAAAGATTTTTGGTTGGTCGGAGATGAGTATACGAATACCTTCGGTTTTATTTGGTATAGGAACAATTTATTTAATTTACAAAATTGGTGGGAAAAATTGGGGTTTAATTTCTGCTTTATTTTTAGCTACATCTCAATTTCATATTTATTACTCTCAAGAAGCAAGAATGTATGCGATGGCTTGTTTTTTGGCTACTTTTTCAATGTATTGGTGGATAAAAATTTTAAAAAACGCAAAGCGCAAAACGCAAAACGCAAAACTTCAGTTTAGATTTCAAATTTTTTATTTAATTTTCACCCTTCTTTTAATCTATACGGATTATTATGGATTTTTATTAATTTTGAGTCAATTTTTGGGAGGATTAATTATTTTTCGGAAAAATTTAAAAAATTATTTAAGCCAATTTTTACCTATTTATTTAGGAATTTTTATTTTCTATCTTCCTTGGGTTTCAGTAATAGTTCAGCAGGTTAAGGAAGGATTAGCGGGAACTCAAAATTTGCCAGAATGGAAGGCAGTAGTTAATTTAAATTTTTGGAAAGCTTTACCTTTGACTTTTGTGAAGTTTACCTTGGGAAGAATCACAATTTTTAATAAAAAAATTTATGCCTTAGTAATTTTAGGATTGTTAGGATTGGTTGGGGGAATAGAAAGTTGGGGAATTTATAAAAATTATAAAAGTGACAAATATAAATTAATTTTAATTTGGTTTTTATTGCCAGTTTTGGTTGCGTGGCTATTTTCTTTAAAAATACCAAATTATCAACCCTTTCGGTTAATTTTGGTTTTACCCGCTTTTTTGTTGATTTTAAGTAAGGGAATTCTAGCGATTAAAAATAAAAAATTAAAATTGGGGATAATTGGATTGATTTTGGGAATTAATGTGTTAGCGGTTTTCACTTATTGGACTAATTCCTATTTTTGGCGAGAAGATTGGCGAGGAGTGGCAGAATACTTAAAAAAAGAAAAAATCCCAATAGTAATTTCTTCATCTGCTTTTAATTGGCCTTTAGTGTATTATGGTGTAGAAAAGCAGGTAATAGGAGTAGTAGAGGAAGCAAGAGAAATAAAAGAAGAAGATAAAATTGGTTTAATTGGGATGATTGGTCAAATTAGTAAACAAAAAATAGCCTATACTCCTTATTTAACAGATGTTTACGACAGGGAAAGAAAAATTCTCAGGTGGTTAGAAGAAGAAGGATTTGTTAAAATTAAAGAAGTTAGTTTTAATCAAATACCTCTTTTGGTTTATGAAAATCGGAATTGATATTTCGCAAATTGTTTATGGTGGGGGGGTAAGTGTTTATACTAAAAATTTGGTAGAGAATCTTTTAAAGATAGACAAAAAGAATGAATATATTTTTTTCTTTTCCTCTTTTAGAAAAAAAATTCCAACTTTAAAACTCCAATTTTCTAATTTTCAAATAAGAAATTTTAAATTTCCTCCGACAATATTAGACTTTTTATGGAATAAACTTCATATTTTGCCAATAGAAAGTTTAATTGGTAAGGTAGATGTTTTTCATACTTCAGATTGGCTTGAACCACCAGCAAGATGTTTTAAAGTAACCACCATTCATGATTTAACTCCTTTCATATACCCCGAGGATGTTCATCCAAAAATTAGAGCGGTTCATCAAAGAAAATTAGAATGGGTGAAAAAAGAAAGTAAATTAATAATTGCTGTTTCTCACTCAACCAAAAGAGATATTGTTAAAATTTTAGGAATTCCGAATGAAAGAATAAGAGTGATATATGAAGGGGTAGATCTAAAAAAGTTCAAAATTCAAAGTTCAAAATTCAAAATTGAGGAAATTAAGAAGAAATATAAAATTAAAGGAGAATATTTTTTAGCTTTTGCCGGACCAAAAAGAAAAAATCTTGAAAGAATTAAAAAAGCAGTAAAAGGTTTTAATCTTTTTGTGATTGGTCAACCATATGTAGAGGAGCAAGATTTACCGTTTTTATATAAGGGAGCTTTAGGATTAATTTATGCCTCAACTTATGAAGGTTTTGGTTTGCCGATTTTAGAAGCACAAGCCTGTGGTTGTCCAGTAATTACTTCTAATATTTCCAGCATGCCTGAGGTGGCAGGAGAGGGAGCGATTTTGGTAAATCCTTTTTTGATTGGGGATATTAAAAGAGGAATAAAAAAATTAGTTGAGAATAAAAAATTTAAAGAAGAACTAATAAAAAAGGGTTTAGAAAATGTTAAAAGATTTAGTTGGGAAAAAACCGCTCAAGAAACTTTAAAAGTTTATGAAGAAGCAATAAAATGTTAAAATTTTTTAAATATGCTTAAAAAAATTGTTTTATATTTTTTGCTTCTTTTTGGTTTACTGGTGAGATTATATAAAATTAATTCTCCTTTAGCAGATTGGCATTCATGGCGACAAGCAGATACCGCGGCGGTAGCTAGAAATTTTGTTAAAGAGGGGATTGATTTACTTCATCCTCGTTTTGATGATTTATCTAATGTTGCTTCGGGAAAAGATAATCCTTTTGGTTGGCGATTTGTTGAGTTTCCTCTTTATAATGCTTTTCATGCCATTTTATTTGAATTTTTTGGTTGGTTTAAAAAAGATTTAATTTCATTTGAAGGAGCCGGGAGACTGGTAACAATTTTTTCTTCGTTGATTGGAGGAATTTTTCTTTATTTAATTACTAAAAAAATTTTAAATGATTGGATAGCTTTAATTGCCTTTGGATTTTTTATGTTTCTTCCTTTCAATATTTTTTATTCACGAGTAATCCTACCTGAACCAACAATGATAATGTTTGGTTTGGGGAGTATTTATTTTCTTTTAAAGTGGAAAGAAGTAGATTCGGAGGATAAAAAGAAAATATTCTACTTTTTGATAAGTTTATTTATGAGTATATTGGCAATTTTGACAAAACCTTATATTTTGTTTCTTCTTCTTCCTAGTTGGTTGGTGATTTTTGGAAAAAAATATTTTCCTTTTTTAATAATTTATGCCTCTCTTTCATTACTTCCTTTTGGGTTATGGCGTATTTGGATGCAAAAATTTCCCGAGGGAATTCCTGCTAATCAGTGGCTTTTTAATTTAGAAGGAATTAGATTTAAACCGGCGTGGTGGCGTTGGCTTTTTGCCGAAAGATTGGGAAAATTGATTTTGGGATATTGGGGAACGGTTTTTTTGGGATTAGGAATAATTTGGAGATTTAAAAAATTTACAAAAGAAATTCTTTTTTATAGTTGGTTAATGGGAATTTTTACTTATTTTTCTGTCTTTGCTCGAGGAAATATTCAGCATGATTATTATCAAATTGTTATTCTTCCTGTAGTGGCTGTTTTTTTAGCCAAAGGTTTTTATTTTTTAATTAGTAATTATTCAAAAAATTTTTATTGGATTTTGTCTTGGGGATTAGCAATTGTGTTTTTAATTTTTTCTTTAGGTTTTTCGTGGTATGAGATTCGTGGTTTTTATCAGATAAATCATCCGGAAATAATTGAGGTGGGAAAGAAAGCGAATGAAATTCTTCCTCCTAACGCAAGGGTAATTGCGCCTTATAATGGGGATACCGCCTTTTTATACCAAATTAATCGGAAAGGATGGCCGATAGTTTCTGAATCAATTTCTAATTTGATAAAAAAGGGTGCTACTCATTATGTAGCGGTAAATTTTGATGAAGTTACTTTAAGTTTAATAGAAACCTGTCCGGTTTTAGAAAAAGATTCTAATTGGGTAATAATCGATTTAATAAATTGTCCTTCTTTGAAATGAAAATTGGTTTAGTTGGTTACGAGGCAAATATTAAAAATCGTGTTGGTTCAAATCAATATGTCTTTGAATTATTATGGAGTCTTTGGGAAGAAGATAAAGAAAACGAATATGTAATTTTCTTACCTTCTTCTCCTTTATCTGATTTACCTCCTCCAAAAGAAAATTGGCGATACAAAATAGGAGGACCGACAAGATTATGGAATCTTTTAGGATTGTCAAAACTGCTTTTAAAAGAAAAACCTAAACCTAATGTAATTTTTATTCCTGGTCATTACGTACCAATTTTTTTGCCTTCTTCTTTAGTGATTTCTATTATGGATTTGGGGTATTTACGATTCCCTTACCATTTTACTAAACCAATTTACTGGAAATTAAAATATTGGACTGAGTTTTCTTTAAAGAGGGCTTCTCATATTTTGGCAATTTCTCAAAGCACTAAAAAAGATATTGTTAATTTTTATAAAATTCCTCCAGAAAAAATTACCGTGGCTTATCCGGGAGTTAGCAAAAATTTTCCGCAAACAGTTTCTGATTCTAAAATTAAAAAAATTAAAGAAAAATATAAAATTAAAAACAGATATATTTTGTTTTTAAGCACTCTTAAACCAAGTAAAAATATTGAAGGTCTTTTAGAAGCGTTTAAAATTTTTAAAAATTTAAAAAAAGAAAAAACAATTAACTTGGTAATTACAGGAAGGAAAGGATGGTTATTTGAAAAAATTTTTAAGAAAGTTCAAGAATTAAGATTAGAAAAAGAAGTGATATTTACTGATTTTGTAAAGGAAGAAGAAATACCCTTTCTTATGAAAGGAGCAGAAGTTTTTGTTCTTCCCAGTTTTTGGGAAGGATTTGGAATTCCAGTATTGGAGGCAATGAGTTTGGGGGTACCAGTAGTTGCCAGTAATGTGGGAAGTTTGCCAGAGGTAGTAAATAAGGCAGGAATTTTAGTTAATCCTTATAAGCCAGAGGAGATTACTTACGGGATAATAAAAGCTTTGGAAAATAAAGAAAAATTGATAAAATTAGGTTATCAACAAGTAAAAAAATTTGATTGGCAAAAAACCGCCCAAAAAATAATTAAAGTTTTAGAAAGAGTGGGAGGTAAAAATGTTTAAATTTAAAGATAAAATGGGAAGAGAATTAACTTTTTCTCAAGCTTGGCCGAAAATTTTGAATCGGATTTATAATTATTGGTTGGATTTTGAATTAATGCTTTTGCGTTGGGTAGGCCATATTCCCTCTCATACTATAAGGAAATTTTTTTATCGTTTAGCAGGAATAAAAATTGGTAAAGGATCAACGATTCATATGTGGGCAAATTTTTTTCAGCCAAAAAATATTGAAATTGGCGAAGATACAATTGTGGGCGATCATTGTTTTTTAGATGGGCGAGCAAAAATTAAAATTGGTAATCATGTTGATATTGCTTCCCAAGTGATGATTTATAATTCAAAACATGATATTAACGATCCTGAGTTTAAAGCGGTAGAATTACCGGTAGAAATTGAGGATTATGTTTTTATTGGTCCCCGGGCAATAATTATGCCAGGAAAAAAAATTGGTCGGGGGGCAGTGGTGGCGGCGGGAGCCATTGTTACTCATGATGTTCCTCCAGGAAAAATTGTCGCCGGAGTACCCGCAAGAGAAATCGGCGAAAGAAAACTGAAGGAGTTTAAATATCGCTTAGGAAGAGCGAGATTATTTCAATAATTTATGAAGTTAAATAATTTCAAAAAATTTGGTTTTAAATTGGCAATTTTGATTTATTTTCTTGGTCTTCTTTATTTAGTTTTACCTGGGCCAGTAATTCCTGAGCTTTATGACTCTTTTCGTTCCAAAGAACCAGGAGATACTTATCAATTTCCTGGTATTTGGGCTTTTTATACAGATTTATCACGCAAAGAAGTAATTGATTTTTTTAAAAAAGCTTATGGAAAAAGTTGGTTATGGGGATTGCCCTTACCGGTAATTAAACTTAATCATCCTCCTGAATATTGTCAAGAAAAAGTTCGTGATACACAACGATTTACCTATTGCGAAGAATTAATTAATCCTCTCAAGGAATCTTTATTTGTAGCTGGTTGGACGCCCCAAGAGGATGATTATTATTTAAAAAAAGTTCCTGATGCTGCTCCTGTATTATTGATTGAGGGAAAAATTTATAAAACAAAAGTGATTCTCAAACATATAGAATCATTTGTTTGGTCAAGAATTTTAGTTTGGACCGGAATTATGATCGGAATTTTGTTTTTATTTAATACAGGAAGAGAAATTATTTATTCTTTATGGAAAATAAAAAAATAACCAAAAAACCAAAAGTATCTGTCATTATTCTTTCTTATAATACTAAAGAACTTTTAAAAAATTGTTTAGAATCTCTGATTAAAGAAGGAAGGAAGGAAAAATTAATCGAAGAAATTATCTTAGTAGATAATGGTTCGCAGGATGGATCGATAGAGGTAATGGAAAATTTTAAATTGAAAATTGCCAATTTACCAAATTTTAGAGTAAAAATTATAAAAAATAAGAAAAATTTAGGTTTTGGAGCGGGAAATAATCAGGGAATGAGAAAAGCTGAGGGAGAATATTTTTTGCTTTTAAACTCCGATACAATTATTAAAAATTTAGCTCCCTTAAAAATGGCAGAATTTATGGATAAAAATCCTAACATAGGAGTACTTGGTTGTCGGCTATTAAATCCGGATGGTAGTTGGCAGCCATCTTGTGGTTATTTTCCTCATCTTTGGGTTTCTTTTTTAATGCTTTTTGGTGAGCATTGGTTTGGAAATTTGGTAAGATTTTCTCCGAAAAAAACAAAAGAGGTAGATTGGGTGATGGGGGCGGCGATGATGGTAAGACCAGAAGTTTTAAAAGATGCTGGCTTTATGGACGAAGAAATTTTTATGTATATGGATGAGGTAGAATGGTGTTGGCGGATTAAAAAAGCAGGTTGGAAAATAATTTTTTGGCCAGGAGCAGAGATTATTCATTTGGGTGGAGGAAGTTCTCCTTCGGGGAGAAAATGGCCGATTATAAATATTTATCGGGGTCTTTGCTATTTTTACCAAAAACATAAATCTCAATGGCAAAAAAATATTCTTAAATTTATGCTAAAATCAAAAGCATGGTTAGCCGTTATTTTAGGAAAAATAACCAAAAATAAATATTTAATTGAGACTTATGAAGAAGCTTTGGCAGTCATCGGAAAGTAATATTTTATCTTTATTAATTATTGCGTTACTAATTTTTGTTCCTCTTTATCCGAAGTTTCCTTTATTTAATGTGCCAGGAACTTATGTAGCGATAAGAATTGAAGACTTTTTTGTTGCTTTTACTTTTTTAATTTGGTTTTTTTTAGAGGGTAAGAATAAATTTCCTACGTTTAAGAATAAAATTTCTCAATTGATTGTTTTTTATTGGGGAATAGGATTACTTTCTTTACTAAGCGCTTTATTAATTACTAAAAACATTACCCCTCATTTAGCTTTTTTACATTTTTTAAGAAGAATAGAATATATGGGATTGTTTTTTGTGGCTTATTCTTCTTTAAATAACTTTCGTCAAATTAAAAGCTATTTATTTTCTTTATTTTTAGCAACTATCGGAGTGGGAGTTTATGCAGTTGGTCAAAAATTTTTTGATTGGCCGGTAGTTTCCACCATGAATGAGGAGTTTTCTAAAGGAATGTTGCTGCAATTAACCGAATGGACTAGAGTTAATTCTACGTTTGCTGGTCATTATGATTTAGCAGCGTTTTTGGTAATGGTTTTGTCGATTACAATTGGATTTATTGTAGGAACTCAAGATAAAAAGGAAAGAATTTTTGGATTTTTCTTATTAATTTTTGCCTTTTATACTTTACTTTTAACTTCTTCGCGAATTTCTTTTTTTGCATATTTGGTAGCAGTAATTGGAGTTTTAATTTTTGTTAAAAAATTTAAATGGATTGGACCGGTATTAGTTTTTAGTTTATTAGGAATGGTTTTTTCCTCTGATTTAGGTCAACGATATGCCTTAACTTTTAATATTGATTTATCTTTTATTTCTTCGCGTTTACCCAAGCAAGAACAAAAAATAAGAACGAGTTTTCCTATTCCTTCTCCTACTTTTTTACCTTCGCCAACTCCCACTCCTTTGCCTTTAGCAGAAAAAAAAACAACCCAAAAAAGAGAAAAAATTCTGATTTCTCCAACACCTGTGCCTACCGTAATTGAAAGGTGGCGACCAAGTACGGAAGTAGCGGTAGAGTATTCAAGTGGAATTAGATTTAAAGTAGAATGGCCTCGAGCTATTCGGGCTTTGATTAAAAATCCTTTTTTAGGAACAGGTTATTCTTCTATTACTTTAGCCACTGATAATGATTACTTAAGGGCTTTAGGAGAGACAGGAATTTTAGGTTTTTTTGCCTTTGGATTAATTTTTGTCGAGGGTTTTCGGCAATTTTTAATTTTTTGGCAAAAAAGACCCCCTTTATTTATTAAAAGTATAGCAGGAGGAATAGGTGGAGCGGTAATTGGAATATTAATAAATGCCACTTTTATTGATGTTTTTGAAGCGTCAAAAGTGGCTTTCATTTTTTGGATTCTATTGGGAATTTTAATAAAGATGATTAACTTATCTTTAAAAAAAGAGGTTTTATGAAAATTTTAATGCTTACGCCATATTTGCCTTATCCTCCTAATTCCGGAGGACAAGTAAGGTCTTATAATTTAATTAAAAATTTGGCAAAAAAACACCAAATCACTCTTTTTTCTTTAATAAAAGAAGAAAAAGAGAAAAAATATATAAAAGAGCTTAAAAAATATTGTCGAAAGATAAAAGTTTTTTATCGTTCAAGTAAACCCTGGACAGTTAAAAATGTATTGAAAACAATTTTTGGAGTCTATCCTTTTTTGGTGATAAGAAATTTATCAGAGGAAGAAAAAAAAGCAATAGAAGAGGAGCTTAAAAAAGAAAAATATGACTTAATTCACGCAGAAAATTTTTATGTTATGCCACATCTTCCCAAAACCTCAGTTCCAATTCTTCTTACCGAACAGACAATCTTATATAAAGTTTTTCATCATTTTGTAGAGACTTTACCTTGGTATTTATTTTTTTTAAAACCCTTTTTAATGATTGATGTTTGGAAATTAAAATATTGGGAGGTCTATTTTTGGAAAAAAGCAGATTGGTTAACGGCGGTTTCAGTGGAGGATGCAGATTTTATAAAAAAAATTTCTGGAAGAAAAGATGTGGAGGTAGTAGAAAACGGTGTTGACTTTAATTATTTTGGAAAAAGGATATGGAAAAGAAAGAAAATTCCTACCATTTTATTTGGAGCAGCTGATTTTCATTGGTTGCAAAATAAAGAAGGAGCGGAAATTCTTCTTAAAGAAATTTGGCCAGAAATTAAAAATAAATTAAAAAATGTTCAACTTTGGATTGTAGGGAAAATTGCCCCTAAAGTTTTATCTTCTTGGAGAGGAAAGGAAGATATTATTATTGAGGAAATTGATGATAGTCGTCGTGCTTATCAACAGTCTTGGGTGTTAGTGGCGCCAATGAAAAGTGGAGGAGGAAGTAGAACAAAATTTTTTGAAGCAATGGCCTCAGGATTGCCTATTATTACTACCTCTAAAGGAATTGAAGGAATACAAGTAAAAAACGGACAAGGAGTAATTATTGAAGATAATTGTAAAAAAATAGTAAAAAAAACAATTAATTTAATTTTAAATCCTTCAGAAATAGAAAAAATTGGAAATGAGGGAAGAAAGTTAGTAAAGTTAAATTACGATTGGGCAAAAAGCGCCCAAAAACTTAATTTAGTTTATGAAAAAATCCAAAAAGGAAAAAATTGATTTATCAATAATTATTTTAAATTATAATTCTGGTGAATTTCTTGAAAATTGTTTAAATTCGGTTTTTTCTTCTGAAAAAAATGGATTTAATTATGAAGTAATTGTTGTTGATAATGCTTCTACTGATAATTCGATAAAGAAAATTGAAAAATTTAAATTTAAAGGACTGATAATTATTAAAAACAAAAAAAATTTAGGATTTTCAGCGGGGAACAATATAGGAGTTAAAAAAGCTAAGGGAAGATATTTATTGTTTTTAAATCCTGATACTTTAGTGAAAAAAAATACATTTAAAGAAATGATTAAATTTATGGATGATCATCCAGAGGTGGGAGTAGCTACTTGTCGAGTGGAATTGCCTAATGGAAAAATGGACGAAGCTTGCCATCGAGGTTTTCCTACACCTTGGAATGCTTTTTGTCATTTTTCTGGTTTAGAAAAATTATTTCCTAAATCAAGAATTTTTTCAGGCTATATTCTCGGGTGGAAACCTTTAAACGAAGCTCATGAAATAGATGCAGGAGCCGGTGCTTTTTTAATAGTAAGACGGGAAGCAGGAGAGAAAATAAATTGGTGGGATGAAGATTATTTTTGGTATGGAGAGGATTTGGATTTTTGTTATCGAATTAAAAAATTAGGTTGGAAAATTTATTATTTTCCAAAAGTAAAAATTATTCATTTTAAGGGAATAACCTCGGGGATAAGAAAAGAATCGCAAAAAATATCTTTAGCAAATAAAGAAACAAAAATAAAAGCAATTAAAGCTTCAACTTCGGCAATGAGAATTTTTTATCGAAAACACTATTTAAATAAATACCCGCGGTTTATTACTTGGTTAGTTTTAAAAGGAATTGATATTTTAGAAAAAATAAGGTTAAAAAAACTTTCAATTTAATTGATTAAATTATTTTCTTTAATTAATTAAACTATGAAAATTTGCATCGATGCTCGTTTATATGGTTTGGAAAACGCAGGAATTGGTCGGTATGTAATGAATTTAATTAAAGAAATTGAAGGTTTAGATAAAGAAAATCAATATTTTATTTTATTAAAGAAAAAGTACTTTAAAAAATTGAAATTTAAAAATAAAAATTTTAAAAAAGTTTTAGCTGATTATCCCCATTATTCTTTCAAAGAACAATTTTTTTTACCAATTTTGCTTTTTAAATTAAAACCTGATTTGGTTCATTTTCCTCACTTTAATGTGCCGATTTTTTGGTTTGGAGATTACGTGGTGACAATTCATGATTTAATTAAACATTATTTTAAAGGGAAAGAGACAACTACTAGAGGATCGCTTTTTTATTGGTTTAAATATTTAAATTATCGATTAATAGTTTGGTGGGCAATAAAAAGAGCAAAAAAAATTATTACTCCCTCCAATTTTTGGAAAAAAGAATTAATTAAAAAATATCGTTTATCTCCAAAAAAAATTGAAGTGACATATGAAGGAGTAGAAAATAAATTTAAAATTTTAAATTTTAAATTTAAAATTGATAGGTTTTTAACTAAGTATAAAATTAAAAGACCTTTCGTGGTTTATACCGGTAGCCTTTATCCTCATAAAAATATAGAGACTTTAATTAAAGCAATAAAGGAATTTAATCAGATAAGAAAACTTTATTTAGTAATTGTCTGTGCAAGAAATATTTTTCAAAAAAGATTAGCGGAAAAGGTTAAAAAATTAGAGGCGGAAGAATATGTAAAATTTATTGGTTTTGTTTCTGATAAAGAATTATCGCAAATTTACAAAGCGGGAGAAGCTTTTATCTTTCCCTCCTTAATGGAGGGTTTTGGTTTACCGGCATTAGAAGCAATGGCAGTGGGATTACCGGTAATTGCTTCGGATATTCCTGTTTTTCGAGAAGTATATAAAGAAGCAGTATTATACTTTGATCCACATTCGGAAAAAGATTTAATTAAAAAGTTAGGACAATTGATAGAAAATAAAGAAAAAAAAGCATTTTTGATTAAGAAGGGAAAGCAATTAGTAAAAAATTATTCTTGGAAAAAAATGGCCAGCCAAACAATAGAAATTTATAAAAATTTAAAATTTAAAATTTAAAATTTATGAGGGTAGCCTTAGTTTACGATAGAGTTAACAAATGGGGAGGAGCAGAGAGAGTACTTTTGGCTTTGCATGAAATTTGGCCAGAAGCACCATTGTTTACTGCCGTTTATAATCCCAAAAAAGCTCAATGGGCGAAAGTTTTTCAAGTTTTTCCTTCATTTTTGAATAAATTTCCTTTAGGAAAAACTTATCATGAACTTTATCCTTGGTTAATGCCTTTAGCTTTTGAAAGTTTTAATTTTGATAATTTTGAGGTGGTTATTTCGGTTACCAGTGAAGCGGCTAAGGGAATTATTACGAAACCATCAACTTTACATATTTGTTATTGTTTAACTCCAACGCGGTATTTGTGGAGCGGTTATGATGATTACTTTAAAAATAAAATGTTGAGATTGATTACTAAACCGATAGTTAATTATTTAAGAAAATGGGACAAAATTGCTTCTTGGCGACCAGATTGCTATGTAGCGATTTCTCAAAATATCCAACAAAGGATTAAAAAATACTATTGTCAAGATTCTGAATTGATTTATCCACCAATAGATACCGAATTTTTTAAGCTCAAAGCGAAAAGCTCAAAGCGAAAAACGGAAAAGAAAAATACAAAATATTTCTTAATTGTCTCCCGACTGGTTCCTTATAAAAAAATTGATATTGCAGTAAAAGCTTTTAATGATTTGGGATTGCCATTAAAAATTATCGGGATAGGTAAACAAATGGGGAAACTTAAAAGAATGGCTAATAAAAACATTGAATTTTTGGGTCAGTTGACAGATGAGAAGTTGTTAAGTTATTATCAAAATTGTTTGGCGGTAATTTTTCCTCAAGAAGAAGATTTTGGATTAGTACCTTTAGAGGCCCAGGCGTGTGGAAAACCAGTAATTGCTTTTCGAGGGGGAGGAGCAAAAGAAACAATTATTGAAAATAAAACAGGAATTTTTTTCGATCACCAAACACCAGAATCTTTAATTACGGCGATTAAAAAATTTAAAAAAATGAAATTTAAAGTTGAAGATTGTCAACAAAATGCGTTAAGATTTAGTAAAGAAAGATTTAAAAAAGAATTTAAGGATTTAGTAATAAGAAAATGGCAGGAAAAAATGATTTAAATCAACATTTATATGCTTTAGTAATTTGTGGAGGGGGAGGAACGCGATTATGGCCACGTTCTCGGGAGAAAACACCAAAACAATTTTCCCGTCTTTTTGGAAAGGAAACTTTATATCAAAAAACAATTAGAAGATTAAAAGGATTAGTTAAACCGGAAAAAATTTTTATCGTTACTACTTCTAAAGAGTATGCTAAAGAAATTAAAAGAGAAACTCCCCAAATTCCTCAAGAAAATATTTTTTGGGAACCGGCAAGGAAAAATACCGCCATGGCTTGTAGTTTAGGAACGTTAATAATTCATCAAAAGGATCCTCAGGCAGTAATAATGAACTTTTGGGCAGATCACTTAGTAAGAAAAGAAGAAATATTTAAAAAGGTAGAATTAGCGGGAGCAAAAGCTGCTTTTAAGGAAAATACGTTAGTCACTATTGGAATTAAACCTACTTATCCCCATACAGGTTTTGGTTATATTAAAGCCGGAAAGCAAAAAGGAAAAATCGATGGGTTTGCTGTTTATCATTTAGAAAAATTTGTTGAAAAACCAGATTTTGAAACCGCTCAAAGATTTATTAAAGAAGGAAATTACTATTGGAATTCGGGAATGTATATTTGGCCATCGGGTTTTTTCTTAGAAACTCTTAAAAAATACACCCCGGCAATTTATCAGGCGGTAGAAAAAATTCGGCCAGTTATTGGCAAAAAGAGGTTTTTTTCTTTATTAAAAGAAGTTTATGAAGAAGCCCCCGAAATGCCGGTAGATGTGGCAGTTTCGGAAAAAATTAGAAATGGGTTGGTGATTCCGGCGGATATTGGTTGGAACGATGTAGGAGATTGGAGTGTAATTTATGAAATCTCTCCCAAAGATGACCAGGGAAACGTGATTATTAAATTTGGAAAAAAAGGAGAAGTAATCGCTTTGGAGGCAAAAAATAATTTAATTCAATTTGATGATCAATTGATTGCTTTAATTGGAGTTGAGGATTTAATCGTAGTTGATAGTTCTGATGCGGTTTTAATTTGTCGAAAAGATAAAGCCCAAGAAGTAAAGCAGATAGTTAATCTTCTTAAAGAAAAAAATAAAAAAGAATATCTTTAAAAATGAAATACGAAACTGCCAAAAGAATTTTAGATATCATTGTGGCTATCGGAATATTAATTGTTTTTGCACCGGTGTTTTTAATTGTTCCCATTTTAATAAAACTAGATTCGCCCGGACCGGTATTTGCCGATATTCCTAAAAGAGTAGGAAAGGACAAAAAGTTGTTTAAGATGTATAAGTTTCGAACAATGATTGCTAACGCCCATCAACTTCTAAGAACAGACCCAAAATTTAAAAAGCTTTATGAAGAGTACAAAAAAAGCAGTTATAAATTAAAAAATGACCCCAGAGTTACCCGTGTAGGAAAAATTTTAAGACGGTTTTCTTTAGATGAACTACCCCAAGTATTTAATGTTTTAAAAGGAGAAATGAGTATTGTCGGTCCTCGTGCTTATTATCCAGATGAATTGGAAGAGCAACAAAAGGTTTATCCCCATACCAAAAAATACGTTAAAGAACTTTTAAAAATTAAACCGGGAATTACTGGTTATTGGCAAGTTTCCGGAAGAAGTGAAATAAATTTTGATAAAAGAGTAGAAATGGATGCCTGGTATGCCCGACAGCGGTCTATTTTAAAAGATATTATTATTATTCTTAAGACCCCTTGGGCAATGATTTCTGGGAAAGGAGCCTTATAAAAATGAATCAAGATTTAGAAACAAAAAGAATTACTCTTTTTGAAGATTTAAATCAACCAGAAAAAAAATTAAGATTAAAATTTCCTCGCTTTTCCAAAAAATTTTTATGGGTGTTGGGAGGATTTCTTTTTTTAATAATTTTAGTGGGAGGATTAACTATTTTTCCTCTTTTAAATTTTAAAAATGAAGCCTTAGCTTTACTTCAGGATGGAAAACAATTATCGGAGGCAATTAAAAGTCAAAATTTAGAGGAAACTAAAGAAAAATTAGGTGAATTTAAGGAGAAATTTTTAAGTTTAGAAAAAAGTTATCAAAAACTGATTGTTTTTAAATTTTTTCCCTATTATAAGGATGGAGAAAGTTTATTTCAGGGTGGTAAATACTTAATCGAAGCGGGGGAACTTACAATTGAGGGAATTGAACCTTATGCCGATATTTTGGGTTTAAAAGAAAAAAAGGAAGAAAAAGCACTGACCACCGAAGAAAGGTTAATGTTGGCTTTAGATACTTTAGATAAGCTTCAACCAAATATTGATAAAATTGATGAGAAATTAAAATTAGCAGAGGAAGAGATTAACAAAATTAATCCTCAAAAATATCCCCAAAAGCTTTTTGGTTATCAAATAAGAGAAAAAATTGTAAAAGGACAAACACTTTTAAAAGAAACCAGATTAATGATGGAGGAGATTAAACCTTTAATTTCTTATTTAAAACCTTTATTGGGTTTTCCTGATGCAAAAAGATATCTTTTACTTTTTCAAAATGATGCCGAATTAAGACCCACCGGAGGGTTTTTAACCGCTTACGCAATTTTAGAAGTTCATAAAGGAAATTTTAAACCGTTAGGTTCGTGGGATATTTATACTTTAGATAGTAAATTTGGGAATCGCTTGCCGGCACCTGAGCCAATTAAAAAATATCATAAAAATGTTTATTATTGGCATTTAAGAGATATGAATCTTTCTCCTGATTTTAAAGTGTTTATAGAAACTTTTTGGCCTCATTATAAAACCGCCGGTGGTCCTGATGTCGATGGAGTAATTGCGGTGGATACTCAAGTTTTGGTTGATATTTTAAAAGTTTTAGGGCCGGTGGGAGTAGCGGAATGGGGGACTTTTTCGGCAGAAAACGATCCACGATGCAATTGTCCGCAAGTTTTTTATGAACTGGAAAAGTTAGCTGATAAACCAGTAGGAACCTTAAGAACAGAAAGAAAGGCAATGTTAGGACCATTAATGCACGCAATTTTACTTCATGTAATGCAGTCACCAGCCAAAAAATGGCCAGAATTTTTTGATGTAGGATTTAAAAATATTCAGGAAAAACATATTCTTTTTTACTTTTTCAATGAGGATATTCAAAAAGCAATTGAAACTTTAAATGCAGGAGGAAGGATTAAAGATTATCAGGGCGATTATTTTCATCTTAATGATTGTAATTTTGCCGGCGCGAAATCAAATATTTTCATTTACCAAACAGTCACCCAGGAAATTGAGATAAACGAAAATCAAGAAATAATCAAGAAAGTCACTATTGATTATGTTAATCCCGCTCCTCCTTCAAATTGTAATTTAGAGGCGGGAGATCTTTGTTTAAATGGTCTTTATCGGAATTGGTTAAGAATTTATGTGCCTAAAGGAAGCGAGTTAATTGAAGCTTCAGGTTCAGAAGTAGAAGTTCGTACCTATGAAGAATTAGGAAAAACAGTTTTTGAGGCTTTTTATGGGGATAAAGCTCCTCTAAGACCATTAGGAAAAGCTCAGGTAATTTTTAAATATAAGTTGCCGTTTAAAGGAAATGGAGATTATCGCCTTCTAATTCAGAAACAGCCAGGAACTAAAGCCTTTCGGTATGAAATAAAAACCAATAAAAATATAGAAGAATTTGATCTTGATAAAGATAAAGAATTAATTTTATCTCTTTAATGAATTACCTCTATAAAACCCAGGGAATAATTCTTAAAAGAAAAAATTATGGAGAAATTGATAGGATTTTGACTATTTTTACTTTAAATTATGGAAAAATAAAAGTTTTGGCCAAAGGAGTAAGAAAAATTACCAGTAAGCGAGCAGGAAATTTAGAGACATTTAATTTTTGTCGGTTTTTAATTAGAAAAGGAAAAACTTTTGACATTTTATCGGAGGTAGAGGTTTTAGATAATTTTTCTTCCTGGAGAAAAAATATAAATAAAGTAAAATTAGCCTATTATTTTTGTGAATTAGTGGATAAATTTACTCCTGAAGGAGAAAAAAACGAAAAAATTTTTAATCTTTTAAAAAACTCATTAAAGTTACTGGAAAAAAACGAAGAAGAAAAATTAAAAAAAGAATTTGAGGAAAAAATTTTGCTTTTTTCTGGTTTTGGAATCCCTCCGCAATTAAAGGATAAAGGAAATTTAATTTCTTATATTGAAAAAATTATAGAAAGAAAAATAAATACTTTTCGTACTTTTTCTTAAGTATGGTATTATATATTCATGAGTAATTTATTAGAAAAAATTGTTGCCCTTTGTAAAAGAAGGGGATTTATTTATCCCGGGTCGGAAATTTATGGAGGGATAGGTGGTTTTTGGGATTTTGGGCCATTGGGAGTGGAGTTAAAAAATAATATTAAAAAATGGTGGTGGAAAAAAATTGTTTGGGAAAGGGATGATGTTTTTGGTTTAGATTCTACAATTATTCATCATCCAAAAACATGGGAAGCTTCGGGGCATGTAGTTTCTTTTACTGACCCATTAAGAGAGTGTAAATCTTGCCATAAACGATTTAGGGCAGATAAATTAGAAGGCGATATTTGTCCTGAATGTGGAGGGGGACTTACTGAAGTAAAACAGTTTAATTTAATGTTTGAAACTTATGTTGGTCCCGCCAAGGAAACTGCTAATAAAGCTTATCTTCGTCCGGAAACTTGTCAGGGAATTTTTATTAATTTTGCCAATGTAATTGATAGTTTTCATCCGAAATTACCTTTTGGAATTGCTCAAATAGGGAAAGGTTTTCGGAATGAAATTACGACCGGGGATTTTATTTTTCGCGATAGAGAATTTGAAATGATGGAATTGGAATATTTTGTTAAACCAGAGGAAGATGAAAAATGGCATGAATATTGGTTAAAAGAAAGATTAAATTGGCATTTAGAGTTGGGAATAAATAAAAACCATCTTCGTTTCTTTGAGCATCCAAAAAAATCTTTGGCTCATTACTCAAAAAGAACAGTAGATATTGAATATAAATTTCCCTTTGGATGGGCAGAGTTGGAGGGAATTGCCAATCGGACTGACTTTGATTTAAAAAACCATTCTCGATTTTCCGGGAAAGATTTAAGTTATCAAGATGAAAACGGAAAGAAGTTTTATCCTTTTGTTATTGAGCCATCGATAGGGGTAGAAAGATTAGTTTTAGCTCTATTATGCGAGGCTTATCGTGAGGAAAAGAGTAATAATAGTACTCGAGTAATTTTATCACTCAATCCGAAAATTTCTCCCGTTAAAATCGCCGTTTTTCCTTTATTGGCTAACAAACCTGATTTAGTAAAAATAGCAAGAAAAATTTATGAAGATTTAAAATCTATCTTTGTGGTTGCTTGGGATGAGCGAGGAAATATTGGAAAACGTTATTTTGCTCAAGATGAAATTGGGACACCGTGGTGTGTAACCGTTGATTTTCAAACTTTAAAAGATAGCACCGTGACTGTAAGAGATAGAGAGACTACTCATCAAGAAAGAGTTTCTGTTGACAAATTAAAAGAATACTTTCAAAATAGATTAAATCTATGAAGAAAAATCTTTTGATTGTTGGAATAGTTTTAGTGGGTTTAATGGGAATAATTGGTTTTGTTGTCTTTTTTGGAAAAATAAGAAGTAAAGGAGCAAATTTTTCCCCAAAAGTCGCGGCGACACCGACTCCTAAAATTCAAAAAGAATTATCTTCCGATGAACTTCCTTTAGTTCGTCTTATTCCTCGCGCTGATAAAAAAGAAGTTACCTTAGAAATAAAAAATATTAAAAATGCTAATTTAGTGGAATATGAGTTAACTTATTTATCAAAAGGAATCACGCGTGGTGTAATTGGGACAATTAATTTAAAGGAAGGAGAAACAGAAATTAGTCGAAAAATTTTGTTAGGAACGTGTTCGCGAAATGTTTGTAAATATGATGAAGATGTGACTACGGGAAATCTTTTGCTTCGTCTTCGTGGGAAAGAGGGGGTAATTAAAATTACTGCCCCTTTTGATTTAGATTCAAAAGATTATAATCTTCAAGTTCAGGGTTGGCTAATTCAGTAAGCTTTTTCTTTTTAACTTTCTTTTAATCAACTTTTCCCAAAAATACCTCTTGACAAAAGGATTTTTTTGTTTCAAAATGGTTTAAAAAGTATTAAAATGGTGAAAAAAGGAAGATGCTTTTAGGAACCTACCAACCAAGCTTGATTGGAAAAAATCGCTTGGTATTACCGGGAAAGATAAGAAAGGAAATTAAAGGAAAAAAAATTGTCTTGTCGGTAGGGTTGGATGAATGTATTTTTGGTTTTGAGGAAAAGGTGTGGGAGCAGGTAACGGCGGTTGATTTATCAAGACCAATTTCTGACGAAGAAGGAAGAAAATTAAGAAGACAACTTTGTATGAATGCTGAAGTAATTAATCTTGATTCTCAGGGAAGATTTGTCATTCCTGAAAAAATGATGGAGTATGCAGGAATTAAAGAAGAAATCGTTTTAATTGGTGCCGGAGATCATTTTGAGATTTGGGATAAAAAGAAATGGGAGAACTATCGTGGAAAAAATTTTTCATAAACCAGTTCTTTTAAATAAAGTTATTGAATTATTAGTAGTTAAAAAGGGAGGAAAATATATCGATGCCACGGTAGGTGGTGGAGGATACGCGTTGGAAATTGTTAAAAGAGGAGGAAAGATTTTGGGTATTGATTGTGATCCCGAAGCAATCCAAGCCGCCGGGGAGAATCTCTCCTTAGCCTGCCCTCCCTTGAAGCAAGAAAAATTTGCTTCAAGGGTTAATTCTTCCTGGCGGCTGGTGCGGGGTAATTTTAGAGAAATTAAAAAAATAGCTCAGAAGGAAGGATTTGGTAGAGTTGAAGGAATAATCTTTGATCTAGGGGTTTCGTGGCATCAGTTAGAAGAAGGTCGGCGGGGTTTTTCTTTTCGAAAAGAAGGGCCATTAGATATGAGAATGGATCCTTCTTTAAAAATAACCGCCGGCGACTTAGTTAATAATTTAAGCGAAAATGAACTTACTAAAATTTTTCTTAAATTTGGTGAAGAAAAGCGTGCTCGGCGAATTGCTGAAGCTATTTGCCGCGCCCGTCAATTAAAACCAATTACCACTACCCAAGAGTTAGTGGAAATTATTTTACGGGCGTTACCAAAAGGAAAAAGAAAAAAACATCCAGCACGAAAATGTTTTCAAGCACTAAGAATTACGGTTAATAACGAATTAGAAAATTTAAAAGAAGCATTACCACAGGCAGAAGATCTTTTAAAACCAGGTGGGAGATTATTAATAATTAGTTTTCATTCATTAGAAGATAGAATTGTAAAGAATTTTTTTAACGAGGAATTTAAAAAGGGAAAATTAAAAATTTTAACTAAAAAACCAATTAGACCGACAGAAGAAGAGAAAAAAGAAAATCCAAAAAGTCGGAGCGCTAAATTAAGAGTAGCGGAAAAAATATAAAATGAAAAAGAAAAAAACAAAAAAACAATTTGATTTTTTTAAATTTACGGTGTTAATTTTAGGAATTTTGATTATTTTTCAGATAATAATTTCTTGTTGGTTAGTAAGTTTATCTGCGGAAACAAAAAATTGGCAAGTTAAACTCAGTCAATTAAATGAAGAAATTAAGATTTTAAATGAAGAATTAGCCAAAGAAACTTCTTTAAAGAAAATTTCCCAGAAAGCAGAAGAATTGGGTTTAGTAAAAACTTCAGTAGTTTTTCATCTTACCGAGGATAATGCAGTTGCTTTAAGGAAATGAATTTTTCCTGGCGGATAAATCTTCTTTTAATCTTTTTTGTGATTTTTACCGGGTTGATTATTAGTCGGCTTTTTTATTGGCAAATAATTAAAGGAGAGGAATTAAAGGCGTTAGCAGAAAAACAACATTGGGTTTCTTTTGAAATTCCTGCAAAAAGAGGGGAAATTTTTTTTAATGATGGGTTTCCTTTAGTAAGTAATGAGGAGGCTTATTTAGTGTTTGGTTCTCCTAAAGAATTAAAAGAAGAACCAGAGAAAGTGGCTAAAAGAATTGCGCCAATTTTATCCGAAGAAACTTCAGAAAAAATAGAAGATTTAGAAAAAATAATTATCGAAAGGCTTTCTTTAAAAAAATTATGGTGGACTCCCCTAAAACAAAAAGTTTCTCGACAAACTAAAGAGAAAATTGAGAAAATGTCTATTAAAGGAATTGGTTTTGAAGAACAGCAAAAAAGAGTTTATCCCGAGGCTTCAATGGCCGCTCATCTTTTAGGTTTTGTTGGTTTTGATAAAGATGGGAAAGAAAAAGGATATTTTGGGCTTGAGGGTTTTTATGATCTTCAACTAAAAGGAAAACCAGGAATAATACGCCAGGAAAAAGATGCATTGGGAAACCCAATTTTATTAGGAGAGGATAAAAGTCAGGAAAAAATTGATGGTCGAAGTCTTGTTCTTAATTTAGATCGTTCAGTTCAGTATATTGTTGAAGAAAAATTGAAAAAAGGATTGATAAGGTATGGGGCAAAAAGTGGGACAGTTACGGTAATGGATCCTTTCAATGGAGCAATTATTGCGATGGCTTCCTTTCCTAATTATCATCCTGGATATTATTGGCAATATAAGGAAGAAATTTTTTCTAATCCGGTAATTGCTTCTTCTTATGAGCCAGGATCAACTTTTAAAGTAATTATTATGGCGGCGGCCTTGGACAGTGGGGTAGTTACTCCAGAGAGTCGTTGTGAAAAATGCAATGGTCCGAGAAAAATTGCTGAGTATACAATTAAAACTTGGAACGATAAATATTATCCTAATTCAACAATGACAGAAATAATTCAACATTCTGATAATGTGGGAATGGTTTTTGTAGCAGAAAAATTAGGGATAGAAAGAACATATCAATATCTTAAAAAATTCGGTTTTGGAAAACCTACAGGAATCGATCTTCAAGAAGAAACTAGTCCTCCCTTGCGAGAAAAAAAAGATTGGAAGTTTATTGATTTAGCCACTATTTCTTTTGGTCAGGGAATTGCGGTGACTCCTCTTCAAATGGTAAAAGCGGTCGGAGCGTTAGCTAACGGTGGGGTGTTATATAAACCATTTGTGGTAAAAAAGATTATTGGAGAGAAAGGAGAAGAAGAAATTCAACCAAAAAAAGAAGAAAGGGTAATTAAGCCAAATACTGCCCAAATGATTAAAGAAATGATGGTTAATGCGGTGGAAAAAGGCGAGGCAAAGTGGGCAAAACCTCAAGGTTTTCGTATTGCCGGAAAGACGGGAACCGCCCAAATTCCCGTGGCAGGTCATTACGATGAAGAAAAAACAATCGCTTCCTTTATCGGTTTTGCTCCCGCCGATAAGCCAAAATTTGTGATGTTGGTGACGTTAAGAGAGCCAACTTCTTCCCCTTGGGGCTCAGAAACGGCAGCACCTTTATGGTTTGAGATTGCTAACGAATTGTTTTTATATTATGGAATTTTAGTAGAGGAAAAATAAAAATTAAGCTATAATAAAGCTATTAATGATAAGAAAAATAAAAAACTTCTTTCATTTTTTAACCGCGATTTTAGCCAATTTAATTTATCGTTTTCCCTCAAAAAAATTAATAATGATTGGCGTTACGGGAACGGATGGGAAAACGACCACTGTTCATTTAATTGGCCATTTGCTTAAAAAAAATGGTTTTAAAGTGGGAATAATTTCTACTTTATCTTCTCCTGGGCTTCATACTACTACTCCTGACCCTTTTGTTTTACAAAAAATTCTTCGCCAGATGGTTAATAAAGGAAAGCGATATGTGGTATTGGAATGTTCTTCTCATGGTTTAGATCAGTATCGATTATGGGGAATCAAATTTCAAATAGGAGTGGTGACGAACGTAACTCATGATCATTTAGATTATCATAAAAGTTGGGAAAATTATGCTCAAGCAAAAGGAAAACTTTTGGAAAATTCTCAAATTGTAGTCTTAAATAAAGATGACTATTCATATGAGTATTTTTTTAAAAATCCAAAAATAAAAAGGAAAAAAATAATTACTTACGCAATTAAGAACGAAGCAGATTTTACACCAAAAAATTTTCCTTTTAAAACTAAACTTCCTGGTGAATATAATCAATATAATTGTTTAGCAGGAATTGCGGTGGCAGTAAATTTAGGAATCAAACCGGGAAAAATTAAAAAAGCGCTAATTTCCTTTAAAGGAGTTAAGGGAAGAATGGAAGAAATTAAAATGGGGCAGAAATTTAAAGTTTTTGTTGATTTTGCGAAAACCGCCTCGGGGTTAGAAAATGCTTTAAAAACACTAAAACCATTAGTTAATCAAGGAAGATTAATTGCTGTCTTTGGGTCTGCAGGTTTAAGAGATATTGCTAAAAGAAAAATGATGGGAGAAGTGGCGGGGAGATTAGCGAATATTGCGATTCTTACTGCTGAAGATCCGCGAACTGAAGACGTTAATAAAATTATTAATCAAATTGCGGAGGGTTGTTTAGAAGGAGGAATGGAGGAAAAAAAAGAAGAAGAAATTAAGCAAGAAAATGAATTAAAAGAAGAGAAGTGGTTTATAAGAATTCCAGATCGGCGAAAAGCAATCCGATTCGCTATCGAGAAATTAGCTAAAAATGGTGATATTCTAGTTTTTTGCGGAAAGGGACACGAACGTTCAATGTGTTATGGAAAAAAAGAATATCCTTGGAATGAATTTTTAGAGGTTAAAAAGGCAATCAGAAGGAGATTATTTAAAAATGTTTCTTAAAAACAAAAAAGGAATTTATCAGTTTGAAGAATTAAAAAAATTTCCCTTTTTAATTCATGGGATTTCTTCCCGCAATTTGGGGAATTGTGGTTTAGAAAAAGAAGCCAGGAAAAAATTTATTAAACTTTTGGATGGAGAAGAAAAAAGCTTGATTTTAGCGGAACAAGTTCATGGTTCAAAAATAAAAGTGGTAAAAGAAAAAGATAAAGGAAAAATCATTTCGGGAGTAGATGGTTTAATTACCCAGGAGTGGAATTTAATTCTTGGGGTAAGAACAGCGGATTGCTTGCCCTTGCTTTATTTTGAGCCCGAAAGAAAAATTATTGGCGTAGCTCATGCTGGTTGGCGAGGAGTGTTAAAAAGATTACCGCAAAAAATGGTTGATCAAATAATTCGTTTAGGAGGAATTCCTCAAAATATTTTAGTCGCCATTGGTCCTCATATTTGTCAAAAATGTTATTCTGTTGATAAAAATCGAATTGATCAATTTATTAATGAATTCGGGAAAATAAAAGGGATGGTACTTGAAGAAAAATATTTAAATTTATTCCTTCCTACCAAAATTCAGTTAATTCATAGTGGAATTTGGGAAAAAAATATTTTTAGTTCTGGAATGTGTACTTCTTGTAATTATCAAGAATTTTTTTCATATAGAAAAGACAATCAAAAAGATTATGGAGAAATTTTGTCAATTATTGGTTTAAAAGTTTGAAAAAATTTTGATTAGTTTAATTAAATAAATTTTTTAATTTAATTAATTAAAGCAATGGAAAAACCAGTTTTTTTAAAAAATATCAAACGGGTTCACTTTACCGGAATTAAAGGGGTGGGAATGATTGCCTTAGCTTGCTGTTTACAAGATATAGGAATTAAAATTAGCGGTTCTGATGTTGAGGAAAAATTTGTAACTGATGAGGTTTTAAAAAAAAGAAAAATTAGCTGGAAAATAGGATTTAAAGAAGAAAATCTAAAACCGAAACCTGATTTATTAATTACCACCGGCGCTCATGGGGGATTAAATAATCCGGAGGTAATAATTGCTAAAAAATTAAAAATTTCCGTTTTGACTCACGCTGAGGCTTTAGGAAAGCTAATGGAGAGTAAATTAGGTATCTCTGTTTGCGGAGTGGGAGGAAAAACTACCACTTCCTCAATAATTGCCAATATTTTAAGTTTTGGAAAAAGAAAGCCAAGTTACGCGATTGGTGTTGCTGGGATTAAACCCTTAGGTTTTCCAGGAAAGTGGGATGAAGGAAAAGAATTTGTGGTGGAAGCGGATGAGTATGCCAATTCACCAGGAGTAGATAATCGACCAAGATTTATTTTTCAAAATCCCAAAATAATTGTTGTTACTAATATCGAATATGATCATCCAGATATTTACCCAAACTTTGAAAAAACCAAAGAAGCCTTTGCTTCTTTTTTTGAAAAAATTCCTAAAGATGGTTTGCTTTTAGCTTGTGCTGATAATCCTAATACTTTAGTGGTAGCCAAAAAATTTAAACCCGTTTTACAAACCTATGGTTTTTCTCCTCAGGCAGATTGGCGGATTGAAAATTTTACTTTAAGAAATGGAGAAACATTTTTTGATCTTTCTTTTAAAGGAATTTTGTTTCGGGGAATAAAAATAAAAATTCCGGGAAGATTTAATATTTTGAATAGTGCGGCTGGATTTGCGGTGGGAATTTTTTTAGGAATGAGAGAAAACGAAATAAAAGTTGGCCTTAAAAATTTTCGAGGAACAAAAAGAAGATTTGAGTTTATTGGAGAAAGGAGAGGAGTTATGGTTTACGACGATTATGCTCATCATCCTTCAGAAATCAAACAGGTAATTGATACTGCCAAAAAGTGGTTTCCTCAAAAAAGAATTATTACGGTTTTTCAACCTCATACTTATAGCCGCACAAAGGCTTTATTAAAAGAATTTGGTCGTTGTTTTAATGGGGCAGGACTAGTAATTATTAGTGAAATTTATGCCTCAGCAAGAGAAAAAGATAACTTAGGAATAACTGGAAAAATATTAGCCCAAGAAGTAGCCAAAAATCATCCGGCGGTATTTTTTCGTCCCGGATTACCCGAAGTGATAGAATTATTAAAGAAAGAGGTTAAAAAAGATGATATTATTTTTACTTTGGGAGCGGGGAGTATTTTTTCATGGGGAAAAAATATCTTAAAATCATTAAATTCTTAGGCAAGAAGCGGGTTAAAGAAAAAGAGCCGCTTTCTTTACATACCACTTTTAAAATTGGGGGGCCGGCGGATTTATTTTACGAAGCAAAAACAGAAGAAGAGATAATTAAAGCGGTTTTAATCGCAAAAAAACTTAAAATTCCCTATTTTATTTTAGGAGGAGGTTCAAATCTTTTAGTGGCCGATGAAGGTTTTCGGGGGCTGGTAATAAAAATTGCCAATTCTCAATTAGAAATTAAAGATAGAAAAATTATTGCTGGAGCAGGAACAAAGTTAAGTACCATTCTTAAGAAAGCAAAAGATCATTCTTTAGCGGGATTGGAATTTTTAATTGGTATTCCGGGAACAGTGGGTGGAGCAGTGAGAGGAAATGCGGGAGCCTGGGGAATGGGAATTGGAGATAAAGTTAAAAAAGTAAAAGTTTTAACAAAAAAAGGAGAAATTAAATGGTTAGAGAAAAAAGAATGTGAGTTTTCTTATCGGCAAAGTCGATTTAAAAAAAGCGAAGAAATAATTTTAGCGGTTGAGTTTCAACTTGAGAAGGGTGAGGCTAAAAAAATTGAGGAAATGATGAAGGAATATTTAAGTCGTCGTCAGGGACAACCAAAAGAGCCATCAGCTGGTTGTATTTTTATTAATCCTAAACCACTAGCAGCAGGAGAACTCATCGATAAAGCTGGTTTTAAGGGAAAAAGTGTTGGTGATGCTCAAGTTTCTCCAAAACATGCCAATTTTATTGTTAATATAGGTAAAGCAAAAGCAAAAGATGTTTTAAAATTAATTGGTTTAATTAAAGAAAAAATCAAAGAAAAATTTGGTGTAGAGTTAAAAGAAGAAATTTGTTTTTTAGGATTTGCTAAATTTAAAAAAGAAGGATAAAATATTTTCAGATGGCAAAATTTATTATTGAAGGAGGAAAAAAATTAAAAGGAGAAGTTTGGGTTTCTGGAAACAAAAATTCAGTTTTGCCATTAATGGCGGCGTGTCTTTTAACTGATGAAGATTGTGTATTAGAAAACGTTCCTCGAATAGGTGATGTAATTGTTTTAGGAGAATTAATGAAGGATTTGGGAGCAAAGATTGAGGGATTGGGAACCAATCGATTAGTAATTAATTGTCGGGGGGTGAAAAAATACCATCTTAATCCTTTATTAGTTTCCAAATTAAGAGCCTCAATTCTTCTTTTGGGGCCATTATTGGCGCGTTTTAGAAAAGCACTCTTAAGGCATCCCGGCGGATGTATGGTGGGAAGAAGACCGGTTGATATTCATTTTCAAGCTTTAGAAAAGTTAGGGGCAAAAATTTTAGTGGGAGAAGAAAATTACGAAGCAGAATTAAAAAAACCAAAAGCAAATAGAATTTTTTTAACAGAAGTTTCAGTGACTGCCACTGAAAATGCGATGCTTTTGGCTAGTTTAATTCCAGGAAAAACAATTATTGAAGATGCGGCATGTGAACCTCATATTCAAGATTTAGGTGAATTTTTAAATTTAATGGGAGCAAAAATAAAAGGATTAGGAACTAATCGAATTGAAATCGAAGGAGTAAAAAAACTTCACGGAGCGACATTTAAAGTTGGTCCGGATTACATTGATGCAGGAACATTTGCCATTATTGGGGCGGTTACACAAGGAGAAATAAAAATTAGAGGGATTAGGTTTCAAGATTTTCCGATGATTAGTTATTATTTTCAAAAGATAGGAATGAAGTTCAAATTGAATAAGGAAAGTTTGGAAGTTTATCCTTCAAAACTTCAGCCTTCATTAAATAAATTTCAAACTCGTCCGTGGCCGGGCTTTCCTACCGATTTAATGAGTCCTTTTATTGTTTTAGCTACTCAAGCACAGGGAGTAAGTTTATGTCATGATTGGATGTATGAATCGCGGATGTTTTTTGTCGATAAATTAATTACAATGGGAGCAAATATTACTTTATGTGATCCTCACCGAGTAATAGTGGCTGGACCGACGAAATTGCGAGGGAAAGAATTAGAAAGTCCGGATATTCGCGCGGGAATGGCTTTAATTTGCGCTGCTTTGTGCGCTGAAGGAAAAAGCGAAATTGGTAAAATTGAAATAATTGAAAGAGGATATGAAAGAATCGAAGAAAGATTAAAATCATTAGGAGCGGAAATTAAAAGGGTAGAATAAAAATAATAAAAAAATGATAGAATTTTTTTATGGAAAAAAAGAAAAACTGGAAACAAATTTTTCATTTTACAAGAAGGATTTTAGCAAAAACTTGGCTTAAATTTTTTCCTCATTTAACTATTATTGGAATTACCGGAAGTTATGGAAAAACGAACACCACTCGGGCAATTACCGAAGTTCTTTCTCAAAAAGCACCTACTCTTCAAACTGATATCAATTTAGACACTATTTATAATCTACCGATTACTATTTTGAAATTAAGACCAAAACATAGATATCTGGTTTTAGAATATGGTGTTGACCATAAAAACGAGATGGATTTTCATTTATCATTGGTTAAACCTCATATTGGAGTGATTACTGGTATTAACCCTACTCATTCGGATCCGGAACTTTTGGGTTCATTGGAGGGAATTGTAAGCGAAAAAAGCAAACTTCTAAAAGCATTGTCGAAAACAGGATGGGCGATTTTGAATAAAGATGATATTCGGGTTTTGCCAATGGCGAAAGTTACTCAAGCGAAAGTTATTTGGTATGGAACTTCTCCAAAAGCTGATTATTGGGCAGAAAATATAAAAGTAAATTTTTCAGGAACAGAATTTACTTTATGTCATCAAAAAGAAAGGATAAAAATTATCACCGGTTTAATAGGAAGACATTTCGTTCATGCGTGTTTGGTAGGAGCAATTGTGGGAAGATTGGTAGGATTAGATTGGGAGTTAATTAAAAAAGGATTAAAAAATTTAAAACCACTAAAAGGAAGATTAAGCGTTGAAAAAGGGCCTTTGGAAACAATATTAATTGACGATCATCTAAGAGCTAACCCTGCTTCTACCCAAGCAGGTTTAGAAACCTTAAGCGAATTACCAACTAAAGGAAAAAGAGTGGCGGTTTTAGGAGAAATGGGAGAATTAGGAGTAATGGCAGAAAAAGAACATCGAGAGATTGGAAAAAAAATTGCTCAATTAAAAAACATTGACTACTTTTTAGGTATTGGGCCTTTACAAAAATTAGCGGTAAAAGAAGCAGAAAAATTAGGAAAAGATAAAAATCAACTTTTTTGGGCAAAAGATGTTTTAGAAGCAGGAGAGATTTTAAAAAAGATTTTAAAAAAGGGAGATTTATTCTATCTTAAGGGTTCTTTACTTCGTCATACTGAAAGAATTTTATTAATTCTTGAAGGGAAAAAAGTAGGCTGCCGAGTAACTTCTTGTCATTTTTATTGGCAATGTCAAAATTGTCCTTATTTACAAAAGGGATTTAAATAACATAAAATTAAAAAAATGAGTCTTTTTTTAGGAATCTTAATTTTTTCCTTTATTATTCATAGTATTTTAATTGTTCCTTTTATTGATTTTTTATATAAACTAAAATTTCTTCGCCAAGAACAAAAAACAAGAGATTTTTTAGGAAAGATCACCCCGATTTTTAACAAGCTTCATAAACATAAAGCAGGCACACCAGTCGGAGGAGGATTATTAATAATTTTTACTGTTTCTTTAATGTATTTTATTCTTTTTCCTTTAGTGAAATTTTTGGGTGTATATGTTACCGCCGTTTATCCAATTAAAGAAGAATTAAATATCTTATTTTTTACTTTTATTTCTTTTGGGATTTTAGGGCTTTATGATGATTTGAAAAAATTTTTCGGTTTTCAACAAAGCGGTTTTTTTGGGTTAAGAATGAGACATAAATTTATTATTCAATGGATTTTGGCTTTTATTATTGCTGGGCTTTTATATTTTAATTTGGGGATTAATTTTGTTTATATTCCCTTTTTAGGAACGATTTATTTAGGGCTTTTTTATATTCCTTTTGCTGCTTTTGTAATTGTTGCTTTTGCCAATGCTTTCAACATTACTGATGGATTGGATGGATTGTCTTGTGGATTATTAATGATTTGCCTTTTTGCTTTTTGGGTTATTTCTGCTTCAATTTTAGATACCACTTTAGCAGTTTTTCTTGCTTTGTGGTTAGGAGGAATTATTGCCTTTTTGTATTTTAATATCTATCCCGCGCGAATTTGGTTAGGGGATGTAGGCGCACTATCTTTTGGAGCTACTTTGGCGGTAGTTGGTCTTCTTTTGGGAAAAATTATGGGGTTAGTGGTTATTGGCGGACTATTTATTGTTGAGGTAACTTCTAGCTTAATTCAAATGCTTGGGAAAAAATTTTTAGGAAGAAAAGTTTTTGCGGTTGCTCCCTTTCATTTATGGTTACAATATCGGGGTTGGGAAGAACCAAAAATTGTTTTTCGGGCTTGGTTAGCAGGCGTAATGTTGGCAATTTTTGGTTTGTGGTTATCCCTAATGTAGTTTTTAACTCTGCTATAATAAACTTTGATGATTAACTTTCAAGGAAAAAAAATTGCGATTTTGGGATTGGGGATTGAAGGAGAAGATGTTTGTCAATTTCTTCTTAATCAAGGGATAAAAGAAATTACCGTTTTTGATCAGAAAAACGATCAAGAGATAAAAGAAAAAATTAAAAAACTAAAGATTAAAAATTATTTTTTGGGAGAAAATTATTTGAAAAAAGGTTTAATGGATTTTGATATTATCTTTCGTTCGCCTGGCTTTCGTCCTTCTTTACCGGAAATTGAAGAAGCCAAAAAAGCAGGAAAAATAATTACCAGCGCCACTAAACTTTTTTTTGATCTTTGCCCCGGAAAAATAATTGGAGTTACCGGAACAAAAGGAAAAGGAACTACTTCTACTTTAATTTATGAAATTTTAAAAAAAGATGGAAAAAAAGTTTATTTAGGAGGAAATATTGGTGAACCAGTTTTAAAAATTTTACCTTATTTAGATAAAAAAAGTTGGGTAGTTTTAGAACTTTCTAGCTTTCAGTTAATTGATTTAGAAAAAAGTCCTCATATTGCGGTAGTATTATTTATTGCTCCGGAACATTTAGACTATCATTCTTCTTTTGAGGAGTATCTTTTGGCAAAATCAAATATCGTTCGTCACCAAACAAAACAAGATTTTGCGGTAATAAATGCGGATAATCAAAATTCTTGTTCGTTGGCTAAATTAACCTCTGGGCAAGTCTTTTATTTTAGTCGGCAAAAAAAGGTTAAAGGTGCTTATATTAAAAATAAAAAAATTTATCTTTTTGAGAAACTAATAGGTTCAACAGAAAAACTTCAGCTTTTGGGAGAACATAACTGGGAAAATGTTTGTGCGGCGATTACTGCTGGTTATTTGGCGGGAGTAAATTTTAAAAGTTTTTCGGCGGTTTTTGGTTTTAAGGGATTAGAACATCGTTTAGAATTTGTGAGAGAAATAAACGGTGTTAAATTTTATAATGATTCTTTTTCTACTACTCCCGAAACAACAATTGCGGCGATAAAAGCTTTTAAATCACCGATAATTTTAATATTAGGGGGATCAGAAAAAGGTTCAGACTATTCTCAGTTGGGAAAAGAAGTCGCTAATTCTTTAGTGAAAACGGTAATTTTGGTTGGTTTGACTGCTTTAAAAATTAAAAAAGCTCTTTTAAAAGGTGGATTTAAAGGAAAAATTATTTTTCGTCCAAAAACAATGAAGGAAATTGTTAATTTAGCTTTTAAAGAAGCAAAAAAGGGAGATATTATTCTTCTTTCACCTGCTTGCGCTTCTTTTGATATGTTTAAAAATTATAAAGATCGGGGGTGGCAATTTAAAAATTATGTTTCCACGCTTTAGAAAAAAAAGAAAAAAAGTTGTTTTGCGTTCCCAAAATTCCTCACCAGATTGGATTTTTTTGGGAACAGGAATTTTTTTAGCGATTTTTGGTCTTTTTATGATTGGTAACGTTTCTGCGGCCGAAGCCCTAAGAGAATTTGGTGATAAATTTTATTTTTTAAAACTCCAATTTATTTGGTTTTTAATTGGTGGGGTTTTATTTTTGATTTTTTACCATTTACCTTTAAAATTTTTAAAAAATATTTCTTTTTTTCTTCTTTTAGCTTCGTTATTTTTTTTAGTAATTGTTTTAATTCCGGGAATAGGAACAGAAGTTTGGGGGGCAAAAAGGTGGCTATTTTTTGGTCCGGTTCGTTTTCAACCAGCAGAATTAGCAAAATTTTCTTTTTTACTTTGGGGAGCGGCTTTTTTAACTAGTCAGCGAAATAAAATTCCATTTTTTATCATTCTAGGATTAATTTCTGGTTTAATTTTGTTAGAACCAGATTTAGGGACAACGGTCGCTTTGGTTTCGTCTGCTTTAGTGATTTATTTTTTAGCGGGCGCACCTTTATGGCAGATGATTCTTTTAGTTTTAGGGGGAGTTTTGGGAGGATTAGGACTAATTTTTAGCTCTTCTTATCGAAAAGAAAGATTTTTGACTTTTTTAAATTTAGAGCGAGATCCATTGGGATTTTCTTATCATATTCGACAAATTTTGATTGCCATTGGGTCAGGAGGGATTTTTGGTTTAGGTTTAGGTCATTCTCGCCAAAAATATTCTTTTGTGCCGGCAGTTACCACCGATTCAATTTTTGCTATTATTGCCGAAGAATTAGGATTTTTAGGGAGTCTTTTTTTAATTTTTATTTATTTATTTTTAATTTGGCGAGGATTAAAAATTGCCAAGTATGCTCCCGATAAATTCACGCAAATTTTAGCAGGAGGAATTATTTTTGGATTAGGATTTCAAGTTTTGATAAACTTAGGATCGATGACTGCCTTATTGCCGTTAACAGGAATTCCTTTACCTTTTATTTCTTATGGAGGATCGTCATTGGTTTTAAATTTAATTTCGTTAGCGATTTTAGCTAATATTTCTCGACAAAGAAAGGTTATTAAATGAATAACAAAAAAATTGTCATTACCGGTGGTCATCTTACGCCTGCTTTAAGTGTAATTGAAGAATTAGAAAAAAGAGGTTGGCGAATTTTTTTTATTGGCAGAAAATATGCCTCTGAAGAAAGTAAAACTCCTTCGGTTGAATCAGAAGTAATTCCCCAAAGGGGAATTCCCTTTTATCCTTTAATCGCCGGAAGGGTAAGACGATTTTTTAATTGGCATACAGTAATTTCTTGGTTAAAAATTCCTATTGGTTTTTTTCAAGCTTTATATTATCTTTGGAAAATTAAACCAGGAATTATTTTGTCGTTTGGTGGATATTTAAGTGTTCCGGTGGTATTTGGCGGTTGGCTTTTAAGAATTCCGGTAATTACTCACGAACAGACAACGGTTAAGGGTTTAGCTACTAAATTTAATTCTTTATTTGCTAAAAAAATTGCTATTTCCTGGCGACAAACTAAGAAAAACTTTCCTAAAAAGAAAACCGTTTTAACCGGTAATCCTTTAAGAAAAGAAATTTTTTTAGTAGAAGAAAATTTTTGGCGGTCGTTAAAATATCCCGAAAATAAACCTCTAATTTTTGTTACCGGTGGCAATCAAGGTTCTCAAATTATAAATCAAACAATTACTAAAATTATTCCCCAATTATTAGAAAAGGTAAATATTTTTCTTCAATGTGGAAAATTAGCGGATAAAGAAATGATTAAAAAATTGGGAGAAATTAAAAAATCGCTTCCTAAAGAATTAAGAAAGAGTTTTCATTATAAACGTTATCTTTCTCCTTTAGAAATGGGGACATTATTAAATAAAGCGGATTTGGTAATTTCTCGTTCGGGAGCAAATACCGTAGCAGAATTAGCAATTTTAGGAAAGCCGGCAATTTTGATTCCTCTTCCTTGGCTTTATCAAGATGAACAAACTAAAAACGCTAAAATGCTTAAACGGGTAGGAATTGCCGAAATTTTACCTCAAAGCAGTCTAACCCCGGAAATTCTTTTAGATTTAATTTTTAAAATGATTAAAAATCTTAATTCTTACCAGAAAAATGCCTTTAAAGCTAAAAAATTAGTTATTTTGGATGCCGGAAAAAGACTTGCTGATTTAGTAGAAAAAACCTTCAATGAGAAAAATTAAATTTTTTTTCTTGATCTTTCTTTTTCTTTTTTTAATAGGAGGAATAATAATTAAGTGGGGAAAAATTAAAAATTTTGAGTGTCGTGAAGAAGAAAATTTATGTCAAGAGGAATTAAAAAAAGAATTAGGTAGTTTTTTGTTAGGAAAAAATTTTTTATTTTTTTCTTCCTCTAAATTAAGAACAGAGATTTTAAACCGCTATCCGTTAATAAAAGAGATTGAAGTTAAAAAAAAATTTCCCTGGCAACTAGAAATAAAAATTAAAAAAAGACAACCGATGACTGGTTTAGCTTTTTCTTTAAATTTTAATAGCGAAAGTACTCCCTCTGCTTTTTTAAAATGGGAAATTGAAGAGGGAATTTTTTTGATTGATAATGAAGGAGTAATTTTAGAGAAAAAAGAAAAAACCGATTTACCCTTAATATTACTCAAAGAAAAATTAAATCTTTCTCCCGGAGAAAAAATAAAAGAAGAAAAAATCGTAAAAGGAGTAAAGATTTTAGAAAAAATGAGATTACGACTTTTAGAGCCAAAAATAAGTTATTTTTCTTCTCAATTCAGTTTTACCGTGTGGTTAAAAGAAGGGGTGTTTGTTTTATTTTCTTTAGAAAAAGATATCGATTACCAACTTGACTCTTTACAATTTATTCTTTCTCAGTCTAAAATAAAAATGGGAAAAATAAAAAAGATTGATTTACGATTTGATAAACCGGTAATTAGTTATGAATAAAACAAGAATTTTAACCGGGATTGATATTGGTTCTTCTAAAACAACCACCATTGTTGGTATTCCTACTGATGGAGAAATAAAAATTATTGGCGTTTCCTCTGTCCCCTCTAAAGGAATTAAAAGAGGACAAATTGTTGATATTGAGGAGGCCACCCAAACGGTGATAAATTCAGTGGAAGCGGCAGAAAGAATGGCCGGTTATAATATTGATCGCGCTTTTGTTTCTTTAGGTGGGACTCATTTAAGTTGCCAAAATTCTACCGGAGTAGTCGCGGTAGCAGAACCAGAAGGAGAAATTAGACCAGAAGATGTAGACCGCGTAATTGAAGCGGCACAGGCAATTACCCTTCCTTCTTCAAGAGAAATTATTCATGTTATTCCTCGGTCTTTTACTGTTGATGGTCAAGGAGGAATAAAGGATCCAGTAGGAATGGCCGGGGTAAGATTAGAAGTGGAGACTCATATTGTGACTGCTGCCGCTACTGCGGTGAGAAATTTAGAGAAATGTCTTTTTGAAGCAGGAGTAAAAATTGAAGATTTTATTGTTTCCGGATTAGCGGCAGCGGAAAGTATTTTAACGGAGACAGAAAAAGAATTGGGAGTGGTATTGGTTGATATCGGTGGAGGGGTAACTAATGTAGTAATTTTTATTGAGGGGTCACCTTTTTATACCGCCGTCTTGCCGATTGGCGCTAAACATATTGATAGTGATTTGGCAATTGGTTTACGAGTTTCTTTAGAAACCGCTTCAAAAATTAAAATTGCTCTTTCTCAGGAAGAAAGAAAACCAACGCTTCCCCAAGGAAGTAAAAATCTTTATCAAAAAAAGGAAGAAGACGAAATTGATTTGAGTAAATGGGGAATTGCTGATGAGGAAAAGAAAGTTTCTAAAAAAACATTAATTGAGGGAATAATTAAGCCTCGGTTAAATGAAATTTTTGCTATGGTAGAAATGGAAATTAAAAAAAGCGGTGCGGGAGGTTTGACGCCAGCAGGAGTGGTGATTTGTGGTGGAGGAGCACAAACGGTGGGAGTAATCCAGGCAGCCAAAAAAGTGTTAAGTGCGCCGGTGAGAATTGGCTATCCTCAAAAAATTTCTGGTTTAATTGATGATGTTCAGACTCCTGATTATGCGACCGCGGTTGGTCTTCTTCTTTATGGATTACAGCAAACAGAAAAAGAGGAAGTGGGTTTTTCTTTTAAGCAATGGGGAAAAAAGGTACCCAAAATTCCTATCGAGGGAGTAGCTCAGAAAGCATGGCAGTTGATTAAAAACCTTCTTCCGTAGTATTATAAGATAAGATTATCTCTGCCCAGAAAGGATTAAAAAAATGGCTCTTGTTAAACCAGACGCGGCAAGTTTTGCCAAAATAAAAGTTTTAGGAATTGGTGGGGGAGGGGGTAATGCTATTAATTCGATGATTGAGGATGATCAGATTAAAGGAGTGGAGTTTGTCGCAATTAATACCGATGCTCAAGCCCTCTTAATGAATAAGGCTTCTAATAAAATCCAAATTGGAGAAAATTTGACTCGTGGTTTAGGTTCTGGGGGAGATCCTGAAATTGGCTATAAAGCGGCAGAAGAGTCAAAAGAAAAAATAAAAGAGTTTTTAAATGGGGCGGATATGGTTTTTTTAGCTGGCGGAATGGGAGGAGGAACAGGAACAGGAGCAATGCCGGTGATTGCCCAATTAGCTAAAGAAGCAGGAGCGTTAACAATTGCAGTAGTTACCAAGCCCTTTGCCTTTGAAGGAACAAGAAGAATGGTGATTGCCGAGGAAGGGATAGAAAATCTTAAAGATAAAGTGGATACAATGATTGTTATTCCCAATCAGCGAATTATGGAAGTAGTGGATAAAAAAATGACCTTGATAGAAGCTTTTAAAATTGTTGATGGAATCTTAGGTCAAGCAGTAAAGGGAATTTCGGAAATTATTACTGTTCCTGGATTGATTAATCGCGATTTTGCTGATGTTAAGGCAATTATGAAAGATGCCGGTTCCGCTTTATTGGGAATTGGCACCGGCGTGGGAGAGAATCGCGCCCAAACTGCGGCAAAAATGGCGATTTCTTCACCTTTATTAGACGTTTCTATTGAAGGAGCAAAGGGAATTTTATTTCAAATCACTGGCGGTCCTGATTTAACAATGACAGAAGTAGAAGAAGCGGCCACCTTAATTTCTCAGGGAGCGGATGCGGATGCCAATATTATTTTTGGAGCCAATATTGATGAAAAAATGATTGACCAGGTAAGAATTACAGTTATTGCTACCGGGTTTGATGAAACAAAAATAAAATTAACACAAATGGTAGGTCGAACCTCTTCTTTACCTCAGGGAATTGTGAGTGAAAAAGAAATTCCTAAAAAAGAAGAAAAAACCGAAGAAAAAAATCATTTAGTAAAAAAATTAGATATTGAAGTTGACCCTGATATAAAAATCGAAAGTGAACTTGATATTCCTACCTTTTTAAGACAAAATAAATAAAAACTTGTTTTTCTTTTTAATTTTTGCTATATAATATAAAAATAATGAAAACAGAATTTAACAATAAAAAAATTATTATTAAGTAAAAGGGAAATGGTTAATTGCCATTTCCCTTTTTAATCGTCCGCAAGGACGATTTTTTATTAGAAATGATAAATTTTAACCAACTTGAAGAGAAAATTTTAAATTTTTGGGAACAAAAAAAGATTTTTGAAAAAACCTTAAAAAGAAAAAAGGGACAAAAAAGTTTTGTATTTTATGAAGGCCCCCCCACCGCTAATGGTAAACCAGGTATTCATCATGTGTTGGCGCGAATAATTAAAGATCTTTTTCCTCGCTATAAAACAATGCAGGGATATTATTGTTTAAGAAAAGGGGGATGGGACACTCATGGTTTACCGGTAGAATTGGAAATCGAAAAAGAATTAGGGATTTCTGGTAAAAAACAAATTGAAGAATATGGAATTGCTAAATTTAACCAAAAATGTAGAGAGTCGGTTTTTCGCTATGTAGAGGAATGGGAGAAATTAACTAAAAGAATTGGGTTTTGGATTGATATGGAGCATCCTTATGTGACGTGCGATCGGGATTATATTGAAAGTTGTTGGTGGTTATTAAAAGAGATTTGGAAAAAAGGATGGCTTTATAAAGATTACAAAGTGGTTCCTTATTGTTATCGCTGTGAAACTCCTTTATCTTCTCATGAGGTAGCCCAAGGTTATAAAGATGTTACCGAAAATTCTTTATATGTAAAATTTCCCGTAAAAGGAAAAAATAATCTTTATTTCTTAGCCTGGACAACCACTCCGTGGACGCTTTTGGGAAATGTGGCTTTGGCGGTAAACCCCCAAGCGGTTTATGTTAGAGTAACTTATCAAAACGAAGATTTAATTTTAGCGGAAGAAAGATTGAAAGTTTTAGGGTCAAAAAGTAATTATCAGGTAAAGGAAAAATTTTTAGGGAAAGATATTTTGGGTTGGGAGTATTTGCCAGTTTTTGATTTTGTTAAGTATCAAGAAAAAGTTCATTTTGTTACCGCGGCTGATTTTGTTTCTTTGGAAGAAGGAACAGGTATCGTTCACACCGCGGTTATGTACGGAGAGGAAGATTTTGATTTAGGGGTAAAAATAGGATTACCAAAACATCATGTTGTTACTCCCGAGGGAGTTTTTACTCCAGAATGTGGAAAATTTGCCGGTAAAAAAGTGAAAGAAGCGGATAAAGAAATAATCGAAGATTTAGAAAAAAGAAATTTGCTTTTAAAAGTAGAACCGGTAACTCATGCTTATCCTTTCTGCTGGCGTTGTCATTCTCCCTTACTTTATTACGCAATTGATTCATGGTATATCAAAACAACGGCAGTTAAAGAGGCTTTGATTAGAGAAAATAATAAAACTAATTGGGTGCCTGCCTATATCAAAAGAGGAAGAATGGGTAATTGGTTGGCAACCCTTATTGATTGGTCTTTATCAAGAAAACGGTACTGGGGAACTCCTTTACCAATTTGGGAATGTCAAAATTGTGGTTATCAAATTTGTATTGGTAGCTTTCAAGAGATCAAAAAGCTAGGAGGAAAAGTACCCGAAGATCCTCATCGGCCTTTTATAGATGAAGTGACCTTTCTTTGTCCCAAATGTAAAGAAAAAATGAAAAGAGTAAATGAGGTAATTGATTGTTGGTTTGATTCAGGAGCAATGCCGGTGGCTCAGTGGCATTATCCTTTTGAAAATAAAGAAATTTTTAAAGATCAATTTCCAGCTGATTTTATTGCTGAGGCAATGGACCAAACGCGCGGTTGGTTTTTTACTCTCTTGGCGGTGAGTACTCTTGTTTTCGATCAAAACTCTTATAAAAATGTTGTTTGTACCGGTTTAGTTTTGGATGATCAAGGAAGAAAAATGAGTAAACATATTGGAAACGTGGTTGATCCGTGGGAAGCGATTAGAAAAACAGGAGTTGATGCCATTCGGTGGTATTTTTATTCTTCCACTCAAGTAGGTAATAATTATCGCTTTTCTATCCGTTTAGTAGAGGATTCAGTTAAGCGCTTTATTTTACCTTTATGGAATGTTTTTAATTTTTATAAAGTTTATTCTCAGGTAGATGGATTTAAATTTAAAGAAAATGTTTCCTTAAAAAAAGAAAACATTTTAGATCAATGGATAATTGCTAATTTAAATAAATTAATTAAGGAAGTAACTAATAATTTAGATAAATTTCATTCATATCAAGCGGTAAAAAAGATTGAAAAATTTGTTGATGATTTGTCATTATGGTATGTAAGGCGTTCGCGAGAAAGAGTAGGTCCGGTTGCTAAAAATGAAAAAGATAAAAAAGAATGTTATGAAACATTAGGGTATGTTTTGTTAACTTTGAGTAAAATTCTTGCACCCTTTATTCCATTTTTATCAGAAGAATTTTACCAAAATATTCTTTTTGGAGAAAAAAAGTATACGAGTAATAAAAGTGTTCATTTAGAAAAATGGCCGAAAGGAGAAAGAGTCAATGAGAAACTTTTGAAGGAAATGGAATCAGTAAGAAAAATTTGCGAAGTGGCTCATGGAGAGAGAAAAAAATTAGGAATAAAAGTTCGTCAGCCATTAAAAAAATTAATAATTAAAGATTCTGATTTTTATAAACTAATTTCGGAAGTAAAATGGGGAAAGGCTCTTTTGGAATTATTAAAAGAAGAACTTAATGTCAAAGAGATTGAATTAAAGTCAGGTAAGGGAGAAGTAAAATTTGATACCGAAATTACCCCTCAACTAAAAGAAGAGGGAGAGGTGAGAGAGTTAATAAGACAAATTCAGGAACTAAGAAAAAAAGCAAAATGTCGTTTAGACCAAAAAATTGAGGTAGTGCTTCCTTGGCTTCCTCAACAACCCAAATTGAGAGATTATCTTAAAGAAAAAGTAATCGCTAAAAGCTTGAAGAAAGGAAAAGAATTAAAAATTATTCCTCTTTAAATGAGAGAAATTCTTAATTTCGATTGGATTCTTTTGGTAGTAATCGTGGTTCTTACTTCTTTTGGTTTAATAATTGGTAATACAATTGCCCCTAATTTATTGCTTCAACAAGGAATTTATATTGGATTAGGATTTTTAATTTTTTTTATTTTTTTTAAAATTGATTTTCGTTTTTGGTTGAAAATAGCTCCCTATTTATTTTTAATTAGTTTATTGTTCTTAATTACCCCCTTTATTTTTGGTTTTGTGAGTCGAGGGGCAGTTCGCTGGTTAAAAATTGGCCCTTTTAGCTTACAGCCATCGGAAATAGTAAAACCTTTTTTAATTATTTTTTTTGCTTGGTTTTTTTCTCAAGGAAAAGAGTTAAAAAGAATTTTTTTGGGTTTAATTTTAGTTTTAATTCCCTTTTTTTTAGTTTTTTTTCAGCCTGATTTAGGAAGTGCTGTTTTATTTTTAATTTTCTGGTTAGGAATTATTTGGATTAGCGGGGGGGATTTTAAATTTTTTTTAGGGGGGGCAGTATTTTTTTTAGCTTCTTTACCGTTGATTTGGAGATTTTTTTTAAAAGGATACCAAAAAGAAAGAATATTAAGTTTTGTTGATCCTTTTTCCGATCCCACCGGAAGGGGATATAACTTGATTCAAGCAATAATTGCTATCGGCTCGGGAAGATTTTTGGGTAGAGGAATAAAAGGAGGGACGCAATCACAGTTAAGATTTTTACCAGAGGCTCATACTGATTTTATTTTTGCTTCTTGGGCAGAAACATTTGGGTTTTTAGGAGTGATTTTCCTTTTATTTTTTTATTTTATTTTATTTTGGCGAATTTTAAAAATAATGGAGGAAATAGAAAATAAAACAGTACTAAATTTTTTAGGGGGGGCTTTTTCTTTAATTTTTTTCCAAGTACTAATCAATATTGGAATGAATTTAGGATTGTTACCAATTGTTGGGATTACTTTGCCGCTGGTTTCTTATGGGGGAAGTTCCTATTTGTCAACAATGATGATACTGGGAATTATTCAAAATATTTGTTATAATAAACATCGCTATGAATAAATACGCAGTTATTAAAATTGGCGGTTCTCAATATAAAGTTAAAGAGGGAGAAGAAATTGAAGTTCCCAAAATTGAGGGAGAAAAAGGAAAGAAATTAACTTTTGAAGAAGTGTTGTTAGTTAATGATGGAAAAAGTGTTAATTTTGGTCAACCATTAGTAGAAAAAGCGAAAGTCGAAGCAGTAATTTTGGAGCAAAAAAAGGGTAAAAAAATAAGAGTGGCTACCTATAAAGCAAAATCTCGCTATCGAAAAGTTAAAGGTTTTCGTCCTTTATTAACAGTACTAAGAATTGAGAAAATTGTTTCTTGACATTCGTGAAAATTCTGTTATTATGTAAATTAAAATGGCGAAAACAAAAACCGCAGGAAAAACCCGACAACAACCTCCTCGCCCCGGAAAAAGACTGGGATTAAAAGTAGCTGCCGGTCAATTAGTTAAACCGGGAAATATTTTAATTCGTCAACGGGGAACAAAATTTCATCCCGGAAAAGGAGTAGGAATGGGAAGAGATTTTACTTTATTTGCTTTAAAAGAAGGAAAAGTAGAGTTTAGTCAAAAATACGGCAAAAAATATATTAATGTCGTTTAAAAATGGCTGATAAACAAGTAATTCAAATAGAAGTTGATCAACTTCAACCTAACCCTTTACAACCACGAGGATTAATTACTCCGGAATCATTAGCGGATTTAGTAGAGTCAATTAGAGAACATGGAATTCTTGAGCCATTAGTGGTGGCAAAGACACCGGCGGGATATCAAATTATTGCCGGTGAAAGACGGTGGCGGGCGGCAAAAATATTGGGGTTAAAAACGGTGCCGGCGATTGTTGAAGAAACTACCCCCCGAGGAATGTTAGAAATGGCGTTGGTAGAAAATGTTCAAAGGGAAGATTTAAATCCAATCGAAAGGGCGCAAGCTTTTTTACGATTAAAAGAAGAGTTTGGTTTAGAGACTAAAGAAATTGCTAAAAGAATCGGAAAAAGTCCTGCTTATGTTTCTAATTCATTGGCATTATTAAAATTACCAGATGCTTTAAAAGACGGATTACTTTCCGGACAAATTACTGAAGGCCATGCGCGGGCTTTAAATATGATTGCTGATTCGCGGTTAATGGTTGAGGCTTATAAAATTGTTATTCGTCAAGGATTACCCGTAAGAGCGACAGAGGATTTAGCCAGAAGGATGAGAAAAAAAATTGGTCAGCAACCAAAGGCTCTTTTTCCTAACGCGAGCGCTCCCTTAATTATTTCTGATGAAATTGATAGAGTAAGAGATGATCTTCATAAAGCAATTGGAGGAAATGAAAAAACAATTGTTAAAGTTTCTCAATCAAGAATAGAAACAAGAATTAATATCTTTCTTAAAGGTTCCCCAGAAGAAGTTGAGGAAAGATTAAAGAAAATTTACGAAGGAATTACCGGTCAATCTTATCCACCGGTCCCCACCGAGAAGGGGGCCAGTAGCGAAACCACGCTCGACCAATAATATTTTGTCGCGGCACAAATCCCCACTCTCGAGAATCAGAACTGTGAGAACGATTATCTCCCATTACTAAATAATTAGCCGGAGGAACGCAAACAGGAGTATTGGCGCGGATAAAGGAACCAGGGTTGGTAACATAATCAGAGGGAAGATAAGGTTCAGGAAAAAGTTGATTATTAATATACACTTTTCCATTAGAAATAGTTAAGCAGTCTCCAGGAACAGCAATAATTCTTTTTATATAATCATACTCTTCGTTTTTTGGAGCCCGAAAAACAATTACATCTCCCTGACGAGGTTCTCGCATGCGATAAGTAATTTTATCAGTAAGAATATATTCGCCATCGTGGAAATTGGGATACATTGAATTTCCTCGTACCTGATGGGGTTGAAATAGAAAAAGATAAATAACCACAAAGACAGAAAGAGCCATAACAATTGTTTCTGTAAGATCAAGAAAGAATTTACCGATTTTTTTAAAGAAGCTCATAATGATTTAATTCTAAGAGATAAAATATTGATTTTCAAGAGGAAAATTTGATAAGATACTTTTTATCCTGGCCGATTGGCTCAGTTGGTTAGAGCGCTCGCTTCACATGCGAGAGGTCGGGGGTTCGAATCCCTCATCGGCCACTAGCCGCCGGCCCGCCAACCAAGGAGGCAGACATATGGGAAGAAACGGCGATGACCAGAAGCTTCCTACTCAGTGTCCACACTGCAGTGGTGGCGTAACCCGAAACGGGAAAGTGTGCCCCGCCTGTAAGGGCACGGGCGAGAAGAAGTAAAACTTCCTAATGGGCCGGCGGCGAGCCTGGGGAAGAGAGCTTTAAAGAAGGAGATGAGAACAACGGCGTTCTCATCACGATCAACCAACTTGATCCTCCTTCTTAATCTCTTCTCCAGGCCAATTTTCTTTTTTATTATTTATTTTTTATTATGAAAATAGAAAGAAAAAATTTTGGACCTTCGGGAGATATTCCCTTACCTTTGGCCTTAAGGAGAGTAGAAGAGTGGAGAGGAGAAAAAATTGAAGATATTTTAAAACTTTCCGAATGGTTAATTAAAAATGGAATTCCTCAAAAATTAGTTTTTCTAGCGGTACCCGTTATTTCTATTTTGGCAGGTTTACCTTTAAGGGAAGTAAAAGGAGTAAAAGAATTAGTTATAGGAATCTTAGAGTCAAAAAATGTACCCCCTCCTCAAAGAAAAGAAGAAAAAAAGCAAGAATTCTTAAAAGCCGCAAGAGATTATTTAGCTAATAGAGAAAAAATTTAGCAATTTAAGAAAAATAAGAGCCTAATATTTTTTCCATTATTTTTTCTGATAATTCTTTTGGTAATCCTTCTAATTTGGTTCTCTTGATTATTTCTTCTAATTTTTTTTTATCATCTACTCCCGCAAATTGACCTAAAATAATTAAATCAGGTAAATTTCGTATATTTAATGTTCCTGATTCATATGAATTGGTTAATTCAAGAGAGGTTGTTGGGAATTTTCTAATTTCGGCAATAAAATTTTCAAAAGATTGACCAGATGGAAGAGAAATTTCAAATAACCAACCAAAAAAATATGGATCATCTACTTGATTTACCACCACTAATCCAACTTTTGGAGATAAATCCCTTTTAGAAGGAAGAGGAAAAATAACAACATCTTTTACTTGAGGTAATTTTGGCTTTTTTTCTTGTTCAGGGGTTGATTTTTTGGTTTCTATTTTAATGTTTAAAGAAGTATTTTGGTAAGCAAGAGTTAGAGTCTTTGAGGGTGGAGTTTCTTTGGTTTCAGGGGAAAACATTTTTTTATATTCTACTTACATATTCTCCAGTTTCGGTATTAACAATAATTGTATCTCCTTCTTTAATAAATAAAGGAACTTGAACGATATAACCAGTTTCCGTTTTTGCTGGTTTGGTAGCACCGGTAACGGTATTGCCTTTTGCTCCTGCTTCGGTTTCGATTACTTTAAGCTTTACTTTTAAAGGGGGAATAAGAGTAATTGGCTGATTTTCAAAAAGCATAATTTTATAAGTTTCTCCTTCTTTTAAAAAATGGTAAAAATTGCCAATAAGATCTTGAGAGAGAGAAATTTGCTCAAAATTTCGCGGATTCATAAAAAAATACTCCTCTCCTTGCTGGTAAAGATATTGAAATTCTAAGGTATTAACTTCTGCTTCTTCAATTTTTTCTCCTGATTTAAAGGTAAATTCTAAAACCGCGCCGGTTTTGATATTTCTTAATTTAGCCCGAGTAAAGGCCGAGCCTTTTCCGGGGGAAACAAAGGTTTTATCAATTACCAAATGAGGTTCTCCTCGAAAAAGAATACACATTCCTTTTTTGAGTTGTCCACTTTCGATCATAGGAGAAATTCTATCATAAAAAATAAAAATAGACAATAAAAAATTAATTAATTGACAATTTTGGACACCTGGCAAAAAATGTCAATTTTTGATTTTAATTAAAAGGGAAGGTGGGATCAATTTTTTTCTTCCCAATAAGAGTCATCATTAATCGATCAACTCCCACCGCAATTCCTCCGGTTGGTGGCATTTTACCTACTGCTTTAACAAACTCTTCGTCAAGAGGAAAAAGACGCATCCCCAATTTTTTTCTTATTTTAAGGTCATTGATTAATCTTTTTCGTTGTTCGGAAGAATCATTAAGTTCGCTATAACCGTTACCTATTTCAATCCCATTTAAATAGAATTCAAACCTTTCCGCATAATTAGGGTTGTCTTTTTTAAGGCGAGCCAAGGCCGCTAATGGTGCAGGATAGTCATATAAAATTAATGGGGTACCAGAAGGAAGTTTTGGTTCAATTTCGTTTAAAAAAATTTGGTGATAAAGTTGTTCCCACGTATCGGTTTTATTTACTTGATAGCCGTGTTGCTGGCAAATTTGGCGAGCATAATTTAAATCAAGAAATTCATCTAAATCAATCTTGGCATATTTTTGAAAGGCTTCTTTAATAGAAATTCTTGGCCAAGGATGAATAATTTTAAATTTTAAATTTAAGATTTTAAATGGAGAGAGTTTTTTTATTAAATAATCAATTAAATTTTCGCAATCAACCATAATATCGTAATAATTGGCATTTATACGGTACCACTCAAGAATGGTAAATTCAGGGTTGTGAAGAGGACCGATTTGGCCGTCACGAAAAGCTTTACAAATTTGAAAAATATTACCTGAATTATTAGCTAAAAGTTTTTTCATAAAAAATTCGGGAGAAGGAGTAAGATAAAATTTTTGGCCGGTAATTGAATGAACCTCAAAAACTTCATTAAAAGGAGAAGGGTCGGGGGCGGTTACCAATAAAGGAGTATCTACCTCGGTAAAACCTTGAGATTTAAAAAAACTTCGGATAGCGTCAATAAAAAGTTCACGAATTTTAAGAATTTTCATTAATTATTTCCTGAGTTAAAAAGAATAATTCCCTCTAAAGATAAATATTTTACCCCTAAAGCATTAATATGTGCTTGATGGGAAGAAGAATTTTTAGCAATATTAAGTTTTTCTTTGGCTAAAAGATATAAAGCTCCATCTTCAGAAGTAGCTTGGGAAAATTTTTTAAGTTTTTTCTCCATTTGAAGGGAGAGATTTTCGGCAATTTTAATTTCTGTTTTTAATTTTTTATCGGAATAAGGGGAAGACTGATTTTTAATATAAACTTTTTCTAAATCGTTAATAATTTCTATGATTTTATTTTTAAGAAAGATAACGATTGAGGAAGGAACAATTTTTTGTTTAGAAAGTCGGCCAAGATAAAGATGAAGTTCATAAGAAGTAGTAATTGCTTGGTGATAATTTTTTTGAGAGATTAATTCCAGAATTTCGTTTAAAGAACTAATTAATTTTTTCTTTATTTTAGGAGAGAGAAGATTATTGTTAATAAATTCTTTTGTTTCTAAAATTTTTTGGATTGTAGATTGTAAAGAAATTTCACCAGTATTATCAACAAAAGGATAAGGTAAGGGAGAATTGGGTTGAAAATTAACTTCTCTAATTTGGATTTCTCCCTGATTAATTTTGCCAGAAATTTCGCTCCAAATGTCACCGTTTTTAGTTAGTTGGCCTACATAGAGCTGATAAGGTCCATTACCGGTACCGGTAATTTTAATCTGATAATTTCCTTCTTGGGGATTAAAAACAAACATTAATTTTCCATCGCCTTCTCCAACAGAGTTTCCCTTAGTGTCAAAAATTTCTAAAGTAGCCGGAGAAGCAATAAGAAAAACTAAAATTGGCTCAGAAATGTCTTCAGAAACAGAATAAGGAGTGGGTTTAAGGTTTAAAATTTCCATAATTTTTTCTTGGCCAGTTTGAGTTTGGACAATTTCTCGATGACCTAAACCCTGAAGTTCAACTAGTTGAGCACCAGAAAGTTGAGCGCTTAAAGAAAGAACAGTTCTATCGCCGGTATCTAAAATTGGATCACCTACTGGTTTACCATCGGACCAAAGATTTAAAATTTTATCTAACCAATTTCGTGGTTCTACTAATAACCAACGGGGAGTGCTATTTTCTATATTTGATAAAAGAGTAGTAAAACCAGAAAAAAGATTGGAGGGAGGATTGTTATTAAGGTTATCAAGCCAATCGTTTTTTTCAATCATTTGAAGATATGGAATTTCTTGGTTGTTTTGTTTTAAATAATTAAAAGTTGGAAGTAAATCTTTTAAAACAGGAGCGATATTTTGAACCGTTTCTTTATCGGTATTAAAACCAGAACGACGAATTTGAAGAAGTAAACCAACGGCAATTCTTTCTAAAATATTCATAAAGCGAAGATCACCACCTGCCCAGGCATAATATACTTGAACAGCTCCTTTGTGGGGAGAACCTAAAGTAAGGAGGGTGGTAACTTGATTTTGGGGATTGTTTTGGACATAAGTTCTGGCGGTTAAACCCCCTAAACTATGACCGACAAGAATAATTTTTTGCCCAGGTTTAGGTTTAACGGTATTTTGAATAAACTCTTTAAGATCTTCGGCAATCTGAGAAACCTTTTTGGTCCAATTGTAGGTAAAGATAAAAAGGTTTTTTTGAGGACCGTTATCATTATAACCAGCATTTTTAAGGGTTTTTAAAAAGCCATAATAGACTTTTTCTCCTGGGCCAGGTGTAATTACCCATTCTTTATATGGTTTTTCAATCCCCAAAACTAAGCTTTCAAAATTCCACGACCCTCCTAATCCGGGAAGAAAAATAAGAGGGGGGAGAGGGGTGGGGGTGGGGGTTGGAGTTGGAGTAAAAGTGGGAGTAGGTGTAGGTTTTAAAGTAGGAGTGGGATTTATTTCATCAATACTTTCTGCATATCCAATTCGCCACTGTTTACCATCATAACCATCATACCACATTTTATATTTATTACCTTCTTTTAAGACAAAAGGGGAACTAATATTAACACTATCCCAAGATCCGTATGGACCTACCTCTAAAACCGGATTTTTATCTGCAGGTTTAATCCAATGTATTCCATCAAGAGAGTAGGCATAAACAATTCTTGTTGGTAAATCACCTGCCCCAGTAGCATACCACATTTCATAAACCCCATTATTATAAATTACGTGAGGATAACTTACATTATTATATTCCCACGTTTCTGTTTTAGTAATCACAGGATTACAATTATTTTGCTTAGTCCAACTGATTCCATCTAAAGATGTTGCGTATCCTATTCTCCAATTAGTTCCGGCATCAGTCCCTGTATACCATAGATGATAAATTCCGTTTATTTTTAAAATAGAATGCCCTCTATTTATTCCGCCAGCATCCCATTTATCTTTACTTCCAGTTAAAACCCAATCTTTTTCATCCCAATTTATTCCGTCAAAAGAAGTAGCATATCGAAGGCGATACCGATCTTCGCCGCTAATCCATGAATAACTAATTGAAGAGTACCACATTTTATATAAATTTTCTTCGTATAAAACAAAAGAATGTCCCGTATCTTTTTCCCAATTATTAGGGGAAAATATATCTATTACAGGATAATTTACTTTATACCACATTAATCCATTTAATGAAGTAGCATATCCTATTCTCCAACCACTGCCATTATTTCCCGAATACCACATTTTGTAGGTATTTCCATTAAAAATTATATATGGGCAAGATGTATCTCTGCTATCCCATCCTCCTGGCGTTCCCGAAAAAATTGGATTGCTTGGATATTTATTCCAAAGAGCAGAAACAGATTTTGAGGAAATTAAGAAAAGAAAAAAAGTAAATAATAAAAGAAAAAATCTTCCTACATTATTTAGGATAGACTTTTTCATTTTCTTTATTTTTAATTTATTTTATTTTTTTTATTTTTGTCAATAGGAAAAAAGATTTAAAATGATAAAATTAGCTAAATGAAAAATATTTTTTATAAAATTGGCTATAATTCCGCAGTTCAAATTTTGGGGAAGATAATTACTACTTTTTTAAGTTTTCTTTCTGTTAGTATTTTAACTCGTTATCTTGGTCAAGAAGGGTTTGGAAATTTTAGTTTGGCTTTTGCATATTTTTCTATTTTCGGAATTATTGCTGATTGGGGATTACAATTAACGATGGTAAGAGAGATAGCCTCTAAAAAATTTCCCAAAGAGATTTATGGTACTTATTTTTGGATTAAGTTATTTTTGGTTTTATTTTCTACTTTATTAGCGATTTTTTGTCTTTTATTTTTTCCTTATTCTAAATTTTTAAAAATCGGAATAATTCTGGCCTGTATAGGTTCGGCAATTGGAGTTTTAAATACTTATGGAACCGTGATTTTTCAAGCTAATTTGAGGTTAGATTTAGTTGCTTTAGTAGATGTAATTACAAAAGTAGTAACCACAATTTTTATTGTAATCTTTGTATTTTTAAAGTTTGGTTTTTACAGCATTGTTAATACAGTTTTAATTGGTAATTTAGCAGGCAGTATTTTAATAATTTTTTTTCTTAAAAAATTTATAAAAGAAAAATTAATTTTTGATTTTAATTTAGGAAAAAAATTACTTATTAAAGCTTTTCCTGTTGGTTTTTTAAGTATTCTTTCTCTTTTATATTTTAAGGTAGATACAATAATTCTTTCTATTTATCGAGGTCCAAGTGAGGTAGGAATTTATAGTCTTGCATATAAAATTTTGGAAAATATTTTAGTTTTATGGGGGTTTTATATGGCCACAATTTATCCACTTTTGACTAACTTCGTTGGAAACAAGAAAAAACTTCAAAATCTTTTTCGAAATTCAATTTATATTGCTTTAGGTTTTTCTTTGATAATTATTTTTTTTGGTTTTATTTTTTCCTCTCTTGTAATTAAAATATTAGGAGGAGAAAAGTTTTACGAAAGCATTTTAATATTAAGGATTCTACTTCTTAGTATTCCGTTATTCTATTTAAATAATCTTTTTTCTTATTTATTTTTAGCTAAAGAAAACACAACGATACCTATATTAGGAATGAGTATTACTTTGTTAATAAATGTAATTCTAAATATAATTTTTATCCGTTATTATGGTTATTTTGCTGCTAGTATTAATGTTTTAATTTCAGAATTATATCTTTTAACTTTTTATCTTGTAGTAAAAAAATGAAGATTTTGTTAATTCGACCTGCTAAAAATATTGGTGGAGCTGAAATTTACAATTTGAATTTAATTCAAGCGTTTAAAAAATATTTTAAAAGATATAAATTATTTTTTATTACTACGCTTCCTAAATTTTCTGGAAGAATAAAAAACTTAAAGGTAGAGGTAAAAGTATTATCATTATTTTCAAAAGAAATAGGAACAAGAAGAGATTTAATAAAATTATTTTTTGGTTTACCAAAATATCTTTTTTTATATATTAAAACTATTTTAATTTTTTATAAAAAGAAAAAAATTAGAATTATTTGTTTGCAGTCTGCTACAGAAAAAATAATTCTTACTCCTATTTTAAAAATACTTGGGTTTAAAATAATTTGGATTGAACATGGTCCATTTTTTATGTTTAAACCTGCAAATGAAGTTAAATTTTTATATAGGCTAGCAAGCAATTTTGCAACCAAAATAATTGCAGTATCAGAAAATGTTAAACAGAATGCTATTAAAAATAAAATTAAAAAAGAAAAATTAATTTGTGTTCACACTGGAATAAAAATCTCTGATTACGATATCAAAAAAATTGTTTTAAAAAGCAAAAAAATTCAAAATATAATAAGTAGGTTAAATAAAATTATCAATCATAAATTAACAGTTGGTTATTTAGGTGATTTTTCTTTTGGAAAGGGAATAATTGACTTTTTAAATGTATCTAAAGAAGTAATTAAAAAATATAATAATATTAAATTTCTACTGATCGGAGAAGGGGAATTATTTAATAAATTCAATATTTTAATTAGAAAAGAAAAGATAGAAGAATTTTTTATTTTATTAGGATACCAAAAGTATCCGTTTCCATTTTTGAAATTTTTTGATATTCTTTTTTATCCCAATAAAGTAGGGGGTATCTCTATGGTTTTGCTTGAAGCAATGGCGATGGGAATTCCGGTGGTAGCAAGGGATATCGGAGGAAATAGGGAATTAGTGGTTCATGGAAAGACAGGATATTTATTTAAAGATGAAACACCAGAAGAATTAGCGAACATAATTATTGGACTTTTAAAAGACGAAAAGAAAAGAAAAGCAATGGGAAAAGCGGCTCAAGAAAGAGTTAAAAAATATTTTAATGAAGAAAGGTGGATAAAGCAGATGTATCAAGTTTTTAAAGAGGTAGCAGAAGAATGAAAAAAATAATGGTTTCAGTAATTATTCCTACTTATAATCGCGATGAGCCATTAAGGATAACCTTAAAAAGTTTATTTAAACAAAGCTATGATAATTTTGAGATTATTGTAGTTGATCAGTCTGATAAAAAATTTCCCAAGAAAGAAAAGTTTTTAAAAAAATATTCTTCAAAAATTTGTTATTTTTCTGGTCTTCCTCCTAATGCGGCGGCGGCGCGCAATTTTGGTGCGAGAAAAGCGAAAGGAAAAATTTTTCTTTTTGTTGATGATGACATAGAGGCGGATAAAGATTTAATTATTAATCATTTAAAAAATTATCAAGATAAAAAAGTAGGGGCGGTGGTGGGAAGAATAGTTACTCTAGGACAAAAAGAAGAACCACAAAGAAAAAATGTAGGTCGAATTACTCCTTGGGGAAGTTTTACCGGGGGTTGGTCATCTAAAATTAAACAGGAAGTTTTTGACGCCATTACTTGTAACGCTTCCTGGCGAAGAGAGGTTTTTGAAAAAATTGGCGGATTTGACAAGAATTTTAGTGGGCCAATTAGAGAAGATTCCGATTTAGCTTTAAGAACCATTAAGGCAGGTTACAAAATTATTTTTGAACCAAAAGCCCAATTGATTCATTTGCGAGCAGAAAGTGGGGGGTTTCGAAAGACGGAAGGGAGGTTAAAATGGTATTTTGGATTTTTTAAAAGCGAGGCATATTTTGCAATGAAGTATATTCGTTGGTATTGGTGGTCGATTTTTTGGTTGATAAGATGGCAGTGGTTTTTAAGATGTATGTTGGGAAAAGAAAGGAGTTGGCAATCGATAATTACGCCATTTTTAGGAATAAAAAAAGGAATAAAAATTGGACTAATAAATAAAAGAAAACTAGTTAAGAAAATTAAACGAATTGGAATTGATGGTGGATGTTTGGGGGTAAAGGATGAAAGACTTAAAGTGGGAGTTTATCAGGTTGCTTATCATTTGTTAAAAGAATGGGGAAAATTAGAAGATTTAAAAAATACAGAATTTTTAATTTACAGTTTTTTGCCGATTGAAAAAAAGATATTAAAAGAGTTTGGTTCGAATTTTAAAAATATTGTCATTAAACCAAAAAAGGGCTGGAATTGGTTATGGTTACCTTTAAAATTACTAAAAGATAAACCAGATTTATTTTTAGGCTTAAGTCAATCTTTGCCAAAATTTCTTCCTTGTCCTGGTTTTGTTTTAGTTCATGATTTATCATTTGAACATTATCCGGCCTGTTACCCAAAATCTTATTTTCAATTAAGACGAATTACCCAGGAAGCAGTTAAAAAGGCAAAAAAAATTATTGCGGTTTCTAAAGCGACTAAAAACGATTTAATTAAATTTTATAAAGTCCCAGAAGAAAAAATTGAAGTGGTTTATGAAGGAGTAGATTTATCATTTAAACCAGCAAAAAAGAAATCTTTTGGTAATTATTTTCTTTTTGTTGGGGCTTTAAAACCGATTAAAAATATCCCCCGAATTTTAAAAGCTTATAGTTTGTTTTTAAAAGAAACAGGAAAAGATATTCCTTTTTTATTCGTAGGAGGCGATTTGTGGTTAGATGAAGAAATTAAGCCGACAATTAAAAAATTAAATTTAGAAAAAAAGGTTAAATTTTTAGGCTATATTCCCAAAGAAAAATTAATTAAACTTTATCAGGAGGCATTAGCTTTTGTTTCTCCTTCTTTATATGAAGGATTTGGGTTAACCTTACTTGAAGCAATGGCTTGTGGGTGTCCGGTAATTGCCGGAAATACAGGAAGTCAACCAGAGATAGTAGGAAAAGCGGGAATTTTAGTTAATCCTTTAAATGAAAAAGAAATTAGTAATGCGATGATAAAAGTTTTTTTTGATAATAAATTTCGGCAAAAGCTTATTATTGAAGGAAAACAACAAGTAAAAAATTTTTTATGGAAAAAATTTGCTGAAGAAATAATAAAAATATTTATGGTGTGATAAAATATTATCACTCTTTTTAAATTGTTAAATTTTTTTAAAGATGAATAATCAACTGAAAATTCGTTGTCCAAAATGTGGAGAATATTTTGATCCGGGAACTGCTTTTTTGGACCAATTAAAAGAGCAGATTTTAAAAGAGGTTAAAGAAGAAGAAAGAAAAAGGGCGGAAGAAAAAATTAAAGAAGAATATCAAAGGTTAGTTGAGCAATTTAGAAAAGAAGCAGAAGAAGAAAAAGAAAGAAACAGAAAACTTCTTCAGCAATTGGAAGAATTAAGCGAGCAAGTAAGAGAGTTAAGAAGAAAATCAGAAGAAAAAGAATGGGAATTGAGAAAAAAGCTTTTAGAGGAAGAAGAGAAAATTAAAGAGGAAACAAGAAGAAAAGTTTTGGCGGAATATGAATTACAAGCCAAAGAAAAGGAGGAAATGCTTAAACAAGCGCAAAGAGAATTGGCAGAATTAAAGGCAAAAATGGAAAAAACTTCTCAACAACTTCAAGGAGAGGCGATGGAGCTTTTATTAGAAGAAATTTTAAGAAAAGAATTTCCGATTGATGAAATTGAGGAAGTTAAGAAAGGGCAACGAGGAGCGGATGTCATTCAAAAAGTAAAAGATAAAAAGGGAAGGGATTGCGGGATTATTCTTTGGGAATCAAAAAATGCAGTTTGGTCAGAAGGTTGGATTGAAAAGTTAAAAGATGACCAAAGAAGAATTAAAGCAGAATTAGCAGTATTAGTGGTTGCTCGACCCCCAGAATGGTTAAATAATGGTTTTCAATACAAAGATGGAGTTTGGGTGACTAACCGGCAAATGGTAATTCCTTTAGGTTGGGCATTAAGATTTGATTTGGTAAGAATTAATAATGAAAGATTAATGAATATTGGAAGAGAAAAGAAAGCGGAAATTTTGTATCGCTATATTAATAGTTCTGAATTTCGAGGAAGAATTGAAGCAATTATTGAGAGTTTTTCTAGTTTACAGGAGGAAATAGAGAGGGAACGGCGGTGGTTTCAAGCAAAATGGGCAAGAGAAGAAAAACAATTAAGAAAATTTTTGGATAATTGGGCGGGAATATATGGGGATTTACAAGGAATTATAGGAAAAACTTTACCAGAAATAAAAAGTTTAAAATTAGAACCAGGAGGAGAATAAAATGTCACCAGAACAAATTCCAGGAACAAATATGTGGGCGTTGTCAGAAGGTGAGTATGTAGAAGGAGAAGGAGGAAAAGTTGTTGGACCAGCAGTCGTAAGAGTTGAAGAATTTGAGACTAATGAAGGTATATTAAGTTTAGTTCAATCTGGAGAGCAAAAAATTCAACTTCTCGGATGTTTTCCTGACGTAGTAAAAAAAAGATGAATAAATTAATTATTATCCGTTACAGTGAAATCTTTCTAAAATCCCCCCCGGTTTTAAAAAGATTGGAAGGTTTGTTGGTGAAAAACATTAAACGTATTTTAAAAGGAAAAGATTATCGGTTAGAAAAAAGCCGGGGGAGAATTTTTATTTTTACGGAAAAACCGGAAAATTTAGGAAAAAAATTAAAATATGTATTTGGAATTTATTCTTGGTCACCGGCAGTAGTTTTGCCAACCACTAATCCAGAAGAGATCAAAAAATTTGTAAGTAAGGAGTTTGGGGAGAAAATTAAAAAAGAAGAAAGTTTTGCTTTAAGAGTAAGGGTAGCTAAACCAGAAAAATACTCCTCTTTTAAAATTGCCGAAATAGTGGGAGAGGGAATTAAAAGAAAAGTAAATTTAACTTCACCGGATAAAGAAATTTTTTTGGAATTACGAGAAGGAAAAACTTATATTTTTGACCAAGTATTTAAAGGAAACGGTGGTTTGCCGGTAGGAAGTAGCGGAAGGGTTTTGTCTTTAATTTCTGGAGGAATTGATTCACCGGTCGCCTCTTGGCTAATGATGAAAAGAGGTTGTCGGGTGGTTTTTCTTCATTTTCATAGTTTCCCCTTAGTTTCTAAAAAAAGTTATGAAAAAACCTTACAGCTGGCAAGAGTTCTAAATAAGTATCAAGGAAAAACCAAAATTTATTTTATTCCTTTTGGGGAAATACAAAGCTGGTTAAAAACTCATATTGAAAATAAATATTTGGTGATTTTCTATCGCCGATTGATGTTTAAAATTGCTCAAGAAGTCGCTAAAAATGAAGGAATAAAAGCTTTGGTAACTGGTGAAAGTTTAGGTCAAGTTGCCTCGCAAACCCTCGATAATTTAGCGGTAATTAGCCAAGGGATAAAAATTCCTGTTTTTCGGCCGTTAATTGGTTGGGATAAAGAGGAAATTGTTAATTTAGCTAAAAAAATAAAAACTTATAATATTTCTATCGAACCACAAGAAGATTGTTGTAGTTTATTTATTCCTCGTCATCCGGCCACTAAAGCTAATTGGGAAAAAATTAAAAGCGAAGAAGAAAAAGTTCCCCAAAAAGAATTTATTAAAAAGGCTTGTAAAGAGGCAGAAATAATTGTGTTAAAATAAAAAATGATGAAAAAGAGTTTAATTTATCCCATTACCACTTTAGCAGGAACAATTATTGGTGTTGGTCTTTTTTCTTTACCTTATGCGGGGGCAAAAGTAGGTTTACCAATTTTAATTGGTTGGTTTTTGGTTTTAGGAGCATTGGCTATTACTATTCATCTTTTTTATGGGGAAATTGCCAAAAAAACGCCTGATTATAAACGATTTCCTGGTTTTGTGGCCTTTCATTTGGGAAAAAAATGGCAAAGATTAGCTTATATTACGACTATCGGTGGTTTATTGGGAGCAATTTTGGCTTATTTAATCATTGGAGGAGAATTTTTAACGGAAATTTGTCAGCCCATTTTTGGAGGAGGGGAATTAAAATATGGCACGTTATATTTTTTATTAGGAGCGTTGGTGATTTTAATTGGGGTTCGGTTAATTGCTCAAATTGAATTAGTGGGATTAATTTTGTTTTTATTAATTTTATTAGCAATTTTTATTAAAGGGTTGCCTTATTTTAAATTAGTAAATCTTTTCCCTTCGCCTGATTTTTCCCAAATTTTTCTTCCTTACGGATTAATTCTTTTTTCTTTATGGGGAGCGGCATTGGTTCCAGAAATTGAAGAAATGTTAAAAGAGGAGAAAAAACTTTTAAATAAAGTGATTTTTATTTCTTTATTGATTCCTTTAATTATTTATCTTTTTTTTGTGATTACTATTTTGGGAATTACCGGAAAAGAAACTACTCCTTCCGCTTTACCAGGACTTAAAAATTATTTAGGAGATGGGGTGGTCACTTTAACTTTAATTTTTGGATTAGTGACTACCTTTACTTCTTTTATTTCCTTGGGATTAACATTAAAAAGAGTTTTTAGTTATGATTTAAAAATTCCTTCTTTTGTCTCTTGGTTAATTACCTGTTTTGTTCCCTATTTTTTTTATTTTATAGGAATTAAAAACTTTATTTCTTTAATTTCCTTTTTAGGGGCGGTTTTTTTGGGAATTGATGGGGTTTTAATTTTATTAATGTATAAAAAAATTAATCCCGCAAAGAAAAATTTAGTTTATCTTCTTTCTTTAGTTTTTATTTTTGGAGTAATTTATGAGTTTATTTATTTTTGGAAATAATAAATTTTTTAAGGGGAATAAATTTTACCATAGCAGTTTTGTGACTTTTGAAAACCGGCTTTTTGTGCTTCTGCCTCCAGAACAAAACCAACTTTCTCCTAAATCTTTTTCCACCACGGTGATTTGATAATTGGCGCATCCAGGAAAATAATAAAGTTTAGTATTGGAATGCTTATCAATATTGCCTTTAATTAAACATTTAGGATTATCGGGATTTTCGGCTCGACATAAAGGAGAATGAATTCCTAATCGATTTTCAAAAGCATAATCGTAAGCTTTTTTAAGTTCATCTCTTTTGGGACTGGGAGTTCCGTCGTAACGAACAAAACCTTCTTTTAAAAGAACTTCATTGACTAAAATATCTCCCTGATAAACTAAGGCTAAAGGGCGTTTAAAAGTATCTTTACTGATAATTTCTAAATTAACTCTTTTTCCCTCTATAAGTTTTGCCAGTTTTTCTTTTGCTTGGCTACCGCCGCAAAATTCTAATTCCGGCGCTTCCACATTGATCAATCTGATAGTTTGTTTATCTTCTAAAATGAAAGTATCGCCGTCAATAACCTGGGAAACTAAGTAGGATTTCTTAGTTATTTTTGTCTTTTGCCATAAAAAGAGGTTTAACAATAAAGATATGAGGAAAACTAATCCTCCACCAATCACCAAAGTTGGTTTTTTCATTAAAAAAATTATACAACAGTGTGTTAAAATCAAATAAAGATGAGAAAAAATATTCCTGCCGACTTGAAAAATTTAGTTGATGAATATATTTTATGGTTGAAGAAAAAAGAAAAAATCGAGAAAAGACTTGATGGTTTAAAAGAAGCAATAATTGCTAAGGCAAAAAAAGAAAAAATTAAAAAAATCAGCACTGACGATTTTCAGGTGTTAATTATTTCTCAATCGGAAACTCGTTTTCCGCAAATTAATGAGCCAGGAAGAAAAGAATTGGAAAAAATTGTAAAAGAATCGAAAGAATTAGAGAAAGTAATGGTTTTTGATATTGTCGCTTTAGGAAATTTGTATGACCAGAAAAAACTCTCGGCGGAGTTAATGGAAAAACTTAAGCCTTTTGCTAAACAGGTTAAAACTACCAAATTGGTTATTCGTCCTTTTTCAAAAACTGATCAGAAAATTTTAACTTAAATAAACCTTCCAAAAAATCAGAACCGGCATAACCGGCTAATAGGGCAATACGAAAATCTCCTTCTGGCCATAAAGAGGCGGCGATTATTCCAATGGTTGCCGAAATTATTAATGAAAGAAATAAATAGCCATAGTTAATCTCTTCATCTTTTTTAGTGATTAAATTTTTGGCAATTCCCAAAATTCCTCGTAAAATTCCCCCAAACAAACCTCCGAAAATAATTGGTAAATAATTTCCCATTTTCTCACCCCCTTTCTAAAAAAAATAATAACACAAAACGAAGATGAAATATTTTTCTTTCTTAGATATAATTAAGAAAAATTTAAAATTCAAAAAATCAACAAAAATGACTAAAGAGAAAAAATTTTATAATGCCTTAAGGGACTTGTTTGTTGGGGCAAAAGTTGAGGGAGAGGGGGGGTTTGTTAATTTAATGCGAATAAAATCGAGGTATTACTCAAAGATTGAAGAATTACTTAAAAGAGATATTGAGAAAGCTTTAGAAAAATATCCGAAATTCCGCGACGAAGTTTTTGATAAACTTTATTCTTTTTTTAACCGCTATTTCACCAAAAGCGGTTCTATTTATTTTAATCAAACTCCATTTTCCTATAGTGTTTATGAAAAAATTTATACCGACGACAAAGATGTTATTTTGTTTTGGAAAACTCGGATGCTTTATTATGTTAAAACCGATAGAATTTTTAAAAACCTTGAGGTTTCTTTTGATAATTACAAATTCTTTTTTGATGTTTCAAAATTGGAATACAAAAAAGCTAACGAAAAGAGAAGTTTAATTTATCAATTAAAAAATGTCCGGGAAGATGGAACAATTGTTTTTGAGGTTTTTTATTCTAAAAAAAGAAAAACTACTAAAATTGATGAAATTCAAAAAGAACTGAAAAAGAAAAACATAAAAATCAAAGATGAAGATTTAGAAAGAGCTTTTTCTATCTTTGAGAAACAATCAGAAGTTGATTATTTTATCAACAAAAACGCTAAAGAATTTTTAAAAGAACAATTTAAACTTTGGCTTTATCAATATGTTTATGAGGAAGAAGCAGAATGGCCAAAAGAAAGAATTGATCAACTCCAGATTTTAAAAGATATTGCCTACAAAATTATTGATTTTATTGCCCAATTTGAAGATGAATTAGTGAAAATCTGGAATAAACCCAAATTTGTCAGAAAATCAAACTATGTCATTACTTTAGACAGAATCGCCAAGAAAAACGGCTGGGAAATTATTGAAAAATTGCCAAAACAAAGTGGCTGGAAAGAACAAGTTAAAGAATGGCAAGAGTTAGGAATAATAGAAAAAGAACCTCAAAATCTTCTTGAAAAAACTTTAACTGGCTGGGAGCTTAAAAAAGAATATCAATTTTTACCCATTGATACCAAATATTTTAAAAATTTAGAACTGGAAATTTTAGGATTATTTGATGATTTAGATAATGCTTTAGACGGCTGGCTTATTAAAAGCGAAAACTATCAAGCTTTAAATACAATACTTCCAAAATTCCGCGAAAAAGTACAAACAATTTACATTGATCCGCCATATAATACCGGAGATGACTTTGATTATGTAGATAGGTTTCAGGACTCAACTTGGCTTACTTTAATAAATAATAGGCTAGAAATAGCGAAAGATTTTCTAAACAAAAAAAGTAGTTTTTTTATTTCTTTAGATTGGAATGCAAACTATTATGGGCGTCTTTTACTGAATAAACTATTTAATATTTCTTCAGAGATAATCTGGAATACAAATGCTACAAAAGATGAAGAAGCAGGACTTTTTAGTTATAAAAGTTTTGGTGATAAAAATGTTAGACAGCATGATACTATTTTTCATTGTATTATCGACGACGAGTTTAAATTTAAGAAATTGTGGAAACCTAATAGAAACATAACTAAGTTAAAAATAGGATGGCTTGATTTAATTTCTAAACCAAAAAGCTCTCGTCCTGAAAAGATAGAAGATTATAATTTTTTTATTGAAAAATATGATAATAAAGGAAACTTAATTTTAGAGAAAATAGAGATAAAAGAAAAAATATTTCCAATAGGAGATGTTTGGAACGATATTTACTCTTTTATGCAGTCGGAATTAAGGGTGAGTGAAAGTTTAGGGTTTAAAACACAGAAACCAGAAAATTTATTAAGAAGAATCATTCAATCAACTACTGATATAGGTGATTTGGTATTAGATTATTTTGCTGGTTCGGGTACTACTTTAGCGGTGGCTCAAAAATTAAATAGAAAATGGATTGGTATTGAAATGGCTGATTATTTCAATGAATTTTGGTTTGATGAAAAAGAGAAAAAACTTGGTTTATTAGGAAGAATGAAAATAGTTCTTGCAGGTGATCAAAAATTTATAGCTATTAATAAACTCAGAGGATTTCATTTATCAAAAGATATTAATTGGCAAGGCGGCGGTTTCTTTAAATACTACGAGCTTGAGCAATACGAAGATATTTTAAGAAAAGCAAAATACGAAGATTCAACGCTTTTTGAAATTCCTGGCGAAAGTCCTTATTCGCAATATATTTTCTTGAAAGACAAAAAACTTTTAGACGCTTTAGAAATTGATTACAAAAACAATAAAGTCAAAGTAGATTTATCAAAAATTTATTCTGACATAGACATTGCCGAAACTTTGTCTAACTTAAGAGGAAAATGGATAAAGAAAATAACTGCTGATGAAGTAGAATTTGAAGATGGGGAAAAGATAAATTTAAAGGATTTAGATTATAAATTAATTAAACCTTTAATTTGGTGGTAAATGAGAATTAAAAAATTAACAATTAAAAATTTTAGAAAGTTTAAAAACGAAACAATCATTGAGTTTGAAGAAAATTTTACTACACTAGTTGGTAAAAATGGAACTGGCAAAACTAGTATTTTAGAAGCGATAAATTTAGCGACCAATTTTTCTTTTGTAGAGAGCAAAATAAAACCTGATGACTTTAATTCTGACACAGAACCGATAGAAATTGAAGTTGAATTTGATGATTACTTCTTTCTAAAAATTGCAGATTGGGTAAAATTGCCATCAAAAAAAAATTAAGTTTGTTGCTAAATACCGCGAGAAATCTGCACCAGGTAAGGCATTTTCCACAATTTTTACTACAAAACATATTGTTATTCCTGAATGCTACCAAAAGTATGATGAATTAAAACCACCTTTAATTTCTACGAATTATGTACCACTTAAAGTTCAACTAAATACTGAAACACGAAATTATGAGTATTGGGTTAAAAAGGATGAAAAGTTTAAAGAAATTCAAGAAAGATTGCTTGAAGTTTATGGACAAGATAGTTTAGAAAATTTTCCTAGGATTTTTTATTTTTCAAAAGAAAGAGATAAGGACTTAAGGCCTGGCTATTTTACGACATTCCAAAAGATTTTAGACGAACTTAATTGGAGATTTTTTAAAGATTACAAAATAAATAAAAGAAACGAGTATGTTAATAAATGGGAAGATATTTACTCTTTTATTATTAACAAAGTTGAAGACCCGAAACAATCAAAGATAATAAATCCATTAAAAGAGAAAATTAAAGATTTCATTGGAGAAAAATTTACCAATTTTGAAATATCTCTTTTTAATCTACGACAACCTTTTGATGACGCCTTCTTTTCTTTAAGAGAAGGCGATAAAATTATTACTTTATCAAGAATGGCCTCAGGTGAATTGATGGTGATTGCCTACTTTTTGCTTAAATTGACAAGTGAGTTATCAAAAGAAGAAATTATTTTTTTAATTGACGATCCAGAATTACATTTGCATCCTCAATTACAATATAAATTATTTAATGAAATTAAATCTTCTCAATATCAGCATATCTTAAGTACTCATTCAGATATTTTTATTGATTTAAGTAATTGGAAATCTATTAAAAGATTAACTGATGAGAATATTTATCCCAGACCAGAAGATTTATCCAAACAGTTTAAAAAATCATCTACTAGCAAAGAAAAACAAAGTTTAGAAGCGCATTTAGATGAAATTAAAAGATACCAGCAAGATAAAACAATTTTTTATAGAGACAATAATCAAATACTTTTTGATGATAAATGTATTATATTAGAAGGACCAAACGACAAATACGGTTTAATTGAAATAGCAAAAAAACTAAATTTATCTCTTGATGGAGTAACAATTATTTATGCAAGAGGGAAATCGAACATTCCTTATTATCAGATGATATGTCTTATTTATGGAATAGATTTTTTTGTAGTATATGACTATGATAAAGATGAAGAAGATGAAGGTAAAGATGAGATGATAAAAGAATTTAGCAGTGAAAATCAAAGATTTATGTTTGAAACATCTTTTGAAAAATTGATCGGATCTGAAAGATTAAATGAAATTTTAGAAAAGATAAATACTTTACTAGAAAAAGAAATACCTCAGCAAATTATAGACTGTATTAATAAAATAAGAAGTTATTTTCATTTGAGTTAAGTAAATAACAAAAAGCGGATTATAACTTGTTATGTCCAAACTAATTCTTCAAAATATAGCAAAAGAAATTAGATTTGAAGATTTACCAACTGCTTGGCAGAGTTTTGATTTGAAAGGTTTTTCAAAGGAAAAATCTCTTTATGATTTTCAACAAGAGGCTTTAAAAAATGCTTTAAAAATTTTGTGGCGATATTATCAGGAATTGTTTGATTATCAGGAAAAAGAAAAATTAGAAGTAAATTTAGAAAGAAAAAGGCATCTTTTTAATTTTTATAAAGCTGATTCTAATTATCCAGAAAAAGGCGCTGATTATGATTTAACTAAAAAAGAGGGTAAAAAAACAGCAAAACTTTTAGAAGAATATTATCCGCTAATTGATAATAAAGTTAGTTTTGAAAATTTTGTTAACAGAATGAATTTTTGGATGGCAACCGGTTCTGGAAAAACTTTAGTGATTGTGAAACTCATTGAGATTTTAAATTCTTTAATAAAAAATAAAGAAATTCCCGAAAGCGATATTTTGTTTTTGACTTATCGAGATGGCTTAATTGACCAGTTTAAAGAATATATCAAAGAAATAAATGCTTCTCGAAGTGATTTTTATATTAATCTTAAAAGCTTAAAAGAATGGGACGAAGTAAAAAGAGGAAGTTATTCTTTATTTAAAGATAGAGAAATAACCATTTTTTATTACCGCTCCGATAATCTTTGGACTGAACAAAAAGAAAAAAGATTAGATTTTAGAAATTACGATAATAATGGTAGATGGTATATTCTTCTTGATGAAGCACACAAAGGAGAAAAGGATGATTCAGTGAGACAGATAATTTATTCAATAATGTCTCGTAACGGCTTTTTATTTAACTTTTCTGCGACCTTTGTTGACCCAAGGGATTTTTTAACAACAGTTTTTAACTATAATTTGCCAGTTTTTATTGAAAACGGCTACGGAAAAAGAATTTATCTTTCACAAGAAGAAATAAAAGCTTTTAAAGATAAAACAGATTTTACCGAAAACGAAAAACAAAAAATTGTTTTAAAGTCATTGATTCTTTTGAGTTATTTAAAGAAATTTGCTAATAAAATTAAAAAAATAGATAAAAAATTTTACCATTATCCTTTGCTTTTAACTTTGGTAAATTCGGTAAATATTGAAGATGCGGATTTGAAATTGTTTTTTAGGCAAATTGAAAAAATTGGCCAGGGAAAAATAAAAGAAAATGTCTTTAAATCCGCAAAAGAAGAATTAATTAATACTTTTTCTTTAGATTCCAAAGTTATTTTTCCTCAAGGAGAAGAAATTAAGATTGATAAAAACCTCATAGAAAAGATTAATTATCAAGACATTTTAGAAGATATTTATAATTCAAAAAGCTTTGGAACGATTGAAGTTTTAACTATCCCCGGAAATCGCCAGGAAATGGTTTTTAGGTTAAAAACTTCTGAAAGGCCGTTTGCTTTAATTAAAATTGGTGATATTTCAGGTTGGCTTAAAGATTATTTTGAAGGATATGAGATTATTGAAAGTTTTGACAATGAAAGCGCTTTTAAAAAAATTAATCAACCCGAATCAGATCATAATATCCTGATGGGTTCAAGAACTTTTTATGAAGGTTGGGATTCTAATAGGCCAAATATTATTTTGTACATTAATATTGGGACAGGGCCACAAGCAAAAAAATTTGTTTTACAATCAGCAGGAAGAGGAGTAAGAATAGAGCCTTTAAAAAACGAAAGAAAAAGATTAGAAAATCTTTATCAGGCAAATAAAATTAAAAGAAATGTTTTTGAAAAAATTAAAGATTTTGGCTTTCAGTTAGAAACTCTATTTATTTTTGGTACTAATCCGTATGCTTTAGAAGAAACGATTAAAACTTTTGAAGAGGCAAGAAAAGAGGAAGGTTATCTCCTTAAAGGATATTTTATTATTAATCAAAAAGCAGAAAAACTACCCCTTTTTGTGCCGGTTTATAAACCGGCGGATTATACTTTAGCAGAAATAAAAGAACCTAAAAGTTATATCTTAAGTGAAGAAGATTTTAATTTAATTAAGAAATATTTTGAGTATTTAGGAGACGAGAGGATTTTTTTAATAAACTATGAAACAGAACCTAAAATATTAAATACAATTAAAAAAAGTTTTAAAAAACCATTAAATTACTATAAATTTGAAAAAGAAAAATCAATTAAAAAACCACAGCTTATTTTTTCTCGAATTATTAGCCACTTTTCTTTAATTCCTGAAGAATTTAAAGATTTTGAAAAAGTAGAAAAAGGAAAATTTATAGTTCACTTTGAGAAAATTAAATTTGCCAAAACTGAAAAATTAGAGGAATTTTTAAAAAAGATTGAACAGGTCAAAAAAATTAAAGAGGAGGAAAACGAAACTAAAAAATTACAACTGGAACTATTTAAAAAAGGAAGACAAGATATAGATTTATTTTCCCAACCTCTTAATGGAATAAAAATAAAATATGTTCCTAATCACTACTATTATCCTGTTATTTTGTCCGAACCAAGACAAAAAATTGATTATTTAAATCATATTATTATTGAGGAAAGTGAAATTAAATTTATTAAAGAGTTAGATGAGTATTTAGCCCAAGATGGCAACTTATTTGATAAAAAATTTGAGTGGTGGATGTTTTCTAAAATAGACGAAACTACCGACGAAATTTATATTCCTTGGTATAATCCAAAAACCGAAAAAATAGAGCATTTTAAACCAGACTTTATATTTTGGTTAAAGGAAAAAAGCAATAAAAATTATTATATTGTGTTTGTTGACCCTAAAGGTACCGAACATACAGAAGCATATCGAAAAATAGATGGGTTTGCCCAAATATTTAAAAACAAATTATTTTCCCATAATGGTTTCAATATTAAAGTCCTTTTGTTTTGTAAACCGGACGATAAAGCTTATGCGATAGACCAATACAAAGAATATTGGCTTGATAATATATCCCAAATTTTAGAAGTAATTTAAAGAAGATATTAAAAAAATGGTAGAAATAAAACCAGATTATGATTTTGCCCAACAACTTGATTTAAATTGTCTTAATTGTCGGATGGGATATACTCCAGATAATCAAGCTCAATTGAGTAGTCTTAAACAAAGAGGACAACACCATGATGATGAAGGGAAGGTAATCGAAGCATTAGCTCAAAAATGTCGAACCTGTTTTTCTAAAGGAAAACCGCCTGGAGAAGCAATTGCCGATACTCATTCCTGTTTGTATCGAGGAGGAATAAGAGCCAAAAATAGGTAAAGATTTGCTAAAATAAATTTTAATGAAGATTGCTATTGTTCGGGGGAAACACTTAAATAAATATGAAATGCAGTTTTATGAACCGCTGGTTAAGAAATATCACTTAGTTGGTTTTGGCAGTTTAAAACCTTTTCATAGTCAATTTGCCTTTCCGGTAGTTAAGCTTCCCTCTCCAATGGATTTGCCTAATTTTCCTTACAAAATGCCAATTTTAAACCGCATTTTTATTGATGCTCAATATTTATTTGGTTTGGAAAGACATTTAAAAGGTTTTGATATTGCTCATTGTGCAGAGACCTATATGCATTTTACTCAACAATGTTTAAATGCTAAAAAGAAAGGATGGGTGAAAAAAGTGGTGGCAACTGTTTTTGAAAATATTCCCTTTGGCAATGAAGGAATTTGGGGAAGAAAAAGATTTAAAAAAAGAGCCATTGAGGAATTGGATCATATTATTGCGATTTCTAACCGTTCACGAGAGGCACTAATTTTAGAAGGAGCGAATCCGAAAAAAATTACAATAATTAATCAACATATTGACTGCTCGGCATTTAAGCCGAGCAGAAATTTTCAATTTTCAATTTTCAATTTTCAAAAGAAAATAAATATACTTTTTGTTGGCAGATTGGAGTTATACAAAGGAGTTTATGAGGTGATTTTTGCGGCCAAAAAATTGCTTACTGATGAAGAACTTAAAGACTACAATTTGATTTTTACAATGGTAGGAGAGGGAAGTGAGAAGAAAAGACTTTTAGAATTAGAAAAAAGAATGGGAATTACAGATAAAATAATCCATAAAACTGTTTCTTATGAAAAAATGCCTGAAGAATATCAAAAAGCAGATATTTTTGTGGCACCCTCCAGAGCGACTCGCCATTGGCAAGAACAATTTTCCACTGTTTTACTTGAAGCGCAGGCTTCAGGATTACCTATTGTAACCACTTTATCAGGAGCAATTGAAGAAAATGTCGGCGAGGCGGCGTTAAAAGTTCAACCAGCGGACTTTTTATCACTTGCTGAAGCAATTAAAAAATTTATTTTAAATCCAAAAATGAGAGAAGAATATGGCAAAAAAGCGAGAGAAAGAGCGGTAAAATATTTTGATGCAAAGATTGGGGCAAAAAAATTAGAAGAAGTCTACAAAAAAGTTTTAGGAAAAAGAAATTAATTAGTTTAATTATTTAAATTAAATTAATTTTATTAATTAAAGTGAAGAAACTCTCAATTGTTATTTTAAAATTTAATGGCGAGGAGGAAGTCTTTCGTTGTCTTTCCTCACTCCAATTCATTAAACTACCAAAAAATTGGCAAAAGGAAATTATAATCGTTGACAACAGTATTAAAAAAAATAAAAACTTTAATTTGAAATTTAAAAATTTAAAAATAAAAACTATTTTAAATAATAAAAATGTGGGGTTTGCAAAGGGGGTTAATATAGGAATAAAAGAAGCTTTAGAAAATAATTCTGAGGCGATTCTTCTTTTAAATCAAGATACCCAACCAGATAAAGATTTTCTATTTTGGCTTTTAAATAATCATGCGGATATTGTTGGTTCGATAATTAAATTTCGCCGAGGAGGAAAGTGGGTTTATGATTATGGAGGGAAAGTTGATTGGAAAAAAGGAAAAGCAAGTCATATCGAAAAATCTAAAATTTTAAATTTAAAATTTGAAATTGATTATGTAAGTGGGTGTTGTATGCTTATTCATCGGCCGGTATTTGAAAAAATTGGTTTTTTTGATGAACGCTATTTTTTATATTTCGAAGATGTTGATTTTTGTTTACGAGCAAAAAAAGCAGGATTTAAGATTACGGTCGAACCAAAATCTGTGGTTACCCATTTTTTAAAAGAAGGAAAAAGAAAACCTCTTTGGCAGAGATGGCAGATGATTAAAAGCAATTTAATTTTTATTAATCGCTGGATTGATTGGTGGCGGAGACCGTTAGCGTGGATTTTCTGTTTAGAAAGGGGAATTAAAATATTAATTAAATAAAAATTATAAAAGTTGTAATGCTTATAAAATGATTTCGGCGATAGTTTTAACTAAAAATGAAGAAAAAAATATTTTGGGTTGCTTAAAAAGTTTAAGTTGGTGCGATGAAATAATTATAATTGATGATTTTTCGGAAGATAAAACAATAAAAAATGTTCGAATGTTCGAATGTTCAAGAAAAAATGTTCAAATGTTCAAATATTCAAATGTTCAAAAAGGGAAATTAAAAGTAAAAATTTATAAAAGAGGTTTGGAGGGAAATTTTGCCAAACAAAGAAATTTTGGTTTAAAAAAGGCAAAAGGAGAATGGGTTTTATTTATTGACGCGGATGAAAAAGTTTCTCCCGAACTAAAAAAAGAAATAAAAGAGGCAATTAAAAAAGATAAATATAACGGTTTTTATTTTAAGCGGTGGGATTTTTTTGGGGGAAGATGGCTAAAGCATGGAGAGATAGGCGAAGTTAGGCTTTTACGATTAGCAAAGAAAACAGCAGGTCAGTGGAAAAGACCAGTTCATGAAGTGTGGGAAGTAAAAGGAAAGATAGGGGAATTTAAAAACCCCTTATGGCATTATCCTCATTCAACAATTAATGAGTTTGTAAAGAAAATAGACTTTTATTCTACTTTACACGCAAAAGCCCTTAAGGAAGAAGGGAAAAAAGCGTCTTTGAAAAAAATTATTTTTTATCCTTTGGGAAAATTTTTAAAAAATTATTTTTTTAAATTTGGGTTTTTAGATGGAACGCCGGGATTAATTGTTAGTTTAATGATGAGCTTTCATTCTTTTTTAGCTCAAGCAAAATTATATTTTTTGGAAAAAAAATGAAAAAAATTAGTGAGGGATTAATTTTTTTATATTTAGTTTTATTTCCTTTTGGACAATTGGCACGTTTACCGATAAAAATGGCTAATTTTCCTGAAGTAAATATTTATTTAACTGATTTAATAATTGGAGTAAGTGGTCTAATTGGTTTGATTGGAATAACGAGAGAAAAAATTGAGAGATTAGCAAAGTTAATGATTATTTTTTTAGGAATTGCCGGGTTGTCTTTAATTGTTAAAATTCCTTTTTTAGAAAAAAGAGAAATTTTGGTTAGCAGTCTTTACTGGTTGAGATTAACCGCTTATTTTGGATTTTATTTATTATTAAAACAGATTAATTGGCAAAATTGGCAAAAATATTTATTAACGGTTGGGGGGGCGACCGCAATTTTTGGATTAATTCAATATTTTTTTTGGCCTGATTTAAGAATATTAAGTCTTTTTGGCTGGGATGATCATTTTTATCGACTAGTAGGAACGTTTTTAGACCCCAATTTCACCGGGATAATTTTAGTTTTAACCTTAATTTTAATAATAGAAAATTTTCAAAAAAAAGCTATTTATTATTTCCTTTTAATTATTGGCTATCTATCTTTGGCCTTAACTTATTCCCGGGCTTCTTATTTGGCTTTTTTGGGGGGAATTGCCAGTTTAGCGATTTTAAAGAAAAAAATAAAAATAATTCCTTTAATAATTTTAATAATTTTTATAACGGTTATAATTTTGCCAAGAAAATGGGGAGGGGAGGGGGTAAAGTTAGAAAGAGTTTTTTCAATAGAAGCCCGAGTAAAAAATTGGTACCAGGCGATGATTATTTTTAAAGATAATCCTCTTTTAGGGGTAGGCTTTAATACCTACCGCTATACTCAAAGAAAATATGGTTTTTTGGACGAAGAGAAATGGTTGATTTCTCATTCGGGGGCAGGGGTAGATAATAGCTTTTTGTTCATTCTTGCTACCACCGGAATCTTAGGAGGAATAGCAGTGTTGTTTTTATTGAGAGAAATTTTTTGCCACGCAATTAAAAAATCACCGTTAATTTTTGCTTCTTTAGTGGCGGTAATAATTCATTCTTTTTTTAATAACACTTTATTTTATCCTTGGGTAATGGGCTGGTTGGCGATTATTCTAAGTAAACTGTAATTTCTTTTTCGGTTTGGTTACCGGCAATATCGGTAGCGACAATTTTAATTTTGTTTTCTCCCAAAGAAAGGGTAAGGGGATAACTGAATTCTCCTTGAGGATTGACAATCGCTAAGTGGTCATTGACTGTTATTTGAACGTCAGGCTCACTTTTTCCTTTAATTTCAATTTTGTTATCTAAATTATAAAAAGTATCGCCATCTTTTGGTTTTTCAATTATTAATTCTGGAGGGGTAGCGTCATAAATAATTTTAAATTTTTCCGAAGGTTGACTTTGGTTGCCAGCGTTATCAATCGCTTTAATATAAAGTTCGTTTTCTCCTTCATTAAGGACTATTGTTCCGGTAGAAAAAGTGCCGTCTTGAAGGCTGATTACTTCTTTTTCTTTTTCACCATTGAGAAAAATTTCTACTTTTACTCCTGGTTCGGCAAAGCCAGCAAGATTAATGGTGGCTGAAGAAGTGGCTTCGGGAATAAAGGAAAAAGTAGGAGGTGGAGGAGGAATAATGTCGTCTTTTTGATTACCGCTGTTGCTTTTTAGGTTTCCTAGGTAAACTGCTAATTTTATCAATCCGGGAAAACCCCAATTGATAAAAAGAAAAAGAAGAAAAAAAGAAAGAATTAAAAAAAGAACTGCCCTTCGAATTTCCTTTTTTTCTCTTATTCTTTCTAAACGTGATGAAGAAAATTTTTTCATTTGAATAAGAGCTGGCGGTGGGACTCGAACCCACGACCGACGGTTTACGAAACCGTTGCTCTGCCTCTGAGCTACGCCAGCCAATCTTTTTAATTTTAGCAAAATTAACCTAAAAGTTAAAAATTTCCTTAATTTTCAAAAGGATTTTTTCCCAAAAAGAATATTCGATTTTTTTAATTACACTCGGCTGAAAAACGCGCAACTGAAAACTCAAGCCATTTTCCCACCCTAAATTAAATTCTCCAGAAGAAGTAGAAGTTATTAACAAAAATTCTAATGTTCCTTCTTCAAAAGGTTTCAATTTTTCTTTAAGAATTAGAGGGGAAAGATAAACTAAAGAAGAATTAGTTGATTTTGAGGGAATAATAAACTCTTCTTTTTCTCCTAAAATTGATTGACCAACATTTTTAATTATTGCTTTTCCCTGAAATTTGCTTTTGGTAAGCATAAAAGGAGGGGTTAAGATTTTAATTATTTGGTATTTTTCTTCCTGAGGGGGCCACCAATTTTTTTTAGGAAGATTTTTTATTACTTCGTATTGATAAGAAAAATTCCCTTGAGCGTCTATCCAAGAAAATTCTTCAAAAGGGGGTTGGGGATAGTTTAAAACAAAAGGGGTAATTGCTTTAATTGATTTATCTTTTAACCAAAGGTCAAGAAAGGCGGTTTTTAAATATTCGGCGGTTGTTTTTTCAGGATAAAAGAGAGAATTTTGTTTACTTTTTTTTGGCCAGCCAGTTTCGGTAATAAAAACGGGCAAATCCTTTTTAAGTTCAAAATATTTTTTAAGCATTTTTATTTCCCACTGATAACCCCTGATAGTAGCTTTTCCCACGTCAGTTGGTTTTCCTTTAAATCCATGATTGGGATAAGAATGAGAGGCCCAACCATCTAAAAGATTAAAAATTCCTGGCACCGCTTGAGTCATTTTTTGCCAAAATAAGAAAACATCCATTGTTTTTGAAGAATTAGGGGCGGCTAAATCAAAACCGGCATTAAGAATTTGAAAATTAGGATTAGTTTTTTTAAATTCGGAGGCAAAGGTCGCTAATATTTGAGCATATTCTTGAGGATTAATTTCCCCTCCCCATTCTTTGGCATGATTTGGCTCATTAAAAATAATTAAATAACGGTCTTTTACTGGCCAATTAAGCTGATTAAGAAATTCTACCCATTTTTGGCTATCAGAAAGTTTAGGTTTTACCCAAATATCATTTTCCGGATGAGTAGCCAAGCGAACTAAAGGAATAAGGTGGTTTTCTCGACAAAGATTCATAAATTGCTGCCATTTTTGAAAATTTAAATCATTATCGCGAATCACGATAGTTACCCACCCCCAATCACCACCAGAAGAATTTACTAGTTGGGCGGCTAAAGGAATATCAGTTGGTTCTAAAATATGAATGCCAAATTTATTAATTTCTTCGTTGGCTTTTACTGACGGAGTAAAAAAACTGAAGAGGAGAAAAAAAACAAAAAAGATTATTGATTTTTTAAAACCCATTTTTTTCTTTATCAAAAAAGAGAGCGGGATACGGGAGTCGAACCCGTCTTTCCACCTTGGGAAGGTGGCGTTGAACCGCTCAACTAATCCCGCGTTAAGAAATAAATATTATAAAAATTATAACATTTATTTAGCGGGGGATTTTTAAAACATTCCCCGGATGAATTAAATTAGGATTAGCCAATTTATTTTCCCGAGCGATTTTCACCCATTGGTAACCATCGCCATAAGCCCGTAAAGCAATACCCCAAAGATGATCACCCTTAACGACGGTATAGGTATCTCCCTCAATTGGACTACCAACGCTGGCTACTGGTTTCTTAGTAATGGTTTTTGGTTCTACCGGCGGTACCTTTAATTCTTGACCAATTAATAAAATATTGGGATTTTTTAAATTATTCTCTTTGGCTAAATCCACCCAGTTGTATCCTGAACCATAAATTTCTTCAGCAATTTTCCAAAGATTATCTCCCTTTTTAACGGTATATAAGGTAGGCAATTTTTGGGTTTCTTGTTGAGTTTCTGTTGTTGTTTCTTGTTTTACAGTTTCTTCTTCTACCAAAGAAGTCTTTGGTCGGTTGCGAAAATAGTTAATCACCAAGGCACCGGCGACCAAAACGACCAAAATTCCTAAAACCAGACTAATTAAAGATTCATTGTCTTTTATTTTTTTAAGGAACTTTTTTAATTTTTCCACTTTTTAGCGATTGGAATCCTCCTTTCTGGGCAGAATCCCCTTTGGGGGGAGGGCAGAATCTGGCGGGGTTGACGGGGCTCGAACCCGCAACCTTCCGCGTGACAGGCGGATGCTCTGACCAGTTGAGCTACAACCCCAATTTAAAATAATATTAACAAAAGATTGAGAAACAGTCAATTTTTGTGATAAGATTTTCATTAAAAATGAACAATCAGGAAATCGCTAAACTTCTTCGGTCGGTCGCCGCTGCTTATGAAGTAAAGGGAGGAAATAAATTTAAAGTAATGGCTTATGATCGAGCGGCCACCGCAGTAGAGCATGCCACCTCTGAATTAAAAGATTTATGGGATGATGGAAAATTAGATGAAGTTCCGGGAATTGGCAAAAGTATTGCCAGTCATTTAGATGAACTTTTTAGAACCGGTAGAGTGAAACACTTTGAAAATTTAATGAAAAATCTTCCTCCAGCAATGTTTGAATTGCTAGAACTTCCTGGTTTAGGGGCTAAACGGGCTTATAAACTTTGTCAAGAATTGGGAATTTGGGAAGCAAAAGGAGCAATTGATAAATTAGAAAAAGCAGGAAAAGAAGGAAAAATTGCCTTAATTGAAACTTTTGGAGAAACTTCGCAAAAAAATATTTTAGAAGCAATAGCGGCATTTAAAAAGGGAGAAATTAAGGAAAATCGAATGAATTTACCTTATGCCTGGGAAATGACCAAGGAAATTCTTAGTTATTTGGAAAAAAATTCCGCGGTATTAAGAGCTGATCCCTTGGGAAGTTTAAGAAGAAAAACCGCCACCGTGGGAGATATCGATATTGCGGTGGCGACTAATCAGCCAGAAAAAGTAATTAGTTATTTTTTAAAATTTCCAAAAATTAGAAAAATCATCGAAAAAGGACCCTCGGGCACTTCGGTAGTTTTAACCAATGGAAGGCAGGTTGATTTAAGAGTGCAAAGACCGACCGCTTATGGGGCAATGCTTCAATATTTTACCGGAAGCAAACAACATAATATTCATTTACGAGAACTCGCTTTAAAAATGGGTTTGAGTTTATCGGAATATGGGATTAAAGTAGTAAAAAAATTAGCGGGACAAAAACTTAAAATGAAAAACTATAACTCAAAAATGAAAATTTATGAATTTGCCAATGAAGAAGAATTCTATCAAGCTTTAGGGTTGCCTTGGATTCCTCCAGAATTAAGAGAAGACACCGGCGAAATAGAGGCGGCACAAAAAGGAAAACTACCTAATTTAGTCACTCTAAAAGATATTAAGGGAGATCTTCATACTCATTCCAATTTTCCAATTGAAGAAAGTCACGATCCTGGCCAAGATACGATTGAAAAAATGATTGTCTCCGCCGAAAATCTGGGTTATGAATATCTTGGTTTTGCCGAGCATAATCCTTCTCAGTCTCAGCATACTGAAAAACAAATAATTGAATTAATTAAGAGAAAAAAAGATTATATTGATAAAATAAATTACTCAAGAGTAAATAAATTACTCAAAAAAGTATTTAATGGTCTTGAGATAGATATAAAACCAAATGGAGAATTAGCGTTGCCAGATAAAGCCTTTAGTTATTTAGATTATGCAATTGCTTCTGTTCATAGTAATTTTCGAATGCCAAGAAAAAAAATGACTAAAAGGATTTTGCGGGCCTTGGCTCATCCTAAAGTGAAAATTCTTGGTCATCCTACAGGAAGAAAAATCGGTAAACGAGAAGGATATGAATTAGATTGGGAGAAAATTTTTGCTTTTTGTTTAAAATATGATAAATGGTTAGAAATTAATGCTTGGCCGGATCGATTAGATTTACCCGATAGTCTAGTGAGAGAAGCGGTGAAAAACGGTGTGAAAATGATTATTAATACCGATTCTCATGCTTTTGATCATCTTTATTTAATGGAATATGGGGTGGCGGTGGCGCGTCGTGGTTGGGCAGAAAAAAAAGATATTGTTAATACTTTAGATTGTGATACAATAATAAAGAAGTTAAAACTAAAAAACTAAAGTAATAAGTGAGCAGTCAAGAAAGGAGGTGAAAAAAAATGAATTTACCTTTAATTCTCCTGGTTATTTTATTAGGAATAGGGGTTTATATTTGGAGTATTTATAATCGCTTTGTCGCTACGAAAACGAGAATCAAAGCTTCAATTCAGGAAATTGGTAATCAGTTAAAAAGACAGGCAGACTTAATTCCGAATTTAACAGAAGCAGTAAAAGGGTATTTTAAGCAAGAAAAGGAAATTTTTGAAAAAATAACCGAAGCGCGAAAAGTAGTGATGGAAGCAATTAGTAGTCAAGAAGCGCAAAAACTAGTTAATGCCAGCGAAAAACTTAATCAAGCGCTCGCGCCAATTAGGGCATTGTTTGAATCCACCCCCCAATTACGCTCAGCGGAGCCAACAATGAAGTTAATGGATGAATTAAGAGATACCGCTGATAAAGTAATGTATGCCCGAAGAACTTTAATTGACTTAACGGCCGATTATAATGTGATGCTGGCGACTTTTCCTTCAAATTTAGTGGGAAAATTGTTTAATTTTAAACCAGAGGTAGGATTGAAAGCTCCTGAGGAAGGAGAACATATAGAGGTTAAAGAAGAAGAACTAAAAACACCGAAAGTAAAATTGGAATAAAATAAAAAAGGAGGAAAAGGAAATGCTTAACGTTTATGAAGTTCAAGAAAGCAATAAGAAAAGAAGTGCTTTGATTATGATTTTATTTGTCGTTTTTATCACGGCAGTGGTCTGGTTAATGGCCAAAGCTTTTGGTTATGGTTGGGATGTAGTAGGATTGGCATTAATTTTTTCGGGATTAATTAGTTTTTCCAGTTATTGGTGGGGAGATAAGTTAATTTTGATTATTTCTAACGCTCGCTTGGCAGATAGAGAAAGGGATTTCAATTTTTATACAGTCACGGAAAATTTGGCAATGGCGGCCCAAATCCCGATGCCAAAACTTTATGTAATTGAGGATTCTGCTCCTAATGCTTTTGCTACCGGAAGAGACCCCCAGCATGCGGTGATTTGTGCTACCCGCGGTTTATTGGAAAAACTAAATCGGACGGAATTAGAGGGGGTAATTGCTCACGAAATTTCCCATATTAAAAATTATGATATTCGGCTAATGAGTATTGTTACCATTTTAGTGGGAATGATTAGTTTATTAGGTGATTGGTTTTTAAGAATGGGAAGCGGAGGAAAAAGTAGAGAGTATAAACGAGGAGGAGAAATTTTCCTTTTAATAGGAATCATTTTAGCTCTCCTTTCTCCCTTAATTGCCCGTTTGATTCAGTTGGCTTTATCTCGAAGAAGAGAATTTTTAGCTGATTCATCGGCGGTAATGCTAACCCGCTATCCTTTGGGTCTGGCTTCTGCGCTAGAAAAAATTGCTAAAGATAAAGAACCATTAGAAGTTGCTAATAAAGCTACTGCCCATCTTTATATTGTTAATCCTTTGAAAAATCTTAAAAATAATGTTGGTTGGTTTGCCAATTTATTTAGCACCCATCCTCCGATTGAAGAAAGAATTAGGCGTCTTAAAGAAATGGTTTAAAAAATAAATGTTAACTAAAGCCCAGGTAAAACATATTGCTAAACTGGCGTGTTTATCTTTGACTGCCAAGGAATTAGAAATCTATTCGCGCCAGTTATCAGAAATATTAAACCACATCAGAGTTTTAAGGAAGTTGAACACTAAAGAGGTTGAACCAACGGCTCAAGTAACTGCTTTAGAAAATGTTTTTCGACCAGACGAAGTTAAACCTGGTTTATCTTCCCAAGTAGCCCTTCGGGAAGGCAAAGCAAAAGTTAAAGGATTTTTTAAAGTAAAGGCAATTTTAGAAAAATAAATAAAAATGGACCTTGCCGACTTAACGATTTTCCAACTTCAAGAAAAACTTAAAAAGAAAGAAATTTCTTGCCAAGAAATAATTAGTGCTTTTTTAGAAAAAATAGAAAAACTAAATCCCCAATTAAATGCTTTAATTACTCCTTGTTTCAAGGAGGCAAAAACGGAAGCTAAAAAATGGGATTTATTAATTAAAAAACAGGGGAACGAAAAATTAATTGAAAAATTTCCGCTGTTAGGAGTTCCCGTTGTTCATAAAGATTTATTTGTTACCGAAGGAATAAGAACGACCGCGGGCTCAAAAGTTTTAGAAGACTGGATTCCCCCCTACGATGGGACGGTGGTAAAAAAATTAAAAGAGGCAGGAGCAATTATTGTCGGAAAAGCTAATTGTGATGCTTGGGGGCACGGCTCATCGGGAGAAAATTCTGATTTTGGACCAACTAAAAACCCTTACGATTTAACCCGCGTTCCTGGTGGTTCCAGTAGTGGTTCGGCGGTGGCAATTGCCGGAAAGATGGCGTTAATTGCTACCGGGACTGATACCGGCGGTTCGATTAGGCAACCGGCAGGTTTTTGTGGAGTGGTGGGATTAAAACCAAGTTATGGACGGGTATCGCGATTTGGGGTAATCGCCATGGCTTCTTCTTTAGACACGATTGGTCATTTTACCAAGGATGTTACTGATTCCGCTTTAGTTTTAAAAATTACCGCGGGAAAAGATGAAAACGATGCCACCACTTCTCCTTTACCAGTCCCGGATTATCTTTCTGAAATGAAAAAACCGATAAAAGGATTAAAAATAGGAATTCCTAAAGAATATTTTATTAAAGGAATTGATAAAAGAATTGAAAAAAGAGTTTTAGAAACGGCGAAGTTATTGGAAAAAAAGGGAGTAAAAATTAAAGAGATTTCTTTACCTTTAACGAAATATGCGGTCTCCGTTTATTATATTATTCAACCAGCAGAAGTGTCTTCAAATTTAGCTCGATACGATGGAATCAGATTTGGTTTTGGCCGAGAAAAATTTGGGGCAGAAGCCAAAAGAAGAATAATGTTAGGAACTTATGTTCTTTCCGCTGGTTATTATGATGCTTATTACCTTCAGGCAATGAAAGTAAGGACTTTAATTAGACAAGATTTCCAAAAAGCATTTGAAAAAGTGGATTTAATTTTAACGCCGGTTTCTCCTAGTTTGTCGTTTAAATTAGGAGAAAAAATTAGCAATCCTTTACAAATGTATCTTTCGGATATTTTTACTATTCCCGCTAGTTTAGCTGGTTTACCGGGAATAAGCATTCCAGTAGGACTAATTGATAATTTACCGGTAGGAGTTCAACTTATTGCTCCTCAATTTAAAGAGGAATTGCTTTTTCAGATTGGGAAAAAAATTGAGGAGGATTGGCAATGAAAAATTATTTTTGGGAAGTTTTAAAAACGAAATTTGTTTTTTTGTGGTTTTCCCAATTGCTTTCGCAAATTACCGTTAATTTAATTAATTTTACTTTAACGGTCATTATTTTTGAAAAAACCTCTTCAACGGCGGCGGTTTCTTTAATTTGGTTTTTTTACGCTATTCCCGCTTTACTTTTAGGTCCATTTTCTGGGGTGGTAGTCGATTTACTCGACAAAAGAAAAATTCTTTTGATTACTAACTTTATTCAAGCAATAATTGCCTTTTTATATATTAGTGGAAAAATTAAACCACTAGTTATTTATTCGCTTATTTTTCTTTATTCTTTATTTAACCAACTTTATTTACCAGCTGAAGGTTCGACTTTGCCATTTTTAATTCCTCGGAAGCTTTATCCAGTTGCCAATACTATTTTTATGTTTACTGTAAATGCTACCTTTTTAGTTGGTTTCAGTTTGGCTGGGCCGTTAATTCGTCTTTTGGGAGAGACCCAAAATGTTTTTTTCTTATGCGGAATTTTTTTGCTTTTAGCTACCCTTTCTGTTTATTTTCTACCTTCAGGAATTAAAAAAACGAAGGAAAAAGAAGTTACTCCTTTAATTTTTTTTGAAAAAATAAAAGAGGGGTATTATTATTTTAAAAACAACCCTTTGATTCTTTTTCCTTTAGCAATTTTGGTTTGTGCCCAAATAATTGTTAGTATTTTGGCGGTGATTGTTCCCATATTTTCTCAGGATATTTTAAAGATTCCGGTGGTTGACTCTGGTTTAGCCTTAATTTCTCCAGCTGGTTTAGGAGCATTAATTGGAGGAATTTTGGCTTCTAAAAGATTAACCGAAAAAATAAGAAAAAAGACTTTAATTTCTTCTGGTTTAGGTTTTTCTACTTTTTCTTTTCTTTTTTTGGGATTAATAATTCCTTTATTTAATGGAAATTTTAAGATTATTTTAACGGCAATTATTGCTTTCTTTTTGGGATTATCTTTTGTTTTTTTAGTAGTTCCTTCGCAAACTTTTATTCAAGAAAATACTCCTAAAGATTTTTATGGAAGAATTTATGGGGTTTTAGGTTTTTTAATTACTTTAGGATCAATTTTACCCATTTTAATGATTGGAGTGATAGTTGATTTATTGGGAATTAAGTTGGTATTAATAATAATAGGAATTTTTGCAGGAATATTATTTTCTTTTTCTTTAAAAGAACCCTATGAACTCATCAACCATAAGATTTAAACCGATAATTGGATTAGAAGTTCATATCGAACTGAAAACAAAAAGCAAAATGTTTTGTGGTTGTTCAGCGCAATATTTTGGTAAACCACCCAATACGTTAGTTTGTCCGGTATGTTTAGGTTTACCGGGCGCTCTTCCTTATCCTAACCAAAAAGCAATTGAGGCAACGATTAAATTAGGCTTAGCCTTAAATTGTCAACCGGCATTATTTTCTAAATTTGACCGAAAAAATTATTTTTATCCAGACTTACCCAAAGGCTATCAAATCAGTCAATATGATTTACCGCTAAATAAAAATGGAGAATTTGAACTTTTAGAAAGAAAAAAGAAAATTAGAATCCGCCGAGTTCATTTAGAGGAAGACACCGGAAAATTAATCCACCAAAAAATTGGTCAAGAAAGTTGCTCTTTAATTGATTTTAATCGTAGTGGAGTACCCTTAGTAGAAATTGTTACCGAACCAGATTTTAATGACAGCCAAGAGATTCAAGAATTTTTAAAATCACTTCAACAATTAGTCCGCTGGCTAGAAATTGCCGATGCGGATATGGAAAAAGGACAAATGCGCTGTGAGCCAACGGTTAATTTGGAAGTGATTAAAAACGGAAAAAAATTATATACACCGCTGGTAGAATTGAAAAATATTAATTCTTTTAGCTTTGTTAAAAAAGCAATTGATTATGAGATTGAAAGACAAAAAAAAGAATTTTTAAAGACCGGGGAAACTAAAAAACCGGGAAATAAAACCACCCGCGGTTGGGATGAAAAAAGAAAAATTACTGTTTTACAGCGAGAAAAAGAAGAAGCCTCTGATTATCGCTATTTTCCTGAGCCGGATATTCCGCCAATAAGATTTAATAAAGAAGAAATTGAAAAAATTAAAAAACTTCTTCCTGAACTTCCCCAAGAAAAAAGAAAAAAGTTTGTCGAAGTTTATCATCTTTCTGATTACGCGGCAAGAATTTTAACCGCGGAGAAATTCACCGCTGATTATTTTGAGGAAACGACAAAATTGGCAAAAAAAGAAATAAAATTGCAAGAAATTGCTAATGTTATAATTAATAAAAAAGTAGATATTAAAAAAGTTTCTCCTGGACAATTAATTAAGCAGTTACAAAGACAAAAAAGCAAGAAAAAAATAACCATCAAAAAGGAAGAATTAGAAAAAATAATTAACCAAGTTTTAGAAGAAAATCAAAAAGCGGTTGCGGATTTTAAAAAAGGAAAAATTAATGCTATTCAATTTTTAATTGGCCAAATTATGGCGAAAACAAAAGGGCAGGCAAACCCCAAACAAATAGAAGAAGAAATTAAAAAGAAATTAAAAAATTAATATGGGAAATTTTGTTCATCTTCATGTCCATTCGGAATATTCTCTTTTGGATGGTCTAGCAAAAATTGATAAATTACTGACCAAAGCCAAAGAATTGGGAATGCCTGCCTTGGCTTTAACTGACCACGGGGTAATGTATGGAGCAATTAAATTCTATACCACCGCTAAGGAAATAGGAATTAAACCAATTATTGGAGTAGAAACTTACATGGCGGCGCGTTCTCGCTTTGATAAGCAAGCCAATATTGACTCTGACCGCTATCATTTGGTGTTGTTAGCTAAAAATGAGGTTGGTTATAAAAATCTTCTTAAGCTAATTACCATTGCTCATTTAGAAGGCTTTTATTATAAACCCCGAATTGATATGGAAGTTCTTAAAAAATATCACCAAGGATTAATTGCTTCTTCTGCTTGTTTAGATGGAGAAATTCCCCAATTACTTCTTTTGGGAGAAGACCAAAAAGCAGAAAAAAAAGCAAAAGAATTTTTAGATATTTTTGGAAAAGATTTTTATTTGGAAATTCAACCTCATCCCAAAATTAAAAATCAAGAAAAAGCTAATCAAAAATTAATTGCCTTATCAAGAAAATTAGGAATTCCTTTAATTGCGACCAATGATATTCATTATGTCGAACCAGAAGATGCCGAAGCTCAAGATGCCTTATTGGCGGTGCAAACTCAGAAAAAAATTGCCGATAAGGACCGAATTACCATGATTGATTCTCCTGATTTTTATTTACGCTCTCCCAAGGAAATGGAAGAATTTTTTGCCGATTTTCCCGAAGCTTTGGAAAATACTTTAAAAATTGCTGAGCAGTGTCATTTGGAAATTTCTTTGGGAAACTGGATTTTACCTAATTATCCTTTACCGGAAGGAAAAACCGCCGAGGAATATTTAAAAGAACTGACTTATGAAAGAGTGAAAAAAAGATTTGAAAAAATTACCCCGGAAATTAAACAAAGAATGGATTATGAACTAGAAGTAATCTGTAAAAAGGGATTTGCTACTTACTTTTTAATTGTTCAAGATTTAGTTAACTGGGCAAAAAGTCAGGGAATTAGAGTTGGGCCGGGAAGAGGGTCGGCGGCGGGGTCACTAGTTTCTTATATTTTAAGAATCACCTCCATTGATCCTTTAAAACATAATCTTCCTTTTGAACGATTTTTAAACCCGGAAAGACCGTCGCCGCCGGATATCGATTTAGACTTTGCTGACGAAAGAAGAGATGAGGTAATTAATTACATTACCCAAAAGTATGGTCAAGATAAAGTGGCGCAAATTGTCACTTTTAATGTGATGAAAGCGCGGGAGGCAGTGAGAGATATTGGCCGGGTTTTAGGGATGCCCTATTCTGAACCCGATAAAATTGCCAAACTTATTCCGCCGGGAATGAAAATAAAAGAAGCGCTTGAGGCCGTTCCCGAATTAGCGAATTTTTATAAAGAACCGAAATATAAAAAACTTTTGGATTTATCGATGAAAGTGGAGGGAACAGTTCGTCATGCTTCCACCCATGCGGCGGGAGTAATTGTTGCCGATAAGCCTTTAACAGAATATGTTCCCCTGCAAAAAGTTACTCGTGGGGAAGGAATAATGACGCAATACGATATGTATTGCTTAGATATTAATGCGGCTGGGGCCGATAAAGCAATTGGTCTTTTGAAAATTGATATTTTAGGACTCAGAAATCTCACTATTTTAGAAAAAGCATTAGCTTATATTCAAAGTACTCAAGGAAAAAGAATTGATATTTCGGAAATTCCTTTAGATGATAAACCAACATTGGCAATGATTGCCCGAGGAGAAACAACGGGAGTGTTTCAATTAGAAAGTGGGGGAATGCGCCGATTAGCCAAAAAATTAGGCCCGTCAAAATTTTCTGACTTGGTAGCGATGATTGCTTTGTATCGACCCGGACCAATGCAATTTATTGATGAATTTATCTATGGAAAACACCATCCAGAAAAAATTAATTATCCCCATCCGGATTTAAAACCAATTTTGGAAGAAACCTACGGAATTGCCGTTTATCAGGAACAATGTTTACAAATCGCTCACGTAATGGCCGGCTACACTTTGGGAGAGGCGGATATGCTTCGGCGGGCAATTGGTAAAAAGAAAAAAGAAATTATGAAAGAGGAAAAGAAAAAGTTTATCCGTCAGGCAGTAGAAAAAGGATATCCTAAACAAGTAGCCAAAGATGTTTTTGCTTTAATTGAAAGATTTGCTAGTTACGGTTTTAATAAAGCTCATTCTACTTCTTACGCAATGGTTGCTTATCAAACCGCTTATTTAAAAACTCATTTTCCGGTAGAATTTATGGCGGCGTTATTAACCGCGGAAAGTAGTGGTGCTTCCGGTCCGATTCGTGATGAAAAAGTGGCGTTGGCAGTGGAAGAATGCCGGCGAATGAAAATTATTGTTTTACCTCCGGATATTAATAAATCAGAGGCGGGATTTACTATTGAAAATGAACCTAGTTCTTTAAATGGGAAGGCAATTCGATTTGGTTTGGGGGCGATTAAAAATGTGGGGGAAGCGGCGATTGGGGCAATTTTAAGTGCCAGAAGATTAGGGGGGGAATTTACTTCTTTAACTGACTTTTGTCAACGAGTAGATGGACAAAAGGTTAATAAAAAAGTTTTAGAAAGTTTAATTAAAGCAGGGGCAATGGACCGTTTTGGCAAAAGAGCGGCAATGCTAGCTAATTTAGATACCATTCGGGAAAAAGCTTTAAGTTTTCAAAAAGAAAAAAATAATGGTCAGGTGAGTCTTTTTGAGCAAAATTCTTCTCCTCAAAATTTAGAAGTAAAAGATAATTTACCGGAAATAGAAGAATTTAGTCAAGAAGAACTTTTAAGTTTAGAGAAAGAACTTTTGGGTTTTTATCTTACCGAACATCCGCTTACCCGGGTATTGGAAAAATTAGAAAGATTAAGAAGTCATAAAATCTTTCAGATTGATCGAGATGTCCAAAGTCAAAAAGTAAAATTAGGAGGAATAATTAGCAATTTAAAAATTGTTTTAACCAAAAGTTCCAATCAAGAAATGGCCTTTGTTACTCTTCAAGATGAAACTGGAGAAATTGAAGTCGTTGTTTTTCCTAAGGTCTATAGGGAATGTCGTCAGTTTTTATTGAAAGAGAAAGTAGTTTTAATTGAAGGGGTGGTTGAATCAAGAGAGGAGAAAACTTCTTTATTGGCTAATCGGGTAGTTCTGTTTTCTGAGGAAATGGCAGAAGAAAAAAAAGAGGAAGATCAAAGAGAAATAAGAATTCCCGCCCGAATTTCTCCCCAAAAATTGGTAGCTTTAAATAAGCTTTTAAAAGAAAATCCGGGAGAGGAAAAAGTAGTTTTGGTTTTTGTTAATGGGGAAAAAGAAAAAAGAATGGTATTGCCTTTTGGAATTAGTTATAATCAAAGATTAAAAGAAGAAATTGAAAAAATTATTGGAGGAAAAAATTAATGAACCCTAAATTTATTTTTGTTTCTGGAGGGGTAATTTCCGGATTAGGAAAGGGAATTACCACCGCTTCAATTTCTCTTCTTTTACAATCTCGCGGTTTTAAAGTTTTACCGGTAAAATGCGATCCTTATTTAAATTTAGACGCGGGCACAATGAATCCTTTGGAACACGGAGAAATTTTTGTTTTAGACGATGGAATGGAATGTGATCAAGATTTGGGTCATTACGAAAGATTTTTGGGAATTTCCCTAACTAAAGAAAATTATATGACAGGAGGACAGGTATATAAAAGTGTTCTAGACCGGGAAAGAGCCTTAGAATATGATGGAAAATGCGTTGATGCCTATTTACATATTCCTCAAGAAATTATTAATCGTTTAGAAAAAGTAGGAAAAAAGGCAGAAATTGTTATTGTTGAATTTGGAGGAACGGTAGGAGAATACCAAAATATTATGTTTTTTGAGGCGGCCAGGAGAATGAAAATTAAATATAAAGAAAATGTTTTGTTTGTTCATGTGGGTTATTTACCGATTCCTCATTTTTTGGGAGAAATGAAAACCAAACCGCTTCAACAATCAGTTTGGGCGCTTCATTCTTTAGGAATTCAACCGGATATTATTGTTTGTCGGGCGGAAAAAGAAGTTGACTTCCGCCGGCGAGAAAAAATTGCCTTTGCCTGTTCGTTAGAACCAGAAGATATTTTTGCCAATCCTGACGTGGAAAACATTTATGAAGTTCCCTTAATTTTGGAAAAACAAAAAATTACTGAAAGAATAATGAAAAAGTTAAAAATTAAAGGAAGAAGAAGAAATTTAAAGGAATGGCGAAATTTAATCAAAAAAATTAAAAATTTAAAAAGAAAAGTAAAAATTGGGATTGCCGGAAAATATTATACTTCCGGGGATTTTTGTTTGGAGGATTCGTATGTAAGTGTTGTGGAAGCAGTTAAACACGCTAGTTGGGCAAATAATGTTTGGCCGGAAATTATTTGGTTTGACACCGAAAAAATTGAAAAAGAAGGATTACCGGAAAAAATAAAAGAATGTCAGGGAATTATTGTTCCTCAAGGGTGGGGTAGTCGGGGAGTAGAAGGAAAAATTAAAGTTGTTCAATACGCGCGGGAGAATAAAATTCCTTATTTAGGTCTTTGTTTTGGGATGCAGATGGCGGTAATTGAATTTGCCAGAAATGTTTTAGGTTTAAAAGATGCTAATTCCACCGAAGTTAACCCCCAAACTCCTTATCCGGTTATTCATATTATGCCTGACCAAGAAAAATATTTAAAAAAACGCCAATTTGGAGGAACAATTCGTTTGGGCGCTTGGCCGTGCAAATTAAAAAGGGATAGTTTGGTTTGGAAATGCTACCATAACAATTTTAAATTTAAAATTTTAAATTTAAAATTTATTTATGAAAGACATCGCCACCGCTATGAGTTTAACAATCAATACCGGGAAAAATTTAAAAAAGCGGGAATGGTTTTTAGCGGAGTTTCTCCTGATGGAAAATTAGTAGAGGCAATCGAAATTCCTAATCATCCCTTTTTTGTGGGAACACAATTTCATCCGGAATATAAATCTTTATTTTTAAAACCTCATCCGTTGTTTTTGGAATTTATTAGGGAAGCGGTTAAAAAGTAATAAAATTAAAAAAAGGGGGGAGGGAAGAAAAACTTTTTCTTAAGATTGTCACCGCAAAAATTTGGTGACACCTTGTTAAAAGTTTTTTCTTCCCCCCCAATGTTCTCCTCTATCTAAACGAGAAGAGTATCAATATAAAAAGTATCACCCCAACCGTAAATACGAACGCCGCTCCATTATGTCGGATCGCAAAAGTATCGGAAGGGTAACAAACTCCCGTATCGCCCGGCGTAAGCCAATCACCAATATCTGCCATAGCGATCGCTAGCGGGTTTTTTTCCACATTCCCGCCGAAAAGAAGCATTATACTTCCCAAACAAACCACTATAAAAGCCAAAATGGCCAATCCTACTACCTTTCCGGGAATTTCTGGAATATCAAACATCGTAACACCTCCTTTACTCAACCGGCGAGAATCAAAAGAACAAAGAAAACTATCACCACCAACAAAGCCAAACCCAGCCCTGTTGGTTGGTAGGCCGATGCATCTCCCCATGTGGTAGGGAATATCACAATATCGCCCCACAACGTATTAACAGCATTCTGCCCCGGGATAGAAGAATCTGTAAACACTCCGCCCCAAGTGAAAAGAGCAATCAAAACTAAGAGTCCAGAAACTATCACTATCAATCCCCATGCTAACTTTACCAACCCCTTCAAAATTGACCAAAACAACTCAAGTATCGCCCGAAACATAATTCACCTCCTGTCTTGCGTTAAATAGGGAGAATGTTATATTTAAACTCCAATAAAATTGGAGAGAATTTTCTTTTTGTCAATGTGCCAATAACAATATTATATCAAAAAAAACAATAATTTCAACATTATAGGATTTTAAATTAAAAATTCTCTCTTTTCTTTTTTATTTCTCTTTATCTTTGATAGAATTTACTTGATTTTAGTGTTATCAGTAGGGTTATTATAAAGAATAAAAATTAGCAAGATACCTTAGAAATAAAAAAGGGATATTAAAAAGACATACCAATATTTTATAAAAAAATAAAAAATATTCATAAAATAAAAAATTAAATAGAGAATTAGTCAAAATTCGCGAAATGAATTCGCAACCAAGTACAAAAAAATCTAGAATTTAAAAAAAGGGAAGGGGGGAAGTTTTTACCTTATAAGAACAGCATCAAGTAATCTTGATGCCTTTTTGGGAAAAAACTTCCCCCCTTTTTCCTACATTACGCCGGAACTATATGTTTTCCATCATCCGGCGTCCAAAACCTGCCCCTCGACGTGTAGATAATCGAAAACGTCGGATGCTTTATTCCATGCTCTCTTTTGAGGTGGCTTACCATTTCCTCAAAAGTGAGACACATAGTCTCAAATTTAACTTCCTCTACAAATTTTCCTTCACCGTAAACTAAGGTATATCCGTCGCCTTTAGATGTACGATATGTATATTTCATAGTCTAGCCTCCTCCTAACGTTATAACTCGCTCTCATAATCATAGTAGGGAGGGAAATCCATTTCATCCCTCCTCCAGCATTCAGGATTTCTAATGTATGGTCCCAACCTACACTTTCCACCTCTGTGTTTTTCTACCCGACGTCCCGTCATTGGACATTCAGACCCCCTTGGACAATATTGTCCATTTCTGCTCTTCTCGCATTCAGCGGTACGCCTCCACATTTTCTCCCTCCTTTAATACAAACTTGTTCGAACGACTACTTTCAAGGTACCGAAAATTATTATAGCTTAAATTTTTTGGATTTTCAACTTATAGTATCAATAAATTTTTCCCTTGTATTTTTTTCTTTTTCTTGATAGAATTTCCTCATGGCTAATCAGGCAAAATTTAAGGATACCACTTTTAAAGTAGGGGATACGGTAATTGTTTCCCAAAAAATTATTGAGGGAGGAAAAACGAGAATCCAAAATTTTGAGGGAATTGTCATTGCCATTCGAGGAAGGGGAGAAAACAAAACCTTTACGGTAAGAAAAATTGCCACCGGCGGGATTGGAGTTGAAAGAATTTGGCCGTTAAATTCTCCCTGGATTGAAAAAATAAAAGTCAAAAAACAAGGAAAGGTACGCCGGGCAAAACTTTACTATCTTCGGGAAAGAGTAGGAAAAGCGGCAGTAAAAGTTTAAAAAGATTTTAAAAATGATAAAAGTTGAAAAGATAGTTGTTGGTCAATTACGGACTAATTGTTATTTAGTTTGGGAGGAAGAAAGTAATGAAGGAGTGATCATTGATCCGGGAGACGATGGAGAATATCTCATTGAAAAAATTAACCAATTAGGTTTTTCTCCTAAATTCATTTTAGCTACCCACGGCCATTTTGATCATATTTTAGCAGTAACGGAATTGAAGTTAGTCTTTAATATTCCCTTTTTAATTCATCAAAAAGATTTATTTCTTTTAAAAAGAGCTTCCCAATCGGCAAAATTTTTTACCGGTATAAATCCAGAGCCAATTTTACCGCCGGATAAATTTTTAGAAGAGGGTCAAGAAATTGTTTTTCAAAAAGAAAAAATAAAAGTTTTATTTACTCCCGGTCATACTCCAGGAAGTGTCAGTTTTTTGGCAGAAAATTTTCTTTTTTCTGGGGATTTAATTTTTGCTGATGGAGTAGGGAGAACCGATTTTTCTTATAGTTCTTACAAGGATTTAGAAAAATCAATTAAGCGAATTTTTTTATTACCTCCCCAAACAATTATTTTTCCGGGGCATGGGGAGGAGTTCGGGATTAAAAAAGCATGAAAAACATCCAAAAGAAAGGTATTTCTTTTTTCTAATATTTTTTAGATTAAAAATTATTAAAGACTAACTATTGATCTGAAATTTTTTATTTATTTTTTCTTTTTGCATAAAAATTTTAGGAAAAAATAAATTTTTAATAATAACTTCTTTTTTCTTCATATTTATGAAATCTCCGATTTAGACGCTTAAAAAATTCCATTACTAATTTAAAAAGCCTGCAATATAAGTCTAAATTGAAGCTATTCTCTTCATTTCCATTTCTAAAGAATTATAATTTTAAACTCTAATTTTTCTCTATATTTAAAGTCTTTATAACTTTATTTAAGGGTTATAAACAGTTAAGAAATTTTTACTATAGTATCCTATAATATTGACATTTAAATTCTTAATGGTATAATTTAATACGTTAGGAAAAGGATCGTATTTTGCACTTTTAAAAATTATTCGTGTCCGAAATCCCATTTTAAATTTGGAGGTGAAAGATGAACGAAAAAGCAGAAGAACTTCGGGAAATGGCATTAATGATTGTGGGGAAGGCTTTAGTCTACTTCGTGTGTTTCTTCATTGCTATCTTTTTATTCCAGTGGGTGTGGGCAAAACTGATGCCCAGGTTTTTACCAACCTTGGTTAATGCGGGTATCATACCCGCAACATTAACCACAGCCCAAACGATCAAGACGTGTTTATTACTTGTGGTATTGGGGATGGGGAGACTACCCCTAGATGATGAAGATGGAGAGGAAACTTTTGGTTGGCGCCTCTTTATGATATTTGCCAAGGTCGGTTTCTTCTTCTTGGCGGTGGTTTTGACGATGATTTTGTGGAATTGGGCGATTCCGGATATATTTAGCAGGGCAGTTGAAATGCAACTGCTTCCTGCTAAGTTGTCTTTTATCCAAGCATTACTCTTGAAGTTGTTGCTCCTGTTTTCGGGGGTCTTAAGATAATTGGACCTCTGAAAAAAACAAAAAACGCCTGAAGTCGTAAAGAGTTAAAAAAAGATAAGAGTTATAATTTAAGCAACTCTTATCTTAAATCAAAACTCTTTACTTAAAAAACCTCAGGCGTTTTTTTATTATAAAATTATATTTAAAAATTTTTTATTTTTCGAAAAATAAACAAAACACGCTATTGGGGAAGAAAATTTTAAAGAAATATTTAATTTGAAGAATAACCAAAAACCGAAGGAGAGTAAGTTAGTAAATCTGAAGAGAAAATTTTTTTAATTAATTCGGGTAATCGAAGCGATTCCTCTCTTTCTGGTTTATTGCAGTTAATTAAGGAGGCTATATATTCCCCTTTTGCTTTTAGTTTATCAGAATAAAGCTCAGGGAGTGAGAGTTCTTCTTCTTCAACTAATCCGACAGTTAACAAAATTAAAAATAATTTAGAGTCAGGGTCTTTTCCTACACGCTGAAATAAATCCCAAGTCATTAATTCAATTAAATGAATTAGCCAAGAAGGGTTTTTATATAACCATAGCAACCCCTTATAACCACCCATAATTATTTGTCCTAATCTTTCGATTTTTCCTTTATTTAAATCGGTAAACTTATTGGCGCCATTATTCCACTCTTGAGATATTTGCTTTAAAAATTCTTCCGGAGATTTTCCAGAAGATTTTTTAGAAAAAAATTTGAAAAAACTAAGTAAACTGTTATAAAAACTTTCTATCGTGACTTCTTCTGCCGAATTTGATTGAAAAAGATCTTTTTTTCTTTCTAAAGTTTTGAGCGCGTCATTTATCAAACTATTTATTGCTATTATACCGACACTTTCGATTATACGCTCTAAAACTCCATAAAGGATGCTCTTTTTCTTTCCATAATTATTAAATCTTACCTTTTGTTTTTAAATGTATAGTAAAGGATATTGTATCACATTATAGGATAATTTGCAAATAAAAGTGGTTAAAAATAAAAAAAGCCGGGAAGTGTAAATCGGATATAAAACTCATCCTTTTTCCTGACGCTATGTCAGGGGTGAGTTAAATATCCTCTTTATTCCCGGCTTTCTCGGTTTACCTCTTCACCACCTGCTCAAACTTCAGGTACCTCTTCAATTCCTCCGGTACGTGGATTGTGTCTGGAAGACGCTCCAAGAAGATGAAAGTGATCCTCGCTGGGTCTCCGTTTACGACTATCGTGAGAGACCTTACGGAGAGGGGAAATCCCCTCTGTATACTGAGTAGCCCCGTCATCCCTTTTGGATTATGCCTGATGACGACATTGTTCCACTTTCCTCCGACCACCACTATCGGTGTCTCTTCTCCATGGGGCAACCACTGTGCGATCGCAAACCTTGTTGTGGGGATCAATAATCGGAGCGCCATTCTTCTTCACCTCCAACTCCAAGATTGTGCCCGAATCGGCAACTTTTTGAACACTAATTTATTAATTTTTTATTAATGCCCAAAAGGTTACCGATTCGGATAAAGAATTTTTTTAAATTTTCAAAGAACAAAAATTCAATTTCTTTTTTATCTTAAATCAAGGCTATTATATCACATTATAGGATAATTTGCAAATAAAAGTGGTTAAAAATAAAAAAAGCCCGAAGTTTTAAAAGAAGGTAATCAAAATAAAATTGTAGAGCGCTATGCTCCATTATTTGATTACCCTCCATATTACTTCGGGCTTTTTTATTTATTTTTTCTTTCGTGCTCTCCTGCAGGTACAAATTGTGGGTAAACCCTGATCGCTGAAATACCAACCTCTCCCTTCGCACCTCAGACAATTGTCGTCAGAAGTTGATGTGGAGGAAAATATTCCTGTTCCTCCACAAACTCGACAATCTCTTTCCTTAAGATACTCGCCATCTTTCTGCCTGCCAGTTCCACCACAAGCAGGACATCTCGAAGACATAAGCCACCTCCTTTAAAGTTTGGAACCGATTGTTAAGAAGACACCGCTTTCAAAAAGTGACCCCGGGGGGATTCGAACCCCCGACCTTCAGCCTGAAAAGCTGACGTCCTAGGCCGCTAGACGACGGGGCCGAAAGGTGGATCTAGGGTAGGGTGGGTCCGGAGCGAATCGAACGCTCGACCAACTGCTTAAAAGGCAGCTGCTCTACCTCTGAGCTACGGACCCATAACAACTGCTTAAAAGTTCGCCAGTTGTCCGCCGGCTGGCGGATACGGACCCACGATCGGATTAACTTTAATTTTCAAAGAACACAAAATATTATACCAGAAAAAAATTATTAATACTAATCAAAATTTTATTTTTAAACCTATAATGTTGAATATTTTTTGGTTTTGGGGTAAAATTCAAATTAGCCGCACATTTAAAAAAAGGAGGGTTTGAAAATGGAAGGCTTCGGCATAATTTTGATCTTGGTGGGATTGATGATCATGGAATTGGGAATTATCCCTCAATTCCTGATAAATCTCGCATGGAGGGGAAGACGCCTCCTTTTGCCCGGAAGGACCATTTTTGTCATCATTGAAAAGAGCAGTTCTTCCGAAAAGGATTTGGTCAAGAGTGTGCAAGGCGCGGTGGTGTGCGCGCCTCCATGGAAATTTTCGGTAGAGACAGCAATGAATGATGAATACGCCCTGTGGATACCGGGTGTGTTTTTGTTGCGCGTGGGGCAGATTATTCTCGGAATTGGAGCAATCGTCACGATGGCGACGATTTGCTCTGGGTAAGATTTTTATTTGCCGGGAAGAGATAGTTTTTTTGGGGGGGAGCTTCCAAAGCGAAGCACACCATTATTATTTTTATTTATCTCTTCCCGGCATATTTTTTTATTTACTCGTTCGCCTTTCTTTTGCTATACTTAATTTTATGAAAATTCTCGGTATTGATCCGGGAACGGCGGAAACTGGTTACGGAATTATTGAATGTCGTTCTCAAAAAATTACTCTTCTTTGCCACGGAAGTATTAAAACTTCTAATCATTTAAGTTCCCCAAAAAGATTGGATTTAATTTACAAACAAACCCTAAAAATTATTCGCGACCATAAACCCCAAGTTTTAGCCTTAGAAACTCTTTTTTTCAATACCAATGCCAAATCCGCTTCTGCGGTTGGTCAGGCAATGGGCGTAATTAAGTTAGCGGCGGAAAGAAAAAAAATTCAAGTAGTAGAATATCCTCCTTTAAAAATTAAAATGATGCTTACAGAAAATGGCCGAGCAAAGAAAAATCAAATTCAATCTCAGGTAAAAAAAATTTTAAAACTAAAAAAAGTTCCCCGACCAACTCATGCGGCCGATGCCTTGGCGGTGGCGATTTGTCATTGGAAGATCAAAAATGGTAAAATCTGAAAAAAGGAAGGAGGTGAGATAATGGCGGATATTTTAGCCGGAAAAATTACTCACTATTTTGACCGAATTGGAGTAGCGGTGGTAGAGGTTCTTTCTCCTCTTAAGGTAGGGGATCAAATTAAAATTACCGGCCATGGTCAAGAATTCACCCAAACAGTACAGTCAATGCAAATCGAACACCAACCAGTAAATGAGGCGGATAAAGGACAAACGGTAGGAATGAAAGTTGACCAACCGGTAAAAGAAGGCGATGAAGTTTATAAAGTAGAATAAATATTATAATGCTAATTCTTCATGGAGAAAATACTACTCTCTCGCGGCAATTTTTAACTTCGAGAGTTAAGTCTTTTTCGGGAGAAGTAATTTATTTAGAGGGAAAAAACCTCGCTTTAGAAAATCTTCTTCAGGCTTTAGAAAGTCAATCTCTTTTAAAAAACGATAAATTAGTGGTCCTGGAAAATTTTTTTTCTTCACCAAGAAATAAGGAAAAAAATTTAATTATTAAATATTTAATAAAAGAAAAACCAGAAAATTTAATTATTTGGGAAGGAAAAAAAATTTCTCCTCAGACTTTAGCTCCTTTTTCTTTTGCCCAAATAAGAATATTTGAATTGCCAAAAATTATTTTTCAGTTTTTAGAATCGCTTTCTCCGGAAACCAAAAATCAAGCATTATTGCTTTTTCATCGTTGCTTAAAAAAAGAAAAACCAGAATTGATTTTTTACTTTCTTCACCGGCATGTTAAAGATTTAATTATTGCCAAAGATTTAGGAGAGGAAGGTCTTAAAGAATATGAATCATGGAAAAGAAAAAAACTAATTGCTCAGGCAAGAAAATTTGATTTAAAAAAATTAATTAATTTTTATTCTCAATTATTAGTTATCGATTATTTACAAAAAAGCGGAAGAGCGATTTATTCGCTAGATTACTATCTTGACCTAGTTATTTTAAGTCTTTAAAATGAAATTATGAAGCCATTTTCTTTAAAAATTTTAAAACCGTGGGGCTGGGAATTGATTTTCACTCCTCCCGAATCACCAGTTACCGGAAAAATTCTTCATCTTGAAAAAGGAAAAAGATTGAGTTATCAATACCATGACCAAAAAACAGAAACTTTATGCTTATTAAAAGGGGAGGCAAAAATTCTTCTTAACGGCCGATGGCAAAAAATGAAGCCTTTAAAGGGATATTTTATTAAACCAATGACAAAACACCGCTGTTGGGCAATTACTGATTGTGATATTTTAGAAGCCTCAACGCCGGAAAAAGGAAAAACCGTAAGATTAGAAGATGACTATCAGCGGGGAACAGAAACCGAGGAAGCAAGAAAAAAAAGAAAAAGTAATAAAGTTTATTTAGGTTAAAATGACTGCCCAAAAAAAAGACAAAAATATTTTATGGTTTGAAGAAATCGATAAAGATGATATCTCCTTAGTGGGAGGAAAGGGAGCCAATTTGGGGGAGATGGCCAGTTTTGGCATTCCTGTTCCTCCGGGTTTTGTCGTTACCGCTAAAGCTTATTTTGATTTTTTAGAAAAAAATAAACTTACCTTTAAAATAAAAAATTTTTTATCCTTAACTCATCCTAAAAAACCAGAAACTTATTTAGAGGCGTCGGAAAAAATTAAAAAATTAATTTTGGCTCAAGAATTTCCCCAGGATTTAGGGAAGGAAATAATTGAAAGTTATTTAAAATTAGGAGGGGTTTTAAGTCAAGCCGAGGTTGCTATTCGTTCTTCGGCGACCGCCGAGGATTTACCCACTGCTTCTTTTGCTGGCCAACAAAAAACTTTTTTAAACATTAAAGGCGAGGCAAATGTCGTTGAAAAAGTAAAAGAGTGTTGGGCCTCTTTATTTGAACCGCGAGCGATTTTTTATCGCGAAGAAAAAGGATTTGACCATTTTAGGGTAGGAATCGCGGTCGTCATTCAAAAAATGATTCCTTCAGAAGTCTCGGGAATTATGTTTACCTGCGATCCGGTGACTAATCAAAAAAATAGAATTATTATTGAGGCAATTTGGGGACTAGGAGAATATGTGGTGGGGGGGAAAGTAACTCCTGATATTTATTGGTTAGATAAAAGCAATTTGAATATTATTAAAAAAGAAATTAATCCTCAAAAGATTCAATTATTACCTAGTAAAAGAGGAAAAACGCCTAATCAAGAAAAACCAGTACCCCTTCAATTACAAAATAAAAGAAAATTAACCGATAAACAAATTATTGAATTAGCGCAAATTGGTAAAAAAATTCACCGCCATTATTTTTATCCCCAGGATATTGAATGGGCTTTGTATAAAGGAAAATTTTATATTCTCCAAACCAGGCCGGTAACGACCGTTAATTTTAAGGAAAAGAAAACCATCAAAGCAAAAAAAATTAAAGAAAAACCAATTTTAGTAGGCCAACCGGCCAGTCCGGGAATAGGGAGTGGACCGGTAATTGTTATTAATTCAATTAAAGAAATTAATAAAGTAAAACAGGGAGACATCTTAGTCACCCCCATGACTAATCCTGATTTTGTTCCCGTAATGAAAAAAGTAGCGGGAATTGTCACTGATAAAGGAGGACAAACTTCTCACGCCGCCATTGTTAGTCGAGAATTGGGAGTTCCTTGTGTGGTGGGAACAAAAAATGCCACCAAAATTCTTAAAAATGGAGAAATCATTACTATTAACGGGACAACCGGGGAAATTTATAAAGGAAACCCTTTTGCTAAAAAACAAACTTCTTTAGTTTTTTCTCCTTTAAAAAAGGAAGAAAATATTGCTCTTTCCACTTTAAAAACTGCCACGAAAATTTATGTTAATTTAGCGGAACCAGAATTAGCCGAAGAAATTGCCCAACGGAATGTTGATGGCGTCGGTTTATTAAGAGCGGAATTTATGATGGCCCAAATTGGGATTCATCCTAAAAAAATTATTAAAGATAAAAAACAAAAATTCTTTATCGAAAAATTGGCTAATAATTTAACTTCTTTCTGTAAAGCTTTTTATCCTCGGCCAGTAGTTTACCGGACGACTGATTTTAAAACTAACGAATATCGCAATTTAATTGGTGGAAAAGCGTTTGAACCTGAAGAAGAAAACCCTTTGTTGGGATTTAGAGGTGCTTTTCGTTATATCACTAATCCTGAAATTTTAGAATTAGAACTAAAAGCAATAAAAGAGGTAAGAAAAAATTATAATAATTTGTGGCTAATGATTCCTTTTTGTCGCACTCCCCAAGAACTTCAAGAAGTAAAAAAAATTATTGTTGGGGAGGGATTAATTCGGGGGCCAAGTTTTAAATTGTGGTTAATGGTAGAAATTCCCGCGAATGTTATTCTTTTGGAAGAATTTGCTAAAGTTGGAATTGATGGTGTCTCTATTGGTTCTAATGATTTAACAATGTTAATTTTAGGTGTTGACCGAGACAATCAAAATTTAGCCCCTTATTATCCTGAAGAAAATCCGGCAGTTTTGTGGGCAATTGAAAAAACAATTAAAACCTGTCAAAAGTTAAAAATTACTTCCTCTATTTGCGGACAAGCCCCTTCGGTTTACCCCCGGTTAATTGATAAATTAGTTGATTGGGGAATTACCAGTATTTCCGTTAATCCTGACGCAATTGAAACTACTCGTCAGTTAGTTTATGAGGCGGAAAAAAGAAAAGTAAAATGGCGAAAATAAAAGATATTATTGCCAGAGAAATTCTTGACTCTCGCGGAAATCCTACTATCGAAACAAAAGTAATTTTAGAAGACGGTCGAATGGCCGTTGCTTCTGTTCCTTCGGGAGCTTCTTTGGGAAAATATGAAGCTTTGGAATTAAGAGATAATGATCCTAAAAGATTTAAGGGAAAGGGGGTTTTAAAAGCGGTGGAAAATGTTAATCAAATAATTAAACCAAAAATTATTGGCAAAGAAGTAAGAAATCAATTAGAAATTGATAAAACTTTAATCACTTTAGATGGAACGCCCAACAAAACTAATTTAGGAGCTAACGCCATTCTTTCTGTTTCTTTAGCGGTTTGTAAATTAGCGGCGATAGAAGAGGGAGTACCTCCCTTTGTTCACGTTAGTCATCTTTACGGATTAGAACCTCCTTTTAAAATTCCCAGTCCGATTTTTAATTTAATTAATGGCGGAAAACATGGAGCGGGAAATTTAGACTTTCAAGAATTCCATGTTATTCCTATTGTTAAAGATTCTTATCAAGAATCATTAAGAAATGGGGTAGAAGTTTACCAAACGGTAAAAGAAATTTTAATTCGTTATGGAGCAATTCATTCGGTAGGGGATGAGGGAGGATTTGCTCCTAATCTTTTTACTAACTTGGACGCATTAACAATTTTAACAGAGGCTATTAAAGAAGCAGGATATTTAATGGGTAAAGAAATTTTTTTAGGTTTGGATGTGGCGGCAACCAGTTTTTATCAGCAAGGAAAATATAAAATTCGTGATCGCACTCAACCTTTAGATACCGAAGAATTTTTAGGATTTTATCAGGAATTAATAAAACAATATCCTTTATATCTTTTAGAGGATCCTTTTGCCGAAGACGATTGGGAGGGTTGGCAAAAAATTACCAAAAATTTATCGCAAACGACAATTATCGGCGATGATCTTTTGGCAACTAATAAAAATCGGGTAGAGGAGGCAATTAGAAAAAAAGCTTGTGGGGGAATTTTGGTAAAGCCCAACCAAATTGGCACGGTGGCGGAAACAATTGAGGTAATCAAAATCGCTCGCCAAGCTGGCTGGAAGGTAATTATTTCCCATCGCAGTGGAGAAACAACTGATGACTTTCTTGCTGATTTTGCCGTTGGCGTGGGAGCAGATTTTGTTAAGTTTGGCGCTCCTTGCCGAGGTGAAAGGGTGGTTAAATATAATCGTTTATTAGAAATTGAAGAAATTATAAAAAATGGAGGAAAATAAACTATTGGTTTTAATCATTCTTGATGGGTGGGGAATTGCCCCACCAGGACCAGGTAATGCGGTTTCTTTGGCAAAAATTCCTAATTTTAAAAAATATTTTAGTGCTTATCCCCATACCCAATTATTAGCCGCCGAAGAAGCGGTGGGGTTACCGCCGGGAGAACAAGGAAATTCCGAAGCCGGCCATCTTAATTTAGGAGCGGGACAAATTGTTTTTCAAGATTTTCCGCGGATTAATATGGCGATTGCCGATGGTACTTTTTTTAAAAATGAGGCATTTTTAAGGGCAATTGACCATGTTAAAAGATACCATTCTTCGTTACATCTTTTGGGATTAATTGGTCCGGCCGGTGTTCATGCCAGTATTCACCATTTATTAGCGTTAATTAATCTTGCCAAAACGCACCAAGTGGAAAAACTTTATCTTCATCTTTTTACCGATGGCCGAGATTCCCCTCCTTATTCAAGTATTGATTCTTTAACTAAAGTGGAGGAGCAATTAAAAAGTCTCAAAATCGGCAAAATTGCCACTTTAATGGGCCGCTATTATGCCATGGATAGGGATTGGCGCTGGGAAAGAACAAAAATTGCTTACGAAGCGTTAGTTTTGGGAAAAGGAAAGGAAGCTAATTCATTTTTAACTGCAATTCAAGAACAATATCAAAAAGGGAAAAGTGACGAATTTTTGGAACCAATAATTTTAGACAAAAATGGTTTAATTAACGATAATGATGGCGTAATTTTTTATAATTTTCGCCCTGACCGACCGCGACAATTAACAAAAGCGTTTATATTGCCTAATTTTGAAACTTTGGAAGAAAGAGCAATTTCCTTTGACCCTTATGCAGAAAAATATGGCCTAAAAATTTACGAAACTCCCAAAGGAACCAGTACCTTTAAACGGGAAAAAATTTTAAGAAATTTATTTTTCGTAACAATGACGGAATACGAAAAAAATCTACCAGTATCGGCGGTAGCTTTTCCTCCCCAAAAGGTCGCTTTACCGTTGGCGAGAGTATTAAGTGAAAATAATTTGCGGCAACTTCATATTGCTGAAAGTGAAAAATATCCTCATATTAGTTATTTTTTTGGCGGGGGAAGAGAAAAGCCTTTTCCCGGTGAAGACTGGGTAGAAATTCCTTCTCCTAAAGTAGCTACCTATGACCTTAAACCAGAAATGTCCGCTTTTGAGGTTACTGATCAAGTTTTAAAAAGAATTAAAAGCGGTTTCTATCAATTTGTCTTGGTAAATTTTGCCAATCCGGATATGGTTGGTCATACCGGTGTTTTATCTGCCGGAATAAAAGCATGCGAAACGGTTGATTACTGTTTAGGAAAAATTGTTAATACGGTAATTAATTTAAATGGCATTTGTGTGGTGACGGCTGATCACGGAAATGTTGAAGAGATGATTAATTTAGCGACTGGTGAAAAAGACACCCAACATTCCTTAAATCCCGTTCCTTTTATTTTAATTAACAAAAAATTTGGCATTTCCGGAAAAAATCTCCTCCGAGGGGTTTTAGCAGATGTGGCACCCACAATTCTTGAGTTATTAAAAATTGAAAAACCACCGTTAATGACCGGTAAAAGTTTACTTTTATAAAAATGAAAAAAGAAAAAATTATAAAGAAAAAAGATTTTTTAAAACTCCCACCGAATCTTAAAGATTACGAAAAAACCTATCGTCATTTTAGTTGGCAGGAAGCAGAAAAAGAAATTAGCTGGTTTCCTAAAAAAAGATTAAATGCGGCTTATAATGCGATTGATCGTCATCTTGATACTCCCCGAAAAAATAAAATTGCTTTGTATTGGGAGGGAGAAAATGGAGAGGAAGAAAAATATACTTTTTATGATCTTTATCTTTTATCTAATCAATTTGGCAATTTTTTAAAATCGTTGGGGGTAAAAAAAGGAGACCGCGTTTTTTTCTTTCTTCCTCGAATTCCTTGTTTATATTGGGGATTTTTAGGAGCCTTAAAAATTGGCGCTATTCCTGGTACTTTATTTTCTGCTTTTGGTCCCCAGGCGCTATTTGACCGATTAAACAACTCCCAGGCAAAAGTTTTGATTACTACTAAAGAACTTTACCAGCGCGTAAGAAAAATAGAAAAACAACTTCCTTATTTAAAGAAAATTGTCTTTGCCGAAAACATAAGAAATCTTTTAAGTAAATATTCTTCCTCTTTAAAATTAAGACGGATGGCTCCCCAAGAACCTGCTTTTATTCTCTATACCTCAGGAACTACCGGAAAACCAAAAGGAGTAGTTCATACCCATAAAGCTATTGTTTTGGAACATATTACCGCGAAATGGGTTTTGGATATTAAGGAAGAAGATACTTATTGGTGTACCGCCGATCCGGGATGGGTAACGGGAATTGCCTATGGAATTTTGGGGGTTTGGTCAAATGGCGCCTCCAGTCTAGTTTACGAAGGAAGGTTTGATCCAGAAAAATGGTATCGTTTAATTGAAAAATACCGAATTTCTGTTTGGTATACTGCTCCTACGGCGATAAGGATGCTGGCGGCCCAGGGACTTAAATTAGTAAGAAAATTTAATCTTTCTTCTTTAAGGCATTTAGCCTCGGTAGGGGAGCCGCTTAATCCGGAACCGGTTTGGTGGGGACTAAAAGCTTTTAATTTACCCTTGCATGATACTTGGTGGCAAACAGAAACTGGTGGAATTTTGATTGCTAATTTTCCCTGTTTGGATATTAAACCAGGCTCAATGGGAAAACCAATTCCGGGAATAAAAGCAAACATTGTTGATGATAAAGGAAGGGTGTTACCTATAAAACAGATGGGAAATTTAGCCATTAAACCACCTTGGCCTTCGATGATGAAAACTATTTGGCGAAGACCTAAAAAATACCAAAGCTATTTTGTTAATGGTTGGTATATTACTGGAGATTTAGCTTATAAAGATGAGGATGGTTATTTTTGGTTTGTTGGTCGGGCAGATGATGTGATTAAAACTTCGGGAGAACGGGTTGGTCCTTTTGAGGTGGAATCATGTTTAATTGAGCATCCGGCAGTAGTTGAAGCAGGAGTAATCGGAAAACCGGACCCGGTAAGAGGGGAAATTATTAAGGCTTTTGTGGTTTTAAAACCCGGTTGGCGACCAACCAACGCTTTAAAAGAAAAACTGCAACTTCATGTCAAAAAAAATCTTGCCGGTCATGCTTATCCCCGGGAAATTGAATTTGTAAAAAGCTTACCTAAAACTCGCTCAGGAAAAATTGTTCGCCGAATTTTAAAGGCTCAAGAATTAGGTTTGCCAATAGGCGATACCTCTAGTCTTGAGGAATTCTAAATAAAAGAGTTATTTCTCCTTTTGGCGGATTTTTACTTAAAAAATTTTTTATGTTTTCAATTTTATCTTTAATAATTTTTTCAAATTTTTTAGTTAATTCCTTAGTAAAAACGATTTCAATATTGCCAAAAATCATTTCCAATTCATTGAGTAAATTTTTTACTCTATAGGGGGATTCAAATAGAATTATTGTTAAGGGAAATTCGACTTTTTTTAAATTTTCGAGTATTTTTTTTCTTCTGGTGGTCTTTTTAGAAAGGTAACCTAAAAATAAAAATTTATCAGAAGGTAATCCAGAGGCAATTAAGGCGGTTATTACTGCTGAAGGACCGGGAATCGGTTCGACTTTAATTCCTTGTTTTAGACATTCAGCAACAATTTTAAAACCAGGATCAGAAATAAGCGGAGTGCCGGCTTCACTCACTAAGGCCACTGATTGGTTGTTTTTTAACAAAGAAATTATTTGGGGAACTCTTTTTTCTTCATTATAAGAATAATAAGAAATTAATTTTTTAGGAGGAATGTTTAATTTTTTTAAAAGTAAACCGGTTTTTCGCGTATCTTCACAGGCAATGATTTTTACTTCTTTCAAAGTTCTTAATGCCCGTAAGCTAATATCTTCTAAATTTCCAATGGGAGTAGCAACTAAATAAAGAATACTCATAAAATTAGCGGGAATAACGACGAATTAATCCTACCACTTTACCTTGAATTTGAACATTTTTAGCAAAAATAGGAGCCATTTTGCTATTGGCAGGTTCTAATCTTACTCGCGTTTTTTCTTTATAAAATCTTTTAAGGGTGGCTAAACCGTTTTCTAAAAGAGCAACCACAATATCACCGTTATTTGCTTCTGCCTGTTCTTCGATAATTACAAAATCACCATCTAAAATTCCCTCTTCAATCATTGAATCCCCTTTAACTTGGAGAACGAAACTTCTTCTTTTACCTGAAACCATCGAGGGGGGAATATCAATAGTAGCATTTGGATCGGTATAAGGCTCTAAAGGTTTTCCTGCCGAAATAAAACCTAAAACGGGTAGTCGTAACTCGGGAAGTAATTCTTTTAAATGTTTTTCGTTAACCACCAAATTCCGATAGGCTTTTTCTTCTTTTTCTAAAAGATAACCTTTTTTCTTTAATATCCGAATATAAGGAATTAATCCCGAGGTAGATTTTAAATCAATTGCTTTGGCGATTTCTTTTAAACTCGGCGAATAACCCCATTTTTTGATATACTGAAGAATAAAATCTAAAATTTGTTTTTCTCTTGCGGTTAAAAGGGCTGGAGATTTATACACCATAGTATTATTAATATTATAACCAATGTCAAGAAAAATCAAAAATCTTTTTAAATTAATTTTTCTTTATATTTTTTTAATTATTTTTTCAAAAAATCTAAATGCCAGTGAAGAATTTCAGGTAGACTACACTGTTTATTATCGCCTTTCTTTGGATCAGAAAGTTTTGGTAACCCAAAATATCTCTTTAACTAATAAATTTTCCAATCTTTACGCTACCCAATACTCTTTAATTTTGGAGGGAGTAAAGGTAAAAAACGTCACTGCCCATGACGAAAAAGGAGAGCTTAAAACCAGTATCAGCGCGGATGGTAAACAAACAGTTATTAATTTTCAATTTAATCAAGAAGTAGTAGGAAAGGGGAAAACCCAAAATTTTTCTGTTTCTTATGAGGCTTTAAACTTATTGGAAAAAAGAGGAAATGTTTGGGAAATTACTATTCCTCATTTAGCCAAAGAAAACCTTCCTGATAGTTATGTTTTATACCTAGAAGTTCCTTTAGAAATGGGGTTACCTGCTTATATTAAACCCTCACCAGTAGAGAAAAAAACAGAAAATAATTTAAATATTTATCGGTTTGAAAAAAATCAACTAGTTAATTCTTCTATTAGTGCCGCCTTTGGTAATTTTCAAGTTTTTAATTTTAAAATTAATTACTATCTTAAAAATCAATATAATCAACTAACGGAAGCAGAAATTCCTTTAGTTCCTGATACCGCTTTTCAACAGGTAACTTATTTAAAAATTGAACCTCAACCAGAAACTGTTGTTGTCGATAACGATGGAAATTGGTTAGCTAAATATTTTCTTAATCCTAATCAAGAATTAAGAATTTTAACCGAAGGAAAAGTAAAAGTTTTTTCTGAACCAAGAAAAAATTTTCCCCCACAAGGTAATTTAGAAAATAATCTTTTACCCCAAAAATATTGGGAGGTTGATCATCCCCTAATTCGCCAGAAAGCAAAAGAACTAAAAACACCTAAAAAAATTTATGATTTTGTTGTCCAAACTCTCGAATATGATAAAGAAAAAATAAAAGGAGAGGTTGAACGTTTGGGAGCGCTAGAAGCTTTAAATAATCCTAAAAAAGCGATTTGTACCGAATTTACGGATCTTTTTGTTGCTCTTGCCCGCGCGGCCGGAGTTCCCGCCCGAGAAATAAATGGTTATGCCTACAGCAGAAGTGATGATCTTCAATCATTAAGTCTTACCACTGACGTTTTACATTCTTGGCCAGAATATTGGGACAATCAAAAAAAGATGTGGATTCCTGTTGATCCTACTTGGGGGAAAACTACGGGTGGAATTGATTATTTTTCTAAAATGGATTTAAATCATGTAGTTTTCGTTATTCACGGAGAAGATAGTGAAAAACCCTATCCGCCTGGTTCTTATAAAATAGAGGAAAAAAATAAAGATATTGAAATTGAGGTGGGAGAATATCTTCCAGAGGTTCCTCCGCAAATCCAAGTAGATTTTCTTTTTTCTCCCCGACTTTCTTGGTTTAATTTAAATAAAGAAAAAATTCTCATTAAAAATTTAGGACCAACTGCTTTTTATAATTTAAAATTAGAATTGAAGAAAGAAAATCTTCAGGTTAAAAGCGTAACTCCTTCCTTGCCTTCGGAAAGAGAAATATTTCCTCCTTTCGCCAAAGAAGAATTTCTTTTAGAATTAAGACCTGTAAACTTACTTCCTAATTTAGAAGGAAAAATCATTCTTTCTGTAGACGGAAAAAATTTTGAAAAAATTGTTGAAATTAATCCTTTAATTTATTATTTTGGAGGAGGAATAGGAGGATTGATATTAATTTTTATTTTGACAAGATTACTGCACTATGGTAAAAATAAATAGAAAATGAAAAAATATATTCGCTCATTTTTATTTTATTTTTTTTCTTTATGGGTTCTGCCTAACATCATTTCCTCGGTAGTTTTTGAGGAGGGAATTAAAACAATTGCCACTACCGCTTTGGTATTAACGATTATGAATATTTTAATCAAACCTTTAATTAACCTTCTTCTTTTGCCGGTTAATATTTTAACATTGGGGTTGTTTCGCTGGTTGGTGAACGTAATTACTCTTTACTTTACCCTTATTTTGGTTCCCCAATTTAAAATTTATAATTTTAATTTTCCTGGTTTTTCTTATCAGGGATTCGTTGTTCCTCCTTTATCTTTTGGAAAAATTGCCACTTTAATTTTGGTATCGTTTATTTTAAGTTTAATTACCACCTTTTTAAATTGGTTGGTTAAAAAATGAAACAGGTAATATTAATTGCTCAAATTATTATTTCTTTACTTTTAATTTTGGTGATTCTTCTTCAGGTAAAAGGGGAGGGATTGTCTTCTTTTAGTTTAGAAGAGAAATTTTCTTCTAAAACGGGGGTGGAAAAATTTTTGTTTATTGCCACCATAATTTTAGGAATTCTTTTCTTCGCAATAATTTTGGCGAATTATCTTTTTTAATTAAAAATGAAATTCTTCAAAATTATTAGATTCTATTTTAATTTATATTTTGCTTTTTTTAAAAAACATCGAAAAATCATTCTTTTGGGAATAGTTCTTGGTACTCTCTCTTTTTTTCTTTACAATAGGTTTTCTCCCTTGCTAATTGTTAAGAAAAAGAAAATCGGAATGGTAGGAAAATATAATGTTCAAAATCTTCCTTTGGAAATTCAAAAATTAATTAGTATTGGCCTTACTTCTGTTTCTCCGGGAGGAGAAATTTCTCAAGGCATTGCTGAATCTTGGATTATTGAAGAGGAAGGAAAAATTTACACTTTTTCTTTAAAAAATAATCTTTTTTGGCACGATGGAAAACCAGTAAAAGCGGGGGATATTAATTTTAACTTTAGTGATGTTAAAACGGTTGTTGTTGATGATAAAACAATCAAATTTGAGCTTAAAGAGCCGTTTTCTCCCTTTCTTAGTGTCGTTTCCAAACCGCTGTTTAAAAAAAATTTAATCGGGGTGGGGGATTATAAAGTTAAAAAAATAAAAACTACCGGGGAGGCGATTGAGAAAATTCAATTAGTTTCTCTAAATAAAAAACCGAAGGAGGTTTTAGAATTTCGCTTTTATCCGACGGAAGAAAGTTTAAAAATTGCTTTTAAATTAGGGGAAATAGATGTCGCAAAAGATCTTACGGATTATCAAGATTTTGTTAATTGGAAAGGAATAAAAATCACCCCCGAGGTTAAAAGTAATCTTTTTGTTGCCCTTTATTTTAATACTCAAAATGAAAAGTTTAGCGAAAAATCAACCCGTCAAGCACTTTCTTACGCTATTAAAAAAGAATGGAAACCGCGCGCTTTAAGTTCTTATAATTTTCAGTCACAATTTTATAATCCCAATGTCAAAAATTATGATTACAACCTCTCAAGAGCTAAGGAGTTACTAGAAAAAAAACCTCAAGAAATTGAGATTGCGACCACTGTTTCTCTTTTGTTGGTAGCCGAAAAAATTAAACAAGATTGGAGTCAGTTGGGGATAGAAACAAAAATAAAAATAATTTCTAAACTAGAAAATGAAGAAGCAATTCTAATTACTCAAGAAATTCCAGAAGACCCCGATCAATACCCAATGTGGCATTCAACTCAAAAATTTAATCTTAGTCATCTTAAAAATCCTCGTTTAGATAAACTTCTAGAGGAGGGAAGAAAAACTATAGACAAAGAGAAAAGAAAGCAAATATATTTTGATTTTCAAAGATTTTTAACCGAAGAGGCACCAGCGGTTTTTCTTTTTTATCCAACTCTTTATACTATTAGTCGTGTTTGATATAATTTCTTGATATAAGATATAATAATAGGGACGGATGGCGGAGTTGGTAGACGCGCAGGCTTCAGGAGCCTGTAGCCTTAGGCTGTGAGGGTTCGAATCCCTCTCCGTCCACCGAGGCGCCGCGGTGGCGGAATTGGCATACGCGATAGCTTGAGGAGCTATGCCCACAATTGGGCGTGAGGGTTCGAGTCCCTCCCGCGGCACTTTAAGGACGGATAGCTCAGCTGGTCTAGAGCGCCTCTCTTACACAGAGGAGGTCAGAGGTTCGAATCCTCTTCCGTCCACTAGGCCGAGGTAGCCAAGGTGGTCACGGCGCGTGTCTGAAAAACATGAGATGGCGGTTCGACTCCGCCCCTCGGCACCGAAGCGAGGGTAGTTCAGAGGCAGAACGTCTCCTTGCCAAGGAGAAGGTCGCGGGTTCAAGTCCCGTCCCTCGCTCACTTTTGCGAGGTCGTCTAACGGTAGGACAGCGGCCTTTGGAGCCGTCAATCCTGGTTCGAATCCAGGCCTCGCAGCAAACTCTTTCTCCTACTTGACATAAGAACAAAAATTATATCAAAATAAAATTGTGAAAAAATTATTTATTTTTTCTTTTTTTTATTATTTTTGTTTTTACTAAATAATTATTTTTCTAACCTCAATGTTTTAGCGCAAAAATTTTGTCTCCCCTTAGGAAATTTTGATTGTTCAGAAAAAGTAAATGGAGTAGATTTTGCTATTTTTTCACCTAATTTCAATTCTTCAAATTCTTCTTTTGATTTAGATAATTCGGGATTGGTTGATTTAAATGATGCTTTAATTCTCTTTAATAACTACGGTAAATTTAATTATCAAAATAAAAATAACAAAACAGTTTTGGTCATTATTGACCAAAATGACTTTAATAATTTAAGTAATCAATTAAATCAGTTTAAAAATGATATTGAAACAAAATTAGGAATTCCCATAAAGATTATTCCTTTAGAAAACTTAAAATTACAAACTCCTGATTTTGTTAGAGAAAAATTAATTTCTGAATGCGGACTTGATCCTGTTTTAGGTTGTAAAAATATTGAAGGAGCAATATTAGTAGGAGAGGTTCCTTATGCTTTATTTGACTCTATTTATGATTACAATACGACTGCTCCTTTCATGTTTTATTATCAAGACCTTGACTCTAATTTTGCAAAAAATTCTAACAACCATTATGATCGTTATTTAACTTATGGACCCCATGAAGGTCCAGAAATATATATTTCTTGGATAAAACCGATTAATGATAAAAATTTTGGAACACCCCTTCAACAACTTTCTCGCTTTTTTGATAAACATCATCGGTATTTTTCAGGGGAAATAAAATCTAGTAACAAAGCTGTTTATGCCGTTCATTGTGATCGCGGAACTCCCCCACCGCCAACCGGAATTTTTGAAGGTAATTATAGCCCAGAAAATATAATCCAAATTTATCCTACCGATGGTTCTTGTGATAATATTTGTCCCCTAAAAGAAAAGTTAATTTCCGCATTTAAACTCCTCCCTGAAGTGGCCTATCTTCACTCTCACGCAACTGCAACTTCAATTTTTTGTTTGAACAAAGATGATTTCTTTTTATTAGAAAAACAACCTGCTTTTATTTTCTCTTGGGGATGTCATAATGGTAATTTTTATAGAAATGAAAGTACATCTACTGCACTTGCTTCCATCAATGGAAAGGATATTGGACTTTCTTATATGGGAAAGCTTCATGCTCAAGATATAAACCCAACCGTGGGAGCAAAATTTGGAAACTTTTTCAATGACTTTTTTAATTATTGGAATAAAGGATATTCAGTTGGACAAGCATTATTAAAAACAGAAACCGATTGGGCTAATAAAAAAAGCTATGACGGCAATACTTACAACATTTATCGATTAAGCGGGCCATTACAAAGAATAATTCTTGGTTCACCCTTTGTTTATAGCGAAACAGCGGTTTTTCAATTTGGATGGCCCAAAAATTAAAAAAGAAAAGTTTTAAAATTATGAATAAAAAAAATATATTTTATATATCAACTGCTTTAATATTTCTTGTTTTGTCTATCAGTGCGTTTGCAATTTTTAATTTAATTAATAAGAAACAAAATTTATTATCCCGTGCTTATAATTTAACGGCAAATCTTTCTTTTTCGCCTACCACCATCGAGGTAAATCCCGATGAAGTCTTTAACGTTCCTATTTCCGTGATTTTAGTTAATAATGAGCAGGAGGCTGTTGCTTTAGACATTTTGATAAACTTTGATAAAAATAAACTTACTCTTTTAAATATTACCCAGGAACCTCATGGGGTTTTTAAAACTTACCTTCCTCTCAATAAAGAGAATAATTTTGATATTGAACAAATAATAAATAAAGCTAATAATAGTGGGTTAATTGAATTTGGAATGGTAGCTTTTGATATTAACGCCAACAATCAAAAAGGGGGATTATCTGGTTCATTTAAAGGTGTTATTAATCCTGTCACTAAACTTACGTTTAAAGCAAAACCAGAAGCAACTGGAACTACCACTATTAACTTTGTTTATGAAGGAGAAAATGTCCTAAAAGATAGTAATGTAATAATAAATCCCGCAGAAACAAGTCCTCAAGATATTTTGGCAAAGCCTACTTCTTATGTTTTCGTTAAAATAAACTCTCCTACAACTTCTCCAACCACTTCTTTTTCTCCTAGTCCCACTCCTTTTTCCCCTAGTCCGACTCCCTTTTTAAGAGATACAATTCCTCCTACACTATCAATTGTTAGCCCTGAAGATGGAAGTGTAGTAAATCGTTTATCTACTGTCAATATTGTTGCCTCCGTTTCTGATAATCCTGACGGATCGGGAATAGAAAAGGTTGATTTTTATGTGAATAAAAGTTTAAAATGTAGTTTGTCTGTTGGACCTTTTAATTGTAATTGGAAAGTAGGGGGAAAACCTAACACAACTTTTACTATCGAAGTAAAAGCTTATGATAAAGCAGGAAATATAGCTCAAAAATTAATCTCAGTAGTATCTAAATAATAAAATCCCACCTAATTTTTAAAGAAAAAACTTGATTCCTAAAATAAATTTGGTAAGATTATTAATGGAAGTAAAGAAAAAAATAAAAGAGTTGGAAATCTTAGAGGAGAAAACTGCCGAGGTGCTGGAATTGGTAGACAGGACGGACTTAAAATCCGTTGCCCTCAAAAGGCGTGCGGGTTCGAGTCCCGCCCTCGGCACAGCGGGGATTAGCTCAGTTGGTTTAGAGCGCACGGTTTGGGACCGTGAGGTCGCCAGTTCGAGTCTGGCATCCCCGACTAAAAATGGTTAATCAAGCTTCTAATCTCCCTTCTAATATTCAATATCTTTTAAAGATTTATTCATTTTGGTTAGAAGAAAAAGAGAAAGAGAAGGAAGAACCAAAAATAAAAGCCCAAAAGGGAATAGAGATTTTTGCTTTTATCTATGAAAGAATAAGAAATGCTTTGGATTATAAAAAAGAAAATCTTTTAAGAAAATATGCTATCGAAAGAATTGTCAAAAGACAACTTTGGCTTAATTCCTATCAAAACACTGAGCAAGTAGCCGAGATTTTGATTAAAGAGTTAATTTGGTCCAGATACTTAAAAAATGAAGAAATTCCCCTAAAAAAAATTGAAGAAATAAAATTAGTAATTAATCAATTTATTCCTCTTTTAAAGATTAAAAAAGAAAGTGATTGGCAAGATTGGGTTTATAATCTAATGGCTTGCGAAATAGAAAATATTATCTCTTTTAACCCTATTCCTTTTGCTTTTGTAGAAATAATCCAAAACTGGTTTAAAAGAAATTTTATTCTCAATGAGCCTTCTTTATCAGAAAAGGAAAAAGATATCCAAATTTTCATTGCTATTTGTCGATCTTTTTTAAAGGTTGATAATCCTACTTTAGGCTGGTATTTAATTAAAAAATACTATCCTTCGGTAATTCAAAAGAAGGAAGATCATTTATTAGTTAAAAACGAAATAGAAAAACAACTTTCTCATCCAATTGGCTTACCTTTATTTAGATTTATTCGCCCACTAACGGTTCGTTTTCTTATCTTAAAAGAGATAATAGAAAAAAACCTACCTCATCCAGAAGAAATTTTAAACCAAAAAGAAAAATTAAAGGAGGAAATTGAAGAAATTTGTCAAGAAAAATATTTTCAAATTAAAGATGCTGTAAAAAGAGGGATTACCCGAAGTATCATTTATATTTTTATCACCAAAGTGCTTTTAGCTTTAATTTTAGAAATTCCTTATGATCTTTTTTTCTTTAAAAAATTAAACTTGCTCCCCTTAACAATTAACACTATTATTCCTCCTTTTTTAATGTTTGGAATTGGCCTAAGAATTAAAATTCCTAGCGAAAAAAATACAGAAAAAATAATCCGAGATATTATTGATCTTTTTTCCTCTAAAACAGAAGAAGAGCCCCAAGAAATTAATCTTTCTCCTAATAAAGCTAATAAAAATTTAAGAAAAATTTTTTTAGGAATTTATGGTCTTCTTTTTGTCTTTATTTTTTCTTTAATTACTTACATTCTTTTAAAGATTGGCTTCAGTTTTTTGGGATTAATTATCTTTTTCTTTTTTCTTTCGTTGGTTCTTCTTTTTGGTTTTCGGGTCCAATATAACGCTTCGGAAATTCTGGTGATTGAAAATAACGAAGGAGTTTTTTATAAATTAATCGATAATCTTTCTTTACCTTTTTTAAGCTTAGGAGTTTGGTTAAATAAATATGTTTCCAAACTTAATTTCTTAATGATTATTATGGATTTTTTGATTGAAGCGCCTTTAAAAAGTATAATTAATGTAGTAGAGGAGTGGTTGGATTTTATTCAAGAAAAGAAGAAAGAGGTAGTTGAAGTTCCAATTTAAAAATTTTTTGCTAAAATTATAAAAAATGCGGGAGTAGCTCAGTTGGTAGAGCGTCTCCCTTCCAAGGAGAAGGTCGCGGGTTCAAATCCCGTCTCCCGCTCCAAGCCCCTGTAGCTCAACGGATAGAGCGAGTGCGTTCTAAGCACCAGGTTGGGGGTTCAAATCCCTCCAGGGGCGCCACGGTGGCTGTAGCTCAACGGTTAGAGCGCCTGCCTGTGGAGCAGGATGTTGGCGGTTCGAATCCGCTCAGCCACCCATAAAAGTTATTTTTTGGGAGTAGTGAAAGTATAGTAAGCGTCATAAGTGTAGTTTTTTCCTTCGGACATTACTTCAAAATAATAAGTTTTTCCTGGTTCAAGATTTTTAAGAATAACCCGATGATATTTAACTCTTTCTGAAGAATAAACTTCATTTCCATATTGAAGTGATAAACCATAGTTTATTTTACTGGTAGCATAATGATTGGTTTTCCAGGTAATTACCGCACTGGTAGGAGTAACTTCTACTATTTGTACATCATAAATTCTTGTTGGTTCTTTATCAAATACAATACTAATGAAAGTAGCGCTCCCAACTTTAAGTCGGCTAAACAAATTTTCTCCTCTTATAATGGGTTGACGAATTAAATTTTCAGATTTTTTCAAAATATTATTTACTTGCCGAGCTAGCTTATTGAAAGGCTTTTCGATTTTTGAAATATTAATCATTCGGAAGACATTGTTTAATAAATTTTTAGAAGTTTCTACGGTTTTCCACCACAAATTACTTAAAACACCAAAAGATTGATTAATAATCTTACTTATTAATTGAGGTTTTGGTGTGGGAGAGGGAAGAACAACTTCCTCTTTTTTAATTTCTTCTTCTATTTTTTCTTTGGGTTGTTCTAAAGTCTTTTCTAATTCTTCTATTATTTCTTTTATTTCGGGAGTTTCTTTAAATTCCTCAAAAGAAGTTATTTCTAATTCAAAAGAAACAATAGTACTTTCATTGTTAGCCCTATCTTTAGCTTTTAAATTAAATTGATAAATCCCCCTTGGAAGTGAATTAGTAAAAGTATAAGAAAAAGAAGAATACTTATTGCCTATATTTTGGTTATTTTCCTTTATTTCTAAATTAGTAGTCGTCCAATATATTTTATCTAAATTAAGATTAACCAAAGCATACGGAAGATAAATCCCTAAATTATTTCTTTTTTTAATTTCAATTTCTAACTTTTCCGGACCGGAAGCCACAAAATTACTTTCTTTATCTCCATTTAATCTATCAATTATTTTTCCTGATAAAGTAGGATTTTGGTCGTAAGTTTTTAATAATTCAGAAATTGTAAAATCATTAATTTTAACTTCCTCAATTGATGGTCCACTTTTGTCCACAAACAACACTCTTGACTCTTCTTTACTGTTTCCGGCGTTGTCATAGGCAGTGACTTTCCATATTCTTTTTCCCTCTTTTAATTTTCCGTCATTCTCTTCTTGATTCCATTCCGAAGAAGATTTGAGATAAACAGAGAGATAATTGTTACCCGAATTATCATCAGAAAAATTTTCATAATAAATAACATATTTATTAGTTTCATAATTGGTAGTTCTAAAGGAGGGAATGTTATCGATAACTAAATTAGCAGTATTTCCATTATCTATTTCTAATTTATATTTAGCTACTCCAGAAACAAGATCAAAAGCTGCTTTCCACTTAAACGAAGGTCGCTCAGAATTAATATAACTTTCATTTCCGGGGCTATCTAAACTTAAAGAGGGAGGGGTAGTATCATAAATAATACTATCGGAATAAACTTCTGACTCATTTCCCAAGCTATCTTTGAATTTAATATAAATTGTTTTTGTCCCTTCGGAGGAGGATAAAGTATAAGATTTAGTAGCAGTATAACTTTCCCAAACTGCCGCTGAGAAATTAGAATTTTCCGAAATTTTCATTTGCAAGACAGAAGCAAAAATATCCGAAGCGGAAATTGACAGAGTTACTATTCGTGAAGAAGTGTAATTATCTCCGTTATTAATCGTGATTACGCCTGTTGGACCAGAAGTATCTAAGATAATCGAATCGGAAAAAACAGCCGAAATATTGCCGGCATTATCCTTAAACTTGACATAGACTGTTTTGCTTCCTTCAGAAGACGAAAGAGAAAAAACTTTGCTAGTAGTATAACTTTCCCACGACGAACCAGAAAAATCGGAATTTTCAGAAATAATCATTTGAGAAACTCCTGAAGTAGCATCGGATGCATTTAAGGTTAAAATTACTTCAGAAGAAGAAGTATACTCATTACCAGAATTAATTAAAATTGAACCTGAAGGGGGAGCAGTATCAATAAAAATGTCTACTGTTTCTACTCTTTCGTTTCCTGCAACGTCAACTGCTTTTATATAAATTCTTTGTTGTCCGTCGGGCTGAGATGGAAAAATATATGGAGATGATTGAATAGAATAAGTTCCTTCCTCGCCAATTTTTACTTCATAATGATCAACGCCTGAGGCAGTATCCGTAGTAGAAAAAGTAAGAGTAGGAGTATTATTAGAAGTCCAACCGGAGGGATTAACTACAGGAGCAAAAGAAAGCGGAGGGGTAGCGTCAACTTTAAAAGCAATTTCTCCGTTATTAGCAACTGCCCAATCGCTTTCTGTATCTTTTCCATCAATTGCTCTCACTCGCCAATAATAATAACCATCAGATAAAACCGGTGAGGTAAAAGTAACGTTATTTCTTGGAGTAGAGGAGCCGTTTTCTTCAATAAAATTGACGACAGGCGAAGAAAAATCAGAATTATCATCAATTTGAATCTGGTATCTAATAATATCACCACTATCAGGATCAGAAAGATCAAACTGTAAAGTAGGAGTATTGTCCGTAGTCCACGAACCATCTTCATAGTTATCAATATGGGGCAAGTTAGGAGGAGAATTAAATAACCAACCAGTATTATTACCTAAATCAGTAATATTTAAACCCGCGGTAGTAATCGGATTTTGGTTAACATTATAAGAATCTCTTACTGCTAAATACCCCAAATCTCTTGTTCCTTGAGGATCAATTTCCCACTGTGATCCTAAAGAAGAAGATTGTAAAGTTAAAAGATTATTAGCGCTTCCTTTTAAAGTTAATGCTCCTAAAATAGTCTGTCTTTTTCCCGCTTCAAATGTAAGAATAGCAGAAGAATTTACTTGTTTACTTAAATTATAAAAAGTGGTGGTTCCCCAAATTGATTGATTACTACCATTTAAAACTACCGTTCCATTGTTATGAAGAAAACTCCCATTATTAATAAAATCACCTCCTAGATTAATTGTCTCATAAGCAGAAAAAACCCCAGAGGAAATATTTAAATTTTCATCAACACTTAAAGAAAAAGATTGGGTAGGCGGAACAATGTTGTTATACAAACTACTTACTTCTTGGGCAGTTAAGGCTTTATTAAAAATATAAACCTCATCAATTACTCCATTGGTAGGAATAAAATAAGAGCTTTTATAAAAAGAAAGAACTACTTTAGGAACATTGAAATTTACTGTCCAGGCAACTGCTACTGGTGAACCAGCAGTTCCATTAATATAAAGATAACTATTAGTTCCATCATAAACTAAAACTGCATGATACCAATTGCCTGGTTGAATTTGGGTAGAATTAGTAGGTTCTCTGGTAGCTCCATCCCAGAGATGTCCATAAGCATAACCATTAGTTTTAATTTTTATTCCCTTATCCCAAGAGGAAGGATTTTGGCCATTTTCACCAAACATAATCAATCCATAAGCATAAGAAGAAGGTAGGGAATTTATTTTAAACCATAATGAAATAGAAAACGGTTGGGTACCATAAATATCAAGGGCGTTACTAGAAGAAGAAACAACATAATCACTGGTGGTACCATTAAAGCTTCTTGCGTTATTACTTTTTCCGGCAACAGAATTTGTTCCAGTAATCACTCCGTAGTGATTATAAGAAGTCATATCGTTGGTTATATTAGTTCCTGAAGGTTCGTCAAGGGGATAATAAAGAATTAAATTATTATCTAAAGAAAAGTTTTGATTTTTAAAGATATCGTTATTATCGGTACTTTCTATCGATAAATTTTTATAGGAAAAATTTTTAAGATAGTAAATATCTTGTTGACTATCACCATCACCTTTATAAATTACTTTTGAACCAGAGTTTAAAAGGGGAGAGGAAAATTTTTCTACCCCTATTAGTCTAAGAATTCCTCCGTTGTGGATAGTAAAATTAGAATTACAAACTAAATAATTCCCATTTAAATCAAAAATCCCCTTTAAAATATCTACCGATGAGGGAAAAATAAAGTAACTATTTAATAAAGCATATCCTCCTGTTTTATCAACTTGAATTGGTGAGTTAAGGGAAAAATCGGCACTTCTAGAAATTATCTGATTATTGTTTCCTACTAGTTTTATCGTTAAATTACTACCGCCAAAAGCATCGGTATTACTAAAGGAAAGATTTCCATAAATAAACAAAGAAAACGGAGAATCAGAATTAAGTACCGGCCCATCAGTCCTCGTAAAATTATTAATATTACAATTACTGGCAAATTTTGTCTCAGCACCATTATCTGTTTTGTTAATTGTAAAATTACTAAAGTTAGTTAAACCACAATTAATATTTGTATCATCTCTATAATTGTTTCCTAAAATCGACAAATTCAATCCTGAAGGTAAAAGATTGGCTGAATTATCAATATTTCCATTAACTTCCAAATCAGTCATGTTGGGAGCATAAAAAGAACCTCCTGTTAAAGTAAGGTTGCCGGGATAACCAAACGCATCATTCACTAAATCATTAATATCTATTTTTGTTCCTAAAAAACTAGTTGAAGCGGTTGAAGATGTTTGAGTATAAGAAGAATTAATCGTCCAAATACCGGTTCCTACATTAACTGTTCCATTGTTGATTATTGAACCAGCATTTGAAGTAGGATTATTTCCCAAAGGAAAAACACAATTTGCACCAATAGTTACTACATCTCCCGAATCGGTTTTACTTATAGAAACTAAATTAAAATTTTCATTACCAGTACAGGTAATGGTAGCACTGTTACGAGAACTGTTTCCCGATAATATTAAATTCAATCCTGAAGGTAAAAGATTGGCTGAATTATCAATATTTCCATTAACTT
>JBNASD010000001.1:13539-99334 GCA_049720225.1 Microgenomates group bacterium | reverse complement strand
GTTTTACTTATAGAAACTAAATTAAAATTTTCATTACCAGTACAGGTAATGGTAGAACTATCATAATTTCCTCCATCAAATTGTACCGTTCCTGAATTAGCGTTAAAAGAGGCCGCTGAACTAACCGTAAAATTTCTTTCCACCGATAATATTCCTGATGTCGAAGTAAAAGAACCGCCTTGGAGATTAAAAGAACCATCATTTATATCAATTTTTTGACTTCCTCCAACAAAACTTCCTCCATATTGAGTAAAGCCAGAAGTAGTCAAGGTAATCTCGGCATTTTGCGTAATTGTTCCGCTATATCCAGAATTTATAGTTAATCCTACAAGAGTAATATTAACATCAATAACACAGTTTTTACTGCTGGTATTATCAAAAATCGCTACATCAGAAGAAGTAGGAAGAGTATCACCGCTCCAGTTATAAACACACGACCATTTATTTCCGTCACCAGGATTACCTCCACAAGTTTGATCGGTACCCCCTCCATCCCAAGTTTTATTAGCCGCCAAAACAAAAGAAGGAGAAAAAAGAAAGAAAAACAAAAAAAACAATCCCAAGAAAAAATGTTTTAATAATAAAGAATTACTTTGATATTTTCCTCTTAAAAAATTCAACCTAAATATATTAATACAAAATCAAAAAGAAATGTCAATATTTAATTTAAATTTAAATTGGCAAACTCAATTTTTTCGTAAACCCCTTGAATTTTTTTTATAAAATAATTGACTTTACTTCCCCAAGTAGAGGAGGGGGGAGCGTAAACAGGAGCAATTTTTTGCGGGGTATCTAAACCACGATTAATGTATTTTTCTTTTAAAGTTTTGGTAACAATTTCAATTGACTCTTCCCAGCTAGAAAAATAATAGTTTCCGTTATTCCAACCATAAGCATTATAAGAACCAAACGGAATATGTTTTCCGAAACTAGATTCCACTCCAGTGATTGCCGGCACTAATCGCCAATCAATTTGATATTTATCGGCAGTTTCCACAAAAACAGAAGCATATTTCGCCAATGGTGATCGATATTGCTTTAAGAATTTTTCTAAAGAAGAGGCACGAAAATCAACTTTCTTTTCATTTTCCTTATTTGCTAACTTTGCGGAATGATTAGCTTCTAAACCAGCAAAAACCTCCTTGGGAAAACCAAGGAAAATAATTAAAAAAATTACTAAAGAAATCTTTTTTATCATTCTTTCCATAAAAAAATCCTAAAGCTTCCACCAATTGGTTTCTGCTTTAGGATCTAGCTGAATTATAGCAAAAATCCTTCTTAAAATCAAATTTTCGGGATATTTTTGAAGAGGAATTTTATTTTAAAAAACTTACTATTGTTTCTGAAAGGGGAGTAAAATCTAAACTTACTTCTTGACCAGGAAACTTAGCGCCGGAGCCAAAAATTTTGGCTGATTTAACTTCTTCAAAGCCTAATTTTTGAACAATTTCTTTTAAAGAAGTCCCTTTTTTCACAATTAATGGTTCATTTAAATCAGGAGGTCCATCCTTTGGTTTTAAAAATATTCTTATTAATTCTAATTTTTGCCAAATTGTTTCTTTTAACTCTTCTATTCCTAAATTTTCTTTAACACTAATTTTTAATCCAGAAAAATTAATCTGGGGATTAAGATCAATCTTGTTAACAACTTCAATACACGGTAAATAAACTCTGTTTCCCATAAAACTATCAATTAGTCTTTCTAAAGTAATGTCCTCTTTAATCACAATTTCTCCGTTATGAATTCTAAATTCTTCCGCCAACTGCTTAATTGTTTCCTTATTTAAAAAAGAAAGGGTAGGGGAGGAGATTTTAATTCCCCCTGATAAAGTCTTTTTAATCATTACTTTTGGTGGTTCTTCGTTTAATCTTATTCCTACTTCATAAAGTTCTTTTTTGATTTGCGTAATTTGAAAAATACTTTTTGGTTCCACTACAATCAAAATTAAATCGGCAGTTCTTGCTACCGATAAAACTTCTTTACCCCTCCCTCGCCCTAAAGAAGCGCCTTCAATTATTCCGGGAATATCTAAAATTAAAATTTTGGCTCCTTTATATTCCATCATTCCCGGAACAACCGAAAGGGTAGTAAAATCATAATCACCAACCTTTGATTCAGAATTAGTAAGTTTATTTAAAAGACTTGATTTTCCAACTGAAGGAGGACCAACTAAAACAACGGTCGCATCACCGCTTTTTTTAATAGCATATCCCTTTCCGCCACCTCCCTTTTTAATTTTACTTTCTAAAATTTTTTCCTTTAATTGAGCAATTCTCGCCCGCCAACGACCAATCTGATGTTCTGTTCCCTTATGATAGGGAGTAGTTCTAATTTTTTCTTCTAATTCGGCAATTTGTTGATAAATATCCATTTGCTTTTTATTTTATCATTATTTTTGTTAAAATAACTTAAAGCGCCAGTAGCTCAGCGGATAGAGCACCGGTCTTCGGAACCGGGGGTCGGGGGTTCAAATCCCTCCTGGCGCGCTAAACCTTTTTCTCTCCCCTTGACAAAGATATCAAAATATGTCATCCTTTAAATAATTAACCTGCCAATGAAAAAAGCACTTCTCATTTTAATATTTTTAACCTTAACCCCATTAAATTTGGCAATTTGTCTTTTTCTTTTAAAAGAGATTAATCCTTCAACTTCTTTAAAAATTATTAATTCTTTTACCAGTGCTCCTTTATTTACCTCTCTTCCTTCGCCTATTGGAAAAGTTTTGGGGGAATTTACCGTTAAAGATGCCCGACCGGTAATTATAAAAAAATTCTTAGAAAAATACGATTCTCCTTTATTGCCTTATTCCCAAAAACTTTTAGAAATGGCCGATAAGTATGGAGTCGATTATCGCCTAATTTTAGCTATCGCCCAATGTGAATCTAATCTTTGTAAAAGATCACCTCCGGAATCGTATAATTGTTGGGGTTTTGAAAATGGAAAAACTAAGTTTCTCTCTTGGGAACAAGCGTTTGAATCAGTAGCCAAAACTTTAAAAGAAAGATATCTTGATCAAGGTTTAACGACACCGGAAGAAATTATGCCAAAATATGCCCCTCCCTCAGTAGAAAAAGGTGGTCCGTGGGCAAAGTGTGTCAATCAATTTATGGAAGAATTAGAGTATGGCACATTTATAAAATAAGATGGATTTTTCAAAATCTTGTTTTTACGATGATCCTTCTTTTGATTACCAGAAATACTGGCAGGGAAGAGAATATGAAGATTTAGCAGAAAAACAGCTTCTTAAAAAAATTATTCTTTCTTTAACTAACAAAGAGTCTATCTTAGATATTGGAGGAGGATTTGGTCGATTAACTCCTGTTTACGCTCCTTTCTTTAAAAAATGCTTTATTCTTGACCCCTCCCAAAAACTCCTTAATCAAGCAAAAAAACTTACTAAAGAATATCCAAATTTATTTTTAAAAAGGGGAGTGGTAGAAAAAATTCCTTTTCCTGATTCTTTCTTTCAGGTAGTTTTATGTATTCGAACCTTTCACCATCTTACCGATGTTTCTTGCGCTATAAAAGAAATTTACCGCGTTTTAAAACCTCAAGGATTTTTAATTTTAGAATTTGCCAATAAAATTAGATTTAAAAATATTTTAAAAGCTATTTTTACCCTCAATTTTGATTTTTTCACCAACCATCTTCCGGAAAATATTTCCTCTCAAAAAGAAATTCCTTTTATTAGTTACCATCCCAACCAAATTAAAACTCTTCTTTTAAGTAATGGGTTTATTATTAAAAAAACTTTTTCTGTTTCCAATTTTCGCCATCCGCTTCTTAAAAAAATCATTCCTTTAAATATTCTTTTAAAAATGGAGGAAGGGGTAGCTTTTCTGTCAGCAAAATTAAAAATACTTACGTTTTTTGGCCCTTCAATTTTTATTATTGCCCAGAAGAAAAAGTAGTTTTTTGGTGAACCCTTTTATAATAACGTTGGGCAAACCGATGAGCCTCATCTCTTACTTGTTGAAGGAGAAATAATGCTTCGTTTTTAGAAGAAAGTTTTTTCCAACTAATAATTTTTCCTTTTTTAATAAGAGGAACAACTATTTTTTCTTCGCCCTTTACTAAACCTAAAAGGCCAATTTTCCCTTCCAATTTTTTTTCTTTAAGTGCTTCAAAAACTAAAGATAATTGGGTTTTTCCTCCATCAATTAAAATTAATTGAGGATAAAGCCATTCAGGATGATTTAATCTTCTGGTTATTATCTCTTTTAAAAAGTAAGGATCGCCTTTAAGTTTAGTTTTTATCTTAAATTGACGATACAAACGATTATCCGGTTCTCCATTAATAAAAACTACCATTGAACCAACAATAATTTCTTCTCCTAAATTGGCAATATCGTAACCTTCTAAGCGATGGATTACCACTGGATCAAACCCTTGATATTTAACTATTATTTTTCTTAACCGTTTTAATGCTTTTTCTTTTTCTTCTTCAGCGGGGAATTTTTTAAATCTTCCTAAAAAATTAATAATCATTTCCATTTGTTTTTTCTTTATCTGGGCTTCCTCAAAATTTAACTTTTCCGATTCACTTTTCATTTCTTTTTCCAGTTTTTTAAGAAGAAAAGAAACTTTTCCCGAAAGAAAAAGTTTTATTTTGTTAATTGTTCTTTGATATTTTTGAGGGCTAATCGGATATTGACACATTCCTGGACAAAGATTTAAATGATAGTAAAGACAAACCTTTTGGGGAAGTTTTGAACATGACCGAAAAGGAAAAATTCTTCTTAATAATCTTAAAATTTCTCTAATTGATTGGGCGGAGGGAAAAGGGCCAAACCAAGAATCTAATTCTTTTTCAATTTCTGGTTTGCGAAGGAGAAAAACTCGGGAATAAGTTTCCTTACTAATTCCGGCGTATAAATATCTTTTGTCATCTTTTAAACGAACGTTAAATTTTGGTTGATATTTTTTAATTAATTCTGCTTCTAAAAGAAGGGCTTCTATTTCAGATTTTGTCTCTATAAAATTTATTTTTTCTGCATTTTCGATCATATTTTTTATTCTATTTTCTTGATCTTTTTTCACGAAGTAATTTTTTACTCTTTTTCTTAAGTTTAGTGCTTTTCCAATGTATAAAACATTATCAAATTTATCTTTAAAAAGATAGACTCCCGGACGGCAAGGAAGTTTTTTTATTTTTTGAAAATCAATCATTTTTACTCAAAAATTTTTTTTAAAAATTTACCCGTCCAAGAAGAGGGATGGTTAATAATTTCTTTCAGCGGACCTTGAGTTACTACTCTTCCTCCTTCTTCTCCTCCTTCGGGACCTAAATCAATTATCCAATCTGCCTGCTTAATTAAATCTAAATTGTGTTCAATAATAACTACGGTATCTCCTCGTAAAGTAAGGTCACGAAAAATTTTTATTAATTTTTCCAAATCAGCAAAATGAAGACCGGTGGTTGGTTCATCAAGAATATAAATTGTTTTTCCTTCGCTTTTTTTTACTAATTCTCGAGCTAATTTAAGTCTTTGTGATTCTCCTCCTGATAAAGTAGGGGAGGGTTGACCTAATTCCAAATAATCTAAACCTATTTCTTCCAATATTTTTAATTTTTTAATTATTAAAGGATGAGAAGAAAAAAATTCCTCCGCTTCCTTGATGGTTAACTCCAAAACTTCAGCAATGTTTTTTTCTTTATAATCAACTTCCAAAACCTCTTTTTGAAATCTTTTTCCCTGACATTCCTCGCATTCTACCCAAATATCAGGTAAAAATTGCATTTGCACCCTAATTTTTCCCTGTCCCTCACAAGCTTCACACCGACCACCGGGAGTATTAAAAGAAAAATGAGTGGCCGTAAAACCGCGCAACTTTGCCTCTTTGGTTTGGGCAAAAAGTTGTCTTATATCAGTAAAAACACCAATATAGGTAGCAGGATTACTTCTCGAGGTTCTTCCAATAGGGGATTGATCTACCAAAAAAACACGATTAATATTTTCTACTCCCTCAATTTGAGAAAATTTTCCCCCTTTTTCTTTAAAAAAGGGATCAAGTTTGCTTCTTAAAGCAGGATAAAGAGTATCAATCACTAAGCTTGATTTTCCTGAACCAGAAACACCGGTAACTACCGTCAAACTTCCTAAGGGAAATTTAATTTCTATATTTTTTAAATTATGAGTTCGACAACCTTTTAGACTAATCCAATTAGAAAAATTATTCCTTTTAGGCAAGATTGGTACTTTTCTTTTTCCTGAAAGATAGGCACCGGTTAAAGAAGAGGGATTATTTTTTATTTCTTGAGGAGTCCCTTGGGCTATTATTTGTCCCCCATTTTTTCCTGCCCCCGGCCCAAATTCTACAATCCAATCCGCTTGATTGATAACCTGTTTATCATGTTCAACAACAATTAAGGTATTTCCTAAATTTTTTAAATCTTTAAGGGTATTTATTAATTTTTGAATATCGCGAGGATGAAGACCCACCGTTGGTTCATCTAAAACATATAAAACTCCAGTTAAACCACTTCCCAATTGGGAAGCTAAACGAATCCGTTGGCCTTCCCCGGCAGATAAAGTTGCCGAAGCGCGATCTAAGGTCAAATAATCCACTCCCACGGCAATTAAAAACTCCAATCTTAAATTAATTTCTCTTAAAAGAGAGGAGGCAACTTCTTTTTCTTTGTTACTTTCTAAAACTAAAGGCAAATTTTTAACCCACTGATAAAGATCTTTTAAACTTAAAGAAGATAATTCCGCAATATTCAAGCCGTTAATAGTAATAGTAAGAGATTCTTTTTTTAATCTTGTTCCTTTACATAAAGGACAAACTTCTTTAATCATTAATTTTTCAATTTCCTCCCGCACAATTTCAGAAGTAGTTTTATAATAACGATTCTCCAACTCTTGAGCTCGCCAAGGAGAAACGCGCGAAGTATCAATCTTTAATTTTATTCCCAAACCATTACATTCCGGACAAGCGCCAAAAGGGGAGTTAAAAGAAAATATCCGTGGTTCAATTTCTGGCAAGGAAACATTACAAATAGGACAAGCAAAACGAGAAGAATACCAAAAATCGCTCATTTTTTCTGGTTTAAGCGGAAAGGAAAATGAAGAATCTTCAATTTTAGATAAAATCACCAATCCATCAGCTAAATCCAAAGAAATTTCCACATCATCTTTAATTCTAGAAAAAGTTTCCTGTTTGTTTAAATTTTTTAAATTTAAAGAGATTTTATCGACAATTACTTCAATATTATGACGATTAGTTTTAATTAAGACGAAATTTTCCGTAAGATTATAAATTTTTCCATCAATCCGTACCTGCTCAAATCCTTTTTTCTTTAAATTTTCAAAAAGCTTATTAAATTCTCCTTTTTTATCCCTTACAACTGGTGATAAAATCATTATTCGCAATTGAGTTTGAGAAAAATCTTTCAATTCTTTTTCTGCCCATTTTAAAATTTGTTTAGTAATCTGCTCAGCGGTCTGTTTGGCTACCTCTCTTCCACAAGAAGGACAATGAGGATGACCGATCCGAGCAAATAATACTCTTAAATAATCATAGATCTCCGTCACTGTTCCCACTGTTGAACGGGGATTATGAGAAAGGCTATGCTGATCAATAGCAATTGCCGGAGAAAGCCCTTCAATTTTTTCTACTTCCGGTCGAGGTAAAACTCCCAAAAACTGACGGGCGTAGGAAGATAATGACTCAACATACCGTCTTTGACCTTCCGCATAAATAGTATCCATTGCCAAACTTGACTTTCCCGAACCAGAAACTCCCGAAAAAACTACCAATTTATTTTTGGGAATTTCTAAATCAATATTTTTAAGATTATGTTGTTTGGCACCCTTGATAATAATTTTATCGGTCATTTTCGATTAAATAAATTAAATCTCTTAATTTTGCCGCTTTTTCAAAATCTAAATTACTGGCCGCCTGGCGCATTTCTTTTTTAAGAGAGGGAATTAATTTTTTCCTCTCTCCTGGTGTTAATGAATCTAAATCGATATCAATTAAAGTTTTTTCTTCTTGGTTTTTTTCTTTTTTAACAATTCTTTCTCTAATTGGTTTTTCTATCCCCCGAGGAATAATTCCATGTTTTTGATTATACTCTAACTGAATTTTTCTCCTTCTTTCTACTTCAGCAATTGCTTCCATCATTGCCGATGATGGTCGATCAGCATACAAAATTACCTGCCCGGAAACATGTCTTGCTGCTCGCCCCATTGTTTGAATCAAGGATGTTTTTGAGCGAAGAAAACCTTGTTTATCTGCATCTAAAATCGCTACTAAAGAAACTTCTGGTAAATCTAAACCTTCTCTTAACAAATTTACTCCCACAACAACATCATATTTTCCTTTTCTTAAATCGGTAAGAATATCAGTTCTTTGCAAGGTATCAATATCTGCATGAAGATAATGAACAGAAATAGGAGTGCCGGTATTTTTAACATCCGAAAGCCAAAAAGAAAGTTCTTCCGCCATTTTTTTGGTTAAGGTAGTAATAAGTACTCGCTGATTTTTTTTCTTTCTTTTAATAATTTCTTTAACCAAATCACTAATTTGGTTCTTGGCTGGCCTTACTAAAACCTCCGGATCCACCAAACCGGTTGGTCGAATAAGTTGTTCTACTACCTCTCCTTTGGTTTTTTTAATTTCCCAATCGCCAGGAGTGGCAGACATATAAATTACTTGCGGCACTCTTTCCCAAAATTCTTTAGCTTTTAAAGGTCGATTGTCTAAACAGGAAGGAAGACGAAAACCATAATCAATTAAAACTTTCTTTCGACTTAAATCTCCCCGATACATTCCTTTAATTTGGGGAACGGTAATATGCGATTCATCAATAACTACCAAAAAATTATCTTGATAAAGATACCGAAAATAATCAATTAAGGTCCATGGGGGATCACCAGGCATTCTTCCATCAAAATATCGGGAATAATTTTCAATTCCATTAACATACCCGGTTTCTTTTATCATTTCTAAGTCATATTTCACCCGCTGTTCCAAACGATGAGCTTCTAAAATTTTTCCTTTTTTATTTAATTCTTCTAAACGAATTTCTAAATCTTGATAGATTTTTTCAAAAGCCTCATCTAAAATATCGGGATTTGTTAAATAATGTTTAGCAGGATAAATAAGATATTTTTTAACCTTTTTTTCTTCATCCTTAAATAAGTGCCGAAGAGTAAGATTTTTAATTAAGTTATTTTCTATTTTTATTTTTAAAATTTCATCGCTATAGGCAGGAAAAATCTCTATTGCATCCCCCAAAATTCGAAAATTTCCCCGATTTAACTCTAATTTAGAGCGAGAATAATGAAGAGCCACTAATTGATATAAAAAATCTTCTTTATTAATTTTTTCTCCTTCTTTTAGTTCATAAACATATCGCCGGTATTCTAAAGGAGACCCAAGATTATAAATACAAGAAACAGAAGCAACAATAATAGTATCCGGCCGAGAAAAAAGCATACTCGTTGCCTGAAGACGAAGTTTATCGATTTCCTCATTAATATCAGTTTCTTTGGCAATATAAGTATCGGTTTGGGGAATATAAGCTTCTGGTTGATAATAATCATAATAGGAAATAAAAAATCCGACGGCATTCTCCGGAAAAAATTCCTTAAATTCCTGATAAAGCTGAGCGGCTAAGGTTTTGTTATGAGAAATTACTAAAGTAGGTTTTTGGACATTTTGAATTACATTAGCAATCGTATAAGTTTTTCCACTACCAGTCACCCCCAATAAAACTTGATGGGGTTTTCCTGACAAAACTCCGCTGGTTAATTGATCAATTGCTTTTTGTTGATCCCCAGCAGGAGAATAAGGAGAAACTAGTTTAAATTTCATCAATTTATTTTAACACAATTTTAAAAAAACTTGACAATATTATAGGTTTATGATATAGTATCATCAGATCCCGAGGTAGAGGCTTTAAATCAATCAAAGCCGACACTTTGGGATTTTTTTTATGGGATAAATTTTTTTCTTTCAAAAATTCTGCTAAAATAATTAAAGAAGGACGGGTGGCGGAACTGGCAGACGCGTACGGCTTAGGACCGTATGGAATACTCCGTGAGGGTTCGAATCCCTCCCCGTCCACCTTAAAAATGAAAATTCTTTTTTTAGGCACTTCTGCCGGTTGGCCCTTACCACGATTAGGTTGTCGTTGTCAAATCTGTCAGTCAAAAAATCCCCAGGATCATCGACTTCGACCCACAATTTTAATTAATGATTCCCTTCTTATTGATTGTGGTCCGGATATTTATCACCAATTAAAAAAATTTAAAGTTGATCCTACTAAAATTAATAATCTTATTCTTACTCATGCTCATTTAGACCATATTCTTGGTTTTTATGATCTTACTCATATTTATAATCGCCAAAAAAGAGAAATTAATCTGATTACTACCCAAGAGATTTTTAATGGCTTTCGCCAATTTTATCATTTACCATTAAAACCTTTTAAGCTAAAAGTTCTTTCTTTAAAAGAGGTCTTAGAAATTGAAAATCTTAAAATTTCTTTATATCCAGTTCCTCATAATCATACCCCTACCGTGGCAGTAAAAATAAAAGAAAGAAAGATATTTATTTATATTCCTGACTTAAAAAGATTACCTAAAAACGAAAGAAAGTCCTTTCGGGAAGCTCATCTTTTAGTTTTAGACGGTTCTTCCCTCACCAAAAAAGGACAAACCAAGAATCATCAATCAATTTTAGAGGGAATAAGATTGGCCAAAGATTTAAATCCTAAATTTTGTTATTTTACCCATATTGGCCACTTAACCCTTCCTCACCAAGAATTAGAAAAATATCTTCAGCAACAAGGAAAAAATATTTTTCCCGCTTATGATGGACTAGAACTTGAAATTTAAAATTAAAAAGGCATAAAATGAAAATATAAATGAAAAATAAATTAATAATTATTTTTTGGTTAATTGCTTTTTCTTTTTTCTTTTTTTCGTTTTCCTCTTTTGCTCAAGAAAAAAACTTTAACCAATCTTATCAAGATTATCTAAACTCTTTAAATCAATATAACCAAGCCCATCAGAATTATTTATTAGCTAAAAAAAGTTATTTAAACTATAAAACCTTAACCAGCAAAACCGACGCTTTTAATAAAACTTTGGAAATGCTGGTTTTGCGAAATGAAGTAATAAGTAATTATCTTTCGACCATAAGATTAAAATTAAAAGAAATCAGCGGAATTATCAATTATAAACAAAATATTCTTTATCTTAATTTAGAAAACGAAATTAATTGGTACAACACTCATAAGGAACTTCTTGCAAGTACCGGCAGTCTTGAAGATTTAATTGCTTTTTCAAAACAAGCAGAAACTCGTTATCAAGAAAAAACAGAAATTTTAATTTATGAAACTTTAGGAAATATTTTGATTAGTAAAGAAGAAAAATTAAAAGAAACCATAAATCAAACCTTAAGAAACCTTAAAGCAGAAATTGAAAGAATAAAAGAAGAAAAAGCCAAAGATACCAGACTTATAGAAAGATGGTTATTAGAAGTAGATAATAGATTAATTCTTGCCAATGAAAAAAAATCGGAAGCAGAAAAAATCCTTGAGCAGATTAATAAAAGCCGCGACAAATTTCGAGATTATTCTCAATTTCAATTTATTCTTGCCCAATCTCATCAATATCTAAAAGAAGCTAATTTTTATCTTAAGGAAATCATTAGAGAAATCAAAAAATGAACAAAATTATTAATAAAAAAATTATCTTTATTTTTCTTACCGGTTTTTTAATTCTTGTCGCTAGTCTTGTTTTTATTAAAATAAATAATAAACTTAAATCGCCTCGGTTTCCGAAAAAAGAAATTATTCCTACTATTACACCGACACCGACAGTTTTATTAGAAGAACCGCCTTCTTTATATGCCACTGATGCGGCAATTTTGAAAATCGAAGAAGAAATTAACCAATTAGAAAAGGAGCTTAATCAAACTGATTTAAAAGAAAAACAACTCAACCCTCCTTTATTGGATTGGAATGTAAGTTATGAAGAAAAATAACCTTCCTTTAGCAGAAAAAATAAGACCAAAAAACCTTTCAGAATTTGTCGGTCAAACACATTTAGTAGGAAAAAATGGAATCATCAGAAAGTTAATTGAATCCGACCAAATTCCCTCAATGATTTTTTGGGGACCACCGGGAAGTGGAAAAACTACCTTAGCGCAAATTATTGCCAACACTACTAAATCTTATTTTCTTAATTATTCTGCAGTAACTACTACATTGGAGGATGTCAGAAAAGTAGTTAAAGAAGCAAAAGAAAGACTCCTTGCTTATAACCAAAAAACGATTCTTTTTTTAGACGAAATTCATCGTTTTAACAAAGCCCAACAAGACGCTTTTTTGCCTCATGTGGAAAGGGGAACAATTATTTTAATTGGCGCGACCACAGAAAATCCTTCTTTTGAAGTCATTGGTCCGCTTTTATCTCGCTGTCGAGTCTTTGTTTTAAACCAACTTACCCCTCAAGAATTAAAAATTATCGCCCAACGCGGTTTAAAGGAATTGGGGATGGAAATTTCTCCTGACGCGTTAGAATTTTTAGTCAATTCTGCCAATGGTGATGCAAGGATTGTTTTAAATGCTTTAGAAATCGCGAGTAGTTTAATTAATAAAACTACCAAAAAAATTTCTCTCCAATTAATTAAACAAGTATTTCAAAAAGAAAATTTACTTTACGATAAGGTAGGAGAGGAACATTATAACACCATTTCCGCTTTTATTAAATCGATGAGAGCTTCGGATGTCGATGCCGCTTTGTATTATTTAGCAAGAATGATAGAAGCAGGAGAAGATCCTTTATTTATTGCCCGAAGAATGGTAATTTTCGCTTCAGAAGATATCGGAATGGCTCAACCAACTGCTTTAGTGGTTGCTAATGAGGTTTTTAAAGCTTGTGAGGAAATTGGTTATCCTGAGTGTGCCATTAATTTAGCTCATGGAGTGGTTTATTTATGCAAAGCCCCAAAAGATAGAAGCGCTTACAATGCTTTACGAGCGGCTCAAGAAGATGTTAAAAAATACGGTAATTTACCTATTCCTTTAAATTTAAGAAATCCGGTAACTAAATTAATGAAAGATTTAGGTTATGGTAAAGATTACAAAGCTTATCCAGATAAAAAAGAATCTTATTTGCCAGAAAAATTAAAAAATAGAAAATACTATCGCAAATGAAAACTGGTGTTACCACCTTACCGCTTCATTATGGTTCTGCTCCTCGCTGGCTTTTTGAAAAAATGAGTAAATTAGCAAGAGAAATTTCTTTGGTTATTATTATGGAATATGGAGTAGGGGAGTATCTTAAAAAATTAGCCAATCCCTGGTGGTTTCAATCTTTTGGCTGTGTCTTGGGTTTTGATTGGCATTCTAGTGGCTTAACCACTACTACCTGTGGCGCTTTAAAGGAAGGGTTAAAACCTCTTCAAAAGGAATTAGGTTTATTTATTTGTGGGGGAAAAGGGAAAACCTCTCGGAAAACCCCTGAAGAATTAAAAGATTTAGGACAAAAATTTTCTTTTAATAGCGAGCCCTTTATTTATGCTTCTAAAATTACCGCTAAAGTAGACAATAACGCTCTCCAAGATGGTTATCAACTTTACCACCATACCTTTTTTGCTACCAAAAATGGTCAATGGGTAGTCATTCAGCAGGGAATGAACGAAAAAAATCATTTAGCTCGCCGTTATCACTGGCTTTCCGATAATTTAGTTGATTTTGTTAATGAACCTCATTCAGGGATTATCACCTCCACCAAAAAGATTAATCTTCCAATTTTAAATTTAACTGATTCAGAAAGTAAAAATAATCGAGAAATTACCACCAAAATTTCGTGGGAAAAACCGGAAAAAAATATCTTTTTAATTAAAAAATTAAAGGAAAATAAACTTCCTCTCCGCCATCAAATTTTATTGAAAGATATTAATCCTAAAAAACTGGAAAAAATTTTTTTAAAAACCTACGAAAATAAACCAAAAAATTTTGAATCCCTTTTAGGGATAGCTGGAGTTGGTCCTAAAACTATCCGTGCTTTATCTCTAATTTCTGAATTAATTTATGGTGCACCGGCCTCAACCCGAGATCCTGCCCGTTTTTCTTTTGCTCATGGGGGGAAAGATGGCATTCCTTATCCAGTAGATAAAAAAACATACGTTCAATCAATTGAATTCCTTAAAGAAGCAGTTAATAAAGCAAAAATTGGTTATTGGGAAAAATTGCATATTTTAAAAAAATTATGTTAGAATAAGATAATGAGTAATAAGAAAAAAAGAAAATCATTAAATTTCAAAAAAGAAATTTTAAAACTCGGGTATCGCACTCCCGATCGTTTTAGACAGCTTATTTTTGGCAAACCCCCAATTTTTAATCGACCCCGAAGTTTAGGAGGACACCGCTAATGACTTCTACTTTAAAACGTCTTCAAAATGGCAATATTAAAGTTAAAATTTCCTTTCCATGGCAAGAAGTTAAAAATTTCTATCAAAAAGCTTTAAAAAAACTTCAAGCAACCACAACCATTAAAGGATTTCGCCGAGGAAAAGCGCCTTTAAAGGTAGTTGAGGAAAAATTAGGAAAAGAAACCATTTATGAGGAGGTTTTAAAAGCCTTAATTTCCTCTGCTTATATTCAAGCGATTAAAAAATATAACTTAAAACCAATTGTTAGCCCTCAATTTAAAATTATTTCTCTAAAAGAGGGCGATGAATGGCAATTAGAATTTCTTACTTGTGAAGAACCACAGGTAACTCTTAATGACTACAAGGAAAAAATTAGAAAAGAATTAGCAGTAGAAAAGATTTGGCTTCCCGGCAAAAAAGAAAAAAAACAAACCTCTCAAGAGGAAAAATTAGAAAAAATATTTAAAATTTTAACTGAAGTTTGTCAAGTAAAAGTTCCTGATTTATTAATTGAAGAAGAAGTTAATCGACAACTTTCTAAATTGTTGGATCAACTAAATACGTTAGGTTTAACTATCGATCAATATTTAACTTCTCAAGGAAAAACCAAAGATCAATTAAAGGAAGAATATCGCCAGAAAACAGAAGAAACTTTAAAATTAGAATTTATTCTCGATGCAATTGCTAATCAAGAAAAATTATCAGCAACTGAGGAAGAGATAGAAAATCTTCTTAATGCCTTACCCAATCAACAGGAGAAGGAAAAAATTATTAAAAATCCTCTTCAAAAAGAATACCTTTCTTCTTTAATTAAAAAAAGAAAAGTGATTGATAATCTTTTAGCAATCTGATAAAATAAAAATAATCTGCCCAAATTAGATGGGGATTAATAATTCTCAGGTAATAAAAAAACCTCCAAAAGGAACCACTGATAGTTTCTTAGAGGCTTTGCGGGAATTAGGAAAAGATATTCAAAATTCTGCCACAGAGGCAGGTAAAGGGTTAATTGAAGAAGCAAAAAATCAACTTACCGGAAAGGGAGAAATTTATCCAAATCAACCAAAAACTTTTCAAGAAGAAAAGGAGCCTTTTGTTTCTCCAATAAGGCCGGAATTTACTCTTTCTCAGCAAGAAAAAGTTTTGTGGAACCAAGAGAAACAACAAGTTCAAATTCAAATCAAAGCAATTTTAGAAGAACTAAAAAGACTGGCTCAAGCCACACAAAATTTAACCAAGGAAGTTCAAGTGGCCGCTTCTCAACCTCCTCCGGTAGAACCGGGAAAATATCATTTATCTTTTTTTGAAAAATTAAGAGAAACTTTGAAACTTTTAAGACAAAGGGTAGAAAATTCTGTTACCTGGCTACAAGCTTTTAACCAAAGAAAAAAAATAAGAAATTATTATTGGGCTCAGGTAAGAAAAGCGGGAACTAAATTTATGCTTTCTCAAGAACGGTATATGGCTACTCAAGTAGGTTAATCTTTTTTGACAACTTCTTATTTTTTATTTAAAATAACTCCATAAGGGCTTGTGGCTCAGCTGGTTAGAGCGGTCGCTTGACATGCGACAGGTCGCAGGTTCGAGTCCTGCCAAGCCCACTTTAAAATAAAAAATTAAAAAAATGAAATCTGGTTTTTTAACCATCACAACCAGCATTAATTAAGGCTGGTTTGTGGTGGAAAACTTAAAAAAACAAGCCAGCCGAAAAGGTTGGTTTTTTATTATTAAAAATGAACAAAAAATCATTAAATTCCTCAAAAAATCTTGAAGCAATGCGTCACTCTTGCGAGCATGTCTTAACGCAGGCAATGCTTCGTCTTTTTCCGGGAATAAAAATGGCAATGGGACCAGCTATTGAGGAAGGTTTTTATTTTGATTTTGACCCGGGAACGCACAAAATTTCTGAGACAGATTTTCCCAAAATTGAAGCGGAAATGAAAAAAATTATTGAAGCAAATTTACCTATCAAAAAACAAGTAATTTCCTTAGACTCTGCTAGAAAATTATTTAAAGATAATCCTTATAAACAAGAATGGCTTGATGAAATTGAAAAAAAAGGAGAAAAACCAACAGTTTACTGGACAGGAGATGAATTTGTCGATCTTTGTGCAGGACCTCATGTGAAATCTACTGGAGAAATAGGTCCTTTTAAATTACTATCAATCGCTGGTGCTTATTGGCGAGGCGATGAAAAAAACAAAATGCTAACCCGAATTTACGGTACTTGTTTTCCTACCCAAAAAGAGTTAGATCACTATCTTTGGCAATTAGAGGAAGCAAAAAAACGCGACCACCGAAAATTAGGAAAAGAACTTGATTTATTTATTATCCCCGAAGAAGTCGGCCCAGGACTTTTAATCTGGACTCCCAAAGGAGCAATTATCCGTCGAGAAATTGAAAATTTGTTAATAGAAGAACAAACCAAAAGGGGATACTATCATGTTTATTCTCCTCATATTGGGAGAAAATCACTTTGGATTACTTCCGGTCATTGGGCCTTATATAAAGATAAAATGTATTCACCAATGAAAATCGATAAAGAAGATTATTTAGTAAAACCAATGAACTGCCCAATGCATATGATGATTTATAAAAGCAAAATAAGAAGTTATAAAGAATTACCTTTAAGAATTGCCGAAATTGCTTCGGTTTATCGCTACGAAAAAGCGGGAGAACTTACAGGAATGACCCGCGTTCGCTATATCACTCAAGATGATGCTCATATTTTTTGTCGAAAAGATCAAGTAGTGGAGGAGTTTTGCAGAGTAATTGATTTTATTATGTTTCTTTTGAAAACTTTTCAGATAAAAGAATATTCTTTGCGTCTTTCAATTCGTGATCCTAAAAATAAAGATAAATATTTAGGAAATGATGAAATTTGGCAAGAAGCAGAGGAAAAAATCAAACAAGCAATTAAAAAAATGGGGCTTAAACCGGTAATTGGTAAAGGAGAGGCGGCATTCTATGGACCAAAACTGGATGTTTTAGTAAAAGACTCTCTTGGAAGAGAATGGCAATGCGGAACTTGCCAAGTTGATTTTATGCTTCCAGAAAGATTTGATCTTAATTATATTGATCAAAAAGGAAAAAAAGTCCGACCGGTTTTAATCCATCGCGCTCCTTTGGGTTCATTGGAAAGATGGGTGGGTTTATTAATTGAGCATTATGGCGGTGCTTTTCCTGTTTGGCTTGCTCCTATTCAAGTAATAATTCTTCCTGTTACCGAAAAACATCTAAAATACGCTAAAGAAATTGTTCTTCAACTACAAAAAAATAACATTAGTAGGGTAGAAGTTGATGATCGAAACGAAACTGTGAGTGCTAAAATTAGAGATGCTGAACTCCAAAAAATTCCTTATATTTTGGTAGTAGGGGATAAGGAAGTTAAAAATCAAACAGTTAATGTTAGAACAAGAGGAGAAAAGATCTTAGGAATGATGAGCCTAGAAAACTTTTTAAGGTTAATTAAAGAAGATATTGCTAAAAAACGCTAAGTTTGTTAAAATTCAAAAGATAAGTTGGGAAGAAAATTTTATCGCTTAAACCAATATATTACTGCTAAAGAAGTTCGGGTTGTTGATGAAAAAGGTAAACAGATAGGAATTTTTCCTATTGAAGAGGCCTTAAATAAAGCCCGAAGTTTAAATTTAGATTTGGTGGAAGTAGCTCCTCAAGCTAATCCACCAGTATGTAAGATAATTGATTTTAAAAAATTTAAATATTTAGAAAAGAAAAAAGAAAAAGAAGAAAAAAAGAAAAATAAAAAAATTGAGGTTAAAGAAATAAGACTTAAACCATTTATTGCTGAAAATGATTTAAATTTTCGGATTAAAAAAGCAGAAAAGTTTTTAAAAGAGGGAAATAAAGTTAAATTAGTAGTTACATTTTATGGAAGACAATTAGGAAAACAAAATTTTGGAAGGGAAATAATTAATAAAATTATAGAAAATTTAAGTTTTTGTTCTAAACCAGAAGGAGAAATGAAGATTTTAGAAAATAGAATAGAAGTTATTTTAGGTCCACTAAAATGAAAAAAAGAAAAAAAATCAAAGTCAAAACAAAAAAATCACTGGCGAAAAGATTCAAAGTTACCCCCACGGGTAAAGTTTTATTTAGGGGATCTCACGTTCGTCATTTAAGAAGAAAAAAAAGAAAATCAAGTTTAAGAAAGCAAAAAGTCGCTCAAGAGCTAAAAGGAAAAATGAAAAATAAGATTAAAAAAGTTCTACAAACAAAATGAGAGTTAAAACAGGAACAGTTCGCCATAAAAAACATAAAAAAGTTTTAGAAAGAACCAAAGGTTTTTGGATGACCCGTCATCGACTTTATAAAGTCGCCCACGAGGCAAACCTTCATGCGGGCCAATATGCTTATATAGGAAGAAAATTAAGAAAAAGACAGTTTAGAAGATTATGGATCACCAGAATTAATGCTGCCTTAAAAGAATTTAATCTTAGTTATTCTAAATTTATCAATCTTTTAAAGAAGGCAAAAATTGCCCTGAATCGAAAAATTCTGGCGGAAATTGCTTTTAACGAACCATCAACTTTTAAAAGTTTAGTAGAAAAAATTACTCTTGACAAAAATAAAGAAAAAAATTAAGATGTTAACAATGCAAATACCAACCAAAACCTGGCGGGCAAAAAAAGTAAATTTTTTCTTTTTTGCTTGAAAGCGCCGCGGGGAGGTTGGTTTTTGCATTTTTAGGACCAAAAATACTCCCCGAAAAAGGGAGTTTTTTATTTAGCAATGAGGGAAGAAGAATTAGAAAAAATTAAAAGTCAAGTAAATAAAGAAATAAAAAGTGCAACTTCTTTATCTGAAATAGAAACCTTTAGAATAAAATATTTGGGAAGAAAGGGAATAGTGAGCCAATTAATTACTCAATTGCCAAAAATTGATCCTCAGGAAAGAAAAACTTACGGTCAAAAAATAAACGAGTTAAAAAAGTTGGTTGAAAATCTTTTAGAAGAACAAAAAAAGAAACTTTTAAAAGAAAAAGAAGAGTGGTTTGACGTTACTTTTCCCGGAAAAAAAATTCCTTTAGGACATCTTCATTTGATTACTTATACTATTAGAGAAATTGTTGCTATCTTTGAAAAAATTGGATTTACCCGTGTTCGTTACCCAGAAGTAGAATGGGATTGGTATCCTTTTGAAGGATTAAATATGCCTAAAAATCATCCCGCTCGAGATGAATGGGAAACTTTTTTTATTAAAGACCTCAAACATCCTCAATTAGGAGAAGCAGTTTTAACTCCCCATACTTCTTCTGGACAACTACGAGAAATGGAAAAATTTAAACCACCAATAAGAATGTTAAATATCGCTAAATGTTATCGTCGGCAATCAGATGCTTCTCACGCACCAATGTTTTATCAATTTGAGGGTTTACTTATTGATAAAAATGTTTCTATCACTCATCTTAAAGGAACTTTGGAATATTTTGCTAAGCAATATTTTGGCCCTGACCGAAAAACAAGAATTCGTCCTTTTCATTTTCAATTTACCGAACCTTCATTTGAATTTGATGTTACCTGTATTGTCTGCGGCGGAAAAGGAAAACTTGCTAATGGAGAAAAATGCAAAGTTTGTAAAGAAGGTTGGATGGAGTTAGGTGGGTCGGGCATGGTTCATCCAAAAGTTTTAAAAAATGGCGGAATTGATCCGGAAAAATATACCGGTTTTGCTTGGGGATGGGGAGTAGAGCGATTATTTATGATGAAATATGGAATTGATGATATCCGTTTATTATTTAGTGGGGATTTAAGATTTTTAGAACAATTTTAAAATGAATATCTTAGTACCCTATTCTTGGCTTAAGGAATATTTAAAAACAACCGCTAATTATAAACAAATTGCGGATTATCTTTCTTTGTGTAGTCAATCAGTAGAAAAAATCATCCCCCAAAAGGATGATTATATTTATGAAATCGAAATCACTACCAACCGTTCTGACTGCCTTTCGGTTTATGGTATTGCTCGTGAATTATCAGCAATTCTACCCCAATTTAAAATAAAAGCAGAACTAAAACCAATAGAAATAAAAGAAATTCCTTTAGTTGAAAAAAGTCTTCCTTTAGATGTTACCATTACTAAAGAGAGTCTTTGTCCACGATTTACTGCTTTAATTTTTGATGAAGTAAAAATTGGTCCTTCACCAAAAATTATTCAAGAAAGATTAGAAAAATCAGGAATCAGAGCCTTAAATAATGTAGTTGATATTTCTAACTATTTAATGCTGGAATTAGGACAACCAATGCATACTTTTGATTACGATAAAATTCTGCGGGCAAAAATGATTTTAAGAGAAGCTAAGGAAGGAGAGGAAATTATTACTTTAGATGGCCAAAAAAGAATTTTACCTCAGGGGGCAATTATCATTGAAGATGGAAAAAGAAGAATAATTGATCTTTGCGGTATTATGGGAGGAGAAAATTCAGCGGTTGATAAAAGCACCAAAAGAGTATTACTTTTTATTCAAACCTATGATCCAGCAAGAATTAGGCAAACTTGCCAAAAATTAAGTTTTCGCACAGAAGCGGCGCAAAGATTTGAAAAGGGAGTTGATCCGGAGGGAGTGATTTTAGCGATGAAAAGGGCAATTCTTCTTTTTGAAAAAAACTGTCAGGCAAAAGTAGCCAGTAAATTAATTGACATTTATCCTCATCCCCCTCAATTTCCTAAAATAAAACTTACCCAAGAAAAACTTAATCAAGTAATGGGAATTTCTTTTTCTCTTAAAAAGGGAGAAGAAATCCTTAAAAATTTAGGATTTAAAGTAAAAACCTTTTCTAATTATCTGGAAGCAATTCCTCCTCATTGGCGATTAGGAGATATTAATATCCCTGAAGATTTAATTGAAGAAATTGCCCGAATTTATGGGTATCATCGTCTTCCTTCCATTCTTCCCCAAGGAGAAATTCCTTTAAGACCAAAAAATAATCTTTTCTATTGGGAAGAAAAAATTAAAGAAATGCTTAAATATTGGGGATTTACGGAAACAGTTAACTATTCAATGATAAGTAAAAAGTGGTTAGAAAATTTAAGTATTCTTCCTAAAAATTGTCTAAAAGTAGCTAATCCTTTATCAGAAGAATGGGAATATTTAAGAATTTCCCTTATCCCTTCACTGTTAGAAGTAATTAGAAAAAATAAAATTTACCAGGAAATAAAGATTTTTGAAATTGCTAATATTTATCTTCCTCAAGGAAAAAATAAATTACCTCAAGAAATCTCTACCTTAACAATAGCTATTAACAAAAGCGATTTCTTTTATCTTAAAGGAATTTTGGAAAATATTGTTAAAGAAATGGGAATAGAAAAAATGGTATTTAAAAATCTCTCCTTAAAATCTGGTTTTTATTCTCAGTTAATTTCTTCCAATAGAGGAGCGGAAATTTTATTAAATAATGAATTAATAGGGATTTTAGGAGAAATAAAACCAGAAATTTTAGAAAAGTTTTCTTTAGAGGAATCGGTAACTATATTAGAAATTAATCTTGAAAAATTGGTTAAATTTCATAATCCAATTAAAAAATACACTCCTTTAAGTAATTTTCCTCCTGTAATCGAAGATTTAGCCTTTGTTTTTGACAAAAAAATTAATGTCGAAACGGTAATCCAATTAATTAAACAAGTAAGTCCAATAATTAAAACTGTAGAATTAATCGATTATTTCAAAAATACTCGAACTTTTAGAATCACTTATCAAAGTGAAGAAAGGAATTTAAGTGATGAAGAAATAAAAGTTATTAGAGAAAAAATTATTAGTCAACTTAAAGAAAAATTAGGAATTGTTCTTAAAAATTAATTTTATCTAACGTTATCTCTAATAAGAGTAATCAAGGATTCATTTTTTTTATAAAATTCTTCTACTTCTTCAGGATTTTTTATTGCTTTATTTACCAACCTTTCAAAACGTCTTGCCGCTTTATCTGGTTCTATAACTCCAGCAGCCACTCTTTGACGATAACAATAAAATCTTTCTAATAATCTTTTCTCTAAGGGAGAAAGAGAGGAATCGATTTCTATTCCCTGTCTTTTTAAAAAATTTTCAAAAGAAGGACCTCTTTGCCACCCACCTTCAGTAACTTTTACCCCTTCCGGCTAAGGAATTCTTCTTTCAAGAGAACGAGTCATTTTGATCTTCTTTAAATTTTATTATATCTTTTTTGTCAAGTTAAAGATAAATTTAAGAAGGAGTAGGGGAAGTAAAATTAATTGTCGGTGTTGGTGAAAAGAATAAAGTAGGAGTAGGGGAGGGAGAAGGAGACCAATTCCAAGGAACATTTACTCCAATTTTTATTTCACTTTCTGCTGAATTTCCTTTTTCATCGAAGGCTTTTATTTTTATTTTATGAGGACCATCGGCAATAACTAAAATCCTCTTGTACGGGCGAGATGTTAATTCTTCTTTTAGATTATCGTCAACAAAAATCTGAATTTTAGTTACCCGATTAATACTGGCGACTTCTATCTCTACTTCTACTTCATTATTGTTTATTTGACTTTCGTTGCTTGGTTTTAAAATCCTCACTACCATTTCTCCAGTGTCACCACAATATTCAGTTGGTGGATGATACCGAGAATCTCCTTGGGTAGCTAACCATTGATTAATTCCTTCCTGCCAACGATTCACTCCATCTGTACTTACCGGATCTTCTTCTTTAAAAATAAAATATTCCCTTTCTTCATAATCACCCCGGGCAATTTGGGCGGGAGTGGCTAATTTTTCCTGACCGCGACAAAGTTTAAGCTTTACATGAACCGGATCTTCTCCTGTTGGTTCCGTTCCTTTAATAAAATACTCTGTCCGAGAAGGAAAACCATCATGAGCTCGATAACCCGAAACAACATCTACTTCAGTGGTAACAATGTCAGAAGGAGGAATGAATTCTAAATTAGGTTTACCTTTTAAAGCATATTGAATAATTCTTCGCCAAATGGGAGCAGCACCACTAACTCCCGAGACCAAACCTTTCATCGGTGAATTGTCATTGTTTCCCACCCAAACTCCTACTACTACTTGCGGTGTCCAACCAATAGCCCAATTATCCCGTCGATCATTAGTTGTTCCCGTTTTTACGGCTACCGTTCTTCCAGGGATTACTAGTGCACTCTGCGATCCAAACGTAATCAATCTCGCTGAATTATCAGCCAAAATATGAGAAATCAAAAATGCCTCTGATTCTTTCAAAACTCTTTTTTTTGGTCCTGGTTTAATTTCTTCTAAAACTTTTCCTTTACTGTCTGTCACCTTTAAAATGCTTACCGGCTCTACCTTTAAACCGCCGTTAGCAAAAGCAGAATAAGCGGTGGTGATTTCTAAAAGCCTTACTTCTCCTCCTCCTAAAGTAACTGATAAACCTAGTCTTTTTAAATTTTCTTCATTTGGTTCTAAACTAGTAATTCCCATTTCATAAGCAGTTTTAAGCATTTCTTTTATCCCCACGATAGCCAACATTTTAATTGCCGGAATATTAATCGAATTCCCTAACGCGTAACGAACTTGCATTGGTCCATGAAATTTCCCATCATAATTGACTGGTTTGTAATCTGGTTGACCGGGAATTTTAAAAACGGTAGGAGTATCCATTAATAAGGTAGCAGGGGTATAACCTTTTTTGAAAGCGGTAACGTACGTTACTGGTTTAATAGCGGAGCCAGGTTGACGAAGGGATAAAGTGACATTTACTTTTCCGTCATAATTAGGATCATTGTAATCTTTAGAACCCACCATTGCTAAAATTTCCCCAGTTTGAGGATTAACCACTACCGCAGCGCCATTAGTGATGTGATATTTTTCTTCCACTTTCGCGATTTCTTCTTTTACAATTTTCTCTGCTTCTTCTTGAATTTTTAAATCTAAACTAGTAGTTACTCTTAACCCTCCTTTTTCTACTATCTCCTGACCATATTTTTCTTCAAGTTGTTTTTTAACATACATCACAAAATGAGGTGCTTTAAAAGCGACTCCCGGACTAGAAAATTTTATTTCCTCTAGTTGTTTTTTTGCTTCCTCCTCCTGTTGGGGGGTAATATATCCATCTTCTCTCATTCTTCTTAATACCTGGTGAGTTCTTCCGATGTAGGCATTATCATTACCACTAAAAGGAGAATAAAAAGAAGGTCGTTGAGGCAAACCTGCTAAAATTGCCGATTCCACCAAATTTAAATCTTTTACTTTTTTTCCAAAATAAATTTCCGCGGCTGCTCCCACTCCCCAAGCGGTCCCTCCGTAAGGCGCTTCATTAAGATACATCAAAAGAATTTGATCTTTCGTATATTTACTTTCTATTTGAACTGCTAAAATAAATTCTTTAATTTTTCTAGTTAAAGTTCTTTGGGGAGTTAATAAGGTATTTTTAACTAATTGTTGAGTAAGAGTAGAACCTCCCTGAAGACGTCGATAAATAATTATATTCCGAATAGCTCGCAAAATTCCTTTAACATCAAACCCCCGATGTTGATAAAAATTTTTATCTTCAATAGCGATAGTGGCATTTTTAAGATGCTCGGGAATTTCTTCCCAAGAAATAGGAATTCTTCTTTGTTCCTTAAAAACATCATACAAAAGATTACCTTCTCGATCATAAATTTTGGTGGCAAATCCTTCTTTTCTCACTACTTTATCAGGAGAGGGAAGATCTTTACTATACCAGGCAAAAAGGAAAAGGGTAAAAAAAATTAAAAAACCAACTAAAAAAAGCGAAAAAACTCCTAAATAGAAAATAATTCTTGAGTGTTTAAAAGGGGAATTTTGCCGCCACCTCCAATTTTTAAGAAAACCCATATTTTAATTTTAACAAATCAATTGAAAAAAGAAAATTGAAAGATTAAAATAAAATCAATGAAAATTAGCAAAAAACAAAGAAAAGTTTGGCTAATTATTACGGTGGTTGCTTCCTTAGCTTTAATTTTAACTTCTTTTATTCCTGTTTTATGGATATTAATCAAATGAACTTAAGCACACCCATAGAAGAAATTTACCTTATTGGAAAAACTTATGGAAAAAGATTAAAAAAACTAGAAATTTCCACAGTAGAAGATCTTTTGTACCATTTTCCCTTCCGCTATATTGATTATTCCTTGGTTTCTCCCATTAATTTAATTCAACCAGGAGAAATTGTTACCGTGGGGGGAATAATAAAAGAAATTAAAAACGAATATACCTCAACCGGAAAAAAAATCCAAAAAGCAGTTTTAAAAGATAGAAGTGGGGAGATTCAAATAATTTGGTTTAATCAACCCTACTTAATAAAAATTTTAAAGCCGGGAACGCCAATAAGTGTTTCCGGAAAAGCTGATTACTGGGGAAAAAAAATTGCTTTAATTTCTCCAGAATACGAAATTAGAAAAAAAACAGAAACTATTCACACTGGTCGGTTGGTTCCTGTTTACCATGAAACCTCAGGAATTACCTCAAAATGGTTAAGAGCAAGAATTGCTTTTATTTTAAAAAACCTCAACCATCAACTTCAAGAATTTTTACCTCCTTTAATCATTAAAAAATATAATTTAATGGACTTTAAAAATGCCCTTTTTCAAATCCATTTTCCCCAAGACAAAAAAATGGCTCAATTAGCAAAATACCGGTTTGCTTTTGAAGAGCTTTTTCTTCTTCAACTTTCTGTTTGTTATCGCAAAAAAGAATGGCAAAGGCAAAAATTAGCAAAAAAACTCACTATCGATCAAGAAAAAATTAATGAATTTATAAACAATCTCCCTTTTTCTTTAACGAATGCCCAAAAAAGAGTAATTCAAGAAATTTTAACCGATATGGAAAAAGAAAAACCGATGAACCGTCTTCTTCAAGGAGATGTTGGTAGCGGAAAAACGGTAGTCGCTGCCGTGGCTATTTTTGCTAATTTTTTAAATGGTTACCGCTCGGTCCTCATGGCCCCAACGGAAATTTTAGCCAATCAACATTTCAAAAATTTAAAAAGTCTTTTTTCTCCTTATAAAATAAAACTCGCTCTTTTAACTAAAGAAAGTAAATCAGAAGAAGAAGCAGATTTAATTATCGGTACCCACGCCCTAATTTACAGAAAAAAAGACTTTGAAAATTTAGGATTAGTTATTATTGATGAACAACATCGGTTTGGAGTAGAGCAAAGAAGCAAATTAATTAATAAGGGAGGAACACCCCACGTTTTAACAATGACCGCCACTCCTATTCCAAGAACCGTTGCTTTAACTTTATATGGAGATTTAGATCTTTCGGTTTTAGATGAAATGCCTCCTGGAAGAAAACCAGTTAAAACATGGGTAATTCCTCCGCAAAAAAGAGAATCCGCTTACCGATGGATTAGTCAACAAATTAAACAAAATGCTTCTCAGGTATTTATTATTTGCCCATTAATAGAGGAGTCAGAAGTAGAAACTTTACAAACGGTTAAGGCGGCGACTACCGAATATGAAAGATTAAAAAAGGAGGTATTTCCAGATTTAAAATTAGGTTTGCTTCACGGAAAAATGAAAAGCAAAGAAAAGGAGGAAGTATTAAATAAATTTAAAAATCATCAATTAGATATTTTAGTAGCCACTCCGGTAGTAGAAGTAGGGATTGATATTCCTAACGCCACCATTATGATGATAGAGGGGGCAGAAAGATTTGGCCTTGCTCAGCTTCATCAATTGAGGGGAAGGGTAGGAAGAGGAGATAAACCTTCTTATTGCTTACTTTTTACCGATTATTGGAATAATCAAAGTTTAAAAAGATTAAAAGCATTAGAAAAAACTAATATCGGTATGGAATTAGCAGAAATAGATTTAAAAATGAGAGGTCCGGGAGAAATTTATGGCACTCGTCAGCACGGATTTTGGGATTTAAAAGTAGCTGACTTTTCTGATCTAAGATTAATTGAACTAACTAAAAAAGCAAGCGAGGAAATTTTTCCTTTTTTAAAAAATTATCCCCTCTTGCAAGAAAAATTAAAAAAATATATAATCAAGGACGTTAAACCTAATTAAAATGAATTAAAATGCCTCCACTTCCTAAAAGAAAAATTTCCAGCCGAAGACAAGGAAAAAGAAGGGCTACTCACAAAATAACCCTTCCCAATTTAGTAACTTGTCCGGAATGTGGTCAATTAAAAAAACCTCATTTTGTTTGTCCTAATTGCGGCACTTATCCTAAAAATGAAAACTCCCCAAGACCCTAGACATAAAAGAAGAGAAAAAATTATTCGCGATTTGTTTGCTTGGAGTTTTCAGAACCAAATTGAAAAAACTTCAGACCCCTTAGTTGAAGAAATTTTAAAAAATATTAAAGAAATTGATCAAATTATTGCCGAAGCTGCTCCTCAATGGCCAGTTAATCAAATAAACAAAGTGGATTTGGCCATTCTTCGCTTAGCCGTTTTTGAGTTAGTAATCCAACCCAAAGAACCTCCTAAGGTTATTATTGACGAAGCAATAGAATTAGCAAAAACTTACGGAAGCGAAAGAAGCTTTGCGTTTGTAAATGGAGTTTTGGGAACAATTTTTAAAAGAATTAAAAAAACAGATGAATCTTGACCTTTTAGAAAAAAATTTAAAAATTAAAATAAAAAATCCCCAACTCTATCAAGAGGCTTTTACCCATCGTTCTTATCTTAACGAAAATAAAAATCTTTCTTTATCCTCTAATGAAAGATTAGAATTTCTTGGTGATTCAGTTTTGTCTTTTATTATTTCTAAATGGCTATTTAAAACATTACCTCAATTTTCTGAAGGATTTCTAACCGATCTTCGTTCTAATCTCGTCAAAACAGAAGCTTTAGCCAAAATAGCTAAAAAGTTTAATTTAGGAAATTATCTTATTTTAAGTAGGGGAGAGGAGAAGGGGGGAGGAAGAGAAAACAACTCTCTTTTGGCAAATTGCTTTGAAGCGCTAATCGGCGCCTTATTTCTTGATCAAGGAATCAAAATTACAGAAAGTTTTATTATTAAAAATTTCCACCCAATCTTAAAAGAAATTCTTAAAAATGGAGAGATTAAGGATCCTAAAAGCATTTTTCAAGAAATCAGCCAAGCAAAATTTAAAATTACTCCTTCTTACCGATTGTTAGCAACCAGTGGACCTGATCATAACAAAACTTTTACGGTAGGGGTTTTCCTTAAAAATAAAAAAATCGCCTCAGGGAAAGGAAAAAGCAAGCAAGAAGCAGAGGAAAATGCCGCTAAAGAGGCTCTTGAAAAATTGCCTTCAAAAATATAAAATTAAACAATGCTAAAAATTAAATTTTCTCAAACCGGAAAAAAAGGAGCCAGAAAATATCGCATTATCGTTAATGAAGCTCGAAGTAAAAGAAATGGAAATTATAAAGATATTATTGGTTGGTATGATAAATCCGTATCTCCTCCTTTATTTAAATTAGATAAAGAAAAATTAGATTACTGGCTTAAACAAGGAGCTCAATTAACCCCTGCGGTTAAAAAAATTATTGATGAAAGATACTCTTAAAAAATTAATTTCTTTATTTGTAGATTATCCTCAAGATATTCAAATTGAAGAAGAAAAAAATGGTCAAATTTTAGTAAAGGCAAACAAAAAAGACATAGGCACTATTATTGGGAAAAAAGGGAAAACTATCAAAGCGCTTCAACAGCTATTAAAAATTAAAAACAAAAAAAGATTAATAGAAATTAAAATTCAGGAAGGCTCTTAAAAAGAAAAGGGATTTTCTTTTCCTATTTGGTCGGAGGTAATTTCAAAACCTCCTTCCCCCATAAAGAATTTTTGGCTAAAACGAGAAAGATCTTGATAAAGTTTTTCTTCCTGTTCTGTTAAAAGAACCACCGGCGCATCAATTTTTCCTAACGTTTTAGGGAGTGTTAAATAATAAGTGTCTAATTTTAAATTTACCTCCTCGTTTTTATCAACTACTTCTATTCTCAACGATTTAATATCCATTAAGGGGGCGCTTTCTTCTATTTCTTTCAAAAAGTTCTTTATTCCTTCTTTATTTCCTTGAATGGTTAAATCAAAACCTATTACCTTTAATTCCTCTTTTTTATCGGAAGTTAAATTAACATTAATTCTGCTAATATTAACTCCTTCATTATTAGCAATCGCTCTTATATTACCTAAAACTAAAGGTAAATTAATTTCTTCTGGTAAAACCTTTAAAATCTTTTCTGACCTACTTATTAAATCCGCCTCATTTAAGCTTTCTAAAAGAAAAGTTTTTTCTGTCAAAAATTTCAAAGTTTTTTTATCATTTTCTATTTTTTTCCTGATTTCTAATATTTGAGTTATTTTAGGTTTTATTAGAAATAAAAAAGAAAAAACCATCAAAAAGACGATTAAAAGAAAGCTGTATTTTTTAATTATTTCTTGAATATTGTTAGGACTATTTTTTTTCTTCATTTTTTCCAAGCGAAAGACTAAAGTCATAACTTCCATCTTTTCCGCGTTTTATAGAGTCAACATCAATTTGATCAAAATAGGAGTCATTTTCTAAATTTTTTAAAAAATTTCTAAAAATTTTTACGTCCGACGTAGTACCACTTACTAAAACCACTCCATTCTCTTTAAATTCTATTTTTTTAAAAATAATATTATTTTTTTCTTCTAAAGAAGCTAAATAGGCAACTTTATTTACAAAATCTATTTTCCGGGAATTAATTATTTTGCTCAAAAAAGAGATTCTTTGTTTAATTAAAACTTGAAGTGATTCCCTTTTTTCTAATTGTTTAATTCTATTCTTTTTCTCTTCTATTAAGAAAGAAACTTTTTTGCTTTCTTGGTTATAATAAAGAAAGAAAAAGAAAACTGTAAAAACAGTTAATAAATAAAGAAAAGCAAAAAACAAAAATCCTTTTTTAATAAAGGGAGAGTATTTTTCCTTTATTTTTTCTTTTTTTTTAAATTCCTGAAGAAAATCAATGTTTTCCATCTTTTTAAAGTTAAATTTCTTTCATTGCTAAACCAATCGCCACTGCATATAAGGGAAACATTTCAGAGGAAATTTTAGCGGCTAGATTACTATTAATTATTCGGGCAAAAGGATTACCTACTTGAACTTCTAAACCAATTTTTTTAGCCATAAAACTACTTATTTCTGGCAAATTAGCGGTTCCTCCTATTAAAATAATTTGATCAATTGTTTTTTGTTGACTTTGATAAAAATTAATTGTTTTTTCTATTTCATTAGTAATTTTTTCTAAAACCGGGGTAATCGCTTCGCTAATTTTTCCTTCTAGCTTTTCTTTTTCTAACCCATAAGCCTTTTTGTAAGCTTCTGCTTGTATAGTTTCTAATCCTAATTCAAATTCTAAGGCTCTCGTTAAAGCTTCTCCGCCGGTAGGTAAAGAATGAACTAAGGCAATTTTTCCTTCTTCAATAATTGCTAAATCAGTAGCTTTTGCTCCTAGATCAATCAACATTGCTCTTTTAATTTCAGGATAAACAACACTTCGAGCGGCAGCAGCAATCTCCATTTCTAAACTTACAGGAGTTAATCCGGCGGTTTTGAGAACTTTAATCAATTTTTCTACCAATCTAGTGGGAGCAGCCGCAAGAATTACTTCAATTTTTTCCTTTCCTTCTTCAATCTTCTTTCCTACTACCTGATGAGACAAAATTACTTCTTCTAATGGAAGGGGGACATACTGTTCTGCCTCCCATTTTAAGGCAGATTCTAATTCGCTTTCCGAAAGAGGAGGAAGATTAATCAATCGAGTATAAACCTGATCTTGGGAAAGAGCGCTAACTACATTTTTGGTTTTTACTTTTGCTTCTTGATGAATTTTTTTAATGATTTCTGCTAAATTATTTAAATCACTTTCTGCATCAGAATTTAATCCCCGAGGAGGAGTTTCAGCAGAATGAAAAGCAATAAGCTCATATTTATCTTGTTTTTTAGTTAGTTGGACAAGTTTAATGGTATGGGAACCAATATCTAAACCAAAAATTTCCATATGGGCAGGTTATTTTGCTAAATTTTCTTCAGAATATAAAACATAATCAAAAATTCCTGGAGGTGACTTATAAAGATTACATTGCTTTACTCGACGAGTAATTCCATTGGGAGAGGTAGCGGTAGAAATAAAACAAATTCCTTGTTGAGGAAGATTGGTGGTTCCCTTAACACCTATTATTTGTGGTTCATTATTATAAATCAAACGAAACCTTACTAAATAAGGAATAGTTCCTGTTACCAGTCCAAAGTTTTCCTTTTTAAATTGAAATTTTTTTCCATCAACCACATAAGGAGGTGTACCAGTATCGGGCGCATCAAAATGATTGCTTGCTCTTCGCGAAGAATTAGGATCATAAACCCCTCTTTTAATTTTGAAGGTATTTCCATCTTTATAAATTAAAGTCACTTCTAAAGCAGGGGTGGTATTTTGGTCGGCACTTTGTCCTTCTTTACCCCAATAAAAAATAAGACTAGAACCATTATACCTTATATTTTCGTTTAAATTCTCTTGTTCATCATGGCCAATTAACCAAAGAGTTTGAATATCACCCGCTTCATATTCACCAGGAAAAACAAATTCTTGACCTCCTCCTAATGATTGTTTCTCTACTGTCGCTGTTATCTCTCCGATAGTAATCCCTCCAGAAGGAACATCGCCAGCTCTAATCGCTTCCTCTATTCCTGCCTCAGCAACGGAGAAAACACGAGCTGACTCCTCCTCTTGTTGGGAAATATTTATATCGGTTACAGAACGAGAAATTACCGCTAAACCAATCGTTAAACCAACGGCGGCAATTAAAAGGATAATTATTAAACTTTGCCCTCTATTTTTCATTCAATTATCTTAATCATAACAATCATTAAATAACCTTGTCAATAATTTCTCATTGTCACTGAAGTTTTAAAGTTAATTTCTGCTTTTTCTTCAGGCCGCTCTATTTCTTTATTGGGGACTAAAGTAAAAGAAATATCTATTCGGGTTGATTCTAATTCTTTTCTTCCCAATACCACATTAAAAAAGGTATTACAATCAGAACTGACTTTTACTTCATTGCTAATTAAAGAAGCACTTCCTGAAGAGATAGTTGGTGGATCAGTAGTTGAATCACATTTAAAAAGAGTTTCCCCACCGTCGGGATTAACAATTAAAATTGAATCGGTCGGCCCGCTAGTTGTTGGAGCTTTTAAACTCCGAGCATTTCTAATCATTCTTTCCATTACTGATAAGGCGTAATCACCATTTTGTTTTACTAAAGAAAGATTTTTAGTCTTAGTTGATCCTCGTAAAATAGAGAAAAAAGAACCACTTCCCACAACCGCAATTAAGGCTAAAATAGTAATCACAATCATCATTTCTAATAAAGTAAAGCCGTTTTTTTTCATTTTTTCGTAATTTTAGTGGTTAATTCTGATTTATGATTTCCTTTACTGTCTTGCCAATTAATAACAATCTTAACCTCACAAATATCAGAAAGACAAAAACATTGCCTTGTTAAAGAAAAATTTGAAGGTAAATTCATTCCTAAGTCAAAAGAGTTACACTGAAGAATAAATGTATTCCAAGGATTATTATCTCTAAACAAACGAATCTTTTCTATTGCTTCCTGCGCATATTTCGTTGCTAGCATTTGACTTCGAGAGAATTCCGCATTCCTTAAAGAATAAGTAGCAGTAATAATTAAAGCAACCACCAAAATCAAAATTACCCCAATAGCAATTACTACTTCAAACAATGCTTGTCCCTTTTTATCCTTCATTTATCTAATTTCTCCTGATGAAGTAATAATAACCGTTTTAATATAAGAATCGTTATTAAACCCTTTTAATTTAATTTCCAATTCATTTTCTAAATCGGTTCCATGTCCCAAAACTTTAAAAACTACCGAAGGAGGGGAGGGGAGGGGAGAAAATCTTACCACCAAAGGAAAAGTAAATCTTTTTTCTCCTATTTCTCCTTCTGAACAAATTGCTTTAATAAGATAACCATCGGGAGTATTATTTTCAACGCTTCCTTGAAAAAAAACTACTTTATATCCAAGTAAAAAAGAACAACCTACTGGTTTATTTCCTCCTAAAGCTTGGGTTTGCGCTAAACGAAGATTATTTTTTAAATCTAAAGCGGTTTGTTCAACTACCTGGCGACGATTAAATTGAACATACTGAGCCACTCCAAACCCAAAAAGAATTCCGATAAGAGAAATAACAACAAGAAGTTCAATTAAAGTAAACCCAAAATTTAAAAAAAGATTTTTTTTCATTCATTTAAGGATTAGTCACTTTATAATTACAAACAACAGAACTATTGGGTTTAGCACACGAACCACATCCAGTAACTGTTCCTGCTCCATTTTCTAAAGCAGCACAGAGGGTATAGGAAGTTCTATCTATATTAGTATAGACATATTGACGGTCAGAAAGAGGGTCAGAAGGAATAGTAAGATAAGTCACCGATCCGCAAGTTATATTATTACCGGAAACTAAGGTTCCCGAAGGATAACTTCCGGTATCAGTTCGACACATTTCCAAAGCGCTACGAATTTGCTCTAAATCTGCTTTTCTTCTCCCATCCCGAGAAGATCTTTGAGCACCTTGATAAGAAACCAATGCTAACCCTATTAAAATAGCAATAATCGATAGCGAAACTAAAAGTTCAATTAAAGTAAAACCTTTTTTTTTCATTGGCAAAGATTTAAATTTGGAGAGGAAGAAACCTCTCCTGATTTTCCATTAGAACAAATATACCAATAACCTCCTTTTTCTAAATTAGCATAAAGAATATATATTGTCCCGTTTGAGCCGTAATAATAGTTTCTATCTGACAAAGGATCATCAATACAACTACTAATAAATTTACCGCTAAGAGGGGAGGGGCAAATATTTCCTATCGGATTAGGATAAGTCAAAATTGGATAAAGGCCATTATTAGCTACCGCATAATTTTCTAAAGCAATTCTATATTGATTTAAATCACTTTTTCTTTGGGCATCACGGGCTTGTTTTTGAGCACTGCTGTAACTCGCTAAAGCTAATGAAGCCAAAATCCCAATAATAGAAATCACCACTAAAAGTTCAATTAAAGTAAAACCTTTTTTTGTTAAAAATTTTTTATTCATCTTTTAAATTTTTTTTAAAATTAATCTGCACATACCACGTAATCATATGTTCCTACAGAACAATTTAAACAGCGGTTTTTAGATTTATTAATATCACCATCTGATTTGTTTTCTAATGTAGTCCATAAGCAAAAATCATTACCCGAAGATGTTTGAAGATATTTATAAGTTCTTCCCTCACTAGGATCTTGAGGAAGAATTTTCATATAACTCATCCCGCCACAGGTAAATGGAGTTCCCCAATTAAAAGTCACTAACGGATTACATCCTCTAATTTTATTACTTGAATCATTCTGAGGGTAAACTCCGAAATCATTATAATACATCCTCAATGCCTTTTTAATTTGATCCAAATCCGATTTTCTTTGAGCATCTCTTGCTCTTTCTCGAGCAGCATTAAAATTAACCATAATTAAAGCGGTTAAAATCCCAATAATAGAAATCACCACTAAAAGTTCAATTAAAGTAAAACCTTTTTTGGTTAAAAATTTTTTATTCATGGCGTTATGTTACTACTGGAAACTCCGTAATTATAACTAGCGCATATACTACTTTGCGGTGTAATAATTTTTGGATCTCTCACATTTTCCAGTTTAGCATAAAGTCTATAATAACTTCCATCACTTTCATAACAATAAACATCTCCTTTTGGTCCTTTAGGTACAGTTTTCATATAAATAGTACTTCCTCCGGCGGCTGTCCATGACCCACCGGTGTTTAAAAGTGTTTGCATTTGATTGGTTAAAGGATAAGATCCATTATCATTGTAATACATTTCTAAGGCTTTTTGAATTTGGGAAAGATCGTTTTTTCTTTGAGCATCTCGTCCTTTCATTTGTGAAGAAGAAAAACTTCCCAAACCAATCACCGCTAAAATTCCTAAAATTGTAATTACCACCAAAAGTTCAATTAAAGTAAAGCCTTTATCTTGATTATTTTCCATATTTTTATTTATTTATTAATAGCAATTATTTATCGGTTGACCAAATTCATTTCTACACGCCCCCTGAGCACAATTACAATTATTTTCTCCTATACAGCAATAATAAATATTACAGTGAAGGGGGGGCATTGTTCCATAATATATACAATCTCCGTTTTGGCAATAAGAGTAATAGCCAGAATCACAAATTAAAGGAGGAGTAAGAATAAGAGAGGGAGTCGAAAATAAAGTAGGCGTTGCTGTAAAAGATGGAGTTAAGGAAGGCGAAATAGAAGAAGACGGTGTTACTAACGTATTTTTAACGGCTATTTCTTTTGGCCACCAATCTTCTGCTTCGGCAATCTGATTAACTTCAGTCATATTAGGACTAGAAACCCAATAATTATAATTTTTAACCGGTCCACATCCATTTTTACAACCAACTTTTTCGATAATTAAATCTTTGTCGTATTCAAACTTTGCGTAAATTTTATACCACGTTTTACAATCTTCTCTCTGATCATAGGAATAAAAAAAATTATAGTAAGAATTATTAATCGGATCACAAGGGAGTTGAGTTAAATAAGGAGAGAACGATCCGCCACAAATAATATTGTTGGTAGTAATTTCCTCAGGATTAGGATAACAGCCATGGTCATTCATATAATCTTCTAATGCTTTCTGAAGTTTATTTAAATCCGCCTTTCGTCGACCATCTCTACCTTTGGCCATTTGGGTTTTAAAAGTAAAAAAAGATAACGTAATTAAAATTGCTAACGTAGCGAGTACTATTAATAGTTCTATTAAAGTAAGCCCAAAATTTTTTCTGCCCATTTTAATATTTCATTTCCCCAAATTAAATTAATAAAAGTTGCTCCACTTAGAAATGGCCCAAATGGAATATGTTCACCCCACCTTTTTTTTCTTAATAAAATCAGTATGACACCAACGATTGCTCCTGTCAAGAAGGCAAAATAAAAAGCAACCAAAATTTTTGGCCAACCTAAAACTAAACCCATTAATCCAGCTAATTTTACATCCCCTAAACCCATTCCTTTGCCTTTGGTAAATAAACGCAATAAATAAAAAAATCCAGCAAAAACAAAACCAGAAATTAAAAACTTAAAAATTTCTGAAAGGGGATATGTTAAAAATAAAAAAACTAAAGAAATTATTATTCCTGAGAAAACTATTTGGTCAGGGATAGTCATATAAAGCAAGTCAGAAAGAAAAATTGCCAAAAGAAGGTAAGTAATTAATAAATTGAAAATTAAAAACAAAAAATTCTCCTTCAGAAAAATTCCTTGAGAATAAAAAACTATTAAAGTTAAAATTCCACCAGATAATTCCACTAACGGATAATGATAGGGGATAGGCGAATGACAATCTCGACACCGCCCTTTAAGCAACACAAAAGAAACCAACGGAATATTATCATACCAACGAATCTGTTTTTTACAAGACGGACAAATCGACCTCCCCCCAATTGGCGATAATCCCTGATGTAGCCGCCAAACTAAGCAATTAACAAAACTTCCTACACAAAGCCCCAAGACACACAATACTAATGGTAAAGAGAAAGTCATTCTTTGATTATTAATTATTCAACTAAGTCTTCTTTCTCGCCTTTATTCTTTTCCAGATTTTATGGCAAACATGAAAAGCACTTTCCGCCCGGGCAAATATTGTCACACCCTGCTGTTTGTAAATCGGGTGGCAATCCAGCACAATTTTGTCCCGCTCTCCTGTTGGCCTCATTCAAAAAGTTAGCAGATTTTGGCATAAAACAGACATAAGTACTTCCTCCCTGTTGACCGTTGTTATAAATATAAAGTGAATTATATTCTGAATCAGTAATTCTATCCACAAACGATTCTTTAATTTCTGCTGTTCCTTGAGTAGGATCAGAAAGTTTGGTAAGTACAGAATTTCCTAAATTATCTACCCAAGTCATATCTACTTTTCTCCATGGTTGATCATAATCAGGGTTATCGGCACTATCAACCCAAGGATAATAACCATTAGCGGTGTAGAAGCGGTCAATAGCCCCTATAAGTTGTTCCGCATCAGAACGACTCCCAGTATCTCTACTTCGATTTATTTGTTCTATAGGATTAATAGCTGCTAAAACAGCTACTGCTAAAATTCCTAAAACCGCAATTACAATCAACAACTCAATCATGGTAAAACCTTTTACTTTTTTCATTCTTTTTTCTCACCTCCTTTCTTTATCATTTTTTCTTATAAATCTTTTTATAATTTTTAAATCTTCTTTGTCAAGGCCTAATTTAGAATTGCGAGGTTAAGTTATAAATTGGCATTATTACTGAAATCATTAAGAATGCCACTCCAATTCCTAATATAATCATAATAATTGGCTCCATGGCGCTTGTCAAGGCTTTAATTGCCGCTTCGGTTTCTTGCTCAAAATAATGAGAAATTTTAAACAAAACCTCATCGATTTTTCCTGTTTCTTCTCCTACGGAAATCATTTGCGGCAAAATGGGGGGGAAAATACCTATTTCTGCTAAGGCAGTTGCTAAAGGTACTCCTCTTTCCACTTGATCTGCTGCTTTTAAAACTGCCTCTTGGTAAAATTTACTTCCCAAAGATCGGGAAGCAACATGTAAAGCATCAACAATTAAAATTCCTGCGTTAGTTAATAATCCTAAAGTACGGGTAAATTCTGTTAAAACCGACTTCTGTCTTAAATTACCAATAATTGGTATTCGAAACAAAAATCGATCAAATTCTTTTTTGAATTCTGGGCTTCGAAAAAGAATTCTTAATCCAATTATTCCGCCAAAAACAAAAGCTAACATTAACCACCAAAATTTAGTAGCGAATTTAGAAATGGCTAAAAGGATTTTTGTCGAAGTAGGAAGTTGTGCCTGAAATTCTTCATAAATAGTCATCATTTTTGGTAAAACAAAAATTACCATAATTCCCGCCACTATAATCATTCCAAAAATTACAATCGCTGGATATATCATTGCTCCCTTTACCTTCCCCTGAAATTCTTTTTGTTTCTCCATATTATCTGCTAAGCGAGACAAAACCTTTTCCAAAACTCCAGCGGTTTCTCCTGCTTTTACCAAAGACACATAAAGAGTATCAAATGCTTCTGGATGTTTTTCTATTGCTTGGGACAAACTCTTTCCTCCTTCAATATCTTTTAATACTTCTCTAACCACTCTTCTTAATCCTGGAGGGGATTGAAGTTCTAAAATTTCCAACGCCTCGGTAATATGAAGACCGGCAGTAATCATTGTTGAAAATTGACGCGTAAAATTAACTTTATCGTTTAAACTGATTCTTGAAAAAGCTCTTTCACGAAGTTCTTCGATAGCATTTATTTTTTTTTGTTTTAAAGAAATTACCAGAAGCTTACGAGCGCGGAGAATTTTAACTGCTTCTTTCTCTGACGACGCTTCAACTACTCCCTGAATTGTTTTTCCACTTTCATCTTTAGCTTTGTAATCAAATTTTTCCATTTTTATTTCCTAACTAACCGTATTAGTTCTTCTGGCTTTAAGGCATACGCTTTTGCGGTTTCTAAATCAATTTTTCCCTGTTTAACTAACCAAGCTAGATCCATTTCTAAAGTTCTCATTCCTAACTCTACTGAAGTTTGAATAATATTATCAATAAGATGGGTTTTTCCTTCACGAATAGCGGTCCTTACCGCTGGTGTAGCGGTTAAGATTTCAAAAGCAGGAATTCTTCCTCCATCTAGACAAGGCAAGAGTCTTTGAGAAAGAATTGCTTCTAAAGTATTAGAAAGTTGCATCCTTACTTGAGTCTGTTGTTCTTCAGGAAAAACATCAATAATTCTATCCACCGTTTGAGCCGCAGAATTAGTGTGAAGGGTAGCAAAAACCAAATGACCCGTTTCGGCAATAGTTAAGGCAGAGGCAATCGTTTCGTAATCTCTCATTTCGCCAATCATTACCACGTCTGGATCCTCACGCAAACAAGACCGTAAGGCAATTTGCCAGGAATGGGTATCAGTCCGAATCTCTCTCTGAGAAATAATTGCTTTCTTGGGACAAAAAACATATTCGATAGGATCCTCAATAGTGACTATATGCACCGGTCTATTTTTATTAATTTCCTCAATGGTGGCTGCAAGAGTAGTTGATTTTCCATGACCCGTGGGTCCAGTAACTAAAATAAATCCTTGTTTTAGTTCGGCAAAAGAATAACAAATATCCGGAAGATTTACTTCTTTAATGGAAGGAATGGTGGGGGGCAAAAGACGAAACGCCGCCGCTAATGTTCCTTTTTGATGATAAGCGTTAACTCTAAACCTTCCTCTCCCTTGATAATCAAAAGAAAAGTCCAGTTCTTTATTAACTAAAAGAATTTCTTTTTGTTCTTCGCTTAAAATGCTAAAAATCAGATCCTTTACTAAACTTTCCGTTAAAGTCTCCTTTCCCGGTATAGAAAATAATTCTCCATTTACCCTTACAGTAGGAGGCAAGCCAACAATTAAATGAAGATCAGACGCTTTTTTATTGATGGTTATTTCTAGTAATTCTTCTATTTTCATTTTTACTCTTGCGCTACCCTTAAAACTTCTTCAATAGTAGTAATCCCCTCTAAAACTTTTAAATATCCATCTTGCTTCATAGTAACCATCCCTTCTTCTCTTGCCTGTTTTTCAATCTCTCGGGCAGACGCTCTTTCTAAAATCAGTCTAGCAATTTTTTCACTAATTGGCAATACTTCAAAAATTCCTATCCTTCCTAAATAACCTGTGTTGTTACAGGTAGCGCATTTTTTACCCCGATAAAGTTTTGTTTCTTTTTGAGGAGGAAAAAGTTTTCCTAAGACTTTTTTAATATCTTCAATTACTTCTGGTGGAGGAGAATATTCTTCCTTACAATCTGGACAAATTCTTCGACAAATTCGCTGAGCCACTAAACAGGTAACTGAGGAAGCAAGTAAAAATGGTTCTGCTCCTAAATCCAAAAGGCGAGGAATTGCCTGAGCAGCATTGTTAGTGTGAAGAGTAGAAAAAACCAAATGTCCAGTTAAAGAAGCCTGAACCGCTAATTCCGTAGTTTCTCGATCTCTAATTTCTCCTACCATAATAATGTTAGGATCTTGCCGCAAAAAAGAGCGCATTCCCGAAGCAAAAGTTAAACCCGCCGCCGGATTAACTTGAACTTGATTAACGCCGGGAATTTCGTATTCCACGGGATCTTCCAAAGTAATAATATTTACGCGGGGAGTATTAATTCGCGAAAGAACTGAATATAGGGTAGTCGTCTTTCCTGAACCGGTAGGTCCGCAAACAATAATAATTCCGTGAGGTCTTAAAATTGCTTCTTGTAAATCTTTTAAGGCCCTTCCTCTTAAGCCTAATTCTGGCAAATCAGGAACCTGACCAGTTTTTTTAAGTAACCTCATCACAATCTTCTCTCCATGGACAGTCGGCAAAGAAGAAACCCGCAAATCAATTTCCTGATCCTCTGCTTTAAAGCTAAATCGACCATCCTGAGGTACCCTTTTTTCATCAATTCTCATTCCCGAAAGAATTTTTACCCGGGAAACAACCGCATCATGAAGATATTTAGGTAAAACCAATTTCTCATGAAGAATGCCGTCAATTCGATATCTTACCCGAGTATTTTCTTCTTGAGGTTCAATATGAATATCAGACGCTCTCGATTTTACCGCAAATTCTAAAATAATATTAACTACTCGGGCAATTTTTTCTTCCCTCAAAACCTCTCCCGGTCGTGGAATATAAGTAGGTTGAGGTTGTTGAGGAGTAACTTTAGTTTCTCCCAAAGTGGCCTTAATTTCTGCTACCAAGCTTTGACCATAATGAGATTCAATCGCTTCTTTAATTTGGGTAGGGGAAGCAATGTGAGGTTTTATTTTTGTTCCTGTCTTTTTTTCTAAAAATTTAATTAAATCTAAATCTAGGGGATTTTCTAAAGCGACAGCAAGTTCATTAGTTGAAGAGTCAAATTGAAAAGGAATTACATTATATTCTTCCGCTACCGCTTGAGATAAAAAATTTAAAGCTTGAGGAGAAAAGGGAGTTTCCGCTAAATTCACATAAGGAACTTTCCACAATTCTCCTTCTGCTTGAGCAATTTGTTCTTCATCTGCAAGATGAAATTCTTTAAGAATTTCTTTAACCGGCTTTCCCGTATTTATCTCCTCAAGTTTAACTTTTTCAAGATCTTTTTTAGTTAATACTCCCTTTTCCGCTAAAATATCGGCAATATTCCGGGCAGGTGTCATTTTAAATTAATTATTCATTAATTTATGATAAAATGTCAATGGGATGATTCGTAGTAAAATAATTATCGGGCACCCTAAAAAAACTAATCAAAGGGCTTGGGAAATCGCAAAAAATTTTTTACCTGATTTGTCGCTTTCTTACCCCGATCTTTTTTTTGTCAAAGGTGAAGAAAATTCTATTCAAATTGAAACTATAAGAGAAATTAAAAAATGGTTAACTTTAAAACCTTATTTTGGAAAAGGAAAAGTAGTAATTATTCAAAATGGAGAAAAGCTAACATTACCCGCCCAAAATGCTTTACTAAAAACCCTTGAAGAACCGCCTTCTAATACTTTAATCATTATTACCACCCAAATGCCGGAATTGATTTTACCAACAATTCTTTCTCGCTGCCAAATTATTAGAATTTCTCAAGAAAAAGAAATAATTTTTTCAGAAAATTTATTTCCCCAAATTATCAATATTAGAAAAATGAGAGTAGGGGAGAGGTTAAAAATGGGGGAGAGCTACGCTCAAAAAAAAGAAAACGCAGAACTTTTTCTTACCCAGCTTCTTTTTTATTTTAAAAATTTATTATTAACTAATCCTTCTTTAATTTTAGCTAGAAATATCAATCTAACTTTGAAAACCATAAAATTAATTAAACAAAATGTCAACCCCCTTTTAGCAACTGGAAATCTTCTTATAAGATTGATATAATGAAAAAGATGTCCTCTTCGGATTATACCGCCAAACAAATTAAAGTTCTTGAAGGTTTGGATCCGGTCCGCCGTCGACCGGGAATGTTTATTGGCTCTACTGATAGCAAAGGATTTCACCATTTAATTACGGAAATAATCGATAATTCGGTAGACGAATCTTTAGCCGGATTTGCCAAAAATATTTGGATTACTCTTAAAAAAGATGGCAGTGCTAAAGTGGAAGATGACGGTCGAGGAATTCCTGTCGATCTTCATGAAACTGGTGTTTCTGCCTTAGAAGTAACAATGACTAAACTCCATGCTGGCGCTAAATTTGATTCTCAGGCATATAAGGTTTCAGGTGGTCTCCATGGTGTAGGGGCTTCGGTAGTTAACGCTTTAAGTGATTATATGGAGGTTCAAGTTCATCGAAACGGAAAAATTTATCGCCAAAAATATGAAAGAGGAAACCCAATAACGCCGGTAGAAGAAATTGGTACTTCCCAAAGAACAGGGACAACTACAATTTTCCATCCTGATCCAAAAATTTTTCCCAAACTTTCTTTTAACTATAAATTAATTGAAGAATTAATCAGGGAGAGAGCTTATTTAGTTCCCGGACTTAAATTTCACTTATATGATGAACGAACTGATCAAGAAACTCATTTTTATTTTGAAGGAGGAATTCGTTCGTTAATAAATTTTTTAAATCGAAAGAAGAAAACTCTTCATTCTCCTATTTATATTAAGGGAGAAAAAGACGGAATGGGAATGGAAGTGGCTTTTCAATATAACGATAGCTTTAATGAAACCGTATTGTCTTTTGTTAATGTAATTAACACCAAAGATGGCGGGACTCACTTAACCGGATTCCGGATGGCTCTTACCAGAGTGATTAATGACTATGCTAAAAAAATTGGCGCCGTTAAAGAAGGAAATGGCTTTACCGGAGATGACATTAAAGAAGGATTAACCGCGGTAGTCGCGGTCCGAATTCCCACCACAAAAATTCAATTTGAATCACAAACTAAGGTAAAACTAAATAATCCGGAAGCACAAACATTAGTTGCCTCCTTAGTAAAAGAAAATTTAGAAACTTACTTTGAAGAACATCCTACCGACGCTAAAGCAATTGTTAATAAAGTGGCTTTAGCCGCAAAAGCAAGATTGGCGGCTCGAGCGGCCAAAGAAGCGGTAATTAGAAAGGGAGAGTTAACGGGAACCTCTTTGCCAGGCAAGTTAGCTGATTGTCAGGAAAAAAATCCTGCTTTATCAGAATTATTTATTGTTGAAGGAGATAGCGCAGGCGGATCTGCTAAGCAAGGAAGAGATAGAAGATTTCAAGCAATTTTGCCGTTAGGAGGAAAGATTTTAAATACCGAAAGAGCACAACTTGATAAAATTATTAACTTTGAAGAACTTAAAGATTTAATTATTGCTTTAGGAATGGGAATAGGAGATACCATTAATCCTAATAAAATTCGTTATCACCGAATTATTATTATGACCGATGCCGATGTTGATGGAGAACATATTGCTACCTTACTTTTAACTTTTTTTTACCGTCACCTTCGTCCAGTAATCGAAAGAGGATATCTTTACATTGCCCTTCCGCCATTATATAAAATTCAAGGAGGAAAACAAATTTTTTATGCTTATTCTGATGAAGAAAAGGAAAAAATATTACAAGATTTAAGAGGTAAAGAAAAAAATATCACCGTCCAACGATATAAGGGTTTAGGAGAAATGAATCCTGAACAGCTTTGGGAAACAACAATGAATCCAGAAAAAAGAGTTCTTAAAAAAGTTACTATTCAAGACGCCCAAAAAGCAGATGAAGTTTTTTCGATGTTAATGGGAACGGAAATTCCTCCGCGAAAAAAGTTTATTCAAACTCACGCCAAATTAGCAAATCTTGATGTTTAATTAATTAAATTTTTTTGTTTAATTAATTAAATCAGTAGTTTAATTAAATAAACAATGGATAAAAATTTAGGAAAAATTAAAATTGTTGAAATAACCGAAGAATTAAAAAAGTCTTATTTAGATTACGCGATGAGCGTAATTGTCGCTCGTGCTTTACCAGATGTGAGAGATGGACTTAAACCAGTTCATCGACGAATTCTTTATACGATGTACCAGATGGGTCTAAGTTATCCAGCAAAATATACTAAAAGCGCAAAAGTTGTAGGAGAAGTAATGGGAAAATACCATCCCCATGGAGATATGGCAATTTATGATGCTTTGGTTCGTTTAGCGCAAGATTTTTCAATGCGTTATCCTTTAATTGACGGGCAGGGGAATTTTGGTTCGGTTGATGGCGATCCTCCAGCAGCAATGCGTTATACCGAAGTAAGATTAGCACCAATCACTCAGGAACTCTTGGCTGATATTCAAAAAGAAACAGTTGATTTCATTGATAACTTTGATGCTACTTTAAAAGAACCAGTTTTTCTTCCTTCAAAAATTCCCAATCTTCTTTTAATGGGTTCTGAAGGAATTGCGGTAGGAATGGCTACTAAAATTCCTCCTCACAATTTGGGAGAAGTAATGGATGCCCTTATTTATTTAATAGAAAGTGGAAAAATTATCTCCCCCCAAGAAAACCAAGAAATAAAAAAGATAGAACTCAACGATGAAGAATTAATGAAAAAAGCTCTCCAAGCAAAATTTGAAACTGAAGCAACTACCGAACAGTTAATGAAATTTATCAAAGGACCGGATTTTCCTACTGGAGGAATCATTTATAATCGAAAAAGTCTTTTAGAAGCCTATACGACAGGAAGAGGAAAAGTTATTGTTCAAGGAAAAGCAGAAATTGAAGAAACAAAAGGAGGAAAATATAGAATTGTCATTAGTGAAATTCCTTATCAGGTTAATAAAGCTCAATTAATTGCAAAAATCGCTTCATTAGTAAGGGATAAAAAAATAAATGGAATCTCCGAAATTAGAGACGAATCGGATCGTCATGGTTTAAGAATAGTTTTAGAATTAAAAAAGAATTCCCGACCAAAAGCAATCCTTAATAATCTTTATCATCATACCGAATTAAGAACTTCTTTTCCTTTTAATATGGTGGCATTAGTTGATGGTGTTCCTCAGACTTTAAGTTTAAAACAAATTCTTTGGGAATTTATTAATCATCGACAAAAAGTAATTATTCGCCGAACTAAATTTGATTTAGAGGAAGCAAAAAGAAGAGCTCATATTTTAGAGGGATTAAAAATTGCCCTCGACAATCTCGATGCGGTAATTGAAACCATTAAAAAATCCCAAACTGCCGAAATTGCCAAAGTAAATTTAATGGAAAAATTCAATCTTACCGAAATTCAAGCTCAAGCAATTTTAGATATGCAATTAAGAAGACTAGCCGCCTTGGAAAGGAAAAAAATTGAAGAAGAATACGAAGAGGTAATGAAAAAAATTAAAGAATTAACTGCTATTCTTCAATACCCCCAAAAAGTACTAGAAGTAATGAAAAATGAGTTTGTGGAATTAAAGAAAAAATATCAAGATGAAAGAAAAACCAAAATTTATCAACAAGAAGCAGAAGATATTTCGGAAGAAGATTTAATTCCTAATGAGGATTGTTTAATTTTAGTCACTAAAAGCGGCTATGTAAAACGTCTTCCTGTGGCCACCTACCGAATTCAAAGAAGAGGCGGAAAAGGAGTAAGTGGAATGACCACTAAAGAAGAAGACGAAATTCTTTATCTTCTTTCTTGCAAAACTCATGACTATATTTTGTTTTTTACCAACAAAGGAAGAGTTTTTTCTACTCGCGCCTGGGAAATTCCTGAAGGATCAAGACAATCAAAAGGACAAGCGGTAATTAATTTAATAAACATTGAACCAGAAGAAAAAATCCAAACAATTCTTCCTCTTCAAAAAGAAGAAAAGGAAATTAAATATTTGTTAATGGCTACCGAAAAGGGATTAGTTAAAAAAACCCCACTTGAAGAGTTTGCTAACATTCGCCGGTCAGGAATAATTGCCGTAAAATTAAGAAATAATGATAATCTCCGTTGGGTAAAACCTACTACTGGTAATAATTTAATTTTCTTAGTTTCCCAAAATGGAAAATCAATTAAGTTTAAAGAAACTGATGTTAAACCAACCAAAAGAGATACCCAGGGAGTAACCGGGATTCATTTAAAAGAAGGAGATCATTTAGTGGGAATGGAGGTAATTTCTACCCCAACCTTACCCGAAGATAAGCGAAAAAAATATTTCCAAGATATCCTTGTGGTTACCGAAAAGGGAAGAGGAAAAAGAACTTCTTTAAATGAATACCCACTTCAAAAAAGAGGAGGAATTGGGGTAAAAGTTGCTAATATTAATGAAAAGACAGGAAAAGTTGTCTGTTGTCAATTAGTTACCGAAGAAGTTGATCAAGTAATTATCACCAGTAAGAAAGCTCAGGTAATTAAACTACCATTAAAAAATATTCCCCAGTTAGGACGAGATACCCAAGGAGTAATCTTAATGCGTTTTTCCAAACCTCAAGATACAGTAGCGGCGGTAGCTTGCCTTAAAAAATAATTTATTTTCCCTTTCCATGAAAAGTATCATAAATTTGCTTTAACTGCCGATTGGTCACATGAGTATAAATTTGAGTCGTGACAATATTTTTGTGTCCCAAAAGTTCCTGAACGCTTCGAAGATCTGCTCCCGCCATTAAAAGATCAGTAGCAAAACTATGTCGTAAACCATGAGGGGTAATTTTTATTGGTAGCCGCGCTTTTTTAACATATTTTTCCACAATTCGCTGGACTGAACGAACAGAAAGTCTCATTTTTTCTCCTTCAGCGGTGGAAAATTTAGCAATTCCTTTTCCTGAAGTCCGAATAAAAAGAGGAGACCACGAATCTGATCGACTCTCTAGATATTTTTTAAGCCATTTCACTGCCCGCGGAGAAAGAAAAACAACCCGCGCTTTCCCTCCTTTTCCAATTACCCCAAATTCTCTTCTTTTTAAATCTATTTGGTCGCGATTTAGCTTTACTAATTCAGAAACTCGTAATCCCGTTGAGAAAAGAACCTCTAAAATTGCCTTATCTCTTAATCCCCGAAAATTAGAAATATTTGGTTGGGAGAGTAATCTTTCCACCTGCTCGGTAGTCAAAAATTTTAAACTTCTTCCCCCCATCTTAGGAACATCAATTTTTTCTGGAGATAAGGTCTTAACATCGTTCTTAATTAACCACTTTAAAAATGACCGTAAAGCTATCACATGATAAGCTTGAGTGCTACTAGAAAGGGGAGAGCCATTTGGTGCGATAAATCTGGCTAAAAACAATCGGTATTTTTTCAATATTTCTAAAGTAAGTGTCTCTGGTTCAACTTTAGGAAAATTTTTTTTAATCCATAAAGAAAACCGCGAAAGATAATGATAATAATTGCGAATTGTTAGGGGAGAGTAGTGACGAGAAATTTGTAAATCCTCTAAAAAATTGTCGATTAATTTTTCCCATTTTGTTTTTTCTTTAAGTTGAGACATAAATTTAATTATAAACCCCTAAAATTTGCTTGTCAATATTGTGCGACATCATAAATTTTAAAAAATTTTTGTTTTATATCTCTTATATGCGATTGATTATTTTTTAGGGATTATTTATTTTTTTAGGGCTTATTTTTATTTAAAACTATTAATATAAAGCACTTCTCTTAAGCAGGAATTATTTTGATCTAGATTGAAGGAAAAAGAGAAAATCTTGATTAAAAAAGAAACTTTTTCTCCGAAGCGATATTTTTTTGTTTTTATTGCAAATTCAACCAACCCGCTAAAGCCCCAAAAACGGCTTTTTTAAAAAAAGGATATATTTTGGTATTTTAAAAGAACCATCTGTTTTAAGACAACAGCTCCATTTTTCGTTTTTAATTTTTTTAATTTAGCCGGGAGAAGTTATAAGAAATCTAAAAAATGAAAAAACCTTAATAGTTTATTAAAGAGAATTAAGGAAACTTTTAAAAGGTTTTAGTTAAAAATAAAACTCAAATTTTTATTTTTATAATTTTTAAAACTTAAAAATTTAAACCCCTCTTCCTCACTCTGCTTAAAAATGTCGCAAAAGATATATTGTGCGTCATTGCTAAAGAGAGCTATCTAAGAAAAGGGAAAGGGAAATTATTATCTTTATTAATTCTTATTTCAATTTAAAGGAAGAGAATAATTTGTTAAAAAATTAAATTTTATTTTTAAGTTAACTCCCCTCTAAAGTTATCCACAAAGTCAAGTATATCAAACTATATTATTGGCAAATAAAAATTTTTAGTGCTATTTTGTGAAAATAAAGAAAATTTTTTGTGAAAATATAATACTATAGGGTTATTAAATAATTATAGGATATTATTGGAAACCCCTCCCCTCTTCCCCACCTTAACCCTTCTTTAAAAATTATCCTGACCAAAAAGTAGTTAAAAAAATAATTAAAAAAACAAAAATTGTCTCTGCAAGATATTCTTTAATTACTTTTTTAAAAAGTCTTTCATTTAAGTAATGCTGTCCTAAACCTAAATTAAGGTAAAGAGAAGAAATTAAGGCTAAAGCGGTTACTGAAGAAATTGTTGGCCAAAAAGAAAAAGCTAAAGCAATTTCTCCCTGAATTAGGGAAATAATCAAACTATAAATTAAAACTCTTAAAGAAATTTTTTCTTCTAAATTTACACTCCATAATCCTGGAATTACTAAAAGAAAAGCAATTAAAAAAGAGACAAAAAAATTAATCCAATAAGGAAATTTAAAAGAAAAAAGCGAACTATAGAAAAGAAAGGCAATAACAAGAGTAAAAAGAAAACCCACCACCTGAGCAGAGCGAAGAAGCTGAATTGTTCTAATCGCAGCTACCGAAAAAATATTTCCCACCAGCAAAAGAATATAAACCCCAATTCCGTAAAAAAAAACCACCAACAGGCGCGTCAAAAAGGAAGAAGAAAGAAAAAAATAAAATAAACCAATTCCTCCAGTAAAAAGAACAGGAAGAATTAAGACGGTAAACCATTTTATTCCATTTAACCCTTCAGAAAGTGCCCAAGCAGAAAGAAAATAAGAGACAACCATCATTATTCCAATCATTATTTCCTTAGGAAGAATTTCCCCTAAAATCATTAAAAGGAAACCAAACGAAAGTAAACCAGAGGTAATTACAAATTTTTTTCTTTTAGTTAATTTAAACATTATTTTTTAGTTCATTAAAGAGGAAAGAATTTCGTTGGAAATATCAAAATTGGCGTAAACTTTTTGTACATCATCATGATTTTGTAGTCTTTCCATAAAATTTAAGATTTTTTTTGCTTTATCTTGATCGTTAATAGGTACCGGCGTAATTGGTTGCCAAATTATTTCTCGATCTTTTACTTTATATCCCGCCTGAAGAAGTTTTTCTTTTATTTCTTCAAGATTTTCCGGAGAAGTATAAACTTCAATTACATCTTTTACCTCTTCCACTTCATTTACTCCTAAATCCATAATATTTAAAATTTGCTCTTCGGGATTCTCCCCTTTCTCAACCGTAATTAATCCCTCCTTTTTAAACATAAAAGAAACCGCTCCGGGTGAAGCTAAGCTTCCCCCTGCATTTTCAAAAAGATTTTTAATTTCCGCGGTGGTTCTGTTTTTATTATCAGTTACCACTTCTACCATTACGCCTATTCCTTCTGGTCCATATCCTTCAAAAATTATCTCTTGCCAATCTCCACCTTGTTTTCCTCCTCCACCTCGCTCAATTGCCCGCAAAATATTTTCTTTAGGCATATTGGCCTGTTTCGCTTTTTCAATCGCTAACCGAAGCTTAAAATTTGTCTCCGGATCGGTTCCTTCTTTAGCCGCTACGGTAATCATTCGGGCTAATTTAGAAAAAATTTGCCCACGTTGCTTATCAGCCGCTTCTTTTTGTCTTTTGATGGTAGCCCAATGAGAATGTCCTGACATATTTTTATTTTACCATTTTTCCTTAAGTTTTTGCCAGTATTTTTTTCCAATCACTAACGTCAAATCCCACCGCCGATTTTCCTCTTTTGCTTCCTGCCAACGACAATCAAAAAAACTACTAACTTTTTTTGCAGTAAAACTTTCTTTCTTCTCCTTAGTGGTAATTAATAAGCAAATATCTTCCAAATTTTCCTGATAATTATCTATCTCCACTACTCTTCCCCCTAGAACTTCTATCCTTTTGGCTACTCTTTCTCCCAGTCTCTGATAAGAAGTACCGTTAAAAATTGCCAAAGAAAAGCTTTCTTTAATAATTTGCGGGTAAGAAAAGGAGTTTCCTATTATTTTTAAAAAATTATCTTCGTCTAGTTCCCAACCTTCCTCTTTACTAGAAATCAAAACTTTTTTTAAAACTTTTTCCTTTTCCCCCTGAACATAAATTTTATCCTGCCGAAAACCTTTAATTTTTAACCAAAGCCAAAAAATTTCCACCCTTGATAAATTCCCTTGTTTTTTATTCTTAAGTAATTGAAAAAGGCTTTTAATAATTGAGTTTTTATTTGAAAAATCAATCTTTTCTTCAGAAATTAAGTAGCCATCGAAGGGAAAAAATAAATTTTCCTTAATCGTCTCTAAAAAAAGTCTCCCCTCCTTTTTCTCTAAACTGTCTAAATCAAAAAGAGAATTAATTTTATATTTTCCATATCCATATACTGTTTCTAAATAAAGATCGCCAGGAAAGGTAAATATTTTTAATTCCTCCTCTTGGGGATTTAAGGAAAATAAAAATAAATTATTATAATCAAAGAAAATAAGATTTACCTTTTCGTTTTTAAAAATCGGACTTTGGTAAATCTTACTTACTATTTTCCTCCCCCACCCTATAAAAAATAATAAAAAGAAAATTAAAATCCAAAAAATCAACTTAATTTTTTTATTTTTGGTTTTCAATTTCCCTCTCATTTATTTTTTGTAATTTTTTAAGAATTTCTTTAAGCTCGCTTTCTAAAGGAAGTTTTATTTCTATTTTATTCTTTTGGGTTGGATGAACAAAACTTAAAAAATAAGCTTGCAAAAAAAGCCGACTACACCACTTTCTATCCTCCCGAACGGTTTTTCTTCCTGCATAAAAAGAATCGCTGACAATTGGATACCCTAAATATTTAAGATGAACTCTAATTTGATGAGTCCTTCCGGTTTTTGGCTCTACTTCCAAAAAAGTAAAATAATTATTTTTTTCATCTTTAAAATAATCTAACACTTTAAAATTTGTTTCCGCTTCTCTTCCCCCCAAAAAAACACCAAATTTCTTTCTATCAAAAGGACTACGACTAATTGGCGCTTTCACACTTCCTTCTTTGGGAATTACTAATCCGTGAACTAAAGCAAAATATTTCTTTTTTACTTTTCTTTCCTTAAATTGCTTTTGAAGTTCTAAAAAAGAAAATGGGGTTTTGGCAATTAATAAAATTCCGGAAGTTTCTTTATCCAAACGATGAACCACTCCACTACGAAAAATTTTTTCTTTAAAAATGGGAAAAGAAAAATTCTCCTCCAGCCAGTCTTGAATTGTTTTTTGTTTTACCGTTTGTGCTCGATTAACTACCCAACCAGCAGGTTTATTTAAAATAATTATTTCCTCATCTTGATAAAGAACTTTTGGAGATTTCACTCTTCTTTTTTCTTAGCACAAGAGGCACATAAAGTTGCTTCGGGCATGATCATTAATCGATCAGTATCAATCATTTGGCCACATTTTTCGCAGATTCCATATTTGCCGATCTTAATTCTGGTTAGCGCCTTTCTTATCTGAATCAATCGCCGGTTAATTTCTGCCTGCAAGGCACTTTTCTGTTGATGAACAAATTGTTCCGTTGCTTCCGTATCAGAAGCGGCGTTATCTATTACCCGATCAACATCACTAAAAGGATCTGCTTTTTTTAATTCTTTCTGCTTTTTTTCTAAATCTTCACTCTCTTTTTTGAGAAATTCAGCAATTGGTTTTAATAAACTTAAGGGAAATTTCACCCGAGGAGGAGAAGATAATTTTTTGGTTTGATTTCTTACTTTCTTTTTTTCCATAATATACCTCCTGAAAAAATTACAATTAATAAATTAGCTAAAACTTCTCCTATTAAGGAGTATACTTCAATATCTTTTAAAAATGCAACCCCCAAATTAAAAATTCCCGAAAATATCAAAAAAATTAAAAAAATAAATCCGGGTGCCTGACTGGGATACCATGACCAAAATCGCCAATGATTTTCAATTTTTAGGAAAAAAATCCACAAAAAAAGAAAAAATAAAGCGGAATATAAAGAAACTGGGTGTTGACGGACTAAACTTTCGGGAAAAAATACTCCCCAAGGTAAAGTGGTTGGCTTCCCCGCCCCACTTCCATCAAAAAAAGCCCCAACATGAGAAAAAATTAAGATTGGAAAAAGACCAAAAATCACTTCATCAACAACTCGCCAAAAATCCCATTTTTTCCATCGGCAAAATAAAAAAGTTCCTAAAAAAATTCCTATTAATCCACCTAAAAGAGAAAATCCGGGATAACGGAAAATCAAAACCCAATACCGAAAAGAAAATTTATAAAAAGAAAAATGCTCAAGAATAAAAATTAACCGACTAAAAATTATTCCCAAAAAGGAGGAAAAAATAATTCCGTCAATAACTTCTTCTTCTTTTAAACCTAACTGTTTTAATCGACGCCAAACTAAAAAAGAGGTAAAGAAAAAACCAATTCCTAAAAAAAACCCAAAAGTATAAAGGTTAATTCCGCCTATTTGCAATAAAACCGGCAACATTTGACATTAATCATATCACGTTTTATACTTTATTTCTATGCTGGTAGTCACTCATTCTTTAGTAGGCGGGTTAGTGGCCTCAAAAATTAGTAATCCCCCTTTAAATCCCTGGCTTACCTCTCCCCTTCTTTTTATTTTTCATTTTTTCTTAGACTGGATTCCCCATTGGGATTTAGGAATTGGTTTTAAAAAAAGATCGAAAATTATTAATTTTCTTTTGGGAGGATTTGATTTGGCAGTTGCTTTAATTATTTGTTGGTTTATCTTTCAAAAAAACCTTCCTTTAAATCCCTGGCTTTGGCTAGGGATTTTTTTTAGTATTTTACCTGATTTATTAGAATTTCCTGTTTTATTTTTAAATTGGCGAATCTTCCCTTTTTCCCAAATTGAAATTCTTCATTCACACTATTTCCATCGAAAAGCGAAATTTTTAGTGGGAATTCTTCCTCAAATCGTTATTATTCTTTTGGTTCTTCTTTTAAAATAGATATTAATTATAGTAAAATATCAAAAAGAATAATCTGCCGCGGTGCTGGAATTGGCAGACAGGCGGGTCTCAAAAACCCGTGGTCTTTAAAGGCCGTGAGGGTTCGACTCCCTCCCGCGGCACTATTCTTCCTCACTCCTTTTTGTCTCTACTCCATAAAATTTAATCCGATCACCGCGGAAGCGAAGTTTTATCCTTCTTAATGGTCCATTACGGTGTTTGGCAACCTCTAATTCTACGTTTTCTAAATCATCATCGTCTTCCCGCCATAAAAACATCACTACATCCGCATCTTGTTCAATTGATCCGGACTCTCTTAAATCTGCCAGTTGAGGTCGTTTTTTTCCTCTTTTTTCCACCTCTCGAGAAAGTTGAGAAATTGCCAAAACAGGAATTTTTAACTCCCGAGCTAAATTTTTTAATCCCATCGAAATTTCCGAAACTTCCTGAACGCGATTTTCCAATTGTCTTACACTTTTCATTAATTGTAAATAATCAACAATTAATAACCTCAACCCATGTTCCGCCATTAACCGACGAGCCTTAGTTCTCATCTCTAAAATAGTTAAAGCGGGAGTATCGTCAATAAATAGTGGCGCCTCCGCCAAAATTCCCATCGCTTCCGACAATCGCGTAAAATCATCCTCGCTTAAACGACCAGTTTTTAACTTCCAAGCATCAATATCCGCCTGAGAAACCAAAAGTCTGTCTACTAACTCTTCTTTACTCATTTCTAAAGAGAAAAAACCAACGGGTAATTTTTCTTTTACCGCTACATGACGAGCAATTTCTAGGGCAAAAGCAGTTTTTCCCAAACCCGGACGGGCAGCCAAAATTAAAAGGTTAGAATCCTGCATTCCTGCCAAAGTATCATCTAAATCCTTAAATCCGGTAGGAACCCCCCTTAATCCCCCCGCGGTTTTATGAAGTTCATCTAAACGATCAAAACTTTCTGCTAGAATCTCTTTAACCGGCAAAAATCCTTCTTTTAAATGTTTTTGTGATAAAGCAAAAATTGCCTGCTCAGCATCATCTAAAACCTTACGGGCTTCTTTTCCTTCATCAAAAGCCTCTTCGGTAATTCGGGCAGCCGCAGAAATTAACTCTCTTTTAGTGTAATTATCCTTAATTATTAATCCATATTCTTCAACATGGGCAGCAGTGGGAACTTGATTAACTAACTCTGCTAAATAAGAAGAACCGCCAACTTTAGAAAGGATTTTTCTTTTTTTAAGCTCATCTTTTAAAGTCACCAAATCAATTGGTTTTCTCTCTTCGTAAAGATGAAGAATGGCTTCATAAATTAAGCCGTTTTGTTGATTATAAAAATGCTCGGGTCTTAGAAACTCCGCTACTGCGACAATCGCATCTTTATCAATCAAAATTGCCCCTAAAACCGACGCTTCTGCCTCGTCAGAATGCGGAGGAATTTTAACCTCTGGCATTTAAAACAATCACCTCTCTTTCTTCGGGCAAATTTTCTCCTTTAATAATCAATTTAGGAAGAAAGGAGGGTTTTTCTATTCCCATTATTTCCAAAAAATCTTCTACCTTTTCTAAATCAAATTTCATTCCTGGTAAAGCATAGTGCATAGGAATAACAATACTGGGATTAATCTGAGTAATTACTTCTTTGGCTTCTTGGGGACTTAAAGTGTATTTTCCTCCTACTGGCACAAAAACAATATCACTTCCTTCTAGTTCTTCAAGTTGTTCTTCAGTCAATTTTTCCCCTAAATCCCCTAAATGGACTAATCTTAAACCTTCACTTTCAAAAAGATAGATAGTATTTTTTCCTCTTTCTTTTCCCTTCTTTTTATCATGAAATGAAGAAATGCCAATAATTCTTATCTCTCCTATTTCATATTCGCCTGGACCGGAAATTAAAAATGGTTCTGGTCGTTGAGGAGTTCCTAAAATTGCGGAAAAATTATTGTGATCTTGGTGTTGGTGAGAAACGGTAACAATATCGGCGTTAATTTTTGGTAACTTTAAACCAGTCACTTGGGAATCAAAAGGATCAGTTACCACAATTTCTTTTTTAAATTTTAATCGAAAACAAGAATGACCAAAAAACTGAATCTCCATCTTGAATTAAAGTTTAGCAAATAATTTTCTCCTTGACAAGAATTTTTTCTTCTCCTAAAATAAAAAGAAGAGTAAAAATGCGTAAAGAAAATCTTCTGGCAATCATCCTTGGTATTTTTTTAGGATTAGTCCTTACTTTTGGCGTCTGGAATATTAAAAAAATTACCCAAAAAATTGCCCCTAAAACTCAAGAAGAAATAAAAGTCACCCAAGAGGTTTCTCCCTCGCCTACTCCTGCTAATAAAGAAGAAGCAGGAGCGCCTCTTTTAACCATTCTTTCTCCCGAAGAAAATGAAGTTTTTAATAAAGAAAAAATTCAAGTCACAGGAAAGGCCTTTCCTCTGGCAACAGTGGTCGTCCTTTACGAAGAAGGAGAAAAAATCGTTGAAGCTGATGAAGAAGGAAATTTCTCCACGGAAATTACTTTAATAGGAGGAAATAACGAAATTACTATTTCTACTTACGATGAAGCCGGAAACGAAATAAGCAAAAGTTTAAATGTTATTTATACAAGCGCAGAAATATGAAAAAAACTCTTTTCTTTTTAACCAATTTAACTTTATTATTTTTCGTTAGTAATAACGTAATTTTGGCGGTTCCTTTCCCTTCTCCAGTTCAAAATCGCCAACAAGAAAGAGTTACTCTCGAACAACAACTTCAAGAAAACGCTACTCCCTCACCAAAAGTTCGACCGGAAATTAAAGAAAAAATAAACCAAATTAGAGAAGTAGTAAAAGAAAGAGTCCAAGAAAGAATTCAATTAATAAGAAAGGCACGGGGTTATCAAGGAGAAATTGTTCAAATTAATGAAGAACTTTCGACTATTACTTTAAAAATTAAGAATAACCGCCTTTTAGAAGTAAAAGTTACCGAGGAAACAAAAATTGTTGGGTTAAAAAGGGAAAATTTAAAATTAACTGATCTTAAGGTGGGAAATTGGATAATTGCCATGGGTTATCTTAATGAAGAAGGCATTTTAGAAGCAAAAAGAATTGTGGTAATTAATAAACCAAAACTTCATACCAGAACGGCGGTGATGGGAAAAATTACTGATTTATCAACAGAAGAAAAATTAATTACCTTAAAAACTTTAGCGAAAAACGAAGTCTATTTAGTAACCGTTACCGACGAAACGAAAATTACTAAAAAAATTACCACTCGTGTTCAATCAATAAATTATTCTGACTTGCAAATAGGCGATCGAATTGTGGTTGTAGGAATTCCAAAAGAAAATGGAGAAAAAACTATTACTGCTAAAATTATTCATGTTATTCCTGGAAAAGCAATCGGTTTAGAAAAGCCTTCTTCCTCTCCCTCTCCTACCCCTTCCCCTGCCGAATAAAAATTGACACTTAAAGGGGTAAATTTTATAATCAATAAAAATGAAAAAATTAAAATTTTCCTTAGTCCGTGGGTTTGAAGATTTTTATCCTCCGCAAATGGCTACCCGCCGGTGGCTTTTTGAAAAAATGCGTTCTGTTTCTCGCCTTTTTGGGTACCAAGAATATGAAGGTCCTTGTTTAGAATCTTTTGCTTTATATGCCGCAAAATCTGGGGAGGAATTAGTTAAAGAACAAACTTTTATAGTCAAAACCAAAAGTGGTGAAAAATTAGCCTTAAGACCAGAATTAACCCCCACTTTGGCGCGAATGGTAGCCCAAAAACAAGAAACACTTCCTCGACCAATTCGTTGGTTTTCTATTGGTCCGCGCTGGCGTTACGAAAAACCCCAAAAAGGAAGAACCAGGGAATTTTATCAATGGGATGTTGATTTGTTAGGGTGGGAATCGCCAGAAGCGGATGCAGAAGTTATTGCCTTAGCGGTGGAATTTTTAAAAGAGGTGGGGTTAACTCCCTCTCAAGTAGTAATAAAAGTGAACCATCGGCAATTAATGGAAAAAAAACTTGATTTAATCGAAATTCCTAAATCAAAAATTCCTCAAATCTTTAAAGCAATCGATAAAAAAGAAAAAATGAAAGAAGAAGAATGGGAGGCCTGGTTAAAAGAAATTGGTCTTGATAAACTGCAAATTGCCGATCTTAAAAAAATTCTTAAGGATAAAGATTTTGCCGGTGAATCAGAAGAATTAACCGCAATTTTTTCTACTTTAAAAGATTTAGGAGTGGAAAAATATGTAGAGTTTGATCCCTTAATTGTGAGAGGACTAGATTATTATACGGGAACTGTTTTTGAAGCTCGCGACCGAAAAGGAGAATTTCGAGCAATATTGGGAGGAGGAAGATATGACAACTTAGTAGAAGTTATTGGGGGGCCACGAATTCCCGGTGTTGGTTTTGCCGCTGGGGATAAAGTAATTCAGCAAGTTTTAGAAAAATTTGGTAAATGGCCAAAAATTAATCCCCTTCCTACTAAAGTTTTAGTTACTGTTTTTGATGAATCCTTATATCGAAATTCTTTAAAAATTGCTCGTTTTCTTCGCCAGGCAAAAGTTCCTACGGAAATATACCTTCAACCAGAAAAATTAGAAAAACAGTTAAAATATGCGGATAAACAAGGCATTCTCTTTGTTCTTATTATCGGCCCTGATGAAGTAAAATCTAAGAAAGTAACTATTAAAAATCTCCAAAATAAAACCCAAGAAACTATTCCCCAATCTTCTCTTTTAAAATATTTTAACTTATGATAAAATTAATTTTATGAAACCAAATATTCATCCAAAATGGTATCCCGAAGCCAAAGTAACTTGTACTTGTGGAAATACTTTTACCGTGGGTTCTACTCTGCCAGAAATTAACGTTGAGGTTTGTTCTCATTGTCACCCCTTTTTTACTGGTAAAATGAAATTTGTTGATACCCAAGGAAGAGTGGAAAAATTCCAAAAGAAAGTCGCCTTAGCTAAAGCTAAACCCTACCAAAAGAAAAAAGATCGCCGAAAAGCAGAAATCAAAGAAGAAAAACCGCTTAGCCTCAAAGAAATGCTTAAAAGAAGAATCAAAAAACCTTCTAAAGAATAAAAAATAAATTATGAATAATTCTCGCTTTGTCATCATTGAAATTCGTCCTGGTGTCGGTGGTGAAGAAGCCAAAATTTGGGCCGATGATTTGTTAAGAATGTATTATCGCTTTGCCGAAAAACAGGGATGGAAGGCAGAAATTTTAAGTGGTGGAATTTTAAAAATCAGCGGTCCTCCTGATATTTATCAAAAACTAAAAAACGAATCAGGAGTCCACCGAGTTCAACGAGTTCCCAAAACGGAAAGATATGGCCGAATTCACACTTCAACCGCAACGGTTGTTGTTTTACCGGAAATTAAAGAAGAAGAAATTAAAATTAATCCCGCCGATTTGGATTGGCAATTTTTCCGCGCCTCTTCTCAGGGAGGACAAAACGTTCAAAAGGTTAATTCCGCTGTAAGATTAACTCATAAACCAACGGGAATTACGGTTGTTTGTCAACAAGAAAGATCACAATTTCAAAATCGAGAATTAGCCTTACAGCTTTTACGAAGTAAAATTTGGGAAGCAGAAGAGCTTAAAAAAGAACAAACGATTGCTGGTTATCGCTCGGCTATTGGCCGAGGAATGAGGGCAGAAAAAATTCGTACTTATAATTTCCCCCAAAATCGGGTAACCGATCATCGACTGAAAAAATCCTGGTATGATTTGGAAAATATTTTGAATGGAAGTTTGGAGAAAATCGTAGGCTAATCTTTTACTCACTCATCTCGGCTAAAACTACTTCTAGTTCTTTTTCTTTTTCGTCTCGCCAAATGGTAATTTTTACCCTCTCCCCTACCTTTTTTTGATTAATTAATTTTGCCAATCCCCCGTCTTTTTCCCTTACCGGTTGACCATCAAGTTTAGTGATAATATCTCCCTCTTTAATTCCTGCTTTGTCAGCCGGCGAATTATCAACTACTTCCACTACATAAGCTCCTTGGGGAACATCATTTAATAAAGCTAAATCCTGAGAAATCATTCGATAGCGAACCCCTAAAAATGGTCTTTCAAATCGGCCTGTTTCTTCAAAGGTTTTAATTGTTTCTTTAACTAAATTAATCGGTAAAGCAAAGCCAATATTTTGTCCTTCGGCGGCCACGGCGACATTTACTCCAATTACCTGACCGGCAGAATTTAAAAGTGGACCACCAGAGTTTCCTGGATTAATGGCCGCGTCTGTTTGAATCACGTTATCTAATCTTTCAACATATCCTTCAAAGGGAGAACCGGCGGTAATTCCTCTTCCTAATCCAGAAATTACCCCGGTGGTAACGGTATGACGAAATTGACCTAAGGCTGTTCCAATCGCTATTACAAATTGCCCTACTTTAAGATTGTCCGAATCGCCTAACTCTACTGGTTTTAATCCTGTCGCTTCAATTTTAAGAATTGCTAAATCGTTAACTGGATCACGATAAATTTTTTTAACTTCATATTCTTTATCATCCTTAGTAATTACTCGGTACTTAGCTTGAGTATCAGCTACAACATGCTTATTAGTAACTACCAAACCATCAGAAGAAATAATAAATCCACTGCCAATATCTTGCTGAATTTTTTCTTCTTTAGTTTTTGGAGAGCGGAAAAAACCAAAAGGGTCCATAAATGGATCCCATTCAAATAAATCCAAAACTTTTTGCGTTTTGGTAATTCCGACGGTTACTACACTGGGAGAAACCTTCTCCGCCACCTCAATTACTACCGATTCTTCAGTTAATAATCTCTGTTTTACAATTTCTTTCCCTTCAGAAGAAGGACGAGGAAAAAAGCGGTCTAAAATTCGATAACCAAATAGCCGATCTGAAATTGCTCCCCCTAAAAGAGAGGCAAGAATTACCAAACCAATAGCAATTCCGATTAAAAATTTTTTGACTGTTTTCATTTTCTTTTAAAATTTTAATACTACCTCTTTTGCTTTTTCAAGAGGTTCATCAATTGGAGTATCCGAATCGTCTTCTATTATGATATCTGGAGTAATCCCATTTTTCTCAATTGAATTGCCGCTAGGCAAAAGCCAACGGGCGGTAGTTACATGAAGACCAGAACCATCGGGAAAATCTTGCGCTTCTTGAATTGTTCCTTTACCAAAAGTTTTCTCGCCAATTATTTTCGCTCGCTGATAATCTTTTAAAGCCCCCGCAACAATTTCTGAAGCAGAAGCGCTCCCCTCATTTACCAAAACCACCATTTTAATTTCTGTTAACCTTCCCTTTCGATTAACCGAATAAGTTTCTTTTACTCCCTTTCCTGACTCCTGTTGAACAATTACCCCCTTCTTTAAAAATTCCGAAGCGATAAAAATCGAACCAGTAAGATAACCGCCGGGATTATTCCTTAAATCCAAAATTAATCCTTCTACTCTTGGCTGATGATTAACTATTTGGTCTACCGCCTTTTGCCATTCTTCTTCTGTTTTTTCGCCAAACCGACTTAATTTTAAATAAGCAATTTCCTTTCCTTCTTTTTTAACAAACTCTAATTCAACACTGGGAACTAAAATTTTATCTCTCTCAATTACCACTTCATAGGGTTCCGTTTCTGAAGGACGAAGAAGAGTAAGTTTTATTTTGGTTCCTTTAGGACCGCGAATCATTTTTACTGCTTGATAAAGAGTTACCTCACTGGCATCCTGATCGCCAATTTTTAAAATTAAATCGCCTGCTTTTATTCCCGCCTTCTCTGCTGGTGTTCCTTTTAAGGGAGCAATTACCGCTAATTGATGGTCCTTATATCCTAATTGAACCCCAATTCCCTCAAACTCTCCACTTAGATCATCTTTATTTTCTTTGTTTTCTTCAGGGGAAAGAAAAAAGGTATAGGGGTCTCCTACTGCCTCAACCATTCCTTTTATTGCCCCCAAAAACATCTTTTGAGAATCCAAAGCTTTTTTATCAATATAAGATTTTTCTAATTGATCCCAAACTTGCCAAAACAAAGAAAAATCTAAATTTCGCGGATTATTAAATGTTTCTTTTATTTCTTTTGAGGGGTTTTTTCTTATTAAAAAAAGCTTTTCTTCATTTTTTGCCAACCACCATCCACTAGCACCGGAAATTAAAACCAAAAGCAAAATTAAGGAAAACTTTCTTATTTGGTGCAGGCTTATTTTCATTACTTAAAAATTTTACCTAATTTGAGTAACAAAAGGAAGAAGCGCCAAATATCTGGCGCGCTTAATTTCTCGGGTTAGTTTCCGCTGGTGTTTGGCACAAATTCCCGTCCGACTTCGAGGAATAATTTTTCCCCTTTCGGAAATAAACTGCTGTAATATTTCCGGCTCTTTGTAATCCGGAATTAAATTCTCTTGACAAAATAAACAACCTTTATCTTTTTTAATTTTCTTTTTGGTCTTTACCATTTTTTAAAATTTTTAAAATTTAAAAAGGAATATCATCAGGACTTACTTTTTCTTCCTCTTGTTTATTTTCTTCTCCACCAGAAACTTCTCCTTCTGAAGCCTTATCGGTAGTTTTTCCCTCACTTTCAGCTGGTGACATTTCTTCCACTGGAGGAAGCTCTTCGGGAGGAACCTCTCCTTCTTGAGGTAAAACTTCCTCCAATTTTTCTTCTACCTTTTCCTCTCCCGGCGCCCGACGACTATCAAGTATCATCATATCGCTAATGACTACCTCTTGGCGTTGCCTTTCACTTCCGTCAGGACCAGTCCAGCGCCGTGTTTGTAGTCTTCCTTCAACATAAACTTTTCTTCCTTTAAACAGAAGCTGAGCGCAAAGCTCGGCTAATTTATTCCACGCCACAATCTGATGAAACTCTGTCTCCTCCTTTCTTTCTCCTTTTTCCGTCACCCATTGACGGTTGGTGGCTAACCCAAAGGTACAAACAGGTGTTCCTTGGGGAGTGTATCTTAATTCTGGATCTCGGGTTAAATTCCCGATAAGTTGAACTTTGTTTAAAGAACGAGTTGCCATGTTATTTTTTATTTCCTCCTTTCTTCTCTTTTTGTTTTCTGACAATTAAATAACGTAAAAGATATTCTTCTAGTTTAAGTTTTTCTTCTAATTTTTTCAAGCCTGTTGGATCAAAATTTATTTCCCATAAAAAATAATACCCCATTTCTTTCTTCTTAATGGGGTAAGCTAAAATTCTTTTTCCCCACTCTTTAGTCTTCTCAACTTTTCCCTTTAATTCTTCAATTATTTTTTTTATTTTCTGAAGAAAAGTTTTTTGTTTGTCTGGCCCTAAATCAGGATCAATTAACAAAGTTAACTCGTAATCTCGCATTTTTTCCTTTTAAATATTAAATTTAAATTCGATTACCTCGCCGTTTTTGACTTGATAATCGCGACCTTCAAGTCTTATTTTACCTAAACTTTTAGCTTTTGTCCATACCCCTTTTCCCTTCTCTTGCTGACCAATTTCTAAAAGTTCTTCTATTCCAATTACCTCCGCTTTAATAAATCCCTTCGCCATATCGCTATGAACTTTTCCTGCCGCTTCTAAAGCGGTGGTTCCTTTTTTAATTGCCCAGGCGGTAATTTCTTTTCCTCCTTTAATCGTATAAAAAGTAATTAAACCCAAAACATTATAAGCATTTTTAATTAATTCATCAATTCCCTCTCCTGTTTGGGCATCAATCGTTAACCATCCAGGAAAATTAAATTTTTGCCCTTCTTTTAAAGAACAATTTAAAACATAAATCGTTGGTTTTTTTATCCCTGCTAATTCTAGCTCTAAATCAACGATTTCTTTATCTCGTAAAGGATCAATTGAGCCGTAAAAATGAGGAATATCGGGATTTTCAAATCCCCGGATAATATGAACAATCGCATCAACTTCCCGAATTTTAGCTAAAAATTGATTTCCTAAGCCTTCTCCTTGATGAGCATTTTTTACTAAACCAGCAATATCAATAAATTTTACCGTCGCCGGAATTACTTTTTCCGGGTTAATCAAATCCATTAAAGCAATTAAATTATCATCAGGAACTTCCACTATTCCAACGTTAGGTTCAATAGTAGTAAAAGGATAATTTCCTACCTGAGCAACCTGTCTTTTTAGTAAGGTATTAAAGAGGGTGCTTTTTCCGCTATTGGGTAAACCAACAATCCCCACAGAAAGATTACTCATTATTTTTATGGCAAAACATAATAACCACTAGTTCGTAGGTTTTTAAATATTCCTTTCACTTCTTCAATCAAAACATTAACTCTCTCTCCAAAATTTTGTGTTTTTACCAAATTTTTTCCCTCAACCGTAAAATAATATTCTAGCGATTTATTCCAACCTGGCGGAGGCGCTTCTGCCCAAAATTCACCATAAACATCATAGAGAGCTCCACTATTCCATCCAGAACACAAATAACGACAACTTCCTTTCTCTCGTTGGCAAAAACTCTCACTATCTTTACCTAATAGTTTTAAAGCCTCTTTGGTTTTTGAAGTTAAAAGGGCATCTGAATCAATTATCAATAAATCTCTTTCTGAAGGACAACCACAACAGGGATCATCATTGGGACATTCTTTTTTCTCGCAGACTACCGATTCTTGAATTACTTTTCCTCTTAAAATAATCTTTTTTCCGGAATAAAACGATTTTTTATTTAACACTTCACTTGGTTTTACCGTTTCTTGGTTGGGAAGTTGTGGCTCTTGTTTTTTTAGCTGTTTCAGATATTGAGCGCTACTAATATTGAAAAGAATGACCAAAAAAATTATCGCGGTAAAAGATAAAAAGGTTATCCCTAAAGTCAAAATCAAAAGAATATTTAACTTACCTTTTTTATTCACCTTAAATTAATCTTATCACCTTTTTAAAAATTAACCAAGTTTTTTAATTTTTACCCCCTCAGGGGTATCTTCTACCCGCCAGCCTTCTTTTTCTATTTGTTTGCGAATTAAATCTGCCTCTTTCCATTTTTTTTCTTGGCGAAACTTTTCCCGTTTTTCTAATAATTTCTTAATCTTTAAGGGTATAGCAATTTCTTTTTTTGCTTCCTTAATTAAATTTAATCCTAAAACTTTATCAAAATCAATAATTAATTCTAATTTATTTTTTTCTGGTAGATCTGCTTTTACTAATTCCCAAACTACTGCTAACCCTTCGGGGATATTTAAATCATCACTTAATTTAGTAATAAATTTTTTTCTAAAGTGTTCATTTTTTATTTTCTCTTTCTTAACTTCTTTCTTGCTTTCTTTTTCACTTTTTTCTTGCCAACTTTTTACAAAATCAATCAGTCTAAAATAAGCTGTTTGGGCTCCTTTTAAATTCTCCCAATCAAAATCTAATCCACCTCGGTAATGAGAAGTTAATACTAAATAACGAAAAGCTAATGGGTGAAAACCTTTTTTAACCAAATCTTGAATTGTATAAATATTCCCTTTACTTTTACTCATCTTTTCCCCTTTTAATCTTAACCAATCATTATGAAGCCAAAAATTAGCCGTTTGCCGACCAAAGGCCCCGTATCCTTGAGCAATTTCATTAGTATGATGAATAGGAATATGTTCTTTTCCGCCAGTATGAATATCAAATTTTTCTCCTAAATAATAAGTTGACATCGCCGTGCATTCAATATGCCAACCAGGAAATCCCCTTCCCCATGGGGAATCCCACTGCATAATATGGTTTGGTCGCCCATAAATCCATAAATAAAAATCCCAAGGAGATTTTTTCTCCGGATCTACCTCTAAACGAGCTCCAGGAAGTTGTTTTTTTAAATTTAACCGAGCAAATTTTGGATAATCAGGAAATTTTGAGGTATCAAAAACTAAACCAATTTTCGTCTTGTAAGTAAAACCACGTTTTTCGATTTTTTTAATTAATTCAATCTGTTGGGAAATATGCTCTGTTGCTCGACATAAAACGTCAGGACGAGAAATATTTAACAATTCTAAGCTTTCCAAAAATTGAGCAATATATTTCTCCGCTAACTGCCAAACAGTTAATCCCTCCCTTTTAGCTCCCTTTTCCATTTTATCTTCTCCAGTATCGGCATCGGAGGTTAAATGACCAACGTCAGTAATATTCATCACCCATTTCACTTTATATCCCATCCATCTTAAAAAGCGCACCAAAACATCCCACTGGGTATAAGCATACATATGACCAATATGCTGATTCCAATAAACTGTTGGTCCACAGGAATAAATTCCCACTTCCCCTTTTTTAATTGGCTTAAAGATTTCTTTTTTTTGGGTTAGGGTGTTGTAAAGTTTAATCATTATTTAATTTTATTATCATTTAGGTTTTGAAAATTCTTCTCTTTTTCTCCAAGTTACTTTATTATTATTTGCTTGGCAAAATTTTTCACGAATTAATTTTATTTCCTCTGGTGGAAATTTTTCTAAAGATTTCATCATTTCAAAAAATTCAGCTTCAAGTTCCCTTCTTGCCCATTCATTTTCTATTACCCTAAGTTTTCTAAGAAGGTCAGATTGGCGAGCTGATTCTATGTAATCCTCTCCCATATCTACCAAAAATGCTCTTACTAATATTCTTGCTAAAAACTCTTTAATATTGTTAGCAGTTAAAGGATTAGTTTCTCCGAAAGCTTTTTCAATTATTTGACAAACTTCATCAGGAAATCTTCCGCTTTTTAACAAAGCTCTTGCTGTTTCATCATGAAGTCTACTTCTTTCTAGATCTTTTTCTTTTAATAAATCAGGATTCCCACTTTGAGCAGCATTGAAGCAGTCATGAACTGCTTCAATATATTTTTCCAAAAGTTCTCTAAATTCAGGAGGATATAAACCTTCATCGTATCCTAAATGAATCACGTATTCATTAAAATCCCAAAAAAACTGTTTAAATTCTTCTGTTTGCCAAAAGGCAGCTTCTATCTCTTCATCTGATACTAAACTTCCTTCTTCTTTACTTTTTTCTCTTAATGAACTTTTTCTTTTTTCTAAAATTTTTTTATAAGTTTTACTTTCCCTAAGAAGTTTAAAATATTTTTCTAAATCATAACATACAGGAATGTATTCTCCTATTTCATTTTCTCTACATCTTTCTTCAAGTAATTGTCCACTCCCCTGCCTTGGTATAGAATTAGGGTCAACTATCAAAGAAGATGGCGATAAATCGTCTTCTGAAAATTCCATTATCCTCCCACCCTCCTTCCTACCTTTTCTGGTTGGGATTGTTGTTGGGCGGATTTGATTCGCCGACCCCAAAAACCAAAAAATAATCCTCGTTTAGGTTTAGTCGTTGGTTCTTGAAGAGGGGGTAATTGATTTTGTTTTTCTTCTCCCTCCATTTTTTCTTGACTGCCTTGTTGCTCTGGTGGCTGGCGACGCGCTTTTAGTTGCTCTTCCCTAATTTTTCGCCATTTGGCAATTTCTTGCTCTAATTCTTCAATAATTTTTTTGGCTAACTGCCGACTTTTCTCCTCATCTGCTTTTTTCATTTCGGCTAATTTTTGCGCTTGACTATCTGCCTCGGGTGAGGAAACTGCTGAAGAAGGGAAAAAGGGCTCCTCAATTGGGTTTTTTGGTTGTTGTAAAGTTTCAAATGGTGGCGGTGGTGGCGGAATAAATTTTTTTAAGTTTTGAGCTTTGAGCTTTGCGCTTTGCGCTTTCATTAATATTCCCTCCTTCCTTCAAGCGCTTGCGATAAAGTCATTTCATCGGCATATTCTAAATCCCCTCCTGTTGGTAAACCTTGGCCCAGCCGGGTAATTTTAAATTTTAAATTTAAAATTTTAAATTGATTTTTAAGATACATCGCCGTTGCTTCTCCTTCCATCGTTGGATTAGTTGCCAAAATTACTTCTTTAACCCGTAACCCATCAACTCGTAACCGCTCTAACAATTGATTAATATAAAGCTCGTCTGGCCCAATATTCTCTAACGGATTAATTACCCCATGTAAAACATGATAAACCCCTTTATACTTCCCTGCTTTCTCAATTGCTAAAACATCTAATGGTTGTTCAACGACACAAATTGTTCCTTTGTCCCGATTAACATCACTACAAATTGGACAAGGATCAGTCTCAGAAACATTATAGCAAATTGAACATAAAACAGTATTTTTCTTTAAATCCAAAAGAGATTGGGCAAATTCTTCTAATTGCTTTTGGGGAAGATGAAGTAAATAAAAAGTTAATCGAGCGGCAGTTTTTGGTCCAATTCCCGGCAATTTTTCAAAAGACTCCATTAACTTTCGAATGGCTTTGGGTAAAATCATAAAATTAATTTTATCATTTTTAAACAAAACGAAGAAGTAATTGATTTTAAAAGAAGCTTTTTAAATTTTTTATCCTCCTAATAATCCTCCCCCTATCTCTTGAAGTTTTTTTGCCGCTAGCTCTTGGGATTTTTTGATTGCTTTATTTAAAACGTCAATGAGAGCCTGATTACTAATTCCTTTTATTTCTAATTGTTTAATTTGTTGGTCGCCAGTAATTACCACTTTTACTCCTTCCTCCTCAACCACCACTTCTTCGGCGGCTAATTGTCTTTTTAAAGCCATTGCCTGATCGCGAAGTTTTTTTAATTCCCCCAATTGACCTAATTGTTGACGAAATTTATCAAACATTTTTTCCTCCTTTTAATTAATTTTATAATTTAAACTATTTTACCACCAAAAATTTCTTGAGCCAAATTTATTACTTCTTCTTCATTTACTTCTTCTTGAGGAATTTCTTTTTTCATTTCTTTTTTCTCCCCCAAAATACATCTTAATCTCACTGGTATTCCCACTACCTCTTCTATCGTTTCCTCGACTATCCGGCGGCATTTTTCTGTTTCTAACCGTTCTTTATGAAATTTATAAAAAACTTCTAAAATAAGATATTCATTACGATAATCGTGGGGTCGAGCAGCTTTTAAAAGAGCCTCCACTGAATGATTTTTAGGTTTTATTTTAGTTAAAATTTCACTCCATTTTGTCTCAATTAATCTTAAAGGATGACGTTGATCTTTATTCTGAGAATCTTTAAAAGAATCTTTTTCGTCCTCTTCTGGCAATTGGTTAACTTTTTTCTCTTTTTGTTTATTTTTTTCTTTTTCAATCCACTCCACTACCGCTACTTCTAACGGTAATTGAGGAATGGGAGAATAACGAATTTCCCCGGCTACTTCGGTAAATAAATTAATAAGACTTTTAATTTGTGAAGAATTTAATCGCTTTAATACCTCTTTTTCTTCTTCCTCAATTCCTACTCGCGCTAACAATCCACTTCTTAATAAATAAAGCATTCTTAAAAGATAATGGTTAATATCTCCCCCAACGCTTACTACTCTTTCTATTTCTTGAAGGGCTTTTTTCGTCTCTCCTTCAATAATAAAAGTTAACAATTTTTCCGGTGATAGATCTTCTGTTTGTTCTAAAACTCTCTTTGTTTCTTTTAAAGTAATTTCCTTTCCTTCTAAAGCTAATTGTTCTAAAATTTTATGGGCATCACGAAAACTACCATCAACAGAGGAAGCAATTGCCTCTAATACTCCTTTTTCTACTTTAATTTTTTCTCCTTTTACTGCCCTTTTTAAAGCATTAATTATTTCCTCTGGTTTTGCTTTCCGAAAATTTATTTTTAAACAACGAGAAACAATGGTTTCCGGAATTTTTTCTGGTTCGGTGGTACAGAGAATAAAAACCGCATGAGAAGGTGGTTCTTCTAACGTTTTAAGTAAGGCATTAAACGCTTCGGTTGTCAACATATGAACTTCATCAATAATATAAACTTTATATTTCAAATTTACAGGAGAGAGCTTAATTTTTTCCTTTAAATCACGAATATCATCAATACCTCGATTAGAAGCGGCATCAATTTCAATTAAATCTAAACTGGCTCCACTGTTTATTTCTTCACAAGCAGAACATTGATTGCAGGGCTCGTCTTCCTTAGGTTGAAGACAATTAATTAATTTAGCCAAAATTCTCGCGGTAGAAGTTTTTCCTGTTCCCTTAGGTCCGGTAAACAACAAAGCATGGGGGATTTTTTTACTTTTGGCAATCTTTTGAAGAGTTTCCCGAACTTCGGTTAAATCTAATTCGGATATTTTTTTCGGTCTGTATTTGAGATAAAAGGTTGTTGATTCCATGGATAACTAAATCTTTAATCGCTAATTTTTGTTTTTTTGCCTCTTGAGGACAAATAAAAACTTCCCCGATAACTACCTCTTGATTATTTTTATTTTTGCCTGCCCCTTTTTTAGGAAACTCCTCAAAACCATAATAAAAACTCAAAACTGTTGTCGGCTTATCTACCTGACGATATTTTTTGTTTAAATCCCAAATTGTTTTTTGATCTACAAATATTAAATTAATGGAAAACATTGATTCTGTCAATTATAACTTAATAGTAATAAAATATATCAAGTAAAAATTTTCAATTTACAATTTTCCACTTTCAACGATTTCCCTCTAGTTCTTTTTTTACCATCTCTGAGACCAATGATCCATCTGCTTGTCCCCTAACCTTTCCCATTACCGCTCCCATTACTCTCCCAAAATCCGCTGGGTTTTTAGCATTTATTTCCGCAATTGCCTGCTTAATAATTTTTTCTAATTCTTCAGAAGACAGCTGCTGAGGAAGATATTTACTCAAAATGTTTATTTCTTCTTTTTCTTTCCTTACTAAATCATCGCGAGCTCCCTGTTGAAAAGCGGTTATCGATTCTTCTCTTTTTTTAATCTGACGGCGAATAATAGCAACAATTTCCTCATCTGTTAATTCTCTTTGTTTTGCCATCACTTCGTTTTTAATTTCCGCCAACAAAAATCTTAAGGTAGAAACTTTAAGCGTCTCTCCTTTTTTTAAAGCCGAAGCTAAATCTTGACGAATTTTTTCTTCAAGCATTTAACGCCTTTTTCTTTTTAAGGCGGCTAACCTTTCTTTCCGTTGAACGGAAGGCGGTTTATAAAATTCTCTCTTTTTAAGCTCTAACAAAATATTATCTGCCAAAACTTTTCGCCGAAAATTGGCAATTAAAGAATCAATTGTATCTCCTGGTTTTTTCCTAACAACGGTTGCCATTTGTTTAAATCCACCCCCTCCCCAAAAACTCAAATATAATAAATAGCAAATATATATTATAACTTAAATTTTTTGTTTTTTTAACAACCTAATAATTTGCTCCGAAGTTAATTTTGTTGGCCGCATATTGGGATTGACCGAAGAATGATTAAGAAGTAATCTTTTACTAGAATGTAAAAACCAATCAGAATCAGGATCGATTTTTTTAATTTTTTGATAAATCTGGGTAAGGTCTACTTTCGAATCAGGACGGGCATAAATTTGTACCTTTCCGCTTTCTGGATCTTTTTTTACTACTAAAACGTATCCTTTTACTTCCCCTTCCCAAATCACTTGTTTATTAGAAGATTCTACCGCCAACGCTTTTCCCCAACAAGTTTCAAATTCTTCTCCTTTTTCAATTTCTTCTTGAGCTTTAATTTTATTTTTAATTTGAAGAAAAATTGCCTCCAGCGCACAAAAGGAAAAGTCAACTACCTCCCTATCACTCCAACTTAATCCTCTTAAACCATCAATAATGTTGTGGAAATAAAAACAATAGCGAAATTCTTGACTTTCTTGCCAATGAATATCATAAGCATTATCGACTTGGGTAACGATTTCTACTAATTTTTCTCCCGCTTTTAAATCTAAAGAAGATAATGGCTGACTTTTTCTTTTTTTTAAAATATATTGCCAACAAAGTTTAGTCGCAGAAAGATATTTTTTTGTTTGGTGATGATCTAATTTTCCTCGCCCCACATCAATGTACAAAACTTGAGGATCTTTATCGACATCCGGCATTTTTTCCCCAGTAGGTGTCGCTGAAATAAAATCAATCCCGGCATCTTCCCATTCGGGCAAAAATTTTTTAATTAACCAAACACCGGTAACCGCATCTAAATCAGGATTAATATGGGTGATAATTTTTTTCATCAAAAAGATTATAACAAATCAATAATTGCCCGAGCTAATTTTTGGGGATCATGACGAAAAAGATTACCGGCGCTCGCTAAAGGAAGACTAATAATTTCTAATCCCAACCTCTGACAATTTTCTTGGTCATATTTTACTGGATAAGACTTTTCTTGGTGGTATCGCCGCAAAATTTTGGGGGGAATTTTCCACCAACTATTTACTAATACTTTTTTTAATTTTTTCCCTCCTTTTCCTAAATATCTTTTTACCTCCTTAATAAAATCAGAAACCGCAAATCCATCTGTTTCCCCATGTTTAGTCATTAAATTACAAACATAAATTACCTCCCCTTTAGAACGAAAAATTGCTTGGGAAACTCCCTCTACTAATAAATTAGGAATTAAAGAAGTATAAAGATCACCCGGACCCAAAACAATTAAATCCGCCTGAAGAATGGCTTTTCTGGCTAAGGAAAAAATCCGCGCCGGCGGATCCAAAAAAACATCAAGAATTTTTAGTTCTGGCCTTACTCGGCGGATATCGATATTGCTTTCTCCTTTAATAATCGTTCCATCTTCCAAACGAGCACATAAATTAGAGTCAATTAAAGAAACAGGCAATACTTTTCCTTTTACATCCAAAATTCTTTCCGCCTCGGCAATGGCTAAATCAATTCGGCCAGTAATATCAGTTAAAGCGGTTAATAAAAGATTACCAAAAGAGTGTCCTTTTAAACCAATTCCGTTTTCGAAGCGATATTCAAAAAGTTGGCGTAAACTTATTTTTTCTAATGGCAAAGAGGACAAAGCCAATAATGCCTGGCGAACATCGCCCGGTGGTAAAACCCCAAACTCATCTCTTAGTCTACCTGAGGAACCACCGGAATCGAACATTGAAACAATTGCGGTTAAATCAATTGGGTAATCGCGCAAGCCTGTTAAAACGGTATAAGTTCCTGTTCCCCCACCAATTACTACTACCTTGGGTTTATCTTTTTTCATTTAAAAAAGGATATCTTAAAAAACCATAAAAAGTCAATTAATTTCAAAAATAAAATAAAACTAATTTCCCCTTAACCTTCATTGACAAAATTAGACAGGTGTCTTAATTAGTCGCTCCTAACCTTCCAAAGGGGTTTAAAAAAAATTTTTAATGAAGAAGAAAAATCTGCTTTCAAAAGATTCAATATCCCCTATCTTAAAAGAACTTTATTAAGATTAGAAAACCAAAAGTTAATAGAAATTAAAAATGAGGGCAAATATCAAATTGTAAAAATTACCCAAAAAGGTAAAGAAAAAATTCTCAAATTTGCTTTAGATGAATTAAAAATTACCAAACCTTCATTTTGGAACGGCAAATGGTATTTAATAAGTTACGATATTCCAAAAAAAGTTTAATTTTCAGAGAAAAATTTTTCAGTTTTATCTTCGAAAATTAGGATTTTTTCCTCTCCACCAAAGTCTTTTTCTTCACGCATATCCTTGCGAAAAGGAAATTGAATTTTTAAGAAGTTTGTTAGGAATAGATAAGTATGTCAGAATTTTTGTCGTCTCCAAAATAGAAAATGATAAACCATTTAAAGAATTTTTCGATATTAATTAATTGACAATTTTGGACAGGTGGCAAAAAGTGTCAAAGAAAAAAATTAAGATTTAAGTTTTTTAATTAATTCTTTTTCACTTAAAAGTAAGGGGTGTTTTTCTTTTCTTCCTTTCCATTCAATTTTATCTTTAGTTTTTTCCGAAACAACCAATCTTACTGGACAACCAATTAAATCCGCATCGGCAAATTTTTCTCCAGCAGAAACGTCTTCCCGATCATCATATAAAACTTCTACTCCTTCTTTAATTAATTGCTCATAAACCTCCTCTGCTTTTTGTTTAACTTTTTTTTGCTCGCTTTTAAGATAAATAAGATAAACTTGATAAGGAGCGACTGTTGAAGGCCAAATAATTCCCCGCGAATCATGGTGAGTTTCTACAAGACAGGCAATGGTTCTTTCCATTCCTATTCCATATGAACCCATCCAAAAAAGTTTTGGATTCCCGTTTTTATCGGTAAAATATCCCTCTTGGGGTTTAGAATAAACATGATCTAACTTAAAACAATGACCCCACTCAAAACCAGTTTTTTGTTGTAATTTTCCATTTTGACAACGAGCACAAGGATCGCCATCTTTTGCCTCGACAATATCCGCCAAAACTTCATATTTAAAATCCCGCCCATAATTCACATTAATTGAATCGGTTGTTTCTTCTTTTTGTCCACCGATATAATTTTTAACCATCGGTAAACCTAAATCGCCAATATAAGTTACTCCCTTATGTCCCCACGAGTGAACATAACCGTGCTTAGTGCCAATTTTTGCTAAATCTTCTTCGGTAGCCGGGGTTAATTGGCTAGCCCCCACGGCTCTTTTTAATTTTGTTTCGCTAACATTCTGGTCTCCCCTTAAAGAAGCAATTATAATCCTTCCTTTTTCATCCTTATAAACAACATTTTTTAAGTATCGCCATAAAGGCTCACCATAATGTTTGACATTATCCTCCATTGTATACACCCATTCTGGTTGGGGAATGATTTTAAATGGTTTTTCTTCTTCTTCGGGATTTATCGGTACTCGCTTAAACTCCGCTTTTTCTGCATTGGCCGCATAACCACAAGAATCACAAACAAAAAAGGTTTGATCTCCATATTTTGATTCAATTTGAAACTCATGAGATAAACTCCCACCAATTGCTCCTGAATCCGCTTCTACCGGAATTACTGGTAAATCCAATTTTTTAGCAATTCGTAAATAAGCTTCATAAAATCGCCAATAAATCTCCAAAGCCTCTTTCTCAGACCGAGCAAAGCTATAAGCATCTTTCATCATAAATTCTCTTACCCGCATTATTCCTCCCCGAGGACGCTTATCATCACGAAACTTTTGGGAAAATTGATAAACTAAAATCGGTAAGTCTTTATAAGAAGGAGCAAACATTTTTACCAATTCAACCATCATCCCTTCGGCGGTCGCTCCTAAAGCAAAAGTAGCCCCATGATGATCTTTGATTACTAACATCTCTTCCCCAAAAGCTTGATCACGATTGGTTGCCCGCCAAATCTCAATTGGGTGTAAGGTAGGAACAACAATTTTTTGGCACCCAATCGCCTTCATTTCCTCATCAATAATTCGGTAAACCTTTTCCCATACCCTCATTCCTAAAGGTAAAATTCCCCACCTACCGGTGGAAAAACGACGAATAAATCCTCCCTGCCATAAAAATTTATGGGAAGGAATTTTGGCATCCGCCGGAACACTTTTAGTCGTTTTTCCAAAAAGCCAAGAGACGCGCATTTATTTTTTAATTTTATTTTTAATAATATTAAAAATTTCTTTTGCCCAACCAAAAGCTTCTTCAGCTAATTTTTTTTTATTAAAAATCTCAATATTACCAATATCGGGATAGCGGGTTTGTAAATAATAACTAGAAAGAGTAGCGGTTGCTATTTTAAATCTTTCTAATTCAGGAGCATACTTAATTGCTAAAATTAAAAGTTTATCTAAGTCGTGTATTTTTTTTAAATTTTCACCATGAGAGTACAAAAAAGCCTTAAGCGACTTTTCAACTACTTGCTGAGATAAAAAACAAACACCGGCAAATTTTTTTAATTTTAAGCTTCCCTCTGCCCAATCTAAATCATGTTCTGCTGCCTTAATCCATTCTTCTGCTAATTTTTTAAATATTACTTTGGTCATATATTTTTACTCCTTTTTTAATCTCTTTTATAAACGGGTCTTGAAGAGAAAGTCTATCGTTAAAAAAATCTTCAGGATAAACATGAATATCTAAAGGCCAAATCCATTGATAGCCTAATTCCCATAATTTAAGACGAAATTGGCGCTGAAATTTCAAAGGATCTTCTCCTTTTTTTATCAATATACAAAGATCAAGATCGCTTCCCTTTTTTCCTTTTTCCTTAGCTTGAGAACCAAAAATAATAACTTGTTTACCTTTTAATAATTGGGTAGCTTTAATAATTTTTTGTAATTCCAAATTTTTACTTTTCATATTAAGTATTTAAAAATAAAGTTATAAAAATATTTTATCATAAAAATTTCTAAGGAGAAGAAAAGGGAAAGTTTCCGTTGATTAATCGTTGAATATCTTTTACGGTAACTGCCAAAATTAAGAAAATTAAAACTACCATTCCCAAAAAATTAACCCAATGCTCTATTTTTGCCGAAGGGCGCCGACGAAAAATTAGTTCGTAAAAAATAAAAATTAATCTTCCCCCATCCAACGCTGGAAAAGGTAAAACATTTAAAATTGCCAAATTAATCGATAAAATTCCGGTAAATTGCAAAAGATTTAAAATCCCCTGTTTGGCAACTTGACTGGTAACTTGAAAAACCCCTACTGGACCAGCAACATCTTGGGGAACAATTCCTTTAAAAAATAAATCACCTAGCATTTTTTTCAAAGAAAGAAGAATTAATCCTCCCCAACCAATTGCTTCTTTTAACCCTTCCCAAATTCCTAAGACAATTGTTTTTCCCCACCAATAGCGAACTAATTCCACATCGCTTACCACCACTCCCAACGGTCCTTCTCCCTCTGGCGGTGTTTCTCGAGGAATAAGCCAAAAAACTAAATTTCCATTTTCGCAACTAAACCCTCCCCCTCCCAAAACTTTTTCTTTACAAGGATTATCTTTTTCTCTTTTTATTAGTAACTTAACTTCTTTTCCCTTTTTTCCTTGGATTAACTTTGTAAATTCAGTTAAGTTAGTAATTTTTTCATCATCAACCGCCAAAATTACATCATCTACTTTTAATCCTCCTTTTTGGGCAGGAGAATCAGGAGAAATCCCCACAATTTTTACTTTATTAGTTTTTTGGGGAATACCGGTAAAAGAATAAACAAGAGAAAAAATGGCGATTCCTAATAAAAAATTGGCAAAAACACCGGCTAAAATTACTGCGCTTCTTGCTTTTTTACTTTTTGCCCAAAAAGCAAATTTTTCTTTCTTTCTTTCTTCTAACTCTTCTCCGTAAAGTTTGACAAAACCGCCAAAAGGAATGACGTTAATTGAATAAATCGTCTCCCCTATTTTTTTTCCAAACAAGCGCGGAGGATAACCAAAACCAAATTCTTCTACCTTTATTCCCGCTTTTTTTGCTGCCAAAAAATGCCCAAATTCATGAGCTAAAATTAAAATTGATAAAACTAAAAGGGAAAGAATAATGGTCATTTTATTATTAAATTTAAACGGTTAAAAGCTCTTTTTCTTTTGCTTTTCCCATTTCCTCTATTTTCTGATTAAACTCATCGGTGAGTTTTTGTAATTGTTGGGTGGCCCGAAATTCTTCATCTTCGTTAATTTCCTTTTCCTCTCCCTTTCGACGAATTTCCCGTAATTTATCACCTCTCACCTGCCGAATCATAATTCTTGCTCCTTCTAACTTTTGACTTAAAAGTTTTACCAATTCTTTTCTTCTTTCCTCACTTAAAGGAGGGAATTTTAAACGAATTAAATCTCCCTCTAATATCGCTGAAGCGCCTAATTCTTTATGATCCTCAATCGCTTTTAAAATATTTTTAATAATACTTTTATCAAAAGGAGTAATAAGTAGGGTTCCCGCATCCGCCGAAGTAATAGTCGCTAATTGGTTTAAAGGCATTTTTGTCTCATAAGCTTCTACCTGAATATACTCAACCATCGCCGGTTCTGCTCTTCCTGCCCGCAAAGTCAACAAATCTTCCCGAAGAAGCTTTAAAACTTCTTCCATTTTTTGCCGGGTATCGGAAAAATCAATCATTTTCCTAATTCACAGCGATAAATTCTTTTAACGACAATATTTTCTCCTACTTTGGCAATGGTTTCTTTAATCAAATCACCAACCAAAATTTTTTGATCTCTAATCCAAGGTTGTTTTAAAAGTTCCTCCACGCTTTCCGGCGCCATCGCGGCCACCTGGAGCGCCAACTCATGGGCTAATTTTTTAAATTCATCGGTCCGGGCCACAAAATCGGTTTCACAAGTTAATTCTACCACTGACGCAATTCGGCTATCAGGATGAACATAAGCCTCAACAATTCCTTGTTTGGTTTCTCTTTCTTCTCTTTTACAGGCGGAGGAAAGTCCCTTTTTTCTTAGCCATTCGATGGCTTTTTTCTCATCACCGTCACATTCTTCCAGTGCCTGCCGGCAATCCATTACCCCGGCTTTAGTTTTTTCTCTTAATTTTTTGATTTGTTCAAGACTTACTTTTTTCATTTTTTTCTCCTTTCTTTTCTTTTATTTCTTTTCCTTCTTTAACTGCTTCGGCGATTTTTCCGACAATAAATCTTATTGACCCAACCGCATCATCATTTCCGGGAATGACATAATCAATTCCCTCAGGATTGGAATCAGAATCAACCAAAGCAACAATAGTCACTCCCTTCTTTTTTGCTTCCTCAACTGCCGTATCTTCCTTTCTCACATCAACGACAAAAATTATTTCTGGTTTATCTTCTAAACCTACTAATCCTCCATAAAGCTTTTCTAGACGAAGAATTTCTCGATTAAGAAGAATTTGCTCTTTTTTGGTATATTTTTTATATTCTCCTTTATCTTGCTCCTCTTTCATTCTAACTAATTTATCAATGCTTTTTTTAATCTGCTCCCAATTAGTAATTGTTCCTCCTACCCATCTTTCGGTCACATAAGGAACACCAATTTTTTTGGCTTCTTCAGTAATTACCGCCTTTGCTTGTCTTTTGGTACCCACAAAAACAATCCTTTTCCCTTCTTGAGCGGATTTTTTCATAAATTCACAGGCTTTTTCTAATCCTTCTTTGGTTTTTACTAAATCAAAAATATGAACCCCTCCCCGAACGCCAAATAAATAAGGTTTCATTGCTGGATGCCAACGACGAACCTGATGACCAAAATGACAACCTGCTTCCAATAATGATTTAAGAGAAATTTCCGAAGAGGAAGTTTTTTCTGCTTTTTCTTCTAATTTTTCTTCTGTTTTTGCTTTTTTAGTTTTAACCATGCTTTTCTTTTAAGCTACCGTTCGTTGACCCCCATATTGGGAGAGAAAAGCACGAACGGGAATAAAATTAACTTTTTTATTTTATCAAGAAGTTCGTTCAAAGGCAATAAGTAAATTTTCTAATAAACTTACCACAGTTAAGGGACCTACCCCACCCGGAACTGGCGTAATAAACGAAGCAATCTTTTTTACTTTTTCAAAATCAACATCTGCCTTGGGGGCGCCAACATCAATTACTATCGCTTCCCTTTTTACCATCTCCGCTTTAATTAAATTTGGCACACCGGTTGCTGAAATAAGAAAATCCGCTTGGCAAGTAAATTTAGCTAAGTTTTTGGTTTTTGAGCGACAAAGAGTCACCGTTGCTCCTAAATTAGAAAGTAAAAGCGCTAATGGTTTTCCCACAATATTTGATGCCCCCACAACTACTATGTTTGAACCGAGAACTTTAAAATTTGAATTTTTAATTATTTCCAAAACCGCTTTTACTGTCGCCGGTAAAAATCGCGGTTGTCCCCTTGCTAATAAACCTAAATTAACCGGTGTTAAACAATCAACATCTTTTATTGGGGAAATTGATTCAAGAATTTTTAATTCCCAATTTTTAAATTCCTCTGGTAATGGTAATTGGACCATAATTCCGTGTGTTTTGAAATCGTTATTTTTTTCCTCAATTAAGTTAATAAGGGAGGTTATTTTTTTTATTTTTACTACTTCTACTTCAATTCCTACTCTTTTTCCCGCCTCGCTTTTTTTCTTTAAATATAAAATCGAAGCCGGATTTTCACCAATTAAAAAAGCAGTCAATTTAGGGGTAATTCCTGTTTTTTTCTTTAATTCTGCCACTTTTTGGGCTAAAATTTTTTCTTTTTCTTCTGCTAATTTTTTGCCATCAAAAATTATCGCCATTTTATTTTTGATTTAAAATCTTAATCTAAATTGAGAAGTTAACCGTTTAACTTCATTTTTAATTTTTTGAAGTTCTTTTTCATCTTCTTTAAACTCTATCGCCCGATAAATGAAATTAGCAATCAGCTTCATCTCTTTTTCTTTCATTCCTCTGGTGGTCACCGCTGGCGTTCCTAAGCGAATTCCTGATGGCTTTAAAGGTGGGCCTGGATCATTGGGAATAGAATTGGCGTTAACAATAATTCCTACTTTTTCTAAAATTACCGCCGTCTCTTTTCCGCTAATTTTTTTGTTTCGCAAATCAATCAAAAGTAAATGATTATCCGTTCCTCCCGTAACTAATTTAAATCCGAATTTTATTAATTCTTCCGCTAATACCTGAGCGTTTTTTATTACCTGTTGGGCATATTTTTTAAAAGAAGGTTTCTTTGCTTCTGCTAACGCCACCGCAATACCGGCAATATTGTTTTCGTGAGGACCACCCTGAAGACCAGGAAAAACCCAACGGTTTATTTTTTCTCCCAAATTTTTATCTTTTTTAAGGCCTTTTTTGGTAACCATGATCATTGCTCCCCGCGGCCCGCGTAAAGTTTTATGGGTAGTTGTTGTTAAAATATCAGCAAAAGAAACAGGCGAAGGATAAACCCCACCAACAATTAATCCCGCATAATGAGCGATATCCGCCACCAACCACGCCCCCACCTTTTCGGCAATTTTGGCAAATTTTTGCCAATCAAAAAATCGAGGATAAGCAGTCGCTCCGCACCAAATAATTTTCGGACGATGTCTTTTAGCTAAATTTTCAATTTCCTCATAATCTAACCAACCATCACTATTTACTCCGTAACTAACTACTTTATAAAATTTTCCGGAAAAATTCACCGGCGCTCCGTGGGTTAGGTGTCCTCCCGCTTTTAAATCCATTCCCATCACTTTTTCTCCAGGATTTGCCAAAGTAAAATATACCGCCATATTTGCGGTAGACCCAGAATAAGGTTGAACATTCACATAAGGAACACCAAAAAGAGATTTAGCTCGTTGAATTGCCAAATTTTCTACTTCATCCACAATCTTGTTACCCTGATAATAACGCCTTTTCGGATAACCTTCTGCATATTTATCGGTTAAAACCGACCCTAAAGTCTTTTTAACCGCGACTGAACAATAATTTTCCGAAGGAATTAAATTAATTGTTTCCTCTTGAAGGTTTTCTTCTTGAGTAATTAAAGTAAAAATTTTATCCTTCATCTTTTTAATTATATATGAGGAGGTCTATCAAAATCAGCCACTCTCCCCGTTCTCGAATCTTTAATTGGTCCTGGTTTTGGCTCCTCACCTGGTTTTAAGGCATTTCTTCCTGATGGACAATCATCAAAAAACTTACACGCCCCCCTTCTACAACTTTCTTCTGGTTTTCCCCTTTTTGCGGGATTAAATGGACATTCTTTGGAATCCCTACCCGAAGTGGTTCGCGTCCTTTGAATTCTTTCAAAAATTTCTTTTAGGCTCATTTTTGAATTTCTTTTAATTTTTCTTCTACTAACCCTTTAATCTCCTCAAAAATTTCTTCGGGTGAACGACTAGCATTAACTACTCGCCACCTTTCTGGTTGACTTTTTGCTATTTTTAAATATCCCTCTCTTACTCTTTGATGAAACTCTAATCCTTCCTTATCTAATCTATCCTCCTTTCCTGACTTTCTCCTTCTTTCTAAACCTACCTCCACTGGAACATCTAACAAAATTGTTAAATCAGGAACCAATCCCCCGGTGGCAAAACGATTAAGCCAATCAATCTCTTTTAGATTCATTCCCCGTCCATATCCTTGATAGGCGGTCGTGCTATCAAAAAAGCGGTCTGCCAAAACAATTTTTCCTACTGCTAAAGCTGGCTTAATTACCTCTTCCACCAATTGTGCCCTCGCTGATTCAAAAAGTAATGTTTCTGCTCGTGGTTCCATTTCTTTATTTTTGGGATTAAGAAGAATTTGGCGAATTTGCTCTCCAATTGAAGTTTGCCCTGGTTCTCTTACCACTACTACCTCTCTTCCGGTTTCTTGAAGATATTCTTTTAATTTCTCAATCTGAAGGCTTTTTCCGCCTCCCTCTGGACCTTCAAAAGTAATAAAAATTCCCCTCATATCATATTCTTTCTTTTAATTGCCCTCCTTTAATTTTTTGCCATTTTCCGCAGGAAAATTTTCCTTCCCAACAAATTTTTTGGGTTTCGCAGGTCGGACCGGCAATGGCAAAAATGGTAGGGGCGATTTTTTTAACCTCTTTAAGCATTGCTTTTGCCAACTCTCTTATCTCCCATTGAGCGCGCTTACACAATCTTAATTCAAAAAAATGAAGCAATTCACGGGCATTCATTGTCACTACTATTTTTGTCTCCACTGCCTGAGGAAGAACAAACCGTGCATCTTCAGGATTAATTCCCTTTTTTCTTAAAGAAAAATAACCCGCTTCAGTAAATTTTAAAATTTTTTTAAACTCTTTTAACACAAGGGGGTTATTTTTAATGCTTGGTGGAACAATAAAGGTTAATCCTTTTGAAGAGAAATCAACATATCTTTGTGATTGTTGGGAGTAAGAAGCAATTCGGTGACGAACCAATTGATGAGAACAGGCACGAGAAATTCCTTCAATTGCAAAAGTAAAAGAAGCATGTTCTAAAGTAGAAGTATGGCCAGAGGCTAAAACCATTTTAATTAATCTCTTTTTCTCCCCCGAAGAAATTTTTTGGACTAATTCTTCTGCCCCAACTGAGGAATAACATTGTCTAATCGCCCCCGCCACTACTTGTTCAGCGTTTTGAGAATAAGCAATTAATTTAACCTTTAATTTTCCTTCTTGCATTATTTTTTTGAAAATCTAACCAAACTCGGGAGGCAGTCGGCCCTTTTTGACCTTGATATTTGGACCCTAAATTTTTACTTCCATAAGGATTAAGTACCGGACTAGACATCTTAAAAAAACAAATTTGGGCAATTCTTAAATCAGGATAAATCTTAATTGGCAAGCGAGAAATGTTAGAAATCTCAAAAGTTAACCATCCAGAAAAACCGGGATCAACATAACCGGCGGTGGCGTGAATCACCAAACCCAATCTCCCCAACGAACTTCGCCCTTCTAGCTTTCCCGCTACTTCATCTCCTAAGGTAATTTTTTCTTTCGTGGAACCCAAAATAAATTCCCCGGGATGAAGAATAAATCCTTCTTTTTTAATTTTTACCACCCGGGAAACATCTTGTTTTTTATAAACATCAATTACCCCTACTTCCCAATTATCAAAAACCCTTACCTCATCCGCTAAATGAAGGTCAACGGTTGAAGGTTGAAGACAACTTTTATCAAAAGGTTCAATTTTAATTCTTCCTTTTTTGAGGTATTTTAAAATATCTTTATCGGATAAAATCATTTTCCCCTAAAAAATAACAAATTATTTTTTAACTGTCAATTTTTTTTGGTTTTCTCCAAGAAGCCCAATTACATTTTGGCCAATTAACACAACCGTAAAATCGCTTTTTGTTTTTCGTTTGGCGAACCACCACCTCTCCTCCACATAAAGGACATTTTACCTCAGCTACCTTTTGAACATAAGGCGTTTTGTAATCACACTCCGGAAAACGAGAACAGGCAATAAATTTACCAAATTTTCCAATCCGAACCACTAAATCTGCCTTACATTTTGGACATTTTTCGCCAGTAATTTGGGTGGGAACTTTTACTTTTTCCGCTCCCTTAATTACTTCCTCTAATTTTTGAGAAAACGGACCGTAAAAATTACTTAAAACCACCTGCCATTGTTTTTTGCCATTGGCAATTTCGTCTAAATCCTCCTCCATTTTGGCGGTAAAATCGTAATCTATAATATCGGGAAAATAATCAAACAAAAAATCATTTACCGTCATTCCCAATGTTGTAGGATGAAATTTTCCTTCAATTTTTTCTACATATTGTCTTTCCTGGATAGTGGAAACAATTGGGGCATAAGTAGATGGCCGACCGATTCCCATTTTTTCCAATGTTTTTATTAAACTTGCCTCGGTATAACGCGGAGGTGGTTGGGTAAATTTTTGTTGGGGGTCAATTTTAATTAATAATAAACCATCATCTTTGTTAACCGCTGGTAATTGTTTTTCAGTTAAACTGTTATGGGTTGCGTGTTGGGTATTGTTGTAAATCTTCAACCAACCGGCAAATTTAATCACTTTTCCCTCTGCTTCTAAAATATAAATGTTTTTCTCTTCCTTTCCCTCAACCGTTATTTTTGTTTGGTCCCAAATCGCTTCTCTCATTTGGGAGGCAACCGCGCGTTTAAAGATTAATTCATACAATCTCTCCTCATCTTTATTGGCTAGTGGTAATTGGCTATTTCCTACAGGAACTAACGACGTCGGCCGGATAGCCTCGTGAGCCTCTTGGGCTACCCGGGAACGGGTTTTAAAAATCCGGGGGTTCTCCGGAAGGAAATTCTTTCCAAAATTTTTGGCAATAAAATCACGAATGACATCAATTGCCTCACTGGCTAATGCCACGGAGTCGGTGCGGTGATAAGTAATTAATCCTTTTTCGTAAAGTTGTTGGGCAATCTGCATTGTTTTTTTGGCGGAAAACCGCAAAACTTGTGCCGCTTTTTGCTGCATGGTAGAAGTGGTAAAAGGCGGAGGGGGGGTTTGGATTACTTCTTTCTTTTCTATTTCTAAAACTTTATAATCCGCTTTTTTTAGTTCCTCAACTATCGGCTCTGCTTCTTGCCAATTAGAAATTTTAGCTAAATTTCCATTAATTTTAGAAAGTTTTGCCAAAAAACTTGGTTCTCCTTTTAAACCTTTCTCACAACAAAACTCTGCCCAAATTTCCCAATATTCCTGGGGAACGAATTTTTCAATCTCTCGTTCTCGTTCAACTATCAACCGAACCGCCACCGATTGTACTCGTCCCGCGGATAATCCTTTGCGAATTTTATACCATAATAAAGGCGAAAGTTTATAACCAACAATTCGATCTAAAATCCGCCGCGCTTGCTGAGCATCAACCAACTGAAGATTAATTTCTCCCGGATGAGCTAAAGCTTTTTCAATGGCGGATTGAGTAATTTCATGAAAGGTAATTCTTGATAAATTTAAAATTTTAAATTTAAAATTTAAAATTTGTTGGACGTGCCAGGCAATCGCCTCTCCTTCTCGATCGGGGTCGGTGGCTAAATAAATTTTTTTTGCTTTTTGTGCTTCCGCTTTAATTTTTTCAACTACCTCTTTTTTCTTTGGGACTAAAACATACTGAGGTAAAAATTCATAGCTTTGAGCTTTAATTTTTGCGCTTTGCGCTTTTACAATTTTCACCCCAAATCTTTTTTCCGGCAAATCCCGAATATGCCCCATGGTCGCCAATACCTTAAAATCCCCTTTTAAAAACCGGGAAATCGTTTGTGCTTTCGTTGGTGATTCAACAATAATTAAATTCATTTGTTTTTTAAATATATCATATTTTATAATTAGGGATAAAATGGGAATAAAAGAAAGAGTTGTTAGTGCATTACAAAAAATTGGCGAAGGACTCACTTTGGTAGATGAAGATGGACAACCTAACTATCCGATTGTTTCTCAAACAGTCGCGCTGGAAATTGAAGAAATTGCAAAAGAATTATGGGAAGTAAAAAACTCTGGAAAACCTTGGATGTTTTTTCCTTTCCCACAGCCAAAAAATTCTTCTAATCCTGATAAAACTAATCCTGAAGGAACCCAAATTGGTTATTTATTTATAAAATGGACAAGAGAAACACCACCTAACATAGGTACAATAAAAGTATATCCTGTTTTTAGAAATTCTTCGGGAAATCTTTCTTTAGGTTCTCCTTTTTTTGAACAAATAAAAATTCATCTTTTTTCTCCTTTATATCCTTTATATTATTTATAAAAAAATCAAAAAAGAAATTCTGGGGGAAAGAAACCCAATCGGTAAGAGATATGCGCTTTTTGCATATCCTTTCCAAAATAGGCTCTCTCCCCCAGGCCGTCTCGCTTTAGGCCTCTTTTTATCATCCTTAGCGGTTACACTCCGAGGAGTGTCCGCAAAATCTCCTTTAGGAGGTGAACTAGCCACCTCCATAAGGAGAACCCTCCTCCGGTCACCGGCAAAACTGGTGGTGGTGGAGGTGTAGGGGTACTCGTTACTGCGGGTGGCGGTGGCGCTGGCGGCAGAGGTGTGGACGTTGGAGTCGCCTCGGAAGGAGGTGTCTTCGTCGCCGTCGGCTCAGGCGTGGGTGTTGGGGAAGGTGTCTCCGGAGGAGGCGTCGGCGAGACTTCCACCGTTGGCGTGGGCAACAACGTTGCTGTTGGCGAAGGCGCCGGTTCAATAGTCGGCGACGGTGTCGACGTGGGTGTCGGCGAGGGCTCCGGTGTGGACGTTGGAGTCGCCTCGGAAGGAGGTGTCTTCGTCGCCGTCGGCTCAG
>JBNASD010000001.1:0-13439 GCA_049720225.1 Microgenomates group bacterium | reverse complement strand
GCGTGGGTGTTGGGGAAGGTGTCTCCGGAGGAGGCGTCGGCGACGGTGTCCATGTTGATGTAAATGTCGGGGAAGGCAGGGGTGTTAATGTATCCGTCGGAGTTGGGTTGGGAATAGGACATGGACCGGAGCTTAGGTTGAACTCACCGGTCCAATCCTCGGAAATCGTCGTACAGGCGCTCACCACTCGAACAAAAGCTCCATTGAGGCACACTTCGTAGTGAGCGGTGCCACCTGTAACCTTCTGCAGAGGAACTCCAACAACCCTGCCATTTTCAAACGTAACCGTGATGAAAGGTGGGGGATTATCCCCTACCTGGGTAATGACGAAGTGGTAGCATGCTCCGTCCACACACTGATAGTCCTCCAGCGCCTTTGCGCAGATTTCCTTGACTGCGAGTACTGGAGAAACAAGGAGGAAGGCCGTCAATATCGATGACCAAAGCAAGATCCCTTTTTTCATTTCTCTTACCTCCCATGTCAAAGTGCAAAACCGCGAGACGGCAGTTCTATTTTAATTTAAATTTTTCAAAAAATCAATTTTTATTTTTTACCTCAAAATTTTTGAGTAATTTTTTTACTCGCAATTTTAGCACTCTAAAAGATTTTCACGCAGGTGAACAAATTTTGAAACTTTTACCTTCGGTAGCTATATCGCTGGCGGGAAACACGAAGCACTTTTTCCCGATTTTGATTTCGGGAAAGGGGTAAAGGCAAAGTATAGGCAAAAAATGGTCGAGAGGTAAGATTATCAATCGCTAGTTTAATAATTATTTGAAAATTAGAAAGATTAACCAAATCCTGAGCGGTAAATACTCCACCAAATTCCTTTTCCAAAATCTGGGCATCTTCTGCTCCAACCACAAAAGAAATTAATGTCCCCGCATTTCCTAAAATTGCCTTCTGAACTGGTTCGGCAATTTGGGCCATATATTGATTAGCTAAACATAAACACAAGCGGTACTTTCTTGCTTCCGATAAAATTTTTATAAAAGAATCGGTGGCAAAATTTTGAAACTCATCGACATATAAATAAAAATCCCGGCGTTGTTCTTCAGGAATATTTACCCTATTCATTGCCGCCAATTGAAGTTTAGTAATAATCATCGCCCCCAAAAGCGCGGAATTGTCTTCTCCCAGTTTTCCCTGAGAAAGATTAACAATTAATACTTTTCCCTCATTCATAATTCGTTCTAAATTAACCGTAGAGCGAGGACGACCAATAATCTGACGAATTAACGGCGAACTAACAAATTGCCCTACTTTGTTTAAAATTGGGGAAATTGCTTCTTGTTGTAAATTGGGAGGCATTTTTTGAAACTCATTTTTCCAGAAATTAAGCAAAACCGGATCGTTAATTTTTTCTAAAATTCTTTTCCGAAAACCACTTTGGGTTAAAATTCGGGGAACATCTACTAAAGTACTATTGGGTACCTGGGTAAGTGTAAGCAAGGTGTTTCGCAAAACATGTTCCAATCGCGGTCCCCATGTCCAAGAATAAAGCTTTTGAAAAATAGAAATAATTCCTGAGGCTACCAATTCTCCTTGATGGGGATTATTTACTTCCATAATATTTAAAGCAAAAGGATGTTCTTTATCCGCCGGGTCTAAGTAACAAACATCATTAATTCGGTAAGAAGGAATGTAATCTAAAAGAATTTCTGATAAATCACCATGGGGGTCAATTACCGCTAATCCTCGCCGTTTTTTTAAATCATCAATCGCCATATTGGCAATTAAAGTTGATTTACCGGTACCGGTTTTTCCAATAATATACATATGTCGTCGTCGGTCAGCGGTTTTAATCCCAAAGGAAACTAGTCGGTTGCGAAATTCTGTCCGGGCAAAAAAGTTAATTTCCTTTTTTTCTTCCTCCGAAAGATTAATGGCCGCGGGAAGATTTTCTGGTGGTTCACTTAAAACTGCTTTTCCCCAAGCAATGTTGGGAATATGAATTTTTCCTGAGGGTAAATGCCACAAAGTTGCTAACTCGGAAACAGAGAAAATTTGCCAAGGAGGAATTAAAATTCCTTCCCGATTTAAAATGGCTTTTTTTAATTTTTCTTGAAAAAGAAATAATGGTTTTTTAAAAACCAAATAATTCCCTTCTCCCAAAGAAAAAACAGAAAATCCCCCTATTAATGACTTTAATAAAGATGAGGAAGAACTGGCCAATCTTATTCCTGCTCTTAAACCAGTTTCCGTTATTTTCTGTTTAATTAATCCCTCCCCAGGAAGAGGCTTTGTTTCTTCAGCAGAAGTTTTAATTCCTCTTTCAATTGCCGCCTGACCCTTTTTTTGCCAATTTTTTGGGGTAGACTCTAAAAGAAGTTGAAAAAGCAAAAAATCACCCTCCCCTGCCCGACTCATTACCGATAAAATTGAAGATAAAGAATCAATCTCGCCAAATTCACGGAATGTTTTTAAAGGATAATAAAAAGAATTTCCTTGGACTAAATGTCCCCAATCTTTAATTAAATCCGCCGATAAATAATCATTGGTTTTTATTAAAACCGCCAATGGATAAGTAGCCAAAATTTGACTTTCAAAAAAAGAAAAAAAATCGGCATTCATTACCGCATAAAAGCGAATTTGATTTTGCCAAAAAGCAATCTCTAAAGCTAAACAAGGAGATTGTTTTTTAAAACCAAAAAATCCTGAGGAACAAAAAGAACGAGAAAGCCCAGAAAAAAAATTCACCGCCGATTCGGGAGTATATTGATGGTCGCGGGGAATTTTTATTTCCAAAATAATTTTTTCGCTATCCATTATATTTTTTATTTTAACATCAACTATTTTTCTCTTCAATTAAAAATAGTTTGCAATTAGAGTTCTTTTAAGATACAATTATTCATCATGCTTAAAATCCTTACCTACCCTCACCCTATTCTGCGGAAAAAACAAAAAGAAAGATTGTTTTTTTAAAATCAAAAAAATCCTGAAGAATAAAAAGGACAATAAAGATCAGAAAAAATCTAAGACGGCTTGCGGTATATATTTATTTTACGAGGGAATCTTAATAAAAAATTTTTAGGATTAACGGTTTTGCTTGTTAAATTTTTAAAAAAAACTTTAGTTAATATAGCAAAGAATAACAAGAAACTTGCGGAAGCTTTTTATTCCACCATTTATAAAGAATTTCCACGTTAATTTTTTTAATAATCTCAATTTTTTCTCTAATCGAAAGGGGGGTAAAACTATTCCACTCAAGTTGTTGTTCTATCTTGCTTCTTTCTTCTTCTATAAAATCTTTTACTTTTATTGCCAGCTCTTCAAGAAGTTTTTTCTTTATATATTTAAAAAATGCCTCATTTTTTGGTGGGTTTTCAATAATTTTTTTGGCAATTTCCCAAACCATCTTTGAATTTTTAGCTTCGATTGGAAAAATGAAAGTAGAAAAAATACGAGAAGTAAAATCTTTATCCATTTCCAAACGACAGTTATATATAAGTCCATTCTCTCTTAGTTTTTTTTCAATTTCTTCTCTTAAAACTCTAGAGATAAAAACTAATTTATAGGCTTCAACTATAGAGTCTATGGGAATTGAAAGTGAATAAGCAAGATAAATAATTCCATCTTGAGGAAAAACTCTTACATTTTCAAAAGACGTATTTTTATATTTTAATTTTTTAAAAAGAAAATTAGCTGATATATTGTTAATTTCTCGTTGGTAAGAGAAAATTAAGGAACGAGAATTGATAAAAATAACATGAGTTAAATTGAGATTTTTTAAAATTTCCTTCTTAGAAACAGGAAGTTTTTCGAGAGAATGAAAATATTCACAAAGTGACCTTTTATCTTTTTTCTGATACTGAATTAGGTTATGAATTAATAAACGGTGTTCATAAATATTGGTAAGACCTTCTAAAATAATTCTTTTTTTTTCATAATATAAATCTTCAAGAGAAATTGTTTTTAAAAGAAAAATGTCAGAAAGTAATTTAGGGTTAAAATTATCTCGAATTAAAATCCATAAAATACCGGCACTCACTCCTCCTATTAAATACGGGGAATTTTCAATTTTGGTAAAAATTTTATCTAGAAGATGTTCATATAAATGGGCAAAAAAATGACTGTTTTGAGGATATTGAAAAAAAAAGAGAAAAGAAGGAGACAATTTTTTACTAGTTTTGAAAATAATTGTCGGTTTAACCATTAAAGAATAATTTTACTATAAATTTAAATTATATTTAAAAAGTAAGAGCGCCTTACCCAATTTTAAGGGAAACCATCCGAAATATTCGGATCGTCCTCAACCTTACGGTTGATCGGCGCTCTCTTTTATTCAGTTTTGGCTAGTAACAACTTTACCTTTTTCGGAAAAAATATGGTTGTTAACCCAACTTGTCAACTACCCTCAGTTTATTGACCGCAAACCAAAAGTAATTCTGATTTCCGCCTGATGAATTACAAAAGGAGATTATAAAAAATGTTATTCTAATATTTTCATTTCTGAAATTAGGTTACAGTAGACTATAGCATGTGGTAATGAAGAGAACGGAGAAGTAATTATATTTTCATCTAATATATAAAATGGATTTCTTTTTTGTTTTGCCCCTTTAAAGCACATATTAAATGTATCGGCATATAGCTTTTCTATATCTTGATTCGGATTTTTGTAAAGCATTATTTCAAATATAGTTTTCCAAAATGTACCTAAAATCCTAGCTAAATTTGCCTTAAAAAGATTTTTCGATGACTTTTTTAACATTGAAAATTCTATCTTTATTGCTTCATTTTCCTCATAGTATTTTCCTTTCTCAAGAGGATCTAAACAATTTTTAAAATCCTTTAAGAAGTTTACTACATGCCCTAATTCATGAATAAAATCTATAGCTTGGTGACGAAAGTTATTATACTTATCAATGGTTATCAAAAAACAATCCGTTTTTTTCTCATATCTTACTTGCGAACAATTCCCCATAATCGTTTTTACTTTAGATTTAAATTTAGCCAATAACGGATATTCTTGAGAAACAAAATTAAATATTTCATTTAAGTTTTTAAAGGGAAAATTGGACATTCTGCAGATGTAGCATGGAAAATTAAACTCGGAATAAAACCAACTTGGTAATTCTTCATATTTAGGAAGGAGTTTATTACAAAGATTAATAATTTTTCTTTGATTTTTAATAAACTTCTCGAAATCATCTTTAGGTATTTTGAATTGTTTCAAAAATATCTCTAATATAGGAATTCCCTTCTTTTTTAAAAGGTAATCTCTTCGAAGCAAAATTAATCTTGCAAATTTTTCCTTTATCTCATTTAGTGGAAAATTAAAGGTTTTCCAAAGTCTTTCTCGCTCCGGCGGAGGTGTGTTATTAATTTTTAAGTTTATTGCCCGAATAAGTGAAGGAGGGAGTAAACGAAAATAATCGCTTATTGCTTGAAAATAAGGTTCTGAAGGGGGACTTTTAATATCTATCTTTTGGAGTGTTTTAATAACAAATCCTTTGCTTAGAGTTTCTCTTACCCAATGAAGAATATAAATTTCTTTACAAGAAGTTCTGGGAGATTCTAATTTTGAATAATTTCTTTCTGCTCTTTTAGCTGTTGTTTTTGCGGTTCTAAGAAGTCTTTTAAAATTAACCTTTATTCCATCATCTTTATATTTTTGATAATATTCCCAAGAAATTTCTTCTATTTTTTTTGAAAGCATTATTTATTTTATTATTTTATTATATTTTTTTAAGTTTAAAAAGTTAGGAGATTGGAAGCTAAGCTTCTCTCGTGGTGACCTACACGATAATCGGTTTACCCGACAATCTCCTAACATATTAGGTCACTTATTCAGTTTTGGCTTCTTTCTGGTACTTTTTCTACTTTGTTTTCGACACCCTTGAAGGGTCTTGCCCGCATCCGCCGGTAGCACCTCGATTCCCACCAGAACTCTGCTCAAAGGTTAGACTCGCCTCAATCGCACTTTGAGGATCTGTCTGAACCCTTTGGTCAGAACCATAGTAGATAGTTTGGGAACCAAAAGTGGTCGATGGATCAAGGCCAAAACGACGAGCAAGGTCTACCGCTTTGGGCGAGACTCCCCCTAACGAATTCTTAGTCATCTTCTCTTCTTCCTTACTTAACAGCTAGTTAGCCCAACCTTCCAACTGTACCCAGTCTATTGACCTCAGACCAACAGCAGTTGGTTTCGCCCGATGCGGCAACGATGACTTAAGAAAAGGTTTGAGATTCTTAGGAAGAATTGAGGTTAAGTTTTGGGGAACTTTCTTTTCTCTTGCCTCCTTTATTGGTCTTTTTTAAGACCAGAGCTTTTGATAAACCTATCTTTGGTTTGATAGGTAAGCCATTTGATTGGAACGGCAAAAAGAAAAAGAAAGATTCCTTACAACTTTTTCTCTTTTCAACCCTTGAACCTCTTCCTTTTCTTAAGGATCTTCATCAACGAGAGTGAGCTTCCCAAGCTTTTTTTGGGATTCATCCTCCTTTTTGCCAAAACTGAAATTTTAAGGTGCTTTAAGAAATTCTTAGTCGCCATTGACTAAGATTTCTTTTTAAGGATAAAAAAGCATAAATTGCTGGAAAAGTCAAGATTTTAGTTGGTTTTTTTGAGGAACCTTAAATTGTATTTATCTTGAATTCTTCTTACTAAGTGTATTTAAAATTTTCTTTATTATTTTAATTTGTTCTAGAATTTTTTCTTTATCTTCTCCAAAATTACGAATTTCAAAACAAAGAAGTACTAACTGGTCAATTTCCTTAGGTAAAATTATTTTCTTCTCCCATTGAATTTTTAGAATAGAACTAAATAATTGAGCAAGGCTAGGTATGCGTTTTTGGGAAATGATTTCACTTTCAATCCCCAAAACTAACATCCGAGCAGCAATAATTATTTTTTCTATAGCGAAATTTAAATCATTTCTTCTTAGTGCCAAATAAGCATCCATCAAAGAAGTATTAATAATATTTTGAGGTAATCCAACCGTCTTATCTCCCTCTATTCGCCTTAATTCTTCAGTGACCTCAATAAACGTAGGTATTCTGCCTAATTTTTGAGCAAGTCTTCTTGCTGTAATTTTTCTTTTCTTATTTACTTTATTAACTAAATTTATTATCCCTTCTATTTCCTTTTGGAAGCTAGTTTTACTTTTTCTCATTGTTTTTATTTTATTATATTTCTAGATTAGTTCATTCTCTAATTAAGAAAAGAGGGTACCCTACCTCCAAAAGGAAGACCACGCTTACAAGCGTCATCTTCAGCCTTTCGGCTAATAGAGTATCCTTTTCCTTATTCAGTTTTGGCAATACTAAATAAGATCTTAATGTTTGGGCGGCCCTTGAGTAGGCATCGCATGTCCGGTGATGTTGCCATTTTTGTTCACTGGTTGAACAAAGTGGCCCCCATACTCTAGATCCAGATAGGTGACGTTGGCTCCATTAGGAGTTATCTGAATCTTATAAGGTTCGGTACCCGGAACCTGGATGTTCCGCCAAAAATCAGGACCAATAGGTAGCCTGAGTTTTGGGCCCATCTTACACCTCCCTTAAGGGAAATAAGAGTCGTTCACTCAACCTTCCAACTGTACCCAGTCTATTGACCTCAGACCAACAGCAGTTGGTTTCGCCCGATGCGGCAACGATGACTTAAGAAAAGGTTTGAGATTCTTAGGAAGAATTGAGGTTAAGTTTTGGGGAACTTTCTTTTCTCTTGCCTCCTTTATTGGTCTTTTTTAAGACCAGAGCTTTTGATAAACCTATCTTTGGTTTGATAGGTAAGCCATTTGATTGGAACGGCAAAAAGAAAAAGAAAGATTCCTTACAACTTTTTCTCTTTTCAACCCTTGAACCTCTTCCTTTTCTTAAGGATCTTCATCAACGAGAGTGAGCTTCCCAAGCTTTTTTTGGGATTCATCCTCCTTTTTGCCAAAACTGAAATTTTAAGGTGCTTTAAGAAATTCTTAGTCGCCATTGACTAAGATTTCTTTAATTTTAAAGCAATTTTATTAAAAATTGGTAGAAAAATCAAGTTTTAATGTTTGTAAAACTTTATGTTTTCTGCTAAAATTTCCCTATGCTTAAAATCCTTACCTACCCCCATCCAATTCTGCGCAAAAAAGCCAAACCAGTAAAAGAAATTAACAAAGAAATAAAAGATTTTGTAAAAGAAATGATTTTATTTTTGCGCCCTTCTCCGCGAAAATTTACTGGTGTTGGTTTGGCTGCTCCTCAAGTAGGAAAACTTTTGCGAATTATTGTAGTTTGGTCAAAAAGATCACGCCAGTTTTTGCCAATGATTAATCCCCAAATTATTTGGAAATCAAAAAGAACTCGTTTAGGAATTCCTCAAAGTCCTAATCCCTATGAAGGTTGTCTTTCTTTACCTTATGTTTGGGGGAAAGTTCGCCGACATAACGCCATCAAAGTTCAATACCAAACACTTTCAGGAGCCACAGTCGTAAGAAAATTTAAAGGATTTACTGCGGTGGTAATTCAACATGAGATTGACCATTTAGATGGTATTTTATTTATTGACCGAATTAAAGAGCAAAAAGGACAATTTTTTACCAATTTACGCCAGCCTCCAAAAAAATGAACAACAAATTAAAAATTTGGTTTTTTGGCTCTGATAAATATTCGCAAGTAGTTTTAAGAAATCTCCAAAACTGGCCAAAAATAGAAATTAAAAAAGTAATCACTCCCTCGCTATTAAAAGATATCGATTTAAATAAAGAAGAAAAACCTTTGGTGGGAATTTTGGCTTCTTTTGGAGCAATTGTTCCTTCCCATTTTTTAAGCTTTCCCCAATGGGGAATTTTAAACCTTCATCCTTCTTTATTGCCAAAATATCGCGGTCCCTCTCCTGTCCAAACTGCTATTTTAAATGGAGAAAAAACAACCGGTTTATCAATCATTAAAATGGATGAAGAAATCGACCACGGACCAATTGTTGCTCAACTGGAAGAAGAAATTCTTCCCCAAGATACCGCCGAAAGTTTGTATTTTCGTCTTTTTTCCGCCGGCACTCAAGCCTTAAGAATAATTCTTTTTCCCTACTTAGAAGGAAAAATTCAACCCCAACCCCAAAATCATCAACAGGCGACTTTCACCAAAAAACTTACTCGCGAAGATGGTTTTATTCCCCCCCAAGCAATCTTTTTATCCCTTCAAGGAAAATCTTTTCCTCCCTTTGAAAGATTAGGTATAAAAATCGAAAACGCGGAAAAAATTTGGTTAATGATTAAAGCCTTTTTTCCCTGGCCCGGTACTTGGACAGAAATAAAAATTAAAAATCAAGCTAAAAGATTGAAAATTCTTCAGGCTCATCTAAAAGAAAATAAATTAGTTTTAGATAAAGTCCAATTGGAAGGAAAAAAACCGGTCAGTTTTTGGCAATTTCAAGATGGCTATCCTCAAGCTACTTTTGAGTAATCTCTTCGGAAGAAGATTCTTTGGGTTTAGAAGGGGTTTTTCCTTTAACTTTTCTTAAACATTTTGTACACAACCACCATTTTCCCTTTTTTCCATTAAGAAAGCCATTGAAAGGATGAAGGTTGGGTTTTAAAATCTTTCGCGTTTTTTGCGCTTGGTGTTTCCACCTTCCTCCAGCCACTCCCCGATGGTGACGTCCCATTTTGGTAAATAATTTTCCTTTTCCACATAGATCACAAACAGTAGCCATTGGTTTTTTTCCTTTTTATGTTATACTTAAATTTAACTTTAATTAATATACATTAATAAATAAAATTTTGCAACCAGAAAAAATTTTTCAATGACAATTTTTCTTTTTATTTTTGCTTTTTTATTTTCTTTAGCCATTCATGAAGCAGCTCACGCCTGGATGGCCGATCGTCAGGGAGACCCAACCGCTCGCTTAATGGGACGATTAACTTTAAACCCCTTTGCCCATCTAGATCCTCTAGGAGCTCTTTTGCCATTAATTTTGCTTTTTCTTGGTTCGCCAATAATTTTTGGCTGGGGAAAACCAGTACCAGTTGACCCTTTTAATTTACGTCATCCTCGCCGTGATTCTGCTTTAATTTCTTTAGCCGGACCAATGGCGAATATAATTTTAGGAATTTTTTTAGCCTTAATTATAAGAATTTCCTTTCTTTTTTTTGGTGCTTCAGGCTTTTTAATTGAATCTGCTTTGTTCCCTATTATTACCTTAAATATTACCTGGGCAGTGTTTAATCTTTTGCCTCTTCATCCTTTGGATGGAGGAAAAGTTTTGGTCGGTTTTCTTTCGCCGGAATTAGCTTATAAAGTAGATGATTTTTTAAGTCGATATGGCCAAATCATTCTTCTTTTCTTAATTTTTCCTTTTTTGGGAACACCACCATTAATATTAATCATTTCTCCAATAGTCAAAGCCATTCTTTCTCTTCTTCTTCCTGGTACTCCTTTAATTTAGAAGTTGACAAAAAATAAATTTTTATGCTATTCTTAAATTGCCTGCCGAGGAAGGGGTTAAAGCCGTAACCTCTTTTCCTCAACCCTTTTAAAAGGGAATCCGGCGTCTCCGTGACCCGTGGGTTACGGAGCAGGATACCCACCTGTTTTCCTCAGGAAAACAGGCTACGGTAACCCACCTGGCAGGCATTGTTGTTGGTTTTCTTCCTTTCTCTCTAAAATTTGGCGCTTTTTAAAAATATTCTTGTTAATGTCTTTAAATTTTTGTTAAAATAAACCAAAATTGCCGAGATAGCTCAATGGTAGAGCAACTGTTTTGTAAACAGTAGGTTCCGGGTTCGAGCCCCGGTCTCGGCTCAAAAAAAAGATTAAACTTTCTTCCCAAAACTCACAGGCAACCAAGCTCCTACTGTGGTAAATAATTTTCCTAAAGTATAAGGTAAAGCCAAAACTTTAGGATGTCTAATTAATAATCCGTTTTCTTTTCTTTCTTTAAAAAAATCCCAATCTACTTTTCCTATTTGAAATGGACTAATTCTTTCTTTAAAAGGCCCTTGCCACTCTTTAAAATCAGAACCAAACCTTACCACTACAGAAGGAGCTTCAATCTGAGGAAATTTGGGAAAATTTCCTTGTTGGGAAGAAGCTAAAAATAATTCGGGCGAAGAGGGTCTTTTTTCTTCCCCAAACACTCTCCAATTATCTAAAAAGAGTCCCTCTAAGTTTAAAGGAGATAAACTTTTCTTCCCCATTCTTCTTAGAATTTCAGAAACTTCATTTAAATCTTCCTTTATTTGTGGTGGTAATGGCAGAGTTAAAAATTTTTTTAACCAATCTAAATAATTTGGGAGGGAAATAACCGATAAATTTTTATCAGAAAATTCTCCCTCAAGAATTCCCATTACGCAATAAGGAAAAAACCGGTAGTAAGTATCCCCAACTTTTGTATTAAAAATCCCTTCAGAACAATCAATTATTCCCCGTTTATTTTTAGGATCAATAATTAGTTTTTCTTCACTAATTCCTAATTTTTTTCTAAATCTTTCTTCTCCTCCAAAATTCTGAATTAATTCTAAACTACAAAATATCCAAGGAAGAAAAAGTGGTGTATTAGAAAAAACCTCTCTTTTTTCTTTTTCTTTTTCAGAAAAAGAACCTAAAAAAGGTAAAACTAAACCTAAAGGCACCGGCCCTACATTCCAAAATTTTAACCAATGTTCAGGAATTCTTTCTCTCTTTATTCTTAGCCAATTATTTTCTTCCTCAAAATCGTTGAAAGGAATTGTTTCTTCTACCCCAAATTTTCTATTTAGCTGATTAATAGCAATTACTGTATTTTGAAAACTCTCTTTTGAAGAAAAAGAAGTAGCCTTAATAACTTCTTCTGCTATTCTCCATCTTTCATCAGTTTCTTTCGAAAATAAAAACTCTCCAATCTCTCTCCAAAATCTTCCTCTGTTTAATGCTAATTCTGTTCCAACTGTCCCTGCGACTGTTACTGCTGTTAAAATAAGAAAACTTCTTCGAGAAATATTTTTAGGAGTTTTAGGAGACAACCCCTCTTTTTTCGTTTCTTGAGACATTTTCTAAAGTATATCACTTTTTTTGTCATCTCTCCTTGTTCCTTTTTTAAAAAACTTTTGTTAAAATATTTTATCAGTTTGCCGAGGTAGCTCAGTCGGCAGAGCACGAACTTGGTAAGTTCGGGGTCACGGGTTCGATTCCCGTCCTCGGCTCAAAAGGAGGAAATATGGCAAAAAAAGGACCAAGACAATTAATTGCCTTAATTTGTTCGGTTTGCGGCCGACAAAATTATGTGACGGAAAAAAATAAAACCAAAACTCCAGAAAAATTAGTTTTGCGTAAATACTGTAAACAGTGTAAAAAAGTCACCGAACATAAAGAAACAAGCAAATTAAAATAAATGAAAATTTTTAACCAAAAAGATAGTTCTTTCTTAAGATTTTTCCTTTTTGAAAGTGTAGTTTTTTCTTTCTTTTTAGTGATTAACTTACTTCTAATCCTTTTTCTTATTCAACATCCTTCCTCCAAACCTCTCTCCTTACCCAAAACTTTTTATGCCCAAGAAAGTCCTTCTAATTTAGAATTTTTTGGTTACTTCCATGTTTTGTGTGACGATATTCCTAAGCTTGCCTCTTTAAACAATTCAAATGTAATTAAAATTACCCGCGGTTCTTCTTCTTGGCAAGACTGCCTTCAATTAACCAAAAATCATAATCTAAAAGCAATTTTAGATGTAAAAACAATTTTCTTCCAAACTATAACCGATGGTCATTACGGTGACGGAAGTACTGTTCTTCGTTCAGACTGGGAAACTCGGTGGCAAAATTTTAAAAACCAAATCGCCGGTTTTGAGGAACAAATTTACGCTTTTTATATGGATGAACCATATTGGAAAGGCATTAAAGAAGATGATTTTCGATTAGTTACCAATAAGATACGTCAGGATTATCCCCAAATTGGAGTTTTTATTATCGAAGCTTACCCTTCGTTTATGGATTATTGGTGTCGGCTACCAGGACCAAAGGTTAACCGCTCTTATTATGAGTATGTTACCGATTTTGCCTTTAGTTTTTACGGAATTAATTATATTTGCAACCAAAAAGACAAAGCTTTCATTGATTGGAATAAAGAAATTTATCAAGTTGCCTTTCAAACATTTTTATCATTAACCTGGCCTAACCAAAAGCTTTGGATAATTCCCCACGCTTTTTGGCCAGTTGGTTATTCCCCTGATTTTTCTTTATTAAATAGTCAATTTAAAGATTATTTTAATTTTGCCAAGACGAATCCAAAAATTAAAGGAATGTTAAATTTTCTTTATTCTCCTACCGAAAACCATCTTTCGACAAGACAATTTTTTGATCCCCAAAATTATTTATATAACGAAACCTACAGAAAAACTCATATAGAAATAGGTCAACATATTGTTTTAGGGATTCCTCTTTTAGAGCCTTCTTATCTTACCTTAGAATTTACTAACGGTACGGTAGAGAGAGAAGTGCAAACTTATTACCAAAACAGTTGGTATTTTGGTGGTAATCAATATA